>CAJXSR010000011.1 GCA_913061275.1 uncultured Paracoccaceae bacterium | reverse complement strand
GATTTCTGCCTGTCTCGTGGGCTCGGAGATGTGTATAAGAGACAGGATTATAGCAGAGCAAGCCAACCGTCTGGAACAGGCTGAAACGCGCATCCAGTTGCTGATGCAACGCGCGGCTGAGGCCGAGGCGCAAGCCATGTCTGGTATTGCAGTCGGCGATAAACCCCCGCCCCATTGGTAGGATTGATATGACACACCCCGTTAGCCGTTTCCCCGTGCCTGAAATTAGCAACATGCCCGAAGATATTCGCGAACGCATTTTGGCGGTGCAGGAAAAGGCAGGCTTTGTGCCGAACGTGTTTTTGACATTCGCCCATCGCCCTGATGAGTTTCGCGCATTTTTCGCCTATCACGATGCACTGATGGACAAGGAAAGTGGCCTGTCACAGGCCGATCGTGAAATGATTATCGTGGCCACCTCGAATGAAAACGGGTGTTTGTATTGTGTTATAGCACACGGTGCTGTGCTGCGCATTCGCGCCAAAAACGCCCTGATCGCCGATCAGGTGGCAGTGAACTACCGCAAAGCTGACATTACACCACGCCAAGAAGCGATGCTGGATTTTGCCATGAAGGTTTGTGTGCGAAGTAATGAGGTGGGGCAGGATGATTATGACACGCTTTATACCCACGGTTTTACCGATGAAGACATTTGGGACATCGGTGCAATCACCGCATTCTTTGGACTAAGCAACCGTATGGTGAATGTCACGGGCATGCGCCCAAACGATGAATTTTATGCTATGGCGCGGGATATATAAGGTACTTTATCCCTTAATTTCGTCACGCCCAACAACAGCCATCATTGTGGCACTCATCGTCGCGATTAATTTTTCTTGGCCCTTATTCACCGCATAAGCCTTGGCTTCGGTAAAGGTTATGTTGCGGCCAGGCTTTATGACGGTTCCTTTGAATAAAAATCGATCACCCCTTGCAGGGGATAGAAGGTTTACTTTGAACTCTACGGTTAAAACGGCGGCATCATCTGCCATCAGGGAAAAGGCCGCGTAGCCCGCGGCACTGTCCATTCCAGTTGTAATAACGCCTGCATGGATGAACCCGTGTTGCTGCGATAGGGCCGTGCTATAAGGCATCGATAAAGTGACCTCACCCGCTTGCACTGTATCAATGTAGATACCCAATGTATGCATTGCTGTTTGGCGGGCAAAGCTGTCTTTCACCCTTGTGCTGAAATTGTTTGATTTTGGTAGAAACTTATCCATTGTGTTGCTTCAAAACTCCTCAACCATCTGCACCCCTTGAATATGCTTTAACGCACCCTTCACTTGTGGGTTCAGTGGGTATTCGTCTTTCAGGGCAATCTCAACCTCGCCCGGCAGGTCGGGATGCACAAGTACCAGATGCACAGGGCCGCGACCGCGCATGCCTGCCCCTTTGGAAACTTCTTCTAGACGTGTCGCAATCGAGCCTACGGCGAGTTCGTCATTGACATAAATCTTCAACCCCATCGTGGCTGCATCGGCCACGGATGCGTCCACAGCTTGCACGCCTTGGGCCAGCAATTTCAACTGATCCGCTTCCAGTTCGGCCTTAACCGACAACACCACATTTTGCCCTGCTTCCAACAGATCGCGGAACTTTTCCAGCGTGTCGGAAAATACTGTTACCTCATATAATCCAGTAGGATCAGATAGTTGCACGAATGCAAAGCGGTTACCACGTGCCGATTTACGTTCCTGTTTACCTGCAACAGAGCCTGCGATTTTTGCGACAACCGTGCCGCCAGCCGCCTTTTGGTGCAACTCGTCCAGTGTCAGCACATTTTTGCGTTTCAAAGCGCCCGCATAGTCATCCAGCGGATGCCCCGACAGGTAAAACCCGATGGCAGTATGTTCTTGGCCCAACCGTTCATTTGGCAACCAATCCTCTGGCATTGGCAGGCGCGGTGCTGGCAGGGCTTCACCCGCATCGCCAAACAAACCACCTTGGGCAGAGTTGCGATCATCGTGTGTGGCCGCCGAATAAGCCACCAGTTGATCGACACTTTCCAGACATTTGCGCCTATTGCCATCCAGCAGATCAAACCCACCTGCACGGGCCAGCATTTCCATTGGGCGTTTGCCGATACGTTTCAAATCCACCCGTCGTGCAAAATCGAACAGATCAGAAAATTCACCACCCGCATCGCGTGCATCCGTGATTAACCGCATTGCTTCGGCGCCCACGTTTTTAAGGCCGCCCAGCGCGTAAGCTATTTTGCCGTCTTTAACGCTAAATTTTGCGTCACAACGGTTTACACACGGCGGAATCACTTCGATTTCCAGCCGCTTCACCTCTTGGTGGTAGACATTCAGTTTATCGGTCAGATGCAGGTCGCAATTCATCACCGAGGCCATGAATTCCACAGGATGATTGGCCTTTAGCCAACCCGTTTGATACGACACAACCGCATAGGCCGCCGCGTGGGATTTGTTAAAACCGTAGTTGGCAAATTTATCCAGTAGATCCCAAACCTGATTGGCTTTTTTCGCGTCCACATCGTTTTCAGCCGCACCTTTCAAGAACTTCGGCTTTTCCTTATCCATTTCCTCTTGGATTTTTTTACCCATCGCGCGGCGCAACAGATCAGCCCCGCCCAGTGAATAGCCCGCCATTTCCTGCGCTATTTGCATAACCTGTTCTTGGTAAACGATAATACCTTGGGTTTCGTCCAAAAGATGATCTATGGACGGGTGCATCAATTCACGTTCGGCGCGGCCGTTTTTTACATCACAAAACATCGGAATGTTTTCCATCGGGCCGGGACGGTATAGGGCTACAAGGGCCACAATATCTTCGATACAGGTGGGTTTCATGCGCCGCAGCGCATCCATCATGCCGCTACTTTCCACCTGAAACACCGCCACGGTTTTGGCAGATGCATAAAGATCGTAGGTTGCCTGATCTTCCAGATCAATCGCACCAATATCAACGGTGACATCACGATCAGCCAAAAAATCAACAGCACCTTGAATTACCGTCAGGGTTTTCAGGCCCAAAAAGTCGTATTTTACCAGCCCTGCCTGTTCAATCCATTTCATGTTAAACTGGGTTGCGGGCATTTCTGATCGCGGGTCTTTATATAAAGGCACCAACTCATCCAGCGGACGGTCACCAATCACCACACCCGCCGCGTGGGTAGATGCATTGCGCAACAAGCCTTCCACCTGTCCCGCATAATTCAGCATGCGGTCAACAACTTCTTCGGCTTTGGCCATCTCACGCAAACGCGGCTCGTCCGCCAACGCCTTGGTTATAGAAACTGGTTTCACTCCTTCTACGGGGATCAGTTTCGAGATGCGATCAACCTGCCCGTATGGCATTTGCAAAACGCGGCCCACATCGCGCACCGCCGCCTTGGACAAAAGTGCGCCGAAGGTGATGATTTGTGCCACTTTATCGCGGCCATATTTTTCCTGCACATATGTAATCACCTCTTCACGCCGATCCATGCAAAAGTCTATGTCAAAGTCAGGCATCGAAACCCGTTCGGGGTTCAAGAACCGCTCAAACAGCAGCGAATAACGTAAGGGATCAAGGTCGGTAATGGTCAGCGCATAGGCCACAAGACTGCCCGCACCAGAGCCACGCCCCGGCCCCACAGGAATATTGTGTTCCTTGGCCCAATAAATGAAATCCGCGACGATCAAAAAGTAGCCGGGGAACCCCATACCTTCGATGATCTTCAGCTCAAAATCCAGCCGCGCTTGATATTCTTCCACACTCACCGCGTGGGGTATAACCTCTAGCCGTTTTTTCAGGCCTTCATTGGCTTGGCGGCGTAATTCCTCTATTTCATTGTCAGCAAATTTCGGCAAAAGCGGATCACGTTTATACACTTTAAATGCACAACGTTTGGCAATTTCTACTGTGTTTTCAATCGCCTCTGGTATATCAGCGAACAGCTTCACCATTTCATCTTGCGATTTGAAATAATGCTCAGGCGTCAGGCGGCGGCGATCATTTTGTTGGTCCACATAAGCCCCATCAGCGATACAGATCAGCGCATCATGGGCTTCATACATATCGCGTTTGGGGAAGTACACGTCGTTCGTCGCGACCAGCGGCAGGTTCAGATCATAAGCCAAAGCAATCATAGGGCTTTCGGTCAATTCTTCCACGGGCGTACGTGGGTGATCGCCGTCAGGATGGCGTTGCAACTCGATATATAGCCGATCTGGGTAAATTCCTGCCATGCGTTCCACCAGTGCGCGCGCTTTATCCGATTGGCCGTCTTGTATCAGTTGGCCCAACGGCCCCAGTGCGCCACCCGACAAACAAATCAGCCCATCAGCAAACTGCGCTAATTGATCTAGCGTGACATGCGGCAAAGCATCACCCGCTTCTAGAAACGCACAAGAATTCAGCTTCATCAGGTTCATATAACCAGATTCATTTTGCGCCAGCAGAACAATCGGCTTAAAAGCTGGCGGTTTTTCACCAGGGCGCACGACTGTGGCATAGCTTAAATCAAACTGACACCCAATTATCGGTTGTACACCTTCTTTTGCCGCCGTTTCTGAGAACTCTAATGCGCCAAACAAATTGTTTTTGTCAGTAACGGCCACCGCAGGCATTTTAGCTTTAATGCAAATGCCAGGCAATTTTTTCAGCTGTATCGCCCCTTCCAACAAGGAATAGGCAGTGTGAACGCGCAGGTGAATGAATCGGGGTTGATTGGTCATGGTACAACCCTAACGTAGCTTTCAATTCAGGGAAAGCGGTTGCAAAATGAAACTCACTGTTTAAGTCTGTTTTTAATCTGTCTATCAATATTCAATAAGACAGTTGCCAACAGGGGGCTACAAACGAATGACGTGTCTTTTCACCAAAATATTTGGCGAACGCAACACTGGGGCGACTTATCTAGGAAAACTGATAGAGAAAAACTTCGCCACCGATAATTTACGCGGTGAATTCGGGGTCGATAGACGCGTGTTACGATTGGTTTTGCAAACCTATAAACCCAAAGAACGTGCGTTTCATAATAATCGGCTGCAAAACGAATATCATGAGCGCATTCTTTATTCTGATTTCGGATGGAAACATGCAGCCCCGCCAATAGATGTGATCCGGGCGGCACCGCACGCACAAAGCACTTTATTCATATTGCTTACAAAACACCCTGTGCATTTCCTGACATCTTTGCACGCACGCCCTGAAAACCCTATGCTTTCAGACCAAGATATTTCCTTTGAAAAATTTCTGACATCCGAATGGCCGATTGCCACACGTGACAACCTTGGCGACGTCGCTTTAGATAACCCGATAGAACTGTGGAACCGCAAAATGCACGAATACCTTCGGGTGATGGAAGTTGCGGAAAACGTCATCCACATTCGATATGAGGATATTTTATCTGGTTTTGAAGCCCAGATGGATCGGATTGCAGACTATATCCCCAAGATCACAGCGGGATACGGCAACATTCGTCGCTCGGTTAAAGCCAAAGACAATATGCGGTTTGAAGATTACCAGCGTCGCTATAAATATCACAAACTGAAAACAGACCATAAAAAAAGGGATTTAGAGTATATATACCGCAAGGTTGATACAGATCTTATGGATGCACTTGGGTATCGTGAAGTGATGTAAGCGTGAAGCCTGTACTAATACTATTATATGGATTTTATTGAAAGTGCTTCTCTATTATATGGTATTCCAAATTTTCACCAAACCCGCCAAGCTAACAGAACAATAATGTGCTCCTATACAGGCACATATTTTGACCGATTCGGGGAGGTATCATGTCAATTTCGTTTCTTCTAAATGGAAAGACAACAACAGTGTCAAATGTGCCGCCCACGCACACACTGCTGGATTACCTGCGTGAGACGCGGGGCCTGACTGGTACCAAAGAGGGTTGTAACGAAGGTGATTGCGGGGCTTGTACCGTGATGGTCAGCGATGGCGACAGCCACCGCTCAATGAATGCCTGTATTCTATTCTTACCACAACTTCACGGCAAATCCGTACGCACGGTAGAAGGCGTTGCAACAGGCGACACACCGCACCCGGTACAGACAGCGATGATCGAAAAACATGGCAGCCAATGCGGTTTTTGCACCCCTGGTTTCATCATGTCGATGACAACAGCCCACGCGAATGGCGCCACAGATCATGATGACCAACTAGCAGGAAACCTTTGCCGCTGCACGGGGTACGCCCCAATTATCCGCGCCGCAGTTGCCGCTGAAGAAGTGGCAAAACCTGACTGGCTGGGCAAAGATGCAAAAGCATTAGATGCCCTGAAGACAAATGCAATCCACCCGCAATCTTCTGATGAGCTTGCCGCGTGGTACGAAGCGAACCCCGACGGCACATTGATCGGCGGGGCGACAGATGTGGGACTTTGGGTCACCAAGAAACTTGCCGCACTCGATACTGTTTGTTTCATCTCGCAAATCAAAGATATGTGCCAGATTGAGACCACAAAGGACGGGATGCGCATTGGTGCATGTGTCACCATAACCGCATTACGCAAAGCCACCGAAGCTATCCACCCCGATTTTGCCGAAATGCTGCGCCGTTTTGCATCTACCCAAATCCGCAACACTGCCACCATCGGTGGCAATATCGCCAACGGCTCACCCATTGGGGACGGCCCGCCTGCATTGATCGCGTTGGGGGCTACACTTACCTTGCGCAAGGGTGATACCCGCCGCGAAATACTGCTACAGGATTTCTTTGTCGATTATGGCAAACAAGACCGTTCTGCAGGTGAATTTGTAGAAAGTATTTTTATACCTACACAGACAGATCGTTTGAAATGCTACAAGCTGACCAAACGTTTTGACCAAGATATTTCCGCCGTCTTAGGTTGTTTTAACTTCCATATCGAAGACGAAAAAATTGTTTGTTGTTCAATCGCTTACGGCGGTATGGCAGCCACACCAAAGCGCGCAACCCATGTCGAAAACGCCCTATTGGGTCAACCGTGGACAAAGGAAACTATCACCACCGCCCTGCCCGCATTCGCGCAGGATTTCACCCCGATGTCAGATATGCGCGCATCAAAAGAATACCGCTTGAAAGCGGCGCAAAACATGCTGCAACGTTACTTTCTTGAAGATACCCAAAATGCGCCCCGAGTATTGGAGACAACGCCATGAGTGTCACCAAGCCCACCCCGCATGACGCAGCCCTAATGCATGTCACTGGTAAAGCCCGTTATGTCGATGACACGCCAATGCCTGCCAACACATTGCACTTGGCGTTTGGTATGTCGGACGTCGCACATGGCACCATCACATCGATCAACCTTGATGCGGTCAAAGCCGCTGACGGTGTGGTCAAAGTACTTGTAGCAGATGATCTGCCTGCCGAAAACGATGTGTCCCCTTCAGCCCATGATGAACCGCTTTTAGCAACGGGCACCGTGCATTACATAGGCCAACCTATTTTTTGTGTCATTGCCACCAGCCATCTGGCTGCACGCAAAGCCGCGCGTTTGGGCCAGATTAAGATTGCCGAAAAACCTGCAATCCTAACGATTGATGATGCCCTTGCCGCAGACAGTAAATTCGAAGAACCGCTTACTTTTCTGAAAGGTGAGCCAGAGGGTATTCTGGCTCAATACGGGACAGATCAAACCGTTACAGGCACGTTTGAATTGGGCGGGCAAGAACATTTCTATCTGGAAGGCCAAGCCGCATTAGCCCAACCACAAGACAATGGCGATATGGTGGTGCAATCTTCCACTCAGCACCCAAGCGAGATCCAACATAAAGTGGCAGCTGCCCTTGGCAAACCTTTCCACGCTGTGCGCGTTGAAATACGCCGTATGGGCGGTGGTTTCGGTGGCAAGGAAAGCCAAGGCAATGCATTGGCTGTCGCCTGTGCAGTTGCAGCACAACTAACAGGCCGCCCATGCAAAATGCGTTACGACCGCGACGATGATATGATTATCACGGGAAAACGCCATGATTTCCGCCTGAAATACACAGTAGCCTTTGACACAAGCGGTAAAATTCAGGCTCTTGTCATGCACCAATATGCCCGCTGCGGTTGGGCGCTTGATCTGTCGATCCCTGTCGCTGATCGTGCCATGCTGCACACAGACAACGCCTATAACCTGCCACATGCGCGCATTATTTCGCACCGTTTGAAAACCAACACCCAGTCTGCCACCGCCTATCGCGGTTTTGGTGGCCCCCAAGGCATGGTGCCGATCGAACGCGTGGTAGATCACATCGCCCATAAGCTGGGTTGCGACCCGCTGGATGTACGCCGTGTTAACTTTTATGAAAACGGACAAACCACACCTTATCATATGACGATAGAAGATAGCGTGATAACACCTTTGGTGGGTGAGTTGCGCAAAACCTCGGATTATGACGCGCGGTATGCTGCAATCCAAAAAGATCACGCGGACAATCCCAACAGTATTCTGAAACGCGGCATAGCGCTTACACCTGTTAAGTTCGGCATCAGCTTTACCCTGACGCACCTCAATCAAGCTGGCGCTTTGGTGCATATCTATTCAGACGGTTCTGTGCAGCTAAATCATGGCGGCACTGAAATGGGCCAAGGCCTGTTCACCAAAGTGGCGCAAGTGGCGGCAACAACGCTTGGCATTCCGTTGGATCATGTGAAAATCACCGCGACTGACACTGGCAAAGTGCCGAACACATCCGCCACGGCAGCATCATCAGGGGCCGATCTGAACGGTATGGCGGTTAAAAATGCATGTGAGACGTTGAAAAAGCGCATCGCTGATTTTCTGGCCCCAGATCAAGACGTGCAATTTGCAAACAACCAAGTCAGTTTTGGCGATACTTCAATGCCGTTCAAAGACGCCGTATCACAAGCCTATCAGAACCGTATCTCGCTTTCATCCACAGGATTTTATGCAACACCCAAAATCAAATGGGATCGCATGGCTGGTCGAGGTCGCCCTTTTTTCTACTTTGCATATGGTGCGGCAGTAACCGAAGTTGTCATCGACACCCTATCAGGCGAATATCGCATCTTGCGAACAGACCTATTGCATGATGCAGGAAAATCCCTAAACCCTGCATTGGACATTGGCCAGATCGAAGGTGCTTATGTACAAGGTGCGGGTTGGTTAACCACCGAAGAACTGGTTTGGGATGACAAAGGCAGCTTGCGCACACACGCGCCCAGCACCTATAAAATCCCCGCCTGTTCGGACCGTCCACAAATGTTCAACGTGGCCCTTTTTGAAAACGAAAACGTTGAAGATACCATTTACAAATCCAAGGCCGTGGGTGAGCCGCCTTTCATGTTGGGTATTTCTGCTTGGGTGGCCCTGTCGCACGCGATCAGCGGGTGTTCTACAACGGGTGAGTATCCTGCGATAAATGCACCTGCAACGCCCGAAGAAGTGCTGAAAACCATCACACGCCTGAAAGGGGAAAGCTGGTGAGTTTTGACCTTTCATCCCTAACCCAAGCGGTAGAGGTCCACGGGCATGTTGCGCGTATTTTAATCGCTGATCACAAAGGCTCTTCCCCGCGTGAGGCAGGTACGTCTATGTTGGTTTGGGGCACAGGGTATTCAGGTACAGTCGGCGGTGGTGCATTAGAATACCAAGCTATTGATAATGCACAAAAAAAGCTGAAAAACAATTCATTAACGAATGTACAACGCATACCGCTTGGCCCAAATTTAGGCCAATGTTGCGGCGGATCTGTAACACTTGTCACCGAGTATTTTACACAAGCAAACCTGCCAGATACAAACACGGTTTACGCCCGCACGGTAAAGCCAAATACGCCTGAACCACTTTGGGTTAAGCGCATCCAAACCAAACTGCGCAACGGCACTGAAACACCTGACACCCACCTGCAAGATAGCTGGCTTGTTGAACCTATCAGCCAGCCTTTGCAGCCCGTCTGGGTTTATGGTGCTGGGCATGTTGGACGCGCCATTATTGACACGCTACAAGGCCTGCCGTTTGACGTTACTTGGGTTGATACAAGTGCCGACCGTTTTCCTGCTGAAATATCCGAAAATGTCACCCAACTTGTAGCACTAAACCCTGCGCTTGTGGTCAAACATGCACCACATGATGCGCAGCACTATATTCTGACCTATTCCCACGCGATTGATCTAGAACTTTGCCATGCAATCCTTAGCCACAGTTTCAAAACGGTGGGTCTGATCGGATCAAAAACAAAACGCACAAGATTTATTACAAAACTGCGCACTTTGGGGCATAGTAGCACCCAGATATCACGCATCATTTGCCCCATTGGTGATCCATCATTGGGCAAAGAACCAAAAGCTATTGCCGTGGGGATCACAAGCGCACTTATACATGAATGCGCAAACGTGACGGCACAAAAGGAGGCCCAAATATGACTGCATTACTTAGCCTGTTGGGACTGACCAAGGCCTATCCGGGGGTCATCGCCAACGATGATGTCAGCTTTGAAATTGGGCCGGGCGAAATTCACGCACTTTTAGGTGAAAACGGTGCTGGAAAATCCACACTGGTCAAAATGATCTACGGGTTGGTAAAGCCAGACAGCGGCACCATGATGTTGCATGGCGCACCATTCGCCCCGCCAGAACCGCGTGCTGCACGCGCCAGCGGTGTGGCAATGGTGTTCCAACATTTCTCATTGTTTGATGCTTTAACCGTTGCCGAAAACATCGCGTTGGGTATGGAAAACGCACCCGAAACCGCCGATCTGACCCAGCGCATTATTGAAGTATCCGGTAAATACGGGTTGACCATTGACCCGTTTCGCATGGTCGGTGATCTGTCTGCAGGCGAACGCCAACGGGTGGAAATTGTACGTTGCTTGCTACAAAACCCTAAAATGCTGATCATGGATGAACCCACATCCGTTTTGACACCGCAAGAGGTTGAAGTGCTATTCAAAACCCTGCGCCTTTTATCCGATGAAGGCACTTCAATCCTATACATCTCACATAAATTGGATGAAATTAAAGCGCTTTGCGAACACGCAACTATTCTGCGACGTGGCAAGGTGGTTGGAACATGCGTTCCCAAAGATGAAACCGCCAAAAGCATGGCAGAAATGATGGTGGGCGAAACTTTAAGAACGCCCAAGAAACATTACACCCGCCACGGGGCGGCATTGTTGGAACTGCATAACCTGTGGTTGCAATCAAAAGACCCGTTTGGCACCAGCCTTAAGGAAATTACTTTCAACCTACACGAAGGCGAGGTTCTGGGTGTGGGCGGTGTTGCTGGCAACGGGCAAGATGAATTGCTACTGGCCATATCTGGCGAAGAATTGACACCCCCACATGCGATCCAGCTAAAAGGCGAAGACATCGGCCAGCTTGGCCCTAATCCAAGGCGTGAGCGCGGTCTTCTGACCGCCCCCGAAGAACGGCTTGGCCATGCCGCAGCCCCAGATATGTCGTTAAGTGAAAACGCTTTTCTGACAGGTGCCATGCGGCAAAACCTGACCAGTAACGGCATGATTAAAACCGCCGCTACACTTGCCTTTGCACGCGACATTATCGAAAAGTTTGATGTGCGCACACCGGGCACTGAAAACACGGCCCGCTCATTATCAGGTGGCAACCTACAAAAATTCGTCATCGGGCGTGAAATTCTGCAAAAGCCAGATGTGTTCGTTGTCAATCAACCCACTTGGGGCGTTGATGCGGCAGCTGCTGCCGACATTCGTAGCGCCATTCTTGATTTGGCTACAAACGGGGCGGCAGTTCTTGTGATTAGCCAAGACTTGGACGAGTTGATGGAAATTTCCGATAATATTGCCATTCTTTCCGAAGGCACATTATCTGCCCCGCGCCCCACGCAGGGCATAACTATTGAACAAATCGGCCTGATGATGGGCGGAACCGAGGTGGAACATGTTTAAACTTGAACGCAGACCGATCCCGTCAAAGGCAATGGTGATTTTAACGCCCGTTTTGGCGGTTGTCCTAACCATGATCGCAGGCGGCATATTATTCGCCTTCCTTGGCAAAAACCCGTTTGAGGCTATTCGCATCATCTTTTGGGATCCCATATTCAATGATGTCGTGGCCAGTTACACAAGACCCCAGTTGCTTATCAAAGCCGCCCCCCTAATCACCATCGCTTTGGGCCTGTCATTCGGCTACCGCGCCAATATCTGGAATATCGGGGCCGAAGGGCAATTCATTATGGGGGGTATTGCGGGCGGTGCCGTAGGCCTTGCATTTTATCCCACTGAAAGTGTGTTGATTTTTCCGCTCATGATTTTAGCAGGGGCCGTCGGCGGCTTTCTTTGGGCGATGATCCCCGCCTTCCTTAAGATAAAATTCAACGCCAACGAAATTCTTGTATCGTTGATGTTGGTTTATGTGGCGATAAACTTCCTAGGTGCAATGGTCACAGGGCCGTTGCGGTCGCCAGTTGGCATGAACTTCCCCGTCAGCCGCAATTTCAACGAATACCCATCTGCCTATAACGGCGAGCTGATCGCCAACACGGGGCTGCACATGGGCGTATTGGCCACGCTGGCTGTTGTTATCGTGTCTTACATATTACTAAAGCATCACATCTTTGGCTTTCAAGTACGCACCGCAGGTCAATCGCCGCGCGCCGCCAAGTTTTCGGGCGTAAACCCAAACATAACCATTGCGATCTGCCTTGGCATATCAGGCGGGCTGGCTGGCATGGCAGGATTGTTTGAGGTCACAGGCCCCGCAGGCAAGCTATCCACCAACTTTCCGCTGGGCTACGGCTTTACCGCGATTATCGTGGCGTTCTTGGGTCGCTTGAACCCCATCGGCATCTTGTTCGCAGGTCTTTTAATGGCCCTGACTTACATAGGTGGTGAGTTGGCACAATTCCAACTGTCCGTGCCTGCCGCATCTGTGCAGGTTTTCCAAGGCATGTTGTTGTTCTTCATGCTAGCGGTGGAAATTCTTGTTAACTTCCGAATTCGACTTAAAAAGAAAGAGGTGGCATAATGGATTTTTCAACCATTTCCTCCGTATCATTAATCACCAGCCTGATGGTTGCCGCAACCCCTATTCTACTGGCCGCTATCGGCGAGCTGGTGGTGGAAAAATCAGGTGTTTTAAACCTTGGTGTTGAAGGCATGATGATCATCGGTGCAATCTGCGGATTTATAGTAGCGGTTGAAACTGGCTCACCCTGGTTGGGCTTTCTAGCTGCCATGGCAGGTGGTGCCGCGATCTCATTTATCTTCGCGGTGCTTACCCAATACATGCTGACCAATCAGGTCGCTACCGGCCTTGCCTTGACCTTGTTCGGCTTGGGCTTTGCCGCCCTTCTGGGCCACAGCTATGCAGGCGTCAAACCGCCCAAATTCGGCCATTTGGATATACCCATTCTGTCTGATATTCCCGTAATTGGCCCTCTGATCTTTTCACATGACTACATGATTTATATCTCGCTGATTATTATCGCGGCCGTTTGGTATTTCCTTACCCGCACACGTGGCGGACTGGTATTGCGTGCCGCGGGTGAAAACCACGATGCAGCCCACGCGCTTGGGTATAAAGTGATCCGCATCCGTATCATGGCAATCTTGTTTGGCGGGGCAATGGCAGGTCTTGGCGGGGCTTACCTGTCATTGGTGCGCGTGCCACAATGGACCGAAGGCATGACCGCAGGCGCAGGGTGGATTGCATTGGCACTTGTCGTCTTTGCCTCATGGAAACCGTGGCGCATCATCCTTGGTGCATATCTTTTTGGCGGCATCACGGTTTTGCAGTTGAACTTACAAGCTGCTGGGGCCAATATCCCAGTCGCATACCTATCTATGGCACCTTATCTTGTGACCATTATCGTACTGGTGATTATGTCTTCGGACAAGAAACGCGCCAGCCTGAATGCCCCGGCCTGCTTGGGTCGGATTTTTCACGCCTCTAGTTAAGGGCGACATATAAGGGATGCACTGCGCATCCTACCAATAAGGAGAGAATAAAATGAAGTTACTTAAAACACTACTGACAGGGGCAGCTCTTGCCGTGGGCCTATCAGGGGCCGTACATGCCGCTGAAAAAGTAAAGGTCGGGTTTATATATGTTGGCCCAACAGGTGATTTTGGCTGGTCATATGAGCACGATCAGGGACGCCTAGCCGTCGAAGAAGCGTTCGGTGATAACGTTGAAACTGTATTTGTAGAAAGCGTTCCCGAAAGTGCTGACAGTGAACGCGTGATGACACAAATGGCTTTGTCAGGTACCGATTTAATTTTCGCCACATCTTTCAACTACATGGATCACGTGATGAACGTGGCCAAAAAGTTCCCGAACGTGAAGTTCGAACACGCCACAGGTTTTAAACGCTCTGATAATGTTTCTACATATTCTGCGCGTTTCTATGAAGGCCGCACAGTGATTGGCCACATCGCAGGCAACATGACCGAAACTAACACCATTGGTTATATCGCATCTTACCCGATCCCAGAAGTTATCCGTGGCATCAATGCGGCCTATATCGCTGCCAAAAAAGTTAACCCTGATGTGAAGATGAAAATCGTTTGGGTGTTTACTTGGTTTGACCCAGGTAAAGAAGCAGATGCCGCAACAGCCCTAATCGACCAAGGTGCCGACATCATCATGCAACACACAGACAGCCCGGCAGCGATGACTATTGCTGAAGAAAAAGGCATTTATGCCTTCGGTCAAGCGTCAGACATGATCCAGTTTGGCCCGAACGCACGTCTGTCTTCGATCATCGACAACTGGGCTCCTTACTATGTAAACCGCGTAAAAGCAGTTATGGACGGTACATGGGCATCAACCGATACATGGGACGGCATTAAGCCTGGCATGGTTGGCATTGGCGCATTCTCTGACAAGATACCAGCCGACGTGCAAGCGTCTGCCACAGCAATCAAAGATGCTCTGTCCGCTGGCACCATGCACAGCTTTACGGGCCCATTGAACAAACAAGACGGTTCAGTTTGGCTAAAAGACGGCGAAACAGCTGATGACGGTACATTAGCTGGCATGAACTTCTACGTCGAAGGAATTGACGGCGAAGTACCGCAATAAACCCCAACATTAACAACTTTGAAAGCCCGTCTTAATGGCGGGCTTTTTTTGTTTCAGTAAGCTTTTCAAATCTAAAGACTTTTATGGGAATGGAAAATCGTTAAACTACGCATCAAACTCATCTAAGACTTGAAGGAATTCACCATGCCACAATTCGTATCACTCGACGGAACCCCCGCATCCAAGTTTTGTTTTGGCACCATGCAATTCGGTGGCGGCTCTAATGAATTAGAAAGTGCTGCCTGCTTCAATGCTTGCCGCGAACTTGGCATAAATTTCTTTGACAGCGCATGGGCATATACAGGCGGAAAATCAGAAGAAATACTGGGCAGGTTGATCGCCAAAGAACGCGAGCAGCTCATCATCACCTCAAAGGGCGGTCATGGTGGTGGGACGGGACGTGCCAATTTACAAAGCCAACTTGATGACAGCCTGCGCCGCCTGAACACTGATTACTTGGACATCTATTTTTTGCACCGCATTGATACAGAAACACCCCTTGAACAGGTTTTTGAAACCGTCGCAGGTTTTCTTGGAAGTGGTAAAATCAAAATGCTAGGTGTTTCTAATTATGCCGCATGGCAAGTGATGAAAGCCCAAGCTATTGCTCAAAACTTTGGCATTCGCATTGATGTCATTCAACCAATGTACAATCTGGTTAAACGACAAGCCGAGGTTGAACTTTTACCAATGTGTGCCTCTGAAAATATCGCTGTCACCCCCTATTCACCTCTTGGGGGTGGCATTCTAACTGGTAAATATGACAGCACCACCGCATCCGGTAGGCTGACTCAGAATGAAGAATATAACGCCCGTTACAGCCCTAAATGGATGTACCAAACAGCCAGCGATCTATCGATTTTAGCGGCTAAGCTGGGCGTCTCACCCATCATATTGGCAGTGCTGTGGGTGCAGGCGAACCCAACCATTACGGCCCCGATCATATCTGGGCGCACGACAAAGCAACTGGCACCGTCTTTGGCCGCAATGGGAACTGAATTATCGGAAGAACTTTATCAGGAAGTCAGCCAACTTTCACCCAAGCCTGCCCCAGCCACAGACCGGCTGGAAGAAGCTTAAGCTGCACAACCTATCTGTTACGTTCTTCATCCAAAAAGCCGCGCATATCTGCCAATATAGGCAAAACATCCTTTAGCTTTTCGGGCGGAAATTGTTTTGCAAAACTGGTAAAATAGGGTGCAGACGCAGTAATTGCATCATCGCGGAACTTCCGCCCTAAATCGGTTAGAATAACCGACTTTGAACGCCCGTCTTCTGGGTTCGGACGCATCACAACCAGATCGCGTTTTTCCAAAACAGATAGCGTATGTGTCATGGTCGTTTTAGGCAGTTGAAACGCCCTTGCAATTTGCAAAGGCGTTTGCCCGTCCCCAAGACGCACCAGATGATTAAGCACACTGAAATGCGCAAGTGTTATACCCTTAGGTAAACAAGCTTCAAATCCCGCCCTGCTTAATTGGTTCAAAATACCAATTTCGGTAAAAAACTGAAAATAAAGCGGTGTCTGGTCTTTATCCATTCTTCAACTTTGCTTCCAATGGCCAACGCGGTGATTGCGGCGTTTCTGGCCCATATCCCAACCGCCCCAACATCTGAACAGTTTCACCCGGTTTTGCAAGTAAATCATGGATGTGGCGGTATTGCCCATCCATCTCGGGGTACTCTTGTAAGGCCTGACTGACTGGATGCAAAGACAGACCCATTTCCGTTGTCTTTAAGTTCAACCGCGCCCATTGCCGCCCAACAGCAATTTGATCTTTGGGCGTATTTCCCTTTGAAGTCAGGTATGCATATGCGGGGGTTGCGTGTAGCAATCTATGAAACATTTTCATGCCTTCCTTAAAACCAGTGCTTTGCGTATCCAAGCTACCTTCACGCGTTAAAATACCCGTAGAGGTCATTATTTCCATCAGACCACCTGTAAGACTGATCCCATCTGGATTAGCATCAACTTCCTTAACCCCTAGGCGCATAAGGTCGACGCTTTCTTTCCAAGTACGCGGTGTTATCGCTTCAATTACATGTGCGTCCCATGTAATCTTTTTTACTGCAGCAACCTTGTTACTTTCTATCACAACATCTGCGTATGGCGTTAATTTCGCAACCTGCTCGAGTGAAATAGGTCGGTCTTCATAAGATTTCTTACAAGATCGACGTTCTAAAATATAATCAAATAACGGATCGCGCATTGCCCCCTTATTAAATACTGCAGTTGCAACAGGCCCGTCTTCCCCGTTCGGGAAAACATCCAAAGCAGCATCATACCCATGGGCCTTCGATGCCAGCACCATTTGTTCTAGAAAGCAGCCCAACCCGATATTAATCTGACGTCCATACGGGTCAGTTGCATGTAACAATCGTGTTTTGTCTTTCCACAAATGCACGGTGTCATTCCCAACCAATTCCACAATCCAAGGTTGGCGGTTATGTGGGTTTGCAGCCAATAAAGCATATGACAAAGCGATATGACGAATTTCCGTATACCCCCCTGCCTTTTCCCAAGGCAAACGTGCAGTTTTTGGGTTTCGAGTGGCGACCATTGCCCCTGCACCCCCCAGTACGGCGGCAGAAACAATAAACCCGCCCCCAAGTATTTTAAGTGTATTTCGACGATTCATTGTGACTTCTCCACTATAGTACTAATTCGTACTAACATACCGAATTAGATAAATAAAGTACGAACTCGCACTATATTTTCAATAATAACCTCTACTAGTAAACTAGTTTATTATTTCCGATCTGCCATCGCCCACAAAAAGATTGATAAAGCAATCGCATCCAGCAATGCCGCCAAATAAAACGGTGCCGCAGGGGCATAGATCAGTGCCCCTTTACGGGTGAAATACCCAAACACACCTGTCATAATCAACGGACTTACAATGCTGGCAATCGCCCCCACACCCGTCAACACCCCTTGCAATTCACCCTGCGCATCATCAGGTGCCGCTTGTGACATAATCCCTTGCAACGCTGGTTGTGCCATCATGCCCAAGGTCGACAAAGGGATCATCAAATAGATTACCAAGCCTTGTTGCACAAATCCAAAGCACATGAATACCGATATTGCGATCGCCAACCCAAGTGCAACTGTGCGCCATTCACCCAGTTTAGGCACAATCAGCCGTATCAACCCGCCTTGCACCACAGCCACACCAATACCAAATGCCGCCAATGAAAGCCCTACATCACGCGCCGACCAGCCAAATTTCTCTTGGGTGAAATAAGCCCAGATTGTCGGATAAACCATAAAGGCAACCTGATAAAAAAAGAACATCACCAACAACTTACCCAAACCTGGTAAACTGCCCACATGGCGCAAGGCCCGAAACGGGTTCATCCGACGCCATTCCAATGGTCTGCGAATTTTATCGGTAACGGTTTCTGGCAAAACAAATATACCATAAATCAGGTTCATAAATGCAATAATAGCGGCTGCAAAAAATGGCGCGCGTGGCCCAAATTCGCTTAACATACCACCCAACATCGGCCCAAATATAAATCCAACACCAAATGCCGCCCCCAATAGGCCAAAATTAGCGGCTTTCTCTTTTGGTGATGAAATATCAGCCATATAGGCAGCCGCTGTTGATTGCGTAGCAGATGCCACCCCCCCCACAAGGCGGCCTAACAACAATATCCAAATAGATTGCGTCAGCCCCATCACAATATAATCGACCGTGACCACCGCTAAAGATGTCAGTAAAACAGGCCTCCGGCCAAACCAATCTGACATATTGCCGATAAATGCCCCGAACAAAAACTGCATCACCGCGAATGAGGCACTTAACACCCCGCCCCAAACCGCAGCTTCTGACAAATCAGCGCCTAATAGACCGCGCAAAAGATCTGGCATCACAGGCATAATCAACCCAATGCCCATGGCATCAATAACCACAGTCAGTAGTAAAAACAGGGTCGCGCGGGCTTTTGGCATTTCAACACCGATCAAAAGTTCAATTCACGCACTCAATACCAGAGCAAGCCCATAAACAAGTGGTTCCGTATGGTCATTTATGTATGGGGCGGTGTTTTGGTTGGTTTACCGCAACACCCAGCGCACGCATCTTTTACCGCCTCTAAACCCTTACCCCTGTATAACACCCCTGCTAGCAAAAGTAGTTACGGGTTTTCAAAGGGCGCATAACAACGCCAAATGCGAAAACCACCGAAATTACGCGTAAGTAGACGGTTCGACCAAAAGTCGAAACGTCATAGGTGCAGAGCTAACAACTCTGTTCGGCCATATAGCTACAAGCGGCAGGCCTGCCTACCTTATTAACGACATACCCTATTATACGAAAATCCCGCCGCCAAATGAGGGCGACGGGGCGATAGGACATTCACTTAAGATGAGCTTAGCCCATGCGTGGCACTTCAATCAACGGCACCACCGCCGAACGCGTTGCCGTCTTTATAATTACAAGGTTCATCTTGCATTTCCAGATGTAGCCCCGTGCCAGTATACGGGTTTGCACGTGCCAATGCTTCGTCAAACTCAATTCCTAAACCCGGTGCTGTGGGTGCGTGAATAAAACCGTCTTCCCAATGGATCGATTTTTTTATCAAATCACCCGCAAAACCTTGCATCCCTGTCCCGATAGTTTCCACCATCAACAAATTGGGAATGTTTGCCCCCAGTTGAATATTTGCAGCCCATTCCACAGGCCCCGCATATAAGTGCGGTGCCACTTGTGCATTATACACCTCTGCCAATGCCGCAATTTTCTTGGTTTCCAAAATACCCCCTGAACGTCCCAATGCGGGTTGCAAAATAGTTGCAGCGCCTGCGCGCAACACAGGTGCAAACTCGGCCTTGGTTGTTAGCCGTTCGCCTGTTGCCACAGGAATAGACACAGATCGCGCAACACGCGCCATCGCGTCTACATTATCAGGTGGCACAGGCTCTTCGTACCAAAGTGGGTCAAATTGTTCGATTGCACGACCCATTCGAATAGCCCCACCTGTTGAGAACTGCCCATGTGTGCCAAATAGCAGATCAGCCTTGTTACCTACAGCCGCGCGAATGGCGGCGCACATCCGTACAGACAGATCAATATCCATTATTGCAGGCATATGCCCGCCGCGCATCGTATAGGGGCCTGCAGGGTCAAACTTTACCGCTGTAAACCCAAGCTTAACCATTTCCACCGCTGTTTCCGCCTGCATTTCAGGCGATATCCAAAATTCGGCCACATCGTGATGCGGCAAGGGGCTTAGATAAGTATAAGAACGCATGCGCTCATTCATCAACCCGCCCATTAGCGCGTAAACAGGCCGCCCATGTGCCTTGCCCAAAATATCCCAACAAGCAATTTCCATGCCAGAAAACGCCCCGATAACAGTGGGGTCTGGTCGTTGTGTGAAACCACTGGAATAGATTTTGCGAAACATTTTCTCAATGTTTTCAGGGTTTTCATTGGCCATATGACGCTCAAACACATCCCTAATAACCGCGCTCATTGCCGCTGGCCCAACCGCACTTGCATAAACCTCACCATAGCCGATCAATCCGTTATCCGTGGTAAGTTTCACAAAAATAAAATACCGCCCACCCCAGCAGCCCTTTTGGTTACCGACAACAAAAATATCTAGGTCTTTTAACTTCATACCGATCTCCATTTTATGAAACTTTGCGTGGGAAAGTTTACTACGTCAAGAAATCAAAACATCTATTCACATAAAATGAAGCCCCTTGTGCCTATTCCGCGATTATCCTAAACAGACCACAAGAACCGTTGGGGAGCCTGTCTATCAGGCTGAGACATGCATTTGCATAAACCCATCGAACCTGATCCGGGAAAAACCGGCGTAGGAAACGGTCACGACGCTATTTTAGTCACCCGAACCCCCGTCATATTCGCCCAGATCATCAAAATGAAGGGCTGCGTGCAATGACATCGATTGCGCTTACCATTGCAGGATCAGACAGCGGCGGCGGCGCTGGCATTCAGGCTGACCTGAAAACATTTTCAGCCCTTGGTGTATATGGCACCAGTGCGATTACCGCAATCACTGCCCAAAACACCCAGTCAGTCACGGCGATAGAAGAGCTTACGCCGAAGATGGTTGCAGCCCAAATAAATGCGGTGCTTTCGGATATGTCTGTAAACGCCATCAAGATCGGCATGTTATCCTCACCCGAAATTATCGCCACAGTCGCGGATTGCCTTAAAACATTCACAGGCCCGATTGTACTTGACCCTGTGATGATCGCAAAATCGGGGGATGCATTATTACGCCCCGACGCGGTCAGTGCTTTGATCTCAAATCTACTGCCCATCGCAACCGTTCTAACCCCAAACTTGCCAGAGGCTGCACGTTTGTTAGGCCAAACCAAAGAGGCCACTACCCCCGATGAAATGCAGACTCAAGGAATGGCGTTGCTAGAACTGGGGCCAAAAGCCATCTTGATGAAAGGCGGACATGCAACGGGTGCGGTTTGCACTGATTTGCTTATCACCCCAAACAAAGTAAGCAAAATCGCGGCCTTGCGCATTGCTACAAACAACACCCATGGCACAGGTTGCACACTTTCCTCTGCTATCGCGGCAGGTCTGGCAAAGGGGTATGATCTGGATACATCCGTAAGTAAGGCCCATGCGTATTTACAAACGGCTATTGCTAATGCCGATATGCTGAACATCGGGGTGGGTCATGGCCCTGTGCATCATTTTCACCATGTTTGGGGCCAGATATGACGCATGTTGATGTCTCTATCGTCGGGGCGGGGGTTGCTGGGCTTTGTATGGCAACTGAAATAGCTAAGCGCGGCGGTGATGTACATCTTTATGACCGTGAACCACAGATCGGCAAACATGCCTGTTCATGGTGGGCAGGGGGTATGCTTGCGCCGTTTTGCGAAGGGGAGGCCGCCCCAGAACCTGTCGTACGTTTAGGCCAAGAAGCCGCTGATTGGTGGGATGCACACACGGATTGCGTCACCCGAAATGGCTCACTTGTACTGGCCCTTGGGCGCGACACATCAGAGCTAAAGCGTTTTGCGCGCCGCACATCAAACCACGCCCCTGTAAGTGCCGATCAAATTGCACAGCTAGAGCCTGATTTGGAAGGTCACTTTAACACTGGTCTGTATTTTGCAACCGAGGCTCATTTAGACCCGCGCCGCGCCTTAACAACTCTTGCAGATAAGTTGCGGGCAAAAGGTGTGACAGTCAAAACCACGGCACCCGCACAAAATGTAAACCGCATTGATTGTCGGGGGCTGTCTGCACAAGACGCGTTGAAAGATTTGCGTGGGGTGAAAGGTGAAATGTTGGTACTTAAATGCCCAGACATAAACCTGTCACGCCCCATACGCCTACTGCACCCGCGCATACCGATCTATATCGTACCACGCGCCAACGGCATCTTTATGTTAGGGGCCACAATGATTGAAAGCTCCGACCGAGATCGCATCACGGTGCGTTCTATGTTGGAGCTTCTAACGGCAGCATTTGCCTTGCACCCCGCCTTTGGCGAGGCTGAAATATTGGAAATCGGGGTAGATGCCCGCCCCGCCTTTCCCGATAACCTGCCGCGCATCCGCAAACAGGATTGTACAATTTATGCCAACGGGCTTTACCGGCATGGTTTTTTGCTTGCGCCCGCAATGGCCCGCATGACCGCAGATTTTCTTTTTGAGGGCAAACGCCCAGAGGTGATGAATGCAGATTAACGTGAACGGAAAAAACTGCCTAATTAAAGCCAACACAGTTTTTGATGCTTTGGATGAGCTGGGATATACGGATGCCAAAATCGCCACGGCGGTGAATGAGACGTTTATCCCTGAAGCTGCGCGCCCAACACATATGCTTTGCGTGGGCGACAGGCTTGAAATCCTTGCCCCGATGCAAGGGGGTTAGATTTATGCGCAAATTTTACGGTGTAACATTAAAAAACCCGCTGATGCTGGGAACCGCACAATACCCCTCACCCGCTATTTTAGCAGAAGCATTCAAAACCTCAGGTGCAAGTGTTGCAACCGTGTCTTTGCGCCGTGAAAATGGGGCAGATCAAGATGGTGGACAAGGCCAAGCATTTTGGTCACTCATCCGCGCCTTGGATGTTAAAATTCTACCCAACACTGCCGGATGCCATAGTGTGAAAGAAGCGGTTACCACTGCCCATATGGCGCGTGAAATGTTTGATACAAACTGGATCAAGCTGGAAGTGATCGGTAACACTGACACCTTACAACCCGATGTGTTTGGGTTGGTCGAAGCCGCCAAAATTCTGACAGATGATGGCTTTGAGGTTTTTCCTTACACCACAGAAGACCTAAGCGTTGCAGATAGATTGTTAAACGCAGGATGCGAGGTTTTAATGCCTTGGGGTGCGCCCATTGGATCGGGTCAGGGTATCAACAATCCATTAGGCTTGCGCAGTTTACGCGCCCATTTCCCTGACACCCCGTTGGTTGTTGATGCAGGTATTGGCCTACCATCACACGCCGCTTTCGCAATGGAGTTGGGCTATGATGCCGTATTGCTGAACACGGCTGTTGCCAAAGCGGGCGATCCTGCACAAATGGCCCGTGCGATGGCCAATGCTGCAACCGCAGGGCAACTTGCAGCCCTTGCCGACCCGATGGAACCCCGCGACATGGCAGCGCCATCAACCCCCGTCATTGGAAAGGCATTTCTGTCATGAATCTGGATCGGTTTTACCCGATATTTGATCGCACACACTGGTTGCCCCGCATGTTGCCGCTGGGCATCAAACTGGTGCAGTTACGCATAAAGGATCAGCCCATAGATGTGGTGCGTGCGGATATTCGCACAGCGAAAACCCTATGCGCACAATACGGCTGCACTTTGGTTATCAATGATTATTGGCAAATAGCGCTTGATGAGAAATGTGATTTTATCCATTTAGGTCAAGAGGATATGGATGCGGCGGACATGACTGCCTTGAAAGCTTCGGGCTTGCGTATTGGGCTTAGCACACATGATGAAGCTGAATTGGATCGCGCACTTTCTTATAGCCCTGATTACATCGCCCTAGGCCCCGTTTACCCAACTATCCTGAAAAAAATGAAGTGGACTGAACAAGGGGTGGGTCGTGTTACGGCATGGAAAAAACATATTGGAAACACGCCGCTTGTGGGCATTGGCGGCATGACAGTTGAACGCGCAGCAGGTGTATTTCAAGCAGGCGCAGATGTTGTATCCGTTGTCACCGACATCACCTTGAACAAAGACCCCGAAGCGCGGTTAAGCGAATGGCTAGAGGCCACCAGATGAACCGTTACGCACGCCAAATGATCTTACCTGAACTGGGCGGCGTTGGGCAAAAGGCCCTACGTGCAGCGCATATTCTGGTAATCGGTGCGGGTGGCCTTGCCAGCCCTGTTTTGCAATATCTTGTGGGTGCAGGCGTTGGGCAGATCACATTGGTTGATGGCGATTGTGTCGAGGTTTGCAACCTGCACCGCCAAACCCTGTTTAACCATACATGTATAGGCCAACCCAAAGCGCAAGCTGCTGCCCGAATTCTGGCCGGCTTAAACCCCGATTGCACGGTTATTCCTATCACTGGTATTCTAGACCCCGAAAATGTGGGTGGTTTACTAAAAGACATTGATCTGGTATTGGATTGCGCCGACAGTTTTGCGACATCCTATATTCTATCAGACGCGTGCTTCGATCAGAACATCCCTCTTATCAGTGCGTCCGCCCTAGGCCTGACAGGTTATGTTGGTGGGTTTTGCGGTACCGCACCCAGTTTGCGCGCAGTATTTCCAGACCTGCCAAATCGTGCGGCAAGTTGTGCAAGTGCCGGCGTATTAGGCCCCGTTGTTGGTGTAATAGGCGCCATGCAAGCCCAAATGGCCCTAGCGATTTTAACAGGCATGAGCCCGTCGCCGCTGGGACAGATGGTGCAATTTGATGGCCACGATTTTCGCACAACAAGTTTTCGTTTTGATCTGGCGCCCGAACCCCAAAACCCAACTTTTCGTTTCATCGCAAAGTCGCAAATCCGCGCAAGCGATTTTGTGGTGGAACTGCGGGATAACACCGAAGCCCCCACGCCTGCTGCCCCCCATGCCCAACGTCACACGGTCGATGCATTTGGCGCCACAGGCCCAAAGCCCGCACATCAAACGCGTGCAGTGTTTTGTTGCAAATCTGGGCTGCGCGCATGGCAGGCTGCCACACGAATACAACATCATTGGGACGGGCAAATTGTTTTGGCCGCTCTTGGAAATACTTAAGCAAGAAAGGACACGCTCATGCGTATTATTGCTACTTTTATATTGTTAACACTGGCAGGCCCCGCACTGGCCGCAGATAAAATGACGCTTTTGCTGGACTGGTTCGTAAACCCAGATCACGGCCCGATCATCATCGCCCAGGAAAACGGGTATTTTGCGGAACAGGGGTTAGATGTTGAAATCATCGCCCCTGCTGACCCTGCTGATCCCCCTAAACTTGTGGCCGCTGGAAAAGGTGATCTAGCCGTGTCTTATCAACCGTCTTTGCATCTGCAAGTCGCAGAAGGTCTGCCGTTGAAACGCGTAGGCACTTTGGTGGCAACCCCGCTTAATTGCCTATTGGTACTAAAAGACGGGCCGATTAAAAACATTGCTGACCTGAAAGGGCGCAAAGTAGGTTTCTCGGTTGCAGGGGTAGAAGAAGCTTTGCTTGGCACAATTCTGAAAAACAACGGTTTATCTTTGGCTAACGTTGAACTGGTTAATGTAAACTGGTCATTGTCGCCTGCATTAATGGCCAAACAGGTTGATGCCGTAATCGGTGCTTACCGTAATTTCGAGCTGAACCAGATGGAAATCGAAGGCATAGAAGGCAAATGTTTCTACATCGAGGAAGAAGGTATTCCTGCCTATGACGAGCTGATTTATGTGGCAAATCCTGATATAATGGACGCAGATAAAATTCGCCGTTTTCTGGCTGCAACTGAAAAAGCCACGCAATATATCGTGAACCATCCAACAAAAAGCTGGGAGGTATTTTCGGCTACATCCAAAGAACTGCAAGACGAATTGAACGCCAAAGCCTGGGTTGATACATTAACCCGTTTTGCGCTACGCCCATCTGCACTCGATGTCGGTCGCTATGCACGTTATGAAGCCTTTATGTTGGAAACAGGGTTGATTGATAAAGCTCGGCCCGTTTCTGATCTGGCCCTTGATCTAAACGCGCAATAATGAGCCAAGCACCTGAATACGGTCAAGCTTTTGCTTTATGGCGTAATGCCTCTAATAATTCATGGCGGGCCTACACCCGTCATGAATTTGTGAACAGTTTATGTGATGGCACTTTGCCAAAAGCTGCTTTCATTCAGTATCTTGTGCAAGATTATATCTTCCTTGTGCATTTTTCCCGCGCTTGGGCTTTAGCGATCGTTAAGTCTACAAACCTTGAAGAGATGAAGATATGTGCAGCAACAGTTAATGCATTAATACATCATGAAATGCAGCTGCATGTTGAAACTTGTGCGAACGCAGGTATTTCCGAAGACACTCTTTTGAATGCTCAAGAAGCGCCTGAAAACCTAGCTTATACGCGGTATGTATTAGAAGCTGGCTATTCGGGGGATTTTCTAGATTTACTTTCGGCACTAGCACCTTGCGTTCTGGGATACGGCGAAATAGGCGCACTTTCCAAAACGCGTCAGACATCCGATAAATATGATAGTTGGATCGCAACATATTCTGACCCAGAGTATCAACAAACCTGCGTTGATGTAGGCCACCTTATTGACAAAGCCCTTATCATACGGCTGGGTGAAGATTACACGCAAAGCCCGCGATGGTCAGACCTTTGCAAGACTTTTGAAACAGCAACGCAGTTAGAGGCAGGATTTTGGGATATGGGACTGCGCACAGAATGAAACCTGCCCCGCACATATGTTTCACAGGCAGTGCTGCAATCGATGGCAAGCGGCTGTTTGCCCCGCTCACCTTGGACATTTGTGCAAAACAATGGACATGCGTACTGGGGCCGTCAGGGGTGGGAAAGTCAACGATTTTACGCCTTATTGCAGGGTTGGATACTTTCGTTGATTTTGATGGCCAAATCACTGCAAATGATGCGCAATCCCTTAGCGGTCGGGTTGCTTATATGGCCCAAAGTGATTTGCTGTTCCCATGGTTAAACGTGGCCGATAATGTGGGGATTGGTGCAAGTTTACGTGGTCTGCAAATCGATACTGATCGCGTAGCGAAAATGATCGCCCGTGTTGGCTTAACAGATCACACCACTAAAAAACCAGCCAGCCTTTCAGGTGGTCAACGCCAACGTGTGGCCCTTGCACGAACTTTGATGGAAGACCGTCCAGTTATTTTACTAGATGAGCCGTTTTCTGCACTTGATGCAAAAACCCGTGCGGAAATGCACGAACTTGCAGCCGAACTATTATCAGAGCGCACAGTACTATTGGTAACACATGATCCAGCCGAGGCCGCGCGTCTGGCCCATACTGGATATATCATGCACGAAAACGGTGTGACGCGAATGGAAATGCCAGATACCGCACCTGTCAGAGATTATGATGACCCTGATACGTTAAATTGTCAGGGGGCTTTGTTTCGTGCTTTGCGTGGGGATACCCCGTCATGAACTGGAAACACGGCATCGCGTCAGCCATATTATTAATTGCAGTTTGGCATCTGGCTGTACAGATAACAGGGGTGCCGTCATTCATTTTACCATCCCCCTTAAAAGTTGCCAAAGCACTTTGGTTCTTCCGCGAAATTATTGCGCAAAATGCATGGATCACAATAAGCGAAATTCTACTTGGATTGCTGATCGGTACCTTTTTAGGCATCACTACCGCACTACTACTTGCCGCATCGAATACCGCACGCGCCTTGTTGCGCCCTATGTTGGTGTTTTCACAAGCCATGCCGGTATTTGCCCTTGCACCTATTTTGGTGCTTTGGTTTGGATTTGGCATCTGGTCAAAGGTTATTATGGCTGTGCTAATAATCTATTTTCCTATCACATCAGCCTTTCTTGACGGGTTGATAAGTACCCCTGTTGGGTATCTTGATCTGGCAAGAACCATGGGGGCTACGCGCCTTAGAACCTTATTTCACATCCGCTTTCGGGCAGCCCTGCCTTCGCTTGGCTCTGGTTTGCGCCTTGCGGCTGTTTATGCCCCTATCGGGGCCGTAATTGGTGAATGGGTTGGTGGATCCAAGGGTTTGGGCTATTTAATGCTGTTGGCAAATGGTCGGGTAAAAATTGATTTGATGTTTGCCAGCCTGATCGTCCTTGCCGTGCTCACAGTTTGTCTACATCTGGCAATAGATGCTTTGGCCAAACGGCTGACAAAAGATTATTAAGCATAAACTAAACCAGTAAATTAGTTTACTGATTTAATAATCGATAGAAATTACCCGACATTCCATCGGTAATTTATTAGTTCCTCATAGAATATCGCATTACGTTTGAACTTGCCCAAAATGCCTTATTTCAGCGATAATTCATTAAAAACCGACACTGGCCTGTCGAGAAGCCACAATTCGACAACTAACCCCTTTCACTATCGGTCATGATTCGTTACACGCAGCCCAATCTAACCTAATAGGATGCACTCTTGGCACGTTTCACTACCATTTCAGATTTTGCTCGCGCCTTTCGCAATGAAGATGCGAACGGCAACCAAACCACGTTATCCTTTGGCCAATCGCGTATTGAGATATTGTCTGGCCTGACCGTGGCCCTTGCCCTTGTACCAGAAGCGATTGCGTTTGCATTTGTTGCAGGTGTTGACCCGCTTGTAGGCCTTTATGCAGCTTTCATCGTGGGGCTGATCACGGCGATGTTCGGCGGCCGCCCTGGTATGATTTCTGGTGCCACAGGCGCATTGGCGGTTGTCATGGTCGCCCTTGTGGCACAACACGGTGTACAATATTTGTTTGCCACTGTGGTTTTGATGGGCATCCTTCAACTGCTTGCAGGGGCATTTAAGTTAGGTAAATTCATCCGCATGGTGCCGCATCCGGTAATGCTTGGGTTTGTTAATGGCCTGGCGATTGTGATTTTCTTGGCGCAAATGACGCAATTCAAAGTTACAGGCCCTGATGGGTATCTTATCTGGATGTCTGGCACTACGCTTTATATTACACTCGCACTTGTCGGTGCCACAATGGGTATCATTTGGGCTACACCAAAAATCACCAAACTTATCCCTGCCCCGCTGGCCGCTATTGGTCTGGTTGCAACCGCAGTAATTCTATTCGATATTCCCGTACCTCGCGTAGGTGATTTGGCTTCCGTCAAGGGTGGGTTACCCCAGTTTGCTATTCCACAAGTTCCGTTCAATCTGGAAACACTGGTTATCATTTTCCCTTATGCGGTAATTCTGGCTGCGATCGGATTAATCGAAAGCCTGTTAACCCTAAACCTTGTGGGTGAGATTACCCGCCAACGCGGTGGCGCATCCAAAGAATGTATTGCCCAAGGCAGTGCCAATGTAATCACTGGCTTCTTTGGCGGCATGGGCGGGTGTGCCATGATCGGGCAATCAATGATTAACGTCAATTCAGGGGGCCGCACCCGCCTATCTGGCATTGCCGCCGCTATTTTCCTACTGATCTTCATCCTATTTGCCAGCGGTATTATTGAACTAATACCATTGGCAGCCCTTGTAGGTGTGATGTTCATGGTTGTGATCGGTACATTCGCATGGAACTCTATCCGTCTGATGAGCCGTATTCCAATGTCAGACGCCTTGGTTATCGTTGTGGTCACAGGTGTTACCGTTGCAGAAGATCTTGCCATTGCAGTCGTTGTTGGTGTGATAATTTCCGCATTGGTTTATGCGTGGAATGCAGCTTCCCAAATTCAGGCACGCCCACACCCGTCCAAAACTGAAAAAGGTGCGCTGGTTTATGACATCCAAGGGCCGTTGTTCTTTGGGTCTGCCACGCATTTCCAAGAAATGTTCGATCCAATAGATGACCCTGATACGGTTATTCTGGATTTCCAACAATCCCGTGTTGTAGATCAATCCGCCTTACAAGCAATAGAGGCCGTAGCTGAAAAATATTCACAAGCTGGCAAGACTTTAAAATTGCGCCATCTGTCAAAAGATTGCTATCGCCTTTTGCGTGGTGCAGGGCAGCTAATGGTAGAAACCAATGATGATCCAAGTTACCGATTGGCCGTGGATTACGACGTCAAACTAGGACGCATTGGCGGGCATTAGTTAATCGCCTGCCATCATACATTCCCATATCGCCTGAGCCACAATACCTGCATCACGGTCACGACGGCGGATTTGATGCAAATGTGAATGTATCGGTGCATACCCCTCTACACTCAGCCGAACCAGTGTGCCTTTTTTTAATTCATCTTCGATAAGATGTTCAGGAAATCCACCCCAACCCATATTGGCCAGCAAAATTTCCTTTTTCGTCGCAACATCCGATACTGTCCAGCGCAGCCCACCCGGCAAAAGGCCCCTACTTTGCTCAAATTCCCCATTACTGCTGTCTGCGACAACAACCTGCACATAGCTTTGCATCTCGGCGATTGTTTTCATGTGGTTACTTTGGGCAGGTTCGAAATCGGGGTGTGCTACAGGGCTGATTATGACTGTCGACAAAGGCACAGCCTCGACCTGTTCAATCGGCACCCCGTCTAATGTGGCGATAATCATATCCGCATCGTTGCGCAATAACCGCTTAACCGACCCGCCCATACTTTCGCGGGTTAAACGAATGTGTGTTGAAGGATATAATGCCGTGACATCCCTGATGACTTTCAACAAAGGCTTGATTGGATAAGTAACAGTAACCGCCAGAAACACCTCGGCCTCTTGTGTGGCACTTAAGGATTTTGCAGTACTGCCCAGCTGTTGCATTTGTTGCATAACCCGTGTTGCCTGACGGTAGAAAACCTCACCTTTTGATGTCAGTTTCGGGCGGTACTCTTCGCGCGACAACAGCGTTATATCAATTTCATCCTCAAGCTTTTTTAGCATGTGACTGATGGCCGATTGCGATTTATTCAATCGATCAGCCGCTCCGCGAAAAGTTCCTTGCGTTACGATTGCATGCAAAACGACAAGTTGTTCATAGGTCATGTGGGTCGCCTTTTTCAAGAATGATCTTATTTTGCGATCATTATAATGAATATTCAATATTATTATATTATCACAATCCCCATTAATCAAATCATATCCAAGACTCAATTTTCCCAGAAAGGAAAACATATGAAACTGTTCATCAAACCCGGATCATGTTCATTGGCATCGCATATTGCTTTGCGCGAAGTGGGTGCTGCATTTGAAATTGACCCTGTCGATTTTGAAACAGGCAAATCACAATCAGGTGCCGATTACAATACGATCAATCCCAAAGGTTATGTACCAGCATTGCAACTGGGCAATGGCGAGGTTCTGACCGAAGGCGCGTCAGTATTACAATATATCGCAGATCAACACCCCGCTAGCAATCTGACTCCAGCTTCGGGCACCATTATGCGCGCACGGCTTCAGGAGTATTTGAATTACACAAGTTCAGAATTACACAAAGCTTTCAGCCCCTTGTTTTTTGCAGGCACATCTGATGCAGGTAAAGAAAAGGCCAAAACCAATGTTGCCAAGAAGCTGGACTATGTGAACACTCTGTTGGAAGATAAAGCCGCTTACTTACTGGGTCATGATTTCAGCGTTGCGGATGCCTATCTGTTTGTTGTTTGCAACTGGGCGAATTTCGTTGGCATAGATTTAAAAGCATGGCCCAATATCGTCAGTTTTTCCAAACGCGTATCAGAACGCCCCGCCGTTCACGCGGCCATGAAAGCCGAAGGCTTGATAGGTTGATGTCTGCGCAAAAGGATATTGCAAGTATCGTTTACGTGATAGATGCCTATTTTTTAGGCCTCTATCATGCAGACAGCAAAAAACTGGCGGATGTTTTTCACCCTGATGCCAGATATGTAAACATGGTCGATGACGATTATATGAATTATTCTATGCAAGAATATTTCGCCAAAATTGACCTGCGCACCCCTCCCGCAAGCAGTGGTGCGCCACGCGCTGAAAATATCATGTCGATTGAACTTGGCGGGGAACGTATGGCATTTGTCAAACTGAAAATGACCATGTTCGGGCGTGAATATCTGGATTTCCTAACTTTAACCCATGACCGCCTTGGCTGGCGGATCATGTCAAAGGTTTTCACATACATTCCCAATTCAAAGGAAAATTAAATGCCCTATGTAAATATCAAAATAACCAAAGAAGGCGGCCCAGATGGAACGGGGCCTACAGACGCACAAAAAGCAGAGCTTATCAAAGGCACGACCGATTTGTTGGAACGTGTTTTAAACAAACCGCCCTCTGCGACTTTTGTTGTTATCAATGAGGTTGCGTTAGAGGATTGGGGCTTTGGCGGGCTACCCGTCGTTGAATATCGTAAAACGCTATAAGTAATTAACAGCAGGCGGCTATCACAAAGCCGCCTGTTTTAAGTACTGCTTTAGATCAGCTGGCCTTATCCGGCATGAGCAAAGATGAGAGAATGTTCTATATGAAGTATATGACCGTGGTGATCGCAACGATGCAACCATCCAGTGGTTCTGCTTAATTATTGCAAAAACACATTGCGGTAGGTAATCGCATCATCCATCGCATCAAGGTCGTTCTTAATTTCATCAAGCGTTGTCTGCATACGTTTACGCAGTTCTTCAATCAGTTCTGGTACATCAGCAGGGGTTGCATCTGGCGTGATCTTGATCGGTTCGGGAATGCGGATATAAGCGGTGCGCGGCCCTGCAGGTTGCGGCATAAAACTGTTAAGCGTATCCTTTAAAGTACCTTTGCAATGCATGGCACGGATGCGCTTAATGCTTTCGCCAATGTGTTCTTGGGTAATATGACTTTCCATGTAAAACTCTGGTAAAAAGCGTAATAACAATCGCAGATCTTTCGTCAGTTTATCAATGGATTTTGCGTCTTGTGATTTCCTATCCACAGTGCGTAACCAACGTTCACCCCGGCGGATCAAGTCACTTGTAACTTTGCTAGGTTCAGGATCAGCCCCCAAACTATCAAGCCGCTTTCCAAGAATAGGCAGGATTTTGGCAATCAATTTATCTTGGCGTACAAAGAAATGTGCATCAGTGGCTTTCACCCCGTATTCCACCTCACTTTTAGCCAGAATAGAGCAACAGGTATCATATAGCCGCTCGGCCAAATCTTCCTTATGTGATGTGTGCGGCAATTCCAGCGATTTTTCCACATAGTCCATTTCTTTGTGCAAAGCCTTCGATACATCACGGGTATATACCAGCTTCCAGATTATGGGTGCTACAAAAACCTGTCTGCTAGGTTCAGCACGTTTGGCAGCTTTCATAGCCATATCAATCGCACCCGTATAAATATGCCCGATCAAGTCGCCATGCCAACCCACTGCCCCTTCTGGGTGCAGCAACACGTTTTTACCTGCCAAAGCCCAGTCCACCGAATAGGCTTTACCTACCGCACCGCCTGCGCCTGGTATCTGGGCAATCAGATTATTTCGCAGCCAAAACCTTTGCGCAAACTCGCCCATACCGTTGACAATATCATGGGTAGCCCAACTGGCAGTGGTCGGTGCAAGGCGGCTCATAATTTCCTTATCTAGCATCCAATCAGTGAAAAACTCTGGGTGGTTCGGTACCATGAAACAAGCATTTTTATCAGAAACTGCTTGCCGAAGTCGATCAGTATCCGCCTTTGGAAAAATAATTTTAGGAATATTCGTAAGGCCGCGAATGCCAGGAATATCACCGATGAAAGGTATGGAACGTAGCAACGGGATACCACCAAGAAACAGCCAGCGGTTAATTGGTGTCAGAATATGAAACTGCAAGCTTGATGGCGTAGGCGGCACGAAAGTCATCAAACGGCTGGGCTTTTTCAACTTTTGTTCTGGCGCATCAGCCTTATTCGCATCTGGCTGTTGATTGGTAGAGTTTTCTGAATTGGTCATTGCAATAGTCACCGTCGCTGTTTTAATTTATGCCCCTGCATATAACAGCAAGGCGTTTTAGGATAGAAAACCCATCCCGTATTTTACGTTATCGTAAAAACATGTGTAGATTAGGCGCTGTTTACAACCTTCACGTAACGTCACTTTGATAGTGTGAAGCAGCACTCTCTATGCAACTGTCCGCATATATGTATTATGACAAGCGCAATATCTGATAATGTTGCCGTATTGGGGGGGCGTAAATATGAGCACATTAACAATAATACTACTGACGGTACTGGTCATCATTTTGGGATATGTCGGGTATTTACTGTCAAAGAAACCCTCATTAAATCGCGACTGGTCACCCGATCAAGCGGTGATGCCAAGTGTCGATTTTCATGAGGGCAACAAGCTACACATCAAAAACATCCGCGACATCCACTACCGCACCATTCGAGATTATGACCTACGGTATTATGATAAAGAAATTAACCTAGATGATGTAGAAACCGCGTGGTTGGCAATCTCACCTTTTGGTGGGCCCGGTGCCGCACATGCCTTTTTGTCTTTTGGATTAAAGGATGGCAGCTATATTGCGGTCTCGATTGAAATCCGCCGAAAAAAGAAACAAAACTTTTCACCCGTAAAAGCATTTACCCGTCAGTTTGAAATTATGTATGTGATTGCCGCTGAAACAGATGTGATCCGATTGCGCACAAATTGTACCAAATACATCGTGCGGTTGTTTCCAATACAGACTGAAAAAAAGCTGATACAAACCGTGTTTTTAGACGTCATGAAAAGGACTGATAAACTGGGGAAAGACCCAGAGTTTTATAATACAGTTTGGAATAATTGCACCACTAACATCATCAAGCACGCTAGACGGTTTTCGCAAAAGCCTATTCCATTATGGAATTTCCGCTACCTGTTTCCAGAAAGCTTGGATAAAATCGCCTACCGATTGAATATCATTGATACGCATATGACCTATGAAGCCGCCCGCGACCATTTTGACATTACCGAGCTTGCGATGGCAACAAAACCGGATGATGATTTTTCATCAGCTATTCGCAAAGAAATTCTGGTGCGCCCCGTTGATTAAGGCTGTTGCATCGAAATGGCGCGTTGAGACCACATAACTGCGCTAAAAATTACAACCCCACGCATCAGCTGTAACACCTTTGGTAAAAATTCCAGCCGAGCTGAAAACAAGTGCGGAAATCAATACAAGCATCACGCCTGTTTTGTATTTTAATCGAGATGCTATAGAATTCACTTGATAACCCTTAGAGTTTTTTTGTTCTCTAGCGCATCACTGCTGACAACTAACTGGCAACAGTGTTCAAGTATAAGCATGAGGAACCAAAGGATATGCATCATGCCCAAAAGTGATCGGTTATTCGAAGTCATCCAAATTCTACGTGCGGCCAATGCCCCAATGAAAGCTGCCGATATTGCGGCAACGCTGGAAGTTTCCAAGCGCACGGTTTACCGCGACATTGCAACATTACAGGCCATGCGTACGCCTATATATGGTGAAGCGGGTATTGGGTATGTCATGCGGCATGGTTATGATTTACCGCCCATTAACTTTGATGTGGATGAGGCCGAAGCCATTACCATTGGCCTTAGCATGATTGCACGCACGGGGGATGCACACCTGTTGAAAGCCGCTAAAAGGGCCCCAAGAAAGCTAAGTGAAGCAGCCCCACAAACCGATACTTTAATCGCCTCGAACTGGGGAACTGAAGCACCTGAGCATGTTGATCCATACCTTATTCGCCAACTGATACGATCAGAAACCAAATTGGAAATTATTTATTCAGATGCAAAAGGCGACCAAAGTGAACGTATCATCTGGCCGCTTATTTTAATATATTACGCTGATAACACCATGCTGGTTGCATGGTGCGAGTTACGCGCAGATTTCAGGCACTTCCGACTGGATAGGGTCGCTGCGTGCACAGTACAAAATGAACTGTTCGCAGGCAAAAGCGCATCCTTGCGAAAAATATGGGAGCAGGATTTCAAGTCGGTCACAGTTGATACTGCCTAGGTTTGGTAACTGACCACCTCTATCTCAATGCCGTCATGGGCATCAAAGTAAAACCGTTTCCCTGGTTCATAATCCGCGTGTGAATGTGTTTTAAAACCAGCATTTCTTACGCGCAGATCGATGGCCTCTATATCATCCACTACCACGCCAATGTGGTTCATCGCACCGGGCGTGTCATAACTGTTGCCTGCTTTGGCTGCCCCACCCTTCGAGAAAACTGCGACATAGCTGTTGTCACTGCCTACATGATATGTTGTGCCGCCTTCTTTGGCGTCGCCATGCCATCTGACCCGCCAATCAAACAAAGCACACAGCATATCTGCCGTGGCTTTAGGGTCGCTTACAGTGACGTTTACGTGTTCTAAAATTGCCTGTGGCATTTTCTTTCCTTCTATTTTGAACTTTGATTCTATCTTGATTTTTCTATCGTAATTGCTAAACCTAACTTTAAGTCAAGGTATTTTTTCACAAAGGATTACTCCATGCACCCAACGGATGCTCTTACCATCGGTCAACTATCAACACGTACAGGAATTGCAGTTTCCGCCATTCGCTATTATGAAACCCAAGGGCTGATACACCCAGATCGAAATACTGGCGGGCAAAGACAGTTTCGCCGTGCTGACATTCGCCGCCTCAGTTTTGTGCGCATTGCTCAGCAATTCGGTTTCACCATTGATCAGATTGCCGAGCAGCTACGAATGTTACCAAAGGCACGTACACCAAACAAAGCTGATTGGGGCCGTATTGCAGTAAAGTTTCGCAAAGAACTAGATGCACGGATTGAGACACTGACAAAACTGCGCGATGATCTGGATGGGTGTATCGGTTGCGGTTGTTTATCGCTGCAAAAATGTAAATTGTACAACCCTGAAGATGTGGCGCGCACTAAAGGCAGCGGGCCTAGGTATTTAATGGGGGATACTTCAGAATACACAGATTAATTCTGTCACACGACACTTGGTTGAGGAATAATAAGGTTATATAAAACATTAATCAAAAGGATCACACATTTTGGTTCATTGTTTTCAAATGTATCTTGTACTAATTTGTGTTAGGAGCTGGCAATGATACCTGAAAATTTCATCCCTAAAGGCGCGGCCAGTTTCAAAATAAACTTTGACGGCGCGCCAAAAGATTTTTACTTTTTACTGCTTCCCAAACTGACCATGCTCGCATTTAGCGCGGCTGTTGAGCCGCTTCGTATTGCAAATCAAATCAGCAAAAAAGAGCTTTATCGTTGGTTTACGATGTCTGAACACGGAGACCCTGTCACATGCTCCAATTACGTAAAGATCATCCCCGATATGGCATTAGAGCCGCTTCCAAAAGAGGCGCTTTCTTTTGTCTGTTCAGGCATAGAACCAATCTCAGCAGCCAGTCAAAAAACAATTCACTGGTTAAACCGCCAACGTGCATTCGGCAGTGTTGTCGGCGGCATTTGTACTGGCACGTTTGCATTGGCCAAGGCTGGGTTGTTAACGGATAGACGGTTCACACTACATTGGGAAAACCAGCCTTCCTTTTCAGAATATTTTCCTGGGTTAGAGCCTACCCCAAATTTATACGAAAACGATGACGGGTTGATGACCTGCGGAGGCGGAAATGCAGCAACGGACATGATGCTAGATATTATAGAAGCTGACCACGGTAAGGATCTTGCAATTATCGTGGCAGATATGTGTATCCATTCGCGCAGCCATAACCAAGGCACCCCGCAAAAATCAGCCTATTCCGTTGCATTGGGTAGCCGAAATCAACGATTAATCAATGCCATGCAGTATATGGAAGAAAACCTAGAAGAGCCAGTTGATATATCCGAACTAGCTGAACATGTGCAAACCTCACGCAGGCAACTTGAACGGCTGTTTAAAAAATATGTTTTAATGACACCAAGCCAGTTCTATTTTGATTTGCGTGTATCACGCGCCCATGCACTACTAAACGAAACCAATTTATCTGTCACAGAAATTGCGATGGCAACAGGTTTTAACAGCACTTCACAGTTGGGAAAACGGTTTAAAGCCAAGTTCGGAGCCTCTCCTCAGTCTTTTAGAAAAGGTTGGAATTCTGATACCAATTAAGCCCGCATATTAGCCCCGTTCGCATCATAAAGCGGTGCCCCTTGAATTTCGGCATCATACATCTGGCCTACAAATTTGTTAGCTTGGTAATGTCTTCTTAGTCATTCAGTACCCCTTTATTCCCAATCCATAACAACTTTGCCCGCAGATCCATCGATCATCGCCTCAAAACCCGCCTCGAAATCATCAACTCCAATGCGGTGCGTGATTAACCCCGATACATCCAAACCGCCCTGTACAAGGGCAATCATCTTGTACCAGGTTTCAAACATCTCACGTCCATAGATGCCCTTGATATGCAGCATCTTGAAAATCACCTTGTTCCAATCGATTGCAAACCCAACGGGTGCTATTCCCAGCACAGCCATTTTGCCGCCGTTGTTCATCGTGTCGATCATATCGCGAAAGGCGGCCGGTGCACCTGACATCTCTAGCCCCACATCAAAGCCTTCGGTCATGCCTATTTCAGCCATTACATCACGAATTTTTTCATCCGCTGCGTTCATCACATATTGCACACCCAAATCGCGGGCCAGTTGCAAGCGCACAGGATTAATATCCGTGATTACGACTTTGCGAGCGCCTGCCTTTTGCGCAACCAAAGCCCCCATAATGCCAATGGGCCCTGCACCCGTTACCAGCACATCTTCACCGACCAGATCAAATGACAGGGCCGTATGCACCGCATTTCCAAACGGGTCAAAAATCGCGGCAACCTCGTCGGGTATATCATCTGGAATGGGAATGATATTTTCATGTGGTAACGCAATGTATTCAGCAAAGCTGCCAGGATGGTTCACCCCCACACCTTTGGTATTACGGCACAAATGCCCGCGCCCAGCGCGGCAATTTCGGCAGTGCCCACACACAATATGCCCCTCGCCCGAAACACGTTGACCTAATGTCAAACCCGTAACCACTTCGCCAAGTTCCACAATTTCGCCGACAAATTCGTGCCCTGTCACCAAGGGTACAGGAACCGCCTTTTGGCTCCATTCATCCCAGTTCCAAATGTGTACATCCGTGCCACAAATCGCGGATTTCTTGACCTTAACCAAAACTTCCCTGCGGCCAATCTCTGGCACAGGCACTGTTTCCATCCATAATCCAACTTCTGCTTTCGCCTTTACAAGGGCTTTCATTTGGTTGCTCATTTTATCACTCCCAACTCACGGCCCACTTCGGCAAAAGCACCAATCGCTTCATCCAACTGTTCAATCGTATGCGCCGCCGACATTTGCGTTCGAATACGGTCTTGTTTCAACGGCACTACTGGGTAGGAAAACGCTGTTACAAACACCCCTTTGTCATTCAACCGCGCCGCCATTTTTTGCGCCAGTTTCGGATCCCGTACCATCACTGGAATAATCGCATGTTCACCTGGCAATAACTCAAAGCCCAGCGCACCCATTTTAGTACGAAAATGCCCAGCATTGCGCCACAACACTGCGCGCAATTCGTCACCATCATCTAACATATCGAATACTTTCAATGATGTAGCGGCAATTACAGGCGCTAGAGTATTTGAAAACAGGTAAGGGCGCGAGCGTTGCCGCAGCCAATCCACTGCACGTGCAGAGCCCGCCGTATATCCACCCAACGCGCCGCCAAGTGCTTTGCCCAATGTACCCGTAACAATATCAACGCGGCCCATCACATTACAATGTTCAATACTGCCGCGCCCATGTGCGCCGACGAAACCAACCGCATGGCTGTCATCTACCATAACCATCGCATCGTATTTTTCTGCAAGATCACAAATCTCGCCCAATTTTGCGATATACCCATCCATCGAAAATACACCATCTGTCGCAATTAATCGATGCTTGGCGCCTTGCGCCTCAATCAGCTTCGCTTCCAAATCTGCCATATCCGAGTTCGCATAGCGATACCTTTGTGCTTTGCATAAGCGCACTCCGTCAATGATCGACGCATGGTTCAATGCATCTGAAATAATCGCGTCATCAGGCCCCAATAAAGTTTCGAACAGTCCTGCATTCGCGTCAAAACATGACGCATATAAAATTGCATCTTCAAAACCCAAAAACTTCGCTATACGCGCTTCTAACTGGTGATGCTCTTCCTGCGTTCCACAAATAAAACGCACTGACGCCATGCCGTAACCATAACGATCCAATGCATCTTTGGCAGTTGCAACCAGAACTGGGTTATCCGCAAGCCCAAGGTAGTTATTCGCGCAAAGGTTAATAACTTCACTGCCATCTGCCAGCAACACCGATCCCCCTTGCGGGCTGGTAATCACACGCTCGGATTTATACAATCCTGCATCGCGAACCTCTTGCAGTCGGGTCGCTAAATCATCTTCAAATTTTTCATGTGCAGTCATTTTGTAAACTTTCATTACTTAAACTGGTATACGTAACGTCATCCCTAACGCATTGTTAATGAGAACACATCGTTTACCTGTAAAGTAAACCTTATATTTCGCGGTGTAATACCCACATGCATACGAGAGGTTAATACCACGCCTCAGGCAATTCTTCTTTGCGCTTGGTCACATAGGCCTGTAATTCCTCTTTCACAGCCTGATCGATAGGCGGTTCTTCATACTCATTCAGTAACTTTTTCCAGCGTTCATTCGCGCGAACCAATGCATCTTTTGATCCGTTTTCTTCCCATTGCTCGCAGCTTTCGCTATCTGACAATGGCGCATCATAAAACGCATGTTCATAATTACGCATTGTATGATCTGAGCCTAAGAAATGCCCACCTGGCTCAACCGCAGCCAGCGCATCTCTTGCCAGACCTTCTTCCGATAAGTCCAAACCTTCACCCAAGATTTTCTGGTAACCACCCAAGCGGTCTGCATCTAATACCAGTTTTTCATACCCCGTAGAAAGCCCACCTTCCAACCAACCTGCCGATTGTAAAATAAACTGAGACCCTGCCATCATCGTTGAATGCATACTGTCCACAGACTCAGCCATCGCTTGTGCGTCTGCCACTTTAGATGCCGTCAACGAGCCGCCACAGCGCATCGGTACATTCAATCGACGTGCCAGTTGTCCAATGACATAATTGCTAATCACCGGCTCTGGCATGCCAAACGTTGGCGCCCCAGACTTAAGGCTCATAGAGGACAAAAATTACCCAATATAAACGGCGAACCAGGACGAACCAACTGGCTAAACGCCCCGCAGATCATTGCCTCTGCCAAAGCTTGTGCAATGCAGGCGGCGGTACTGACAGGGCCCATAGCACCTTGTAAAATAAAGGGCGAAACCATAATACCCTGTCCAGATCCGTTATACACCTGAATGGCTTCGCTCACCACGCGGTCTACCAAAAGCGGCGAGTTGGTGTTAGTATTACCCATTATCGTACAATTATTGTCGAACACTTCACTTCCATGCAAAATGCGGGCCATTGCGACGCTATCTTCGGCACGTTCTTTTTCCACAATCGCACCCAGATGCGGTTTATCACTGGCAGTCATGTGTAAATAAAGCATGTCCAAATGCCGCGTGCTTACAGGTACATCAGTAGGTTCACACACAACAAATCCGCTGTGATGAATATTAGGAAGCATGTAAACCAGCTTCAATAGTTTCTCAAAATCCTCAATCGAGCCGTAACGACGTCCCTTATCAAGGCACCGTACAAATGGCGGGCCATAAACCGATGCAAAAACCTGATTATTACCACCAATGCGCACGGAACGTGCAGGGTTTAGGGCAACTTGAGTAAACTCAGATGGAATAGTTTTGCACAATTCCCGTGCCATCCCTTTTGGCAACCGAACACGGTCATCGTCATCCACGCTTGCACCTGCCTTACGCCAAATATCAAGGGCCACGGGATCATCCTTGAACGCAATTCCAACCTCTTGGATCAGCCAATCTGCCTGATCTTCGATCTTAACGATCTGCTCTTCGTCTAAAATATCATAAAAGGGCAACACGCGTTTGATATATGGGGCAGTCGGTGATTGGGCCCGCTGCCCACGCTCACTCCGTGGAGTCCGCTTTCTCCGAGCTGATTTCACTGCATCGTTCATAAACCCCCTCCTAACATTAAGTTAGAGTAAGTAAAAAATATTCGCTTGTAACGCTGGTAAATTCTATCGTTTTGCATAAACTGTAGTTATGCTAGAACTTCTGAAATCCATAGAATCCCTTAACCACCTTTCAGCCTTTGAAGCTTCCGCACGTCTTGGGTCTTTCACAAATGCAGCCAAAGAAATGGGTGTAAGCCAACCCGCCATCAGCCAATCTGTGCGCAAACTAGAACATGCGATCGGCACAAAGCTGTTTCACCGTCGCCACCGTATTATAACACTGACTAGCGCGGGTGAAATGTTAAGACATGATGTATATCAAGGGTTTGACCGTATATTACGAACTGTAAAATATCTGCAAGGGCAACATAAGGGCCGTCATGTTACCCTATCTGTCACAACCGCTTTCGCCAATTATTGGATGATCCCCCGCTTGCAGGACTTTCACGATCAACATCCCAATATTGACCTTCGGGTTCAGACTACCGACAAATATCTCGATCTAGTCCAAGAGGATATAAGCCTCGCCGTTTGGCGTGGCGATGGTAAATGGGATGGGTATGAAACAACATCCATTGCCAAAGAATCAGTTATGGCAGTTGCCAGCCCTGCATGGAAGAATTCCCATCCCGCCATCGACAAAATAGAGGACTTGATGTCAGCCCAATTAATAAATCTGGAAGAACCCCATCGTTACAGTCCCACTTGGGCCGATTTCTTTCAGAATTTTGGCTTTAAGTACCATGAAAACGGCCAGGGCTTGCGCCTAAATGACTACGCACTTGTGTTGCATGCAGTCATGGCCGGGCAAGGTATTTCGTTAGGATGGGAACACGTGACAAGACGTATGATTGATGCAAATCTACTGACGCAAGTCGGTCCATGGGAATGGAACAGTGGCAAAGAGTTCTATCTTGTCTGGTCAGAGAATGCCGAGTTGTCACAAGATGCTAAGTCGGTTCGTGACTGGATTATAGCTGCTAGCCAAGCCCCTTCTACCTAACCCTAAAACAATGGTTTTTCGACAGAGCGATACCACTTTGCAATAATGCGCCGTTCAGCTTCTTCCATGAAACTGACATTCGCAGGCGGCATGGCACGGGTGATACCCGAATGTAGGAATATCTGTTTTGCGCGGCTTGCTATCTGTTTTTCTGTTTCCAGCAACACGCCTTTTGGTGCCCAACGGATACCTTCATAAAACGGCTCTTGTGCATGGCACATCGAACACCGCCCCAATACAATATCATGTACTTGCGCAAACCCATCCGCATTTGCGAACTTCTGTTGTGTTAGTGTTAAACTCTCTGCGCGCGCCTCTTCTGTGGGTTCAGGCTGAATTGATGACAACCACATTGCAGCAATAAACAATAAGGTGGTCACAATCCATGTCCAGTGCGGGTTGCCTGAACGTGCATGAATGCTGTTAAAATAATGCCTAATGGTTACGCCCATCAAAAATACAAGGCTGGCAATCACCCAGTTGTATTGCGTTGCAAAGGCAAGAGGGTAATGCGTGGACAGCATCAAAAAGATAACTGGTAATGTCAGATAATTATTATGTGTCGAACGCTGTTTTGCAATTTTACCGTACTTAGGGTCAGGCGTGCGCCCAGCCTGTAAATCTGCCACAACAATGCGTTGGTTTGGCATGATAATAAAAAACACATTCCCCGACATAACCGTAGCCGTGATTGCCCCTAAGTGCAGCATTGTAGCACGCCCACTGAATACTTGCGTATAACCATATGCCAAAGCCACAAGTAAAATGTACAAAAAGATCATCAGGCGGGTATTGTCATCGCCAAACTTTGATTTACAAATTTGGTCATAAATCACCCAAACCGCGCCTAAAGATGCAATAGAAATCATCACGGCTTGCACAGGTGAAATATCGGCAACATCGGGGTCAATCAGATACAAATCAGCCCCTAAGTAATAGACCACAAACATCATGGCAAAACCCGATAGCCATGTTACATAGCTTTCCCATTTAAACCACGTCAGGTGTTCTGGTAGCGCTGCAGGTGCCACCAGATATTTCTGAATATGGTAAAACCCGCCACCATGCACTTGCCATTCTTCACCATGCGCCCCCTTGGGAAGGTTTGGCGTTTTGCGCAGGCCCAAATCAAGGGCGATAAAATAAAACGACGACCCAATCCATGCAATGGCGGTAATCACATGCAGCCAACGCACTGCAAATTCCAGCCATTCGAACAGTACAGCCATATCATACATGAGTTTTCCCCTTAGTTTAGCGTATAGTGCGTTAATTTTTTTCAATGGTAAATTTAAATAATTGCAGAACACTTTCAAAATTAATGTGATAATAGGATTGTACGTTAATGAGGTAAAGAAGTAGTACGGTAAGAAGTAAGGATTCCCAACATGTCCTATGTCAATCAGCTGAAAGTTTTTGTGCGCATATATGAATTGGGCAATATGTCTGCGGCTGCGCGCGATCAAAGAGTATCACCTGCAGTGGCCTCCAGTAGAATCGCTGAATTGGAAAATCATTTGGGGGTGCGTTTGTTCAACCGAACAACCCGAAGTTTGCAAGCAACCGAACAAGGGCGGTTGTTTTATGAAGGCGCTAATAAAATACTGCGCGCTATCGATGAAGCCGAAGCAACAGTAGCCGAGAATACACAAAACCCACGTGGGTCAATTTTTGTGGCTGCCCCATTAGGTGTGGGCCGAAGGTTTATAGCGCCCGCAGTGCCAGATTTTAAACGGCAATATCCAGAAATTGACGTGCGCTTGCGCCTGTCAGATCGCCGCATTGATCTGACCGAAGAAGGGTTAGACATCGCTTTTTTTCTGGGTGTGCCAGAGGATTCAAACCACCGTATTCGCACTGTGGCAGAATGCCCGCGCGTTTTATGTGCAGCCCCAGAATACTTGGAACGCAAAGGATTACCGAAATCAGGGCAGGATTTAATAAATGACAAACACGATTGCCTGACGTTGCGTTTCCCGGGAACTAAAGAATATCAATGGCATTTAACAACACCCGATGGACCCAAAAGATTTGCCGTTACTGGCCCTTTTGAATCTGATGATGGTGGGGTATTAACCGATTGGGCCTTAAATGGGCATGGCATTGTAAATAAACCAGTATTTGAGGTGTCTAAGCATATAAAATCTGGTGCTTTGATCGTTGTATCTGAAGAAACCCCACCCAGCCCTGTTTTTCTGGGCTGTTTATATCCCCATAAAAAACACCAAGACCCAAAGGTGCGCCTATTTATTGATTATATGGTGGCGCATTGCAAAACAGCCTTAGAAGAACGCGCAAGATAACGTGTTTCCTAGCTTCCCCGATATGTAGAGTAGCCAAATGGCGATAACAAAAGGGGCACGTGATAATGAGCATCCAAATCATTCATGCCAAAGCGGATTGGAATATCAGACAGAAACAATGGCGTATCTTGCGCAGGGGCATTTTCTTGCAAATAATCGCCCGCCTTAAACACAAGCTCATAAACGCCCTGCCTAAACTCATCACTTGGCAAAATCGGGCTATCCGTGCGCCCATCATCATTTGTCACCAAGCTTCTGATGAATATATGTCTGTCACCGTCTAGATAAAACAAATCAATATGCATGCCACTTGCAGGCAAGCCCAGTGCCGTATCCAGTACATGTGTTGTTAAATAACCTTTAGTCGTTGTCATACTACATTCCTTTTGCCCATTGTTTCGCGCAATAAAGAGTTACATTATATCTAAGAATACAAAAAAGACTTTCAAATATTATAGGATAATCAATGCTTAATATTCTGATATTTAGATAAATCAATGAGAAAGGAACGTTTTCGTGAACCGCTACCCAAGAGATATGCATGGCCACGGTGAAAACACCCCGAAAGTAATTTGGCCAAACGGGGCTAAAATTGCTGTGCAATTTGTAATCAACTATGAAGAAGGTGGTGAAAACTGCGTTTTACATGGTGATGCAAGTTCAGAGGCGTTCTTATCTGAAATCGTTGGGGCCGCACCTTGGCCTGAGCAGCGCCATTGGAATATGGAATCGATATATGAATATGGTGCGCGCGCTGGCTTTTGGCGGCTGCACAGATTGTTCACAAAAATGGCGATACCTGCAACCGTTTACGGTGTGGCCACAGCCCTTGAACGCTCACCCGCCCAAGTTGCTGCAATGCAAGATTCAGACTGGGAAATTGCCAGTCACGGGCTTAAATGGATTGACTATAAAGACCATACAAAAACGGATGAACGCCGCGATATGGAAGATGCCATACGCATTCATACAGAAGTAACAGGAACGCCACCAACAGGTTGGTACACGGGGCGTTGTTCAGCCAACACAGTTGATTTGGTCACAGAACAAGGTAACTTTACCTATGTTTCTGACAGTTACGCCGATGACCTACCCTATTGGCATCACCATGATGGAAAAAACCAACTGGTTATCCCCTATACACTTGATACAAATGACATGCGCTTTGCATCGCCTCAGGGGTTTAATGCAGGCGACCAGTTTTATAACTACCTAAAAGACAGCTTTGACGCTTTATATGAAGAAGGCGTTGAGGGTGCGCCCAAGATGCTGTCAATCGGCCTGCATTGCCGCCTAATAGGTCGGCCCGGTCGCATTCAATCACTCAAGCGTTTCATGAAATATGCGCAAAGCCATGCGGATGTCTGGTTCGCGAAACGCATAGAAATTGCGCAACATTGGCATGAACACCACGCGGCACCTGCCAGTTCAGCAATACCATCTGAAATGCCTCAACAAGAGTTTGTACAAACTTATGGTGATATTTTTGAGCATTCCACATGGATACCGCAGGCCGCTTGGGAAGGTGAATTGGGGGCTGCACATGATACTGCCATTGGCCTACATTCCGCCCTTTGCCGAATCTTTAGGCGTGCAACAGACGCACAAAGGTTAGCAGTTTTACGCGCGCATCCCGATCTGGCAGGCAAGCTAGCAGATGCAAAGCAATTAACTAACAGTTCCACATCCGAGCAAGCCGGCGCAGGATTAGACGCCTTAACCGATGCACAACGTCGCGAATTTCAGGAATTGAACACACGCTACACAGAAAAATTCGGATTTCCCTTTATCATTGCAGTGAAAGGGTTGACCAAAGATCAGATTTTGCAAGCGTTCATAACCCGTATTGATAATGATCCAAACACGGAATTTACCACTGCATGCCAGCAAGTTGAACGTATTGCATTGCTGCGGCTGACACAGATTTTGCCATGAAGGAAATACCCATGAAAGACCTGCCCCATAAGAGCGCAAAATATTATACACCCACTGGCGGCTTGCCAGCACAAAGCCAGATTATGACCGATCGGGCAGTTCTTAAAGACGCTTATGCGGTCATTCCCAAAGGGGTAATGACCGATATTGTTACCAGTTACTTGCCTAACTGGGTTGGTGCGCGATTTTGGGTTATTGCACGGCCTTTAACCGGATTTGCCGAGACATTTTCACATTACATCGCCGAAGTTGCACCAAATGGTGGCAGCGAAACCCCTGATACAGACCCAACTGCCCAAACTGTACTGTTTGTAGTGGATGGGGTGTTAGAATTAACATTTGGGGGTGAAACCCATACATTAAGCTCTGGCGGCTATGCATATCTACCCCCCAAATGTCAGTGGAAATTACGAAATACAACAGACCAAAATGTAAGTTTTCACTGGATCAGAAAACGGTATCAAGCTGTAGACGGGGTAGATGCGCCAAGCGCATTTGTGACTTCAGATCAAGATGTTCCCCCAACTGAAATGCCAGATACCAATGGCACATGGGCCACCACAAGGTTTGTAGACCCTACGGATTTACGTCACGATATGCACGTTACAATCGTGACTTTTCAACCGGGCGGATCTATTCCGTTTGCTGAAACCCACGTGATGGAACACGGGCTATATGTATTGCAGGGCAAAGCGGTTTACCACCTAAACCAAGACTGGGTTGAAGTTGAAGCTGGTGATTATATGTGGCTACGCGCCTTTTGCCCACAAGCATGTGTAGCCGCAGGGCCAGAACCGTTTCGTTACCTGTTGTACAAAGATGTAAACCGCCACATGTCATTCGATTTGGGTGGCGCCAAGTGAGCAATATTATCATCACACGCCCCCTGACAGCCACTGATTTTGCCCCCTACGGGAATGTATTAGATTGCTCAGGCAATTCCCCGATTGCGATTAACCAAGGTGACTGCAATCGCTTTGATGATCTGGCAGATTTGGATTTTACCGATGGTCGCGCTGGTATCAGTGTATTTAAGTCAAAAACTTGCAACTTTCCATATGACCTGAAACTGGTTGAACGCCATCCCTTGGGCAGTCAGGCATTTATCCCGATGAGTCATCATTCTTTTATGATTGTGGTAGCAGACGATCAAAACGGTGTACCAGTTAACCCGCAAGCCTTTATCAGTAAGGCAGGTCAGGCGGTTAATTTGCACAAAGGCACATGGCACGGTGTGCTGACGCCTTTGCATGAGCCTGGGCTTTTCGCAGTTGTCGACAGGATCGGTACTGGTGATAATTTACAAGAACACCCCTTTAAAAACGCTTATCAAATTCAACAGGGCTAACTGCCTTTTGCTTTATATGAACTGGAAACGCCATGACTTCGATTGTTGTGAAAAATGCAAATGTAATTGTAACAATGGATACGGCACGCCGTGAATTGTCACATGCCGATATTCTTGTAGAAGATGGGGTTATACAGGCAATCGGGCATGGGCTAAGTGGCGATGAAATACTGAATGCCGCAGGCTGTGTTGTGACACCAGGTATGGTGAACACTCACCACCATTTATCACAAACCCTGACCCGCGCAGTACCAGGTGGACAAGATGCCTTATTGTTTGGCTGGTTGCAGTCGTTATATCCGATCTGGAAAAATTTCGGCCCAGAGGAGATGTTTGTCTCTGCCCAAGTTGGCCTTGCTGAACTGGCTTTGTCTGGGTGCACCCTTTCATCAGATCACTTATATCATTTTCCAAAAGGTGTGCGGTTAGAAGATACCATTGATGCAGCCAAAACCATCGGTATACGGTTTCACGCAACACGCGGCTCAATGAGCATTGGGGAAAGTGATGGCGGTCTACCACCAGACAGTATGTGCGAAGATGAAGCTGATATACTGAACGATTGTATCAGGGTTGTGGATGCCCATCATGATGCGAATGAGGGTGCGATGATCCGTATCGGGATTGCCCCATGTTCACCTTTTTCAGTTAGCCGTGAGCTGATGCGCGACAGTGCTATTCTGGCCCGCGACAAAGGTGTTATGCTACACACGCATCTAGCAGAAAATGACGAAGATATTGCTTATTCACTTGAAAATTTCGGATGTCTTCCAGGCCAATATGCCGAAGATTTGGGTTGGGTCGGCGAAGATGTATGGCATGCCCATTGTGTAAAACTGGATGATAAAGAAATAAAGCTTTTCTCTAGCACTGGCACGGGTGTTGCCCATTGTCCTTGCTCAAATTGCAGACTTGGCTCTGGCATCGCCCCTGTTCGCCAGATGCGTGATGAAGGCGTAAAAGTCGGGCTTGGTGTAGATGGTTCAGCATCAAATGATGCAGGTCATTTATTGGATGAAGCCCGCCAAATGCTGCTATTGCAACGCGTGCAAAACGGGGCAGATGCGATGAGCGCGCGTGAAGCGTTGGAAATTGCCACTTTGGGGGGGGCGCAAGTGTTGGGTCGCCATGATTGCGGATCACTTGAAGTGGGTAAACGGGCTGATTTTGCGGTTTGGGATATGACTAGTCATATAGCAACCGCTGGGTCATGGGACCCTGTTGCAGCCCTCGTTTTAACTGGCCCGCATTCTGTGCGTGATCTTTATGTAGAAGGCAAAGCGGTTGTGTCAGCTGGTCATTTGACAGGTGTAGAACTGGGTAAAGTAATTGAACATCAAAACAGGTTGGTGCGTAAATTTATGGCATAATTCCTATGCACCACATTAACTTTCTGGCACCGCCCCCAGATTATAGGATAATGTTTTAGCGGCATCTTTAACCAATTCACTGATCGCATCTATGCGGGTTTGCGCCATTCGATGGGTTGGCCCCGAAACAGAAATACCGGCAATAGCTTCGCCAAAATAATTCAGCACTGGTGCCGCAATACAGCGCATTCCAAAATTCTTTTCCTCATCATCATAAGCAAACCCTTGGGCGCGAATGGTTTCCATTTCATGTTGCAATTTTTGCGGGTCTGTAATGGTGTTTTCGGTGAATTTCTCTAGCTCACCCGCTTTCAAAAAACCTGCCATTTTGGCAGGGGGAAAATGTGCCAGCAATGCTTTACCAATACCAGAAGCATGAAGTGGTGATTGTGTGCCAGGTGGAAAAAAAGCACGAATTGTTTCATGAGTTTCCACTTGACTGACAAACATAACCATTCCAGATTTTTCGATCCCAAGATTGGCAGTTTCGCCCGTTTGCGCCATCAATTCACGCATAATAGGGCGGCTGCGTTCCACAACGCTGCTTCTACGCAAAAAGGCATAACCAATTTGAAAAGCCGCTGGGCCAATATTCCATACTTGCGAATGCGCATCGGTTTCAACTGCCTCGCGGGCCTGAAGAGTGGTCAATACGCGGTAAATTGTAGCCGCAGATTGGCCTAACTCTGTGGCAATTTCAGATAAGGTCATCCCGCCTTTTGCAGCCAATAATTCCAACACATTAAAGGCCCGATCAACCGATTGAATGGTATTCTTGGCAGATGTATCATAAAAATTCTTAGGGCGCCCACGGGCTTTGATTTTCTCGGACATCAAATATTTCTCACATTACTCGCATAAATATATTATATAGTGAAAAATGATTTTATCTAGTGAAAAAATATAAGGCATTGTTAATGCAGAATTTTACCATAAAATCCCCAATGTCAGTTAAAATTTCGAAAAAATTGCCGCCTTCTGATGCACGGTATAAAGTTACATTAAGCGTTATAAAGGTTTCATAAAATGTACTTTCAAAATCCTGTATTTATACCAGGCCCGACTAATATGCCCGAAATATTGCGTAAAGCTGTTGATATGCCAACATTGGATCACCGATCCTCATTGTTTGGCGAAATTTTGCACCCCGCGCTGAATGGCGTGAAGAAGGTTCTGAAAAGTAAAACAGCAGAAATATTTGTGTTTCCGTCAACAGGTACAGGTGGTTGGGAAACCGCGCTGACCAACACGCTTTCAGCAGGCGACAAAGTTTTGGCGGCCCGTAATGGCATGTTCAGTCACCGCTGGATTGATATGTGCACCCGACATGGGTTGGATATGACAATCGTTGAAACCCCTTGGGGTCAAGGTGTGCCAGCGGATCGTTATGAAGAAATTCTAACGGCAGACAAATCCCACCAAATCAAGGTGGTTTTGGCTACTCATAATGAAACCGCGACGGGTGTTTTATCTAATATTGCAGCAGTGCGCAAAGCAATGGATGCGGCAAACCACCCTGCGTTGTTATATGTAGATGGTGTAAGTTCTATCGGATCAATGGATTTTCGCATGGATGACTGGGGCGTTGATATTGCGATCACTGGGTCGCAAAAGGGCTTTATGCTGCCTGCCGGTCTGGCGATCGTGGGCTTTAGCCCCAAAGCAATGGCAACACTTGAAACAGCTTCCTTGCCGCGCACTTTCTTTGACATCCGCGATATGGGCAAAGGCTATGCAAATAACGTCTACCCTTACACGCCTGCGGTTGGTTTGTTGAACGGTTTAAAAATGGCATCAGAGATGTTATTGAATGAAGGATTGGAAAACGTCTTTGCGCGTCACAATCGAATTGCGGGTGGCGTGCGTGCAGCGGTTGATGCGTGGGGGCTAAAACTTTGCGCTGTATCACCTGATTTATATTCCGATACGGTCAGTGCTATTTGCACACCTGATGGTTTTAACGCCACCGATATTGTAACCCATGCAGCCGATAAATATGATGTCGCCTTTGGGGTTGGCTTAGGTGAAGTTGCAGGTAAAGTGTTTCGCATCGGCCACTTGGGCAGTCTAACGGATGTGATGGCACTATCAGGTATCGCCACGGCGGAAATGTGCATGGTTGATTTAGGGCTGGATGTTCAGCTTGGTTCAGGTGTTGCCGCAGCACAAGAACACTACCGTACATCTTAGCCGCACATCATAGAAGGAATATGTTATGTATATACCCACCATTGACGATATGCTGACAGCACATGTACGGGTCAAACCCTACATCCATCGCACACCCGTTTTAACGTCAGCATTCCTGAATGAATTGACAGGGGCAAAGCTGTTTTTTAAATGTGAGAACTTCCAAAAGGCAGGCGCATTTAAAGTGCGCGGTGCCTCAAACGCAGTGTTTGGCCTGCCTGACGATATGCTGGAAAAAGGTGTTGCGACCCATTCCAGTGGCAACCATGCGCTTAGCTTGTCCTATGCGGCAGGGCGGCGCGGTATCCCCTGTACAGTCGTAATGCCCCGCACAGCACCACAAGCAAAAAAAGATGCGGTAATAGGGTATGGCGGTAAAATTATTGAATGTGAGCCATCCACATCCAGCCGCGAAGCGGTTTTTGCAGATGTGATTAAGGAAACCGGTGCCGAATTTGTACATCCATACAACGATCCTCGTGTAATCGCTGGCCAAGGTACCTGTTCACATGAATTGATCGGACAGGTTGACGGGTTAGATGCTGTGATTGCCCCTATCGGTGGTGGCGGAATGATTTCCGGCACCTGCCTGACCCTATCCAACCTTGCACCAAACATAAAAATATATGCAGCCGAGCCAGAACAGGCCGACGATGCCGCACGCAGTTTCAAAGCGGGCCATATCATTGCAGATGATGCACCCGTAACCGTCGCCGATGGTCTAAAAGTACCCCTAAAAGAACTGACATGGCATTTTGTCAGCAATCACGTCACGGATATTCTGACCACCAGTGAGGATGAGATTATTGAGGCGATGAAGCTAATCTGGAAGCGGATGAAAATTGTAATGGAGCCAAGCAGTGCAGTACCCTTGGCAGCAATTTTGAAGAACAAAGAAACTTTCGCGGGCAAGCGGGTTGGGGTTATCATTACCGGCGGTAATGTTGACCTAGATACGCTGCCGTGGATGAACCATAAATAGGAGAAACCCAATGAGCACACAAACAAACTTAGACGGCCTAGAAGTAGGTTTTGATGTGCCTGCTTTACCAGGCATGAACGCAGTCGACATTCAAACGCCTTGCTTAGTCCTTGATCTGGACGCACTGGAACGCAACGTCAAAAAAATGGGTGATCTTGCACGTGATATGGGTGTACGGCACCGTGCGCACGGAAAAATGCACAAATCCGTAGATGTAGCAAAGTTACAAGAAACCTTGGGCCATTCGGTTGGTATTTGCTGTCAAAAAGTATCCGAAGCCGAAGTTTTTGCGCGTGGCGGCATCAAGGATGTGATGGTATCTAATCAGGTGCGTGATCCTGCCAAAATCGACCGCCTTGCACGTATGCCAAAATTAGGTGCGCGGATTTTGGTTTGTGTTGATGATCCTGGAAACGTGGCCGATCTTGCGGCTGCTGCCCAAAAACACGGAACCGAATTGGAATGTCTTGTGGAAATAGATTGCGGTGCTGGTCGCTGCGGTGTGACGACCTCACAAGAGGTGGTGAATATCGCAAAACTGATTGATGCCGCAGATGGTTTGAAATTTGCAGGCATTCAAGCTTACCAAGGTGCTATGCAACATCTTGACCTATACAATGATCGCAAAGCGAAAATAGACATTGCCGTTGAACAGGTCGAACATGCGGTCAACGCATTGAAATCACTTGGTTTAGAGTGTGATATTGTTGGTGGAGGCGGCACAGGTTCGTATTACTTTGAGGGTACATCAGGCGTGTTCAACGAATTGCAGTGCGGTTCATATGCTTTCATGGATGCAGATTATGGCCGTATTTTAGATAAAGATGGCAAGCGCATAGATGACGGTGAATGGGAAAACGCATTGTTTATTCTGACTTCCGTTATGAGCCATGCAAAAAACGATATAGCGGTTGTTGATGCAGGCTTGAAAGCGCAATCAGTGGACAGTGGCCTGCCAACAGTTTTCGGACGCAATGATAACGTTGAATACATGAAGTGTTCTGATGAACACGGTGTTGTTAGCGATCCAGACCACGTTTTAAAGGTAAACGATAAATTAAGATTGGTACCGGGCCATTGTGATCCAACCTGTAATGTACACGACTGGTATGTGGGTGTTCGGGGTGGCAAAGTCGAAAGCCTGTGGCCTGTATCTGCACGCGGAAAAGCATACTAACCAGTTATAAAAAGAGGCATATAATGATTATAGTTCCTGAAAAAGAAATCGCCGCCCTTATGACACGCGAAAGTGCATTTACAGCCGTCGAAGAGGTATTTGCCTCTATGTCAAAACGAACCGCTTATAATTTCCCAGTTATAAGAGAGGCCATTGGGCATGCAGATGCTTTATACGGCTTTAAATCCGGCTTTGACCGCGACGCCCTTAATCTTGGTTTGAAATCTGGTGGCTATTGGCCAGGCAACGCAGCCAAGGGACTGACCAACCACCAGTCCGCGATAATGTTGTTTGATGCAGATACTGGTAAAATTCGCGCAGTTGTTGGTGGTAATTTACTAACTGCCCTGCGCACTGCGGCTGCTGCTGCGGTTTCTGTTGCGCATCTGGCGCGAAAAGATGCTAAGGTACTGGGTATTGTGGGGGCTGGCCATCAGGCAACGTTTCAGTTGCAGGCAGTGGCAGAACAACGTGATTTCGACCGTGTCGTGGCATGGAACAGAACACCCGAAAAACTAACATCCCTTGCAAATAAAGCCGCCGAGATCGGCCTGCCTTTTCAGGTCGTTAGTTTAGATGAATTGGGCGCACAGGCAGATGTTATTGTCACAATCACATCCAGCTTTGATGCAATCCTAAAAGACGCGCAAGTCAAGGCAGGAACCCATATCGCCTGTATGGGCACCGACACCAAAGGCAAACAAGAGGTTGAGGCAGCTTTAGTTGCGCAGGCCACCACCTTTACCGATGAGATTGCCCAATCGATCACAATCGGCGAGTGCCAGCATGCGATTGCGGACGGCTCACTTCAGCAAGCTGACATTATTGAACTGGGCATGGTGATAAATGGCGACCACAAAGGGCGCAGTTCAGACGATGAAGTAACATTGTTTGACGGCACAGGTGTTGGCCTGCAAGATTTGGCAGTAGCCTCTGCCGTTGTTGAATTGGCAGTTAAGAAAGGTATTGCACTTGAGGTCGATTTTTAGGCCCCGATCTATCCCTTGCGACTAATGCAAAGGTTGCCTTCATCTGATAAGTACCATAAGGGCCTATTTTGACCGTTTGCTTACCGTAAGCCGCATCCAAGTCAAATACCCTATTTGCAATTTAACAGAAAAATGCTGCCGTGATCAAAACTCTTTCCGATGCCTTAGAACAACAAGGTTATACAACTCTGACGCCCGTGCAAGAAGCCGTGACCGATGCAGAACTTGTAAACTCAGATTTGCTTGTCTCTGCACAAACAGGTTCTGGCAAAACTGTAGGTTTTGGTCTGGCAATCGCGCCGACATTGTTGGGTGATGCTACAAGGTTTGAACCTGCACGCAAACCTCTTGCACTAATCATCGCGCCAACACGTGAATTGGCAATGCAGGTAAAACGCGAATTCATCTGGCTTTATGCAAAAGCAGGCGCTGTTGTGGCCTCTTGTGTAGGTGGCATGGACATGCGCGATGAACGCCGCGCACTTGATAAGGGCGCCCATGTCGTTGTTGCAACACCGGGCCGTTTGCGCGATCACATCATGCGCGGCTCTTTGAAAATGGACGGACTTCGTGCTGTCGTTTTGGATGAAGCCGATGAAATGCTTGATCTGGGATTTAGGGAAGATCTAGAATTTATTCTAGGCGAATCCCCTGACGACCGCCGCACTCTGATGTTTTCTGCGACCGTCCCGAATTCAATCGCATCCCTAGCGAAAAAATACCAAAAAGACGCCGTACGTGTGGTGACAAAATCCGAAGCTAAACAGCATTCAGATATTGAGTATCGCGCAATGAACGTCGCACAGCGCGATGGCGAAAATGCGATCATTAATGTTTTGCGCTATTATGAAGCACCAAATACGTTGGTATTTTGCAATACCCGTATGATGGTAAACCGCCTGACATCGCGCCTGTCAAACCGGGGGTTTTCAGTGGTCGCATTATCTGGTGAATTATCCCAAAATGAACGCAGCCATGCTTTGCAAGCAATGCGCGACGGACGCGCGCGGGTATGTGTTGCAACAGATGTCGCTGCACGTGGTATTGATTTACCAAACCTTGATCTGGTCATTCACGCCGACCTTCCGCAAAGCCACGAAACTTTATTGCACCGCTCAGGCCGCACAGGCCGCGCTGGTCGCAAAGGCGTAAGTGCTTTGATCGTACCCGCAAAGGCCCGCAGAAAAGCGGAACGCCTGATGCAAGGCGCAAAAGTAACCGCCGAATGGTGTGAAGCCCCTTCTGCAAAATCCGTCATTGAACGCGACGAAGAACGCTTATTAGCAGATCCAACGTGGCACCAAGAATTAGATGCAAATGAAACACTATCGGCACAAAAGTTAGTTGAACTGCACAGCCCAGAAAAAATAGCCGCCGCCTATTTACGCTTATACAAATCTGGTCAATCCGCACCAGAAGAATTGTCAGCCGTCAGTGCGGGTGGACGCGAGCCAAAGCGACAAGATACCTTTGGCAAAGGCACATGGTTTGCCTTGACAGGCGGACGTGAAAAAGGTGCCGAGCCGCGCCGTTTGATACCGATGATATGTAAAGCAGGGAAAATCACCGCCGAAGATATTGGTGCAATCCGTATACAAAAAAACGTGTCTTTCATTGAAATTCGCACATCAGCTGCAACAAGTTTTGCGAATGCGATGGGCAAAACCCTTAGGGGTGAAAATGATGAAAAACTAACCCAATTAGAAAAGCCCCCTGCGGCGGCCAAAAACCCACCCCAAAGTTTTTCAGATCGGCAACGTGAAAATAAGTCAGGTGACCGCAATGCTAAGGGGCCAAAACGGCACTCATCCAAAAAACAAGCCGAACATTATGGCAAGGATAGTGGGCAAGGGTTTGACAAAAAGCCAAAGCCTAAAAAAGCAAAAGGCATTCCGCATTCCCGTGAAAAATGGGCCGAAGAGTTAAAACGTCTTGAAGGGGCTGTTACGGAATTAAAACCAAAACGACCCGCCGATAATGCCAAAGGCTCTGACAAAAAGCGCGGCCCAAAGGCCAAAGGCAAAGCCTCAAAAAGTCCAAGTTCCACGAACCGTGCTAAAAACCACACCAAGCGTAATAAGCCTTAGGGCTTATTCAACTATGCGTTTGCCAGTTTCTTTGTCAAACAAGTGAAAGCTGTCTTTTTCGGCGTAAAATGTCTGGTTTGACCCTGTTTCAGCAACTTGAATGCCGTCTAGGCTAACAACAAACGAGGTTTGTGTGCCGTCCAATATACCATGAACCAAAGTGTTAGCGCCCAGCTGTTCTAGCATATCAACAGTCACTTTTATGGCCCCTTTATCATCGGCAACCAAATGTTCGGGCCGAATGCCCAACGTCGCTGGCCCATTGAATTTTGACGATAGTTTCAGCTTTGCCCCGTTCGCAAGCGTTGCAACCCCGTTTGATATATCCGCATCCATAAAGTTCATCGACGGGCTTCCGATAAAGCCTGCTACAAACAGGCTTGCAGGTTTTTGATACAGCTCAATAGGTGTTCCAAACTGCTCAACATAACCGCCGTTCAGTACCATCAAACGGTCGCCCAATGTCATCGCTTCCACCTGATCGTGGGTAACGTAAATTGATGTAACCCCCAGCCGTTTTTGCAACTTGCGGATTTCAAGGCGCATTTGCACACGCAGCTTTGCATCCAGATTAGACAACGGTTCATCAAACAGAAACACCGATGGTTCACGCACAATAGCACGCCCCATAGCAACCCGTTGGCGTTGCCCGCCTGACAACTGACGTGGGCGGCGGTCCAGATACTCACGGATTTCCAGAATGTCAGCGGCTTCTTCCACACGTCGTTTAATCTCATCCTTGGGAATTTTGCGGATTTTCAACCCATACGCCATATTTTCATAGACCGTCATATGTGGATATAGCGCGTAGTTTTGAAAAACCATTGCAATATCACGGTCAGCTGGTTCCAGTTTATTAACCACCTTCCCGCCGATCGAAATCGTCCCTGAGGTTATGGTTTCAAGACCTGCAACCATGCGCAGAAGTGTTGACTTGCCACAACCCGACGGCCCGACAATTACGATGAATTCACCATCATGAATATCACCTTCAATATGATGCAGAACTTCGACTTTGCCGTAAGCTTTAATCAGGTTGTCTAGTTTAATTTCAGCCATAGTTGGGCGTCCTATTTATCAGTTTCAGTCAAACCCTGCACAAACAGTTTTTGCATTCCAACCACAACCAGAATGGGCGGTAACATTGCAAGTAGTGCAGTCATCATTATGATATTCCATTGCGGCGATTGTTCCGCCGACTCTAGCATTTGCTTGATGCTCATCACAATCGTCGTCATATCAGTGTCAGTCGTTATCAGCAGTGGCCATAAATACTGGTTCCAGCCAAAAATAAACAAAATCACAAATAACGCGGCAATGTTTGTGCGGCTAAGTGGCAGTAATATATCCCAAAAAAATCGCATCGGCCCCGCCCCGTCAATACGCGCACTTTCCAGCATCTCATCAGGGATGGTCAGAAACACTTGGCGAAACATAAAGGTTGCAGTAGCTGACGCAATCAACGGAATAGAAAGCCCCCAATAGCTGTTTAGCATGCCAAGGTTTGCCACCACTTCAAAGGTTGGCAAAATACGTACCTCTACAGGCAACATCAGTGTGATGAAAATCATCCAGAAAAAGCCCATGCGAAACGGAAATTTAAAGTAAACGATCGCAAATGCCGAGATTAAAGAGATTGAGATTTTGCCAAAAGAGATCATCAACGCCATTGCTAAAGAGTTCAATAACATGCGCCAAACCGGTGTTTGGTCGCCTGACAAGCCTGCGCCAAACAGGGCCTGTTTGAAATTTTCTACAAAATGACTGCCCGGCAACATCGGGATTGGTGCTTGTAGCATCCGTATTTCATCATGGCTTGCCGCGACAAAAGTGATCCAGATCGGTAGTGCTATCAAGGCAACGCCCAAAATCATAATAATATGCGTAAACACAGTTAGAATAGGTCTGTTTTCTATCATCAGTATTCTACCTTCTTCTCAACATACTTGAACTGTACCATTGTCATCACAATTACGATCACCATCAAAACAACCGATTGCGCAGCAGATCCGCCCAGATCCAACCCTACAAAGCCATCGTTAAACACTTTATAAACCAGAATTGTGGTGGAAGCTGCAGGGCCGCCTTGGGTGACCACATGGATAATCCCAAACGTTTCAAAGAATGCGTAAACCAGGTTAATCACCAACAAGAAAAATGTTGTGGGCGAAACCAGTGGTATAATAATCGTCGTAAATCGCTTAACAGGCCCTGCCCCATCTATTGCCGCCGCCTCAATCACACCGCGTGGAATGGACTGCATTGCGGCCAGATAGAATAAAAAATTATAGGCAACCTGTTTCCAAGCCGCTGCGGCAATGACCAGCCCCATGGCTTGTGTGCCATTCAAATAATGGTTCCAATTCACACCGATCATATCAAGCAAATACGGAAATATGCCCAAGGTCGGATTGAACATAAACACCCATAATGCGCCAGCCAAAACAGGGGCAACGGCATAGGGCCATATTAGAAGTGTGCGGTAAACTGTGGCACCTTTAATTACGCGATCTGCAAAACCTGCCAGAATAAGTGCCACCGACATCGACATAAAGGCGACAAGAAACGAAAATATCGCGGTGCGCCAGAAAGCATCCAGATAATGACTGTCCGATGCCAGATATGTAAAGTTTTCAAACCAGACAAACTCTGTCGACAAGCCAAACGCGTCTTCAACAAGCAAAGATTGATACAATGCTTGGCTGGCAGGCCACATGAAAAATACCAGCGTGATAATAATTTGCGGCGCCACCAAAAGGTAAGGCAAAGGTGACGATGGAAAATGCACACGCTTGAGCATAATAATCTCCGCTTAGAAAAAATCATCCAGCAAAGAACAAGTCTTTGCTGGATGATAAAAGTTTAGGTTTTATTTTGCTGAACGTTCAAACTTACGCAGCAACTCATTGCCACGGCTTGCCGCATCATTAAGCGCATCAGTTGCGTTTTTAGAACCACCCCACAAAGCTTCCATTTCTTCGTTGATAATGTCGCGGATTTGCACGAAATTACCAAACCGAATACCGCGTGAATTTGCAGTAGGTTGATTCAGGCTTAGCTGTTGAATGGCTGTATCAGTACCTGGGTTGCTATCATAAAAACCTTGGGTTTTAGACAACTCATATGCCGCTGTTGTAATTGGCACATAGCCTGTTTCTTGATGCCACCACGCTTGCACTTCAGCGGATGCAAGATAAGTCATGAATTGTGCAAGACCTTTATACTCCGCATCTTCATGACCTGCCAATGCCCAAAGAGTAGCACCACCAATGATAGAGTTTTGCGGGGCAGATGCCACATCGGTATCCAATGGCAACATGGTTTGCCCAAAGTTAAATGCCGCCTGTTTCTTAATAGAACCATAATAAGCTGATGAGTTCATCCACATGCCGCATTCGCCATTGGTAAACAATGGTAGACTGTCGCCACGACGGCCGCCGTAAACAAACAAACTACCTTCAGACATAGACGCAATATCGTCTAGACGCGCCGCTACTTTGGGCGTGTTGAAAGTAAACTCGGTATCAAAACCAGCGAAACCGTTTTCTTTCGTTCCCATTTCAAGATTGTGCCAAGCTGAATAGTTTTCCAGCATCACCCATGATTGCCAACCAAATGACACACCACATTTCATGCCGTTATCAACAAGTTTTTGCGAAACAGATTTCACGTCAGCCCATGTTGTTGGGGCCGTAGCACCTGCCGCATCAAGCGCGTCTTTGTTATACCACAAAACAGGGGTAGAGCTGTTAAATGGCATCGACAGTAATTCACCTGTCGGGGTTTGATAATATGAAATAACCGCAGGCAGAAAATCAGATTTATCAAACGGCTCACCTGCATCAACCATCAGTTGCTCTATTGGGTAAATCGCACCTTTGGCAGACATCATTGTTGCTGTACCAACTTCAAACACCTGCACCAGATGTGGGTGCTCTTTTGCACGAAACGCAGCAATCGCAGCCGTCATTGTTTCTGTATAGTTACCTTTGTAGGTTGGTACGACTTTATACTCTGACTGGGTTGCATTGAAATCTGCGGCAATTTTATTTACCCGTTCACCGTTTGCACCACCCATAGCGTGCCACCATTGAACTTCTACCTCTGCAACCGCAGCAGAAGTGACCATTGTAAGGGCCGCCGCAATTGCGGTGCCATAAAAATTAAGCTTCATAAGATGCCTCCCAAGCATGTGTTAACTTCGATATTATTATGCGCACGCCTTGTTGTTTGCCAACAACTACGCCCGACTTCTTATTAGGACACCATAGGCAGAACCATAATTCAAATGAAATTTTTGTAACAGTTTTTATAACATTATGTTATAACCATGTTCAGGGTCGAGACAACTCGGATTACCCAACGAACTAAGGGGTTTAATCAAATTGGCAATACGATTACGACAGCTTGAAGCATTTAAGGCCGTGGCCCAATTAGGCAGTGTCACCCGTGCTGCGAACCATTTAAACATCTCTCAACCCGCCGTTAGCCGTTTATTATCCAGCTTTTCCGACTCAGTTGGCTTTGATGTTTTTGATCGGCGCGGTGGGCGACTAGTACCAACACAAGAAGCACGTTACCTGTTAGGCGAGGTTGGTAGGTTGCTTGATAATTTAGAGCATATTGAACAGCTTACTCATGACTTAACCGCCCGAAAAGCAGGGCATTTACGGATCGCTTGCCTGCCCGGTTTTGCAACCAGCCACTTACCAAAAATCCTGATGCGCTTCTTAGAAAAACGCCCTGGCATCACAGTTACATTAGAACCTGACCGACCCGAACGCATCTTGGAATGGATCATCGGAGAGCAATATGATTGTGGCATTACAGATGGCTTTAACGCGCACCCCGCCATAGAAAACGAAACAGTCCATATGCGGACAGTTTGCATCCTACCACCACATCATCCACTGGCCTCAAAGACAGAAATATGGCCAGAGGATTTAGCAAAAGAGCGCATGGTTCATACACGCAAAGACAGTGATTTTTTCCGAGACTTAGAAGCTTGCTTTCTAAAACAAGGCGTCCACATCCAGCCGTGGATAGAAACCCGCCAATTTACCGCCGCCTGCTGTTTGGTGGCACAAGGTGCGGGCGTCTCTATTGTAAGTGAAATGGATGCACGTCAACATGAGGCAGATGGTCTGGTTTTGCGCCCCTTTGGACCGCAAATAGTGCATCGCTTGGCAATAGTACGCCCAACCCACATTCCACCATCAATGATCACTTTGGAATTCATCCAAACTTTCATAGATAGTTTAGAACCTTACAGGGTTAGGTAACACACATTAAAACCCATAACCGTTTGGCCCTATGCCCGAATCACAGCCACCTGCAAATCAGCCACATTCGTGCCCGTCGCACCTATTTTTATCAAAGCGTTAATGCGTTCCAAAACTGGATACGAATTGTTTTGGGAAAGCGTGTGATTTAAATCCAACCCTGCCTGTTTTATATCCGCCAAGGTGGTTTGGGTCACAACCGCACCTGCGGCATCCGTTGGCCCGTCAATCCCATCTGTCCCGCCGCTAAGAAACGCCCATTGGCGATCTTGCATCTTACCTTCAAGACATTGTGCCACGCGTAAAGCCAGCTCTTGATTGCGCCCCCCCACACCTTTGCCGCGCAATTTTACTGTGGTTTCACCGCCCCAAAGAAAAACCGTATCAATCCCCTGCTCGGTTTGCGCAATCGTTTGTGCAACAGCTTTGGCTGCATCTTCAACATCCCCGGTCAATGGCGATTTGGGCATAACAATTTTCATGTTATCTGGCACAGCAGAAGTCATCGCCTGAACACTCACTGTATTTCCAGCAATTAGCGTGTTATCGGCAGGTGCCACTTTTCGTTTGCGCGGCTTACTTAGATAACTTTGAACATCAGCAGGCAAATCATCCCATATGCCTGCGCCATTCAAAACATCCCGCGCCTCTGCCACTGCATCAGGTGCAGCAACGGTCGGCCCACTTGCAATATCTGCAAGGTTATCATCTGGAACATCAGATAAGATAAATGCAAACACCCGTGAAGGTGCAGCCAATGCAGCAAATCCCCCGCCTTTCAGTTGCGATAAAGCTTTGCGCACAATATTCATCTGCCCAATCGCCAGTCCAGACCCCAAAAGCAAGTCATTCACTTTGATTTTACTGTCAAAACTAATCTGCGGCACAGGTGCTGGTAACAAGGCCGATGCACCCCCACTTAGCAGTAAAATAACCGTATCATCCTGTTCCGTTGCCTGAAGCCGTGAAATAATAGCGTGTGCGGCTTTTACACCCTTTACATCAGGTGTCGGATGATTGGCAGGCAACACAATGCAATTATCCAATTCTTGAAAATTTTCATAATTCGTAACGGCTAAAGCACTGTCAGGAATACACATTTTCAACATTTGCGCCATCATTGAAATTGACGCCTTGCCGGCTGCAACCACATGCAGTTTCCCCTTCACATTCAAAGCATCTGGGTAAGTTTGCAACGCAGATTTAAGCGCGCTTGCAGGGTTTGCAGCACGTACACCCGCGTCAAAACATAGCCGTACTAAATGGCTTGGCTTAACTGACATTATGACCCCCCATAGGCATATGGTTTATTCAACATTTCCTGCATAGGCCCTAGTATTATTTATCTGCAATGTCTACTTCACAGTTGATATGACTTACTATAATCTTTGTAAAAACAATTTGTATCGGATGCATTATGACTTCTAAATTATATGCTATAGCTGTTTTACCGTTTTTGGTGGCATGTGTGGAACCCACACAAACCCCAACTGAAAAAAAGAAACCACCGCAACAAACCGTCACAAGAAGTGCCCAATCTGGTCTGGCCGCGTTTAGCCGCGTATCGCGCCGCGTTGAACCTATTGCAGAACGATCATGCAAAGAACTTCACAAAAACGCCAAAACACAGTTTTGTGACTTTGTCATTAAAGTTCATAATGACCCTAAACAACCTGCAAATGCTTTTCAATCCATCGGCCGCGATGGTCGCCCTGTTATTACTTTCAATATAAACATGATACGGTCTATCCAAAACGACCACGAAATTGCGTTTATTTTGGGCCATGAAGCTGGCCATCAGATTGCACAACACCTAAGTAAAAGCCGTCAAAATCAAGTGGCTGGGGCCGTACTTGGCGGCATTCTTGCAGCGGCACTAGGCGGAAATATACAAACAGGGGCGGATTTGGGCAGTCTTGTAGGGGCGCGCAGTTATTCTAAAGGGTTTGAGTTACAGGCCGACCGCATTGGAACACATATTGCATCGCGCGCAGGATATAGCCCTGTAGTCGGCGCAAGATCCTTTAATCGCACGAAAGGGTCTAGCGCCTTATTATCCACCCACCCACCTTCGCAGGATCGGATAAATACAGTAAACAAAACGGCAGCAGAAATCAAAGCGGCCAAAGCCAAAGGCCAACGTAAACCGCCAATCACATGGAAATAACCGGTACGCATTTCTTTGGCTACGGGTCACTGGTTAATCTTGCCACCCACGGATATAAAAGCCCGCGCAAAGCAACGGTACAAGGCTGGCGGCGTGAATGGTTTTACTCTGCCAAACGCGACGTATCTTTTTTAAGTGTCGTCAAAGACCCCGACGCAAGTATTCAGGGGTTAATCGCAGATGTAACTGATATAGGGTGGGATGCCTTAGATATACGTGAGACGTCCTATACCCGTTTTGAACTGGCCAAAACCGACGGATTGCAAGGCGTGCAAATCTATGTGGCTGACCCACTACATATTGGCCCCAAAAGCCAAGACAAACCCATACTGCTAAGCTATCTGGATTGTGTAGTACAAGGTTTTTTAGAACAATTTGGTGAACAGGGTGTTACCGCTTTTTTCGAAAGTACATCAGGCTGGGATCGCCCGATAAAGGATGACCGTAATAACCCGATATACCCGCGTGCGCAGGTCTTGACCAATAATGAACTACAGTTGGTTGATGGCCACCTTGAACAGTTATCAGCGAAGATCGTGCCTTAGAAATTCACCTTTTGCAGCAACGGCATCAGTTTTGACATATCTGGCCCGTGTTCCATACCTGTCATGGCTTTGCGCAACGGCATAAACAGGCCCTTACCCTTGCGACCTGTGGCATCCTTCACCGCACCCGTCCAAGCTTTCCATGTATCCGCTGCCCAAGGCTGTTCAGGCAGCAATGTTTTGGCAGTTGCGATAAACTCTTTATCTTCATCGGCAATCAACGGTGTTGCGCCTTGTGCGCAAAGTTCCCACCATTTTGCCACCTCTGCACGGGTGGCGATATTTTCACGTGCAACATCCCAGAAATCAGGTTGCATGACACTTGGCACCCCCATATCCGTTAACTGTGCTGCCATATCGTCAACCGACAGGTTGGCCACATATCTTGACGTTAACGGCCCTAGGTCGGCTACATCAAACTTGGTCGGTGCCGCGCCGAATTTTGCAATATCAAACCCAGCGATCAATTCGTCCAAAGAGCTGCACAACTCGATCGGCTCGGATGAACCAAGTCGCGCCATATGCGATAAAACCGCCATCGGTTCAATGCCTTGGGCACGCAGATCACGCAGGGCCAAAGTACCCAGACGTTTTGACAGTGCTTCACCTTGCGGGCCAGTTAAAAGTGAGTGATGGGCAAAATCAGGAACCTTACCACCAAGTGCTTGAATTATTTGAATTTGTGTGGCGGTATTGGTCACGTGGTCGGCACCGCGCACCACGTTTGTGATACCGTAATCAATGTCGTCGCAAACGCTGGCCAATGTATATAAAAACTGCCCATCCGCCTTAATCAACACTGGGTCAGACACGGCGGAGCCGTCAATGGAACGGTTGCCCAGAATGCCGTCTGTCCATTCAATCGGTTCAAGGTTCAGCTTAAAACGCCAATGGCCATCACGGGTTTTGCGCAGCTCTGCTTTTTCTGCGTCAGACAGTGCCAAAGCCGCCCGATCATAAACCGGTGGCTTGCCCATGTTCAGCTGCTTTTTACGCTTCAAATCCAACTCAACAGGTGTTTCAAAACACTCATAAAACCTGTCCATATCGCGTAGGTTTTGCGCCGCTTCTTCATAGCGTTCCAAACGGTCAGATTGCTTTTCAACCCGATCCCATGTCAGACCAAGCCATTCCAGATCTTCCATGATGCCATCGATATATTCCTGCTTGGAACGTACTGGGTCTGTATCGTCCAGGCGCAAGATAAATTCACCGCCAGATTTACGGGCAATCATATAGTTAAAAAGTGCCGTGCGCAGATTTCCGACGTGGATGTAACCTGTGGGGCTGGGGGCGAAACGTGTGATGGTCATGAGGTAAGATTCCGTTTGAATTTGGGCTGATATAACCCGCATATACCGAAACGCCAAGGGGACATTCGGTTTTACCGATGGGTACAATTTAAGGGTATGATTTACGTATGATCGGCGTAAGACTTACATATAACAATTATCACACCTCGATGGTTAACAAATTAGGCACAAGCGCATGAAATCGAAAACCGTCACCACCCTAATCCCGTTCCTGTTCGTCTGGCTTTGGTCTACGGGTTTTGTCAGCGCACGTTTTGGCCTACCCTATATCGAGCCGTTCTTTTTTCTTAGCGTCCGGTTTGCAATCGCTATCCCAGCCTTTTTGATTCTGATCTGGATAGTCAAAGCCAAGTGGCTGCGCCGCGATCAGATCGGGGTACAGTTTCTAGTAGGTGCCCTTTTACACGGGGGGTATTTGGGCGGGGTTTTTTATGCGATCAGCATTGGCACCCCTGCGGGAATTGCAGCGATCATTGTCGGCATCCAACCCATCCTGTCCGCAATGGTCAATCGGGTGCTGTTCAGGCAATCCGTAACACGGCGACAAATATTGGGGTTATTTTTGGGTTTTGCAGGGCTTTTGGCGGTGATTTTAGGCAGCACTGAAATCAGCGGATCAAGTGTGGGGTTGATCGGATTGGCGTTCTGTTTGTTTTCGCTTTGCGCAATAACCGCCAGCACGATCATCCAAAAACGCTACGCTGCCGGAACACCGCTTCTGACAGGATCGCTTTGGCAATATATCGGTTCGATCACAGTTGTGGTGATTGCGTCCCTGCTGTTTGGTGAAACTCATGCCGTCGATCATCAATGGCAATTTCACGCAGCTCTAATCTGGTCTGCGCTGATCCTGTCCATCGGTGCGGTTTTGCTGCTGATGTACATGATCCGTGAAGGCGAGTTGGCGAAAGTCACCAGCTATCTGTATCTTGTACCACCTGTAGCGGTTTTACAAACGTGGTTGCTGTTTGATGAAACCCTGAGTGTGATGTCTTTGCTAGGCTGTCTTGTAGTAGTTCTGGGTGTGGCACTTGTTGTGCGGGATTGAGCGAACGCACCCCTAACAAACCCTAAACCTTAATCCGTGTATAACACCCCTGCTAGCAAAAGTAGTTAACGGGTTTTCAAAGGGTGTGTGACAGCATCAAATGAGGAAACCATCGAAACTTAACAGTTAAGAACAGGTGCAAGGGTCATCAACCCTTGTTCGGCCATATAGCTACAAACGGCAGGCCTGCCTTCTTATAGATACATCCCATATAAACCGAAAACCCCGCCAGCCAGATTGTGGCGACGGGGCAAAAGGTGTGGTGTGCGTACAACTCAAGCATAATTTTTTGCCGTATATTGAATGCGCGTTCTATTTTAATTTGTTGAGCATGAACCGCATCAACAGGCTTGAGCCCGCATAAAGCCCTATTTCATTTGCGGATAAATCAATTACAACTGGGTAAAAAAAACACAGTGTTGCATCTATGGGCTCTTCGGAAATTCCTAAAGTTGGGTCATCAAGAATTAACACACTTGCAACGAGTCCATCTTGCGTCATCGCATTAGGCCTAATCCCCGATTTGTAATCTGGTGTTAAATTAAATGCGTCTTTTGGTACATATACCCGACCACGAATAGTAATTTCGTATTTAATTATGATTTCCTCACAAGAGTTCATTTCTACCCCTCATCCCGCCACCTGTTCACAATCGGATACCGCCTATCCAGCCAAAACGCTTTCAGGCTAAGCCGTGCGCCCGGTGCCGACTGAAATCGTTTGTATTCCGAGATGTAAAGCAGGTGTTCCACACGCTTCACATCTTCACGAGAATACCCAGCGGCAACACACTCTGCCACGGATGCATCCTGATCCATCAGCATTTCCAGAATACCGTCCAGCACTTCATATTCGGGCAGGCTGTCACTGTCTTTTTGATCTTCACGCAACTCGGCCGTGGGCGGTTTGTCGATCACGTTCACGGGGATCACCACACCGCTAGGCCCCATCATCCAATCGCGGTGGTTTTTATTACGCCAACGGCAGCTTTCAAACACACGCATTTTATAGACATCTTTGATCGGGTTGTACCCACCCGCCATATCGCCATAAATGGTGGCATAACCCACTGCCACTTCAGATTTATTACCCGTGGTCAGCAGCATTTCCCCGAACTTGTTGGACATTGCCATCAACAACAATCCTCGCAGACGCGACTGGATGTTTTCTTCCGTTACATCCGCCTCCAACCCTTCAAACATCGGGGCCAGCGTGTTGGTGATCGCATCACGTCCCTGTGAAATCGGCACGTTATGATACTGACAACCCAGCGCATCAGCAACAGCCACTGCATCATCCAGACTTTCTTGGCTGGTATATTCAGACGGCATCATCACGCAACGCACATTTTCAGCACCCAGCGCATCCACTGCAATGGTGGCGACAATCGCGCTATCAATCCCACCAGATAAACCTAGCAAAACCTTCTTGAACCCCGTTTTAGCCATATAATCGCGCAACGCCGTGACCATCACATGATAATCCTGTTCCCACTCATCGGGGAAATGCGCCTTGGCCCCATGTTCAGCACGCCAGCCATCCGAGTGCCGCGTAAAATCAACGTGCTCAATCGCCTCTTCAAACAGCGGCATTTGCAAAGCCAGCTCACCACCGGGGTTCAGCACAAACGAGCCGCCATCAAACACCTGATCGTCTTGGCCGCCGATCAAATTCAGGTAAACCATCGGCAAGCCTGTCTCTATCACACGGGCAACCATTGTATTGATCCGTTTTTCGAACTTACCACGATAGTAAGGTGAGGCATTGGGGGATACCAAAATTTCCGCGCCCGTTTCCTGCAACATCTCACAAACATCTTCATACCACGCATCTTCACAAATAGGTGTGCCAATACGCGCGTCTGCAATCACATATGGGCCGCTCATATCGCCCGTATCAAAGGTTCGCGGTTCATCAAATACCTTGTAATTCGGCAAATGATGCTTGCGAATAATGGTTGCAACCTTGCCGTTCTTCAGAATGGCGTAACAGTTGTAAACCTTGTCACCGTCACGCATGGGCAGACCAATGCCAATGGCGGGGCCGTCTTTACATTCAACCGCAAACGTTTCCAATTTGGCCAATGCATCCGCTGTAAAGGCCGGTTTTTGCACCAAATCCTGCGCTTGATAGCCCGATAAAAACATCTCTGGCAGCACCAACATATCCGCATCCGCTGCTTTGGCTTGCCCCCATGCATCCTGCGCTTTGGACAGATTTCCCTTAAAATCCCCAAGTGTTGGATTTAATTGCGCCAGTGTTAACCTTAATTTATCGGTCATTTTGCATCCTATAGCTTAAATCCCCTGTTTGGGGCATAGGTGAGTTTTAACAGATCGGGTCGGCATTAAAAGCGAAAGCCGCATGATGCCTTGTCAGATTGTAAGTCACATCGTAGTGTTTGCTTTGAAGCACAGACATTTAGATTGCAAAAGGAAATTGGCGCGTGAAATTAATAAAGTCGTCTACAGGGCTACACATCCTAGCAGTATCATTTGCATTGGCCCTATCCCCCGCTGCAAATGCGCAATCTTCGCAAGTTCTAACAAAACAATACGATACGGGTGGTGTCTATACAGGCACGTTTAAAGATGGGCTGCAACATGGGCAGGGCGTATATGTTTTACCAAACGGGTATGAATACGACGGCGAATGGGAAGACGGGAAAATTCAGGGCGAAGGCATTGCCAAGTTTCCAAATGGCTCACTTTATGAAGGTCAGTTTACGGCAGGAAAACCGCAAGGTTTGGGTAAGATTACCTTTGCCGATGGTGGCACTTATATCGGCACCTGGAAAAATGGCACAATCAGCGGGCAAGGCATTGCGCGTTATGCCAACGGCGAAGTTTATGATGGTGGTTTTGAGAACGCAAACCACCACGGGATCGGTGTATTAACCAGCGAAAACGGGTATCGCTACGATGGCAGTTGGGCTGCGGGTGAAAAAACCGGCAAAGCGGCAATCACCTACCCCGATGGCGCAACCTATATCGGTGACGTTGTAAACGGATTGCGCCACGGCGCTGGCCACGTGGTATTGGCAGATGGCGTCATATATGAAGGCGATTGGGTAAGTGGCGACATCACAGGTACAGGTCAGTTAGTTCTGTCCAACGGTGACAGTTACCAAGGTACGATGGTCAAGGGCCAAAAACACGGGCATGGCAAACAGACATTGGCCAATGGCGATGTATATGAAGGTGATTTCAGCAACGGATTACGTGATGGCAATGGCGTATTAACACGCAAAGACGGCTATCAATATTCTGGTCTTTGGGTCGCAGGAAAGTTACAAGGTGCGGGTAAAATCACGTACCCAAATGGGGCACTTTATGTAGGGGATCTAAAAAATGATCTGCCAGATGGAACAGGCAAAATCACCTATGAAGACGGCGGAACATATGAAGGTGATTGGGTTAAGGGTGTTGTAGAGGGCAAAGGCTTAGCCAAGTTCCCAAATGGCACGGTTTATGAAGGTGACTTCGTTCAAGCCCGTAATCATGGACAAGGTAAAATCGTATACCCCGAGGGTTATAGCTACACTGGCACTTGGGTGAACGGCATCCGCGACGGTCAGGGCATTGCTACATTTGCAGACGGCAGTATTTATGATGGCATGTTTAAAACAGGCAAACGCAGCGGTGAAGGCCGATTGATGACCAATGACGGGTTTGTCTATGCAGGAACATGGCTTGCGGGGCAAATGCACGGAACGGGGCAAGCAAGTTATGCCAATGGCGATGTTTATATCGGGTCGTTTGAAAACGGTAAACGCAGCGGGAGTGGCACAATAACCTTTGCTGGTGGTGAGGTTTTTGACGGCATGTGGAAAGATGGTGAACCCGTTATTGAGCCTACACCTGATGCAGTTTCAGACACACAACAACCATCTGATTGACCATCGGTCAACATAGCGGTAGTACCGTCAATTCTAAGCTAACGTCAGCTTTCTGGTAAACGAAAGATGCCGCATTCATGATAATTATCCAGTTCATAATATCCTTATTGGGTGCAACCATGTTGCTGCTTTATGCCGTGCGAATGGTGCAAACAGGTATTGAACGCGCCTTTGGCCCTTCATTCAAACGTATGGTTGCAAAAAATGAAAACCCAATGCGTGCAACCTTGATGGGGGCAATACTTGCTATTGTTTTGCAAAGTTCGGCCGCTGTTGCCTTGCTTGCATCCAGCTTCGCCAGCACACGCACATTAAGCTTTGCAGCGGGGCTGGCGGTGGTGCTTGGGGCAGACCTTGGAAGTGCTATCGTTGTGCAACTTTTATCCTTCCGACTGGATTGGTTGGTACCTGTTCTATTAGCCGTTGGCGGCTGGTTGTTTGTAAAATCCGACCGACGTAATTTTAAACAAGCTGGGCGCGTATTACTTGGCATCGCTTTTATTTTAATTGCACTGCGGTTTTTGCGCGAAACAATGGATCCAATCAGAGACAGCTCTTTCTTGCCTTATATCGCGTCCTACCTTGAAAAAGATTATATAACCGCATTCATCGTTGGTGCCTTAATCGCAGTCTTGATGCATTCAAGCGTTGCGGTGGTTTTGATGTGCGTCACGTTGGTGGCCATACAGGCAATTCCTCTTACCGCTGGCGTTTCACTGGTTCTTGGGGCTAATCTTGGCAGTGCCTTTATTCCCGTATGGTTAACGCGGGATATGGCGCCATTGGCGCGGCGCATCCCTGTTGCCAATCTGGTATTGCGCGGGGCTTTTGCTGTATTGGTTTTATTTATTGCCAATCAACTTGACCTGAAAACATTGTTTCAAGACATGGCACCTGCACAATCCGTTATTTCAGCGCATCTTATTTTCAATGGCCTGTTATTGGTTTTCGTGCCTTTCACACATTTACTTACACGCCCCTTTGAACAGCTTGTCCCTGACCAACATACAAGTGAGCTACAAGTTGAAGACACCCATTTAAGATCCGCACTGGACGAAACCGCCCTTGCGTCACCCCGTCTGTCACTGGCCTGCTTGCGCCGTGAAGTTTTGCGGATGAGCCAGTTGATTGAACATATGATGCGCCCGGTAATGGATCGATATGATGATGGTAATCTGGATTTGATAAAAGCCACCTGCGAAGATGACAAATATGTCAATGAAGCCCTTGATGATATCCGCCATTATGTAGCTGATATGCCAACATCCGACATGAGCAAAAACGAAAGCAGGCGGGTTCGTGAACTGGCAGAATATGCGATTAATCTTGAAACCGCTGGTGATATTGTAGCCAAACGTCTGATGTCTTTGGCAATGGATAAATCAAAAAAATCCATGCAATTTTCAGATGCGGGTTGGAATGAATTGCAACGGATGCACGAAAAAGTTGTGGCCAATATGACCTTGGCTTTTGATGTTCTTATCTCAGAAGATTTAGAAGCCGCGCGTTTGCTGATGGCCGAAAAGAATGACATGGCAAAAGCTGAAAGAAACAGCCGTAAGAAACACCTAAAACGCATTCGCAACAACGAAGAGATCAGCCTGGAAAGCAGTGATTTGCATTTGGAAACTTTGCGGGCGCTAAAAGATTTGAACTCTCAGATCGGGTCTATCGCTTATCCGATATTAATTCGAAACGGGCAGTTACTGGAAACACGTCTTATCGCAGAAACTGACGAGGCTTAAACTTCACCCTGCTGTAAAACTCTTTGGCATTCTTCCCTTCCATTCTTTTCGAATCCAGTTATAACATGTCCCATGACGAAAAGCGCACATACCGTTTCTGGATCGGCCCCTATGGGCCTGCATCTGCGTGCGCTTCTTCTACTTAGCTGCCTCTGAGCGTGCCTTAAACGGCGCGTGCGCTCAGAGGGTATTAAATTTCGCGCTGATACTGATACAAAAATGCTAAGTAAACAAAAGAGATACCGATATGACCGATACTAATAAACAAGACCGCGTCTTGATTTTTGACACCACTTTACGTGATGGCGAACAAAGCCCTGGCGCGACCATGAGCCATAATGAAAAGCTTGAAATCGCAGAGATGCTAGAAGCAATGGGCGTCGATATTATTGAAGCAGGCTTTCCCATTGCATCTCAAGGTGATTTTGCCGCTGTCAAAGCGATAGCGGAAAACAGTAAAACATCCGTAATTTGTGGTTTAAGCCGTGCGATATTTAAAGATATTGACCGGTGCTGGGAAGCAGTGAAATATGCACCACTTCCGCGCATTCACACCTTCATCGGCACGTCACCGCAACATCGTGCGATCCCTGATCTAACCAAGGACGAAATGATCGTGCGTATCCACGACACGGTCACACACGCGCGTAACTTATGTGACAATGTGCAATGGTCAGCGATGGACGCCACCCGCACAGAAGAAGATTATTTGTGTCGCACTGTGGAAACCGCGATTAAGGCAGGGGCAACAACAATCAACATCCCCGACACCGTGGGCTTTACCGCACCACGCGAAAGTGCCGATCTTATCACCATGTTAATCAATAAAGTCCCAGGTGCTGACGCCGTGGTTTTTGCCACGCATTGTCACAATGACCTAGGCATGGCGACAGCCAATGCGCTGGCCGCAGTAGACGGCGGTGCGCGTCAAATTGAATGTACAATCAATGGTTTAGGCGAACGTGCGGGCAACACAGCACTGGAAGAAGTGGTGATGGCTTTACGGGTTCGTAACGACATCATGCCGTACCGCACTGACATCGACACGACCAAAATCATGAATATCAGCCGCCGTGTAGCGACGGTTTCAGGCTTTGCAGTGCAAAACAACAAAGCGATTGTCGGCAAGAACGCATTTGCCCATGAAAGTGGTATTCACCAAGACGGCATGCTGAAATCTGCTGATACGTTTGAGATCATGCGCCCACAGGATATTGGCCTAAAAGAAACCAATTTGGTGATGGGCAAACATTCGGGCCGTGCGGCATTGCGGTCAAAACTAGCCGATTTGGGCTATGATTTGGGTGACAACCAGCTAAAGGACGTGTTTGTGCGTTTTAAAGCTTTGGCGGATCGCAAGAAAGAAGTCTATGACGACGACCTAATTGCCTTGGTCTCGGATGAAGGCACACATCAGGCCTATGATTATCTGCAAGTAAAGTTTTTGCGGGTAATATGCGGCACCGAAGCCCCACAATCAGCCGATTTGACGCTGACGATTGACGGTGTTGACCATCAGATTACATCGACAGGCGACGGGCCGGTGGATGCGGTGTTTAACGCAGTTAACCAACTGTTCCCACATGACGCGCGCTTAGCCGTGTATCAGGTGCATGCGGTCACCGAAGGGACAGACGCACAAGCAACCGTCAGTGTGCGCATGGAAGAGAACGGCAAAATCGTGAACGGACAGTCGGCCGATACAGACACAGTTGTGGCCTCGGCCAAGGCTTATGTGAATGCATTGAACAAACTGATAGTACGGCGTGAAAAAACAGCGCCTGAAGCAGAATAACTATTTGAAAAGTCAAACGCTGGTGACTGCCAGCGTTTGATGAACAAATTCCTATGCTCTAGGGCGAAACTTCGCCTAATTTTGCAAATAAGTGTCTGTTAACTCTGTTTGCCGCTTTATTACCCTTTACCTGCAAGCCTCTGGGCACCTATAAGAATATGGCCTTCAAGATGAATCTTGAGGCCAATAATCATGATAAGGCGCACGCAATGCTTAACAATATCTTTGGCATTTTCTCTTCGGATATGGCGATCGACCTGGGTACGGCAAATACCCTGGTTTATGTCAAAGGGAAGGGCATCGTGCTAAACGAACCTTCCGTTGTGGCCTATCATGTAAAAGACGGCGTAAAACGGGTTTTGGCTGTTGGTGAAGACGCCAAATTGATGGTTGGCAGAACGCCCGGCTCTATCGAGGCCATTCGCCCGATGCGTGACGGTGTTATTGCAGACTTTGACACTGCGGAAGAAATGATTAAGCATTTTATCCGCAAAGTTCACAGACGTTCACCTTTGTCAAAACTGCGTATTATTGTATGTGTACCGCATGGGGCTACGCCCGTTGAAAAGCGCGCAATTCGGCAATCTGTTTTATCTGCCGGTGCCAGCCGTGCGGGTCTGATAGCCGAGCCGATTGCAGCAGCCCTTGGTGCAGGAATGCCGATCCAAGACCCAACTGGCTCAATGGTTGTGGATATTGGTGGTGGTACAACCGAAGTTGCGGTGTTGTCATTGGGTGACATTGTCTATGCGCGTTCTGTGCGTGTCGGTGGTGACCGTATGGATGAAGCTTTAATTGCTTACTTGCGTCGCCAGCAAAACTTATTGGTGGGTGAAGCAACCGCAGAGCGGATTAAAACAACAATCGGGTGTGCACGTATTCCTGAAAACGGTGTCGGTGAAAAGATGATCATACGCGGGCGCGATTTGCTAAACGGCGTGCCTAAAGAAATAGAACTGAACCAAGCACAAGTAGCCGATGCTTTGGCGGAACCCGTGCAACAAATATGCGAAGCTGTAATGCAGGCATTGGAAAGCACACCGCCTGATCTGGCCGCAGATATTGTAGATCGCGGTGTGATGTTAACAGGCGGTGGCGCGTTACTGGGTGAATTGGATCTGGCACTGCGTGAACAAACAGGCCTGCCGATTTCTGTAGCAGACGAATGTTTGAATTGTGTGGCATTGGGCACAGGAATGTCTTTGGAGTTTGCAAAGCAACTGGCACATGTCATTGATTACGACAGCTAAGGCCAATCGACGTTGCTAGAGAGTAGGAAATGGCAGGGAATAAAGATCACGATCTAGAATTTGGGCGATCCATCCGCAGGGTCATGCTAGGTTTGACGCTTTTTTTCCTGTTCTTGATCTTTTTATTCTGGCGTATTGATAACCCACGCGCTGAACAATTTCGCATCGCTTTACTGGATAGGGTCATCCCCAATATTGAATGGGCCATGGTGCCGATTGCCCGCGTTTCGCGTATTGTGAATGATTTCCAATCCTACGGGCGGATTTATGAGCAAAACCAAGAGTTGCGCCGCGAATTGCAACGCATGAAAGCTTGGCGAGAAGCTGCAATTCAACTTGAACAGGAAAAAGCCCAGTTGCTGGATTTGAACAAAGTGAAACTACCCCCAAAGCTTTCGTTTATTTCAGGCGTGGTTTTAACCGATTCAGGCAGCCCTTTCAGGCAATCTGCCTTAATTAATTTAGGCAAACGTGACGGCGTTATAGACGGATGGGCCGCAATGGACGGGCTAGGTTTGCTGGGGCGCATTTCAGGTGTGGGTGAAAATTCCGCAAGAGTAATTTTCTTAACCGATAACAACAGCCGCATTCCCGTGACCATAAAACCATCCGATCAAAAAGCGATTTTAAGTGGCGACAATACGTTGCTGCCGATATTGGATTTCATTGATAATACAGATTTAATTCAACCTGGCGACCGCATTGTAACCTCTGGTGATGGGGGTGTATTCCCGCCTGATATTTTGGTCGGGCAAGCCGTTTTTACATCCGACAACAAGTTTAGAACCCGTCTGGCCGCAGATTATAACCGCCTGGAATTTATGCGTATCATACGGCATTCATCTGGCACTGCGATTGCTGCGTCTGAATTGTTAATTGGTGATTTGCTTTCCACCGACGACCCGTCAACAGAACCTGTTACGGAACCCGATGGATGAATGATTTCAAGTTAAATCTTAACTGGATACGACAGGTAATATTAGTTTTATTTGCCTGCGCTGTGATATTTTTTCACCTAATCCCATTCACCCTTGCCCCCACAATGCGCCCTGCACCAGATATTGTATTCTGCGTAATTTGCGCCTTGTTAATACGGCGGCCAGAAATTGTGCCGTTCTGGGTCATTGCCCTGATTTATTTCGGGTTTGATCTGTTTTTAATGAAACCCTTGGGGGTTTGGACAGCCTGCATGCTGGGTGCCACAGAAATTTGGCGGGCAAATATGTATTTTTTCCGTGAGAACCGCTTTCCTGTTGAATGGTTTTCTGTGTCAGTGCTGTTTTTATTAACACTCATTGCAAACCATATCATTTTAGCCGTCTCCATCGTTGCAACACCTGCATTTACAACGCTGTTATGGGAATACATCTTTACCACCCTAGCCTACCCGATTGTCTTATTTATCATCACGTATATCTTACGCATCGGAAAACCAGCATTGGGTGAATTTGGTCTTAAAGGTCAGCGGTTATGAGATTGCCAAAGGTGGAAAAGCAGCAGTCTGGGAAAATGTCGCGCCGTGCGCTTCTTTTACTTGGCGGACAGCTGGGCTTCATGAGCGTCCTTGGTTTACGGATGCGCGATTTAGGCGTTAAACAAGCAGAGCAATTTCGCTTACTTGCAGAAGAAAATCGTATCAATTTACAACTTATACCACCTTCGCGTGGTTTGATTTATGATCGTTTGGGCAGCCCGATTGCCATTAACATACCCCTTTACCGCATTCAAATCATACGTGAGCAGGCCCAGAACCCCGAACAAGTATTAAGGCGGTTATCAAAACTAATCCCGCTTTCAGAGGATACGATTGCACAAGTTCTAGAAACCATATCAAACCGCAAACCTTGGGTGCCTGTTACAGTTACAGAAAACTTGGAATGGGAACATGTGGCTGTTGTGGCAGCCAATGCACCTTCTTTACCGGGGATTTCACCGATTGTTGGGGCATACCGAAAATACCCCCAGCCGCACGCGTTTTGCCATATCGTTGGCTATGTCGGGCCAGTTAGTGATTACGACTTAAGCCGCATAGAAGATGATGATCCATTGTTGCGCATACCGCGTTTTCAAATCGGTAAAAACGGCGTCGAAGCCCGTGCAGAGCATGATTTACGTGGCAAAGCTGAAATTAAACGTATCGAGGTTAATTCCGTTGGCCGTGTCATGCGTGAAATTGATAGTGAGGCAGGCATAGCGGGCAAAAACCTGCAACTAACCATTGATAATGAATTACAACATACGACCCTGAACCGCATCAAAGACGAAAGTGCGGCCGTGGTTGTTATGGATGTTCGAAACGGGGATATTCTGACATTGGCATCAGCCCCTACCTATGATCCCAATAAATTCGTGACAGGTATTTCTGTCCCTGACTGGAAAGCGTTAAACGAAAACAAGTATCGCCCACTGGCCAATAAAACAGTTTCAGGCACATACCCACCCGGATCAACCTATAAAATGGTGGTGGCACTTGCTGCCCTAGAGGCGGGCGTCATTGGGCCTAAAGAAAAAGTCAGATGTTCTGGCAGCGTAGAGGTTTCAGGCAGAAAGTTTCATTGTTGGCGCAGGGGTGGGCATGGGCGTGTAGATTTGGTGCGCTCGTTGCGCGAATCTTGTGATGTATATTTTTACGACATAGCCCAACGTGTGGGGATTGAAAAAATATCTAATATGGCCCGCAGGCTTGGGTTGGGAATACGCCATGATCTACCCCTGCCAGCTATTCGGCGCGGTCTTGCACCCACTAAAGATTGGAAACGCCGTGTTAAGGGCAAAGACTGGTTTATTGGTGACACGCTAAATGCGGGCATTGGGCAAGGGTTTACACTGGCGTCCCCCATGCAACTTGCCGTTATGTCTGCGCGAATTGCCTCTGGTACAGCTATTTCACCACGTCTGATTAACACAACAGGTGACGCGTTAATGCCCGTAAGTGGTACTACACCGCTGGATGTTGACCCTGAACATTTAGCCCTTGTACGTCTTGGAATGTATGAGGTTGTTAACAGTGGGCGCGGCACTGCACGCGGTTCTAGAATAGCCATTCAGGGCCTAGAGATGGCGGGGAAAACCGGCACCAGTCAAGTGCGTTTTATTACCAAAAAAGAACGGGCAAGTGGTGTTATTCGTAATGAAGATTTGCCATGGGAACGGCGTGACCATGCACTGTTTGTGGCATTTGCCCCTTATGACGACCCTAAATATGCAATTTCAGTTGTTGTTGAACACGGCGGCGGCGGCTCAAAAGCAGCCGCACCTATCGCGCACGACATAATGCTAGCAACATTAGAGCGCACTAAAGCTGGCTATGGCAAATTACCTTCGCAAAAACGGCGCACCGATGATCCTGATGAACAGCCCTCGGATGCACCCGTAAAAGCAAAGGATCGGGCATGAGTTATTACGCCAATCAACACGACAATCTGCCGTCCGGATTTAGTAAGGTTCTTGCCTTTAACTGGGCCTTGACCCTTTTAATTATTGCGGCAAGTTCAGTAGGTTTTTTAATGCTGTTCTCGGTGGCAGACGGTGACATAAACCGCTGGGCACGCCCGCAAATGGTGCGGTTTGCACTGGGCCTTACAATGATGGCTGTTATGGCATTTATCCCAATAAGTGCATACCGCAGCCTGTCTTTATTTACCTATCTTTTTGCTTTGGCATTACTGGTAGTTGTAGAGTTTTTCGGCGATATTGGCAAAGGCGCGCAGCGCTGGATTGATCTGGGTTTTATGCGTTTGCAACCCTCAGAGCTGATGAAAATCGCCCTCGTTATGGTTTTGGCACTTTATTATTCCTGGCTAGATCGCAACCGTGTTTCAAAGCCGCAATGGGTATTACCCCCGTTGATTTTAACGTTAATACCAATGGCACTGGTGCTGCGCCAACCAGATTTGGGTACCGCAATGTTGTTGTTTGCAGGGGCTACGGTAATGATGTTTGTCGCTGGTGTAAGCTTGTGGTATTTTTCTACAGGGGCAGTCGCGGCGGCTAGTCTGGTTTATGCTGTATTCCAATCAAAAGGCCAATCTTGGCAACTGTTGAAAGATTACCAATACAGGCGAATTGATACATTTTTAGACCCCTCACTTGATCCTTTAGGGTCAGGCTATCACATCACACAATCCAAAATTGCTTTGGGGTCGGGTGGCATATCTGGGCGCGGGTTTATGCAAGGCACACAAAGCCATCTGAATTTCTTACCTGAAAAACATACCGACTTTATCTTCACCACATTGGCAGAGGAATTCGGTTTTGTCGGCGGCATGGCTTTATTGGTGATATATGCATTGATTGTTATGTTTTGCGTGGCATCTGCCCTGTCAAACAGCAATCGTTTTGGCGCATTATTAACCTTGGGAATTTCTGCGACTTTCTTTTTCTACTTTGCGGTAAACATGTCGATGGTCATGGGGTTGGCCCCTGTTGTGGGCGTGCCATTACCCCTTGTCAGCTATGGCGGCTCGGCTATGTTGGTGCTTATGGTGGGCTTTGGATTGGTACAAAGCGCACATGTACACAGACCAAGGTGATCTTCGATGAAAAAAACAGTATTATTTACGGCCCCCCAAGAAAGTTGGCAGGCATATAAGCCTTATTTAGGCGACCTGTTTAACAAGGCTGGGCTAGATATTAATCTGGTGAATGAAACGGACGAACCGCAAGATGTAACATATATAGTTTATGCACCAAGCGGGCCAGTACAGGATTTTTCAGTTTTCAAAAATGTGACGCTGGTACAAAGCTTGTGGGCAGGTGTTGAGACTGCTCTGAAAAACAAAACCCTGACCCAACCATTGGCCCGAATGATTGACCCCGGCATGAGTGAAGGTATGGCCGATTATGTTGTCGGTCATGTTATGCGGCACCATTTGGGCACGGCTTCACATACAATGGCAAAGCCTGGTGAATGGCTGGAGCACTGGGCACCCCCTTTAGCGCACACCCGCACCGTTGGGTTTCTGGGGGTTGGTGCATTAGGTATGCATTGCGCCCATGCTGTTGCAAAGCAGGGGTTTAATGTTGTCGGTTGGTCGCGCTCTTTGAAGTCAGATGATGTGGTGACATGTTACGCAGGTGACGACGGGTTAAGCAATGTCTTGGCACAATCCGATATTCTGGTTTTACTGATGCCCGATACGCCCGAAACCGAAAACATGATTAACGCAGATACCATTGCACAGATGAAAGATGGTGTGGCAATTATCAACCCTGGTCGCGGGCCGTTGATTGAGGATGCAGCTTTATTGGCAGGGTTGGACAGCGGTAAACTATCTGGGGCAACATTGGATGTGTTTCGCATCGAGCCGTTACCTGCGAACGATCCCTATTGGACGCATCCCAAAGTATTGGTGACACCGCATATTGCATCCGAAACCCGTCTGGAAACTTCGGCAGCCGTTGTGGTGGAAAATATCGTGCGCGGTGAGGCGGGTTTACCGTTTTTGCATCTGGTTGACCGTGACGCTGGATATTAACCTGTACCCCGAAGAGTTACATCAAAGCCTGTGAATGTGATATGGTGAAACCCAACAAACCCAAATTACAGGTGCTGAATAATGAAGTATGCCTTAGCTATTTTCGTTCTTATCAGTGCTGCTATTCTTTTTGTGCGTTTCAATACAGTTCAGCTAGCAAGCCCCTTACAGAAATCAAAAAGGTCGGTTGAAACCCGTTACATGGGTATATGCGATGGATCTGCGGCCATACGGTTGGATAATAAAACCCTTCTGGTAGCCTATGACGAAGTAAACACCCTGTTCGCGTTTGACATATCAGGCGGACGGCCTGTTGCAGAAAAAACCATCTCTGGGCTGCTAGGCATAAGTGATGTTGAGATTGATATAGAAGCGGTCGCAGTTTCAAACAACGTTGTTTGGTGGATTGGCTCGCACGGGCGCACTAAAAAAGGTAAAGAGGCACCAAACCGCCGGATGCTTTTTGCAACGAACTTGCCGAACAGAACATTAACCGATTTAAAAGTTGTTGTAGCCCCAGTTGATGTGCTTGGAATTTTGGCAACGTCCAAAGTAACTTCTGCATATTTCACCCAAGATGTCCTAAAACGTAGCCCCAAAGAGGGCGGTGTCAGTATCGAAGGGTTGGCTGTTAGCCCCGATGGGCAGCTTATTATTGGCTTTCGCTCACCCTTAACTAATGCGGGTGGCCTGTCGGGCAATGCGTTGATTGTGCGAATGGATTTGGCAATGGGTGACTTTAACATGTCAGTTGCATCTGCCGTAGAGCTAAATTTAAACGGTCGCGGTATTCGTGATATTGTCAGGCACGGCAATACCTATTCCATTCTGGCAGGTGCAGTTTCTAATGGTGGTACACCAGCATTTTATAAATGGGATGGTGCTGGTTTTTTGCAGAACCTACCAGTTGACGGTATCAAAAAGCTAAATCCAGAAGCCCTAGTAAAGCTTGACGATGGCTGGCTTATTATAAGTGACGACGGCAAACAAAAACGGGCGGATAACAATGCAAAAGATGGAAACCGCACGTGTGATAAAATTCGAAAAAAGAACCCACAGCACGCTTTGCATGAAAACGTTTACTTTCGCGGGATAACTTTAGCCGATTAACGCAGTTTAGGCGGCTTGTCTGGGTTTGATCCTGGTGCTTCCATCACTTGTGCTTTCGGTTCCAGCAATTCTGGCAAGTCAAAACGTAGGGCTACTTTGGCCAGTTGTGCAGTAACTGGGTCGGATGCACGTAGGAACATCACGTCCAACATGCCTGCTTCAATACCGCTGAATGTCAATGCTTCGGACACTGCCGATACGATTGCATCTTGTGCCTGCTCAATAGCTTCAACAAACACAACCACATGAGAACTAGGGGTATCTTTGTACGAAAACTCGGCCAGATATGCCGCTTTTGCCACGCCTGCCATTGCCGCAAGTTTTGTGTCAAGCGACTGGATCAGCACCTCTGGAATGGAATGGGGCGCATTAACCGCAATCGGTTGCGCTTGCGCTTGTTTTGGCTTTACAGCCAAAGTTTCTGCCAACCACGTAACTGCCGTATCTGGCAATAGCATAGAGGATGGGGCTACTGACAAGTTCACACCAAGGCCAATACCCTGCCCGTTTAACATGCCCGCAATCATGCGCCCGCTTAGGCTGATAAACGGGGTTGTTGTTTGTGAAAACGCCACCAGCCTTTCTTGGCTGTCAAACACCAACGCAAATTTCTGATCCTCGACAGGGAAAATTATCGGTTTGGCTATATCGCCAATGGGTTCAGCCTCTAACAGCAAAAACAGCTCGCTATCGGCAAGGCGTTCATAAAACTGCAAGCGTAATGCGTCTATGTCTGGTTGGGCATCCATTTTTGCATGGGCAAGATCAAGCGGTGTCATCAGAATTCTTTCAACAGGCTTGCAACTTGGGCGCGTAAGACAGGCAACAGATCAGTTTCAAACCACGGGTTTTTCTTGATCCATCCAATATTGCGCCAAGACGGGTGAGGCAATGAAAATATGTCGGGCGCATGGTCGCGCCAGCTTTCTACCCTTGCAGTAACAGACAGTTTTTTGGTTTCTGGCAAGTGCCATTTTTGTGCATACCCGCCGATCAACAACGTTAGTTTTACTTGTGGCATCGCTTTCATTACGGGTTTGCGCCACGTATCAGCGCAAATTTTTGGCGGCGGCAGATCAGAGCCTTTGGCGTCATACCCCGGAAAACAAAACGCCATTGATAAGATTGTGAACTTGCTGCGGTCATAAAAGACAGTTTCATCCACCCCCAACCAATCGCGCAACCGATCACCTGACGGGTCTGTAAACGGACGGCCACTGATCTGTACACGTGCCCCCGGTGCTTGGCCTGCTATCAATATAGGTGCGTTGGGTGATAACCATGCAACAGGGCGTGGTTTATGCGCGGTTTTGGTCGCAGCAAACCGCGCGGCACAAAGCGTGCAACCAGTGATCTGGGCATCAAGTGCCGCAAGAAGTTCGCCCATTTTCTTTTCCGTTTCGTTAACTGCGATACTAAATCAACTTATACAGTAATTTAATCACTCTGCCGCAGGTAAAGGTACTGGTGGGTAATCTTCGTTCACATCTGGTTGTTTTTGAATAAATTTCAACCGTTCTTTGCCAAGGCGCGGATGTAATTTGGCCGAGACCAGCCACGCGCCAAATAAAGCAGCACCAGCTGCGGCAAATATACCAGACACGGGCGCCACTAATAAAACAAGCCAAGCGGCCCCCGGTGTTAGTATCCCTGACACATCCCGAAAGCTTGCATAGACAGCGGACATTTCTGTGCGTTCAGACGGTTTTACCGCCATCAAAAACGGCAGACCAGCACAGACATCCAACAGGATAAGATAAAATGAACCCAATATTAACAACCCTACCGTAAGCATCGGCAGGAAGGCTGTAAAACTAGCGGTACAAAACAGTATCGCACTACACATAAATCCGACCCTAATCGCGTACCGTACAGATTTGCTTTGCATCCATTTCAGCATGTAGGGTGTTAGGAAAAGCGCCGCATTGGACAATGACAAAGTGATGCCGCCTAGTTCTTCGCCCAGACCGTTTTCTATTGCAAATATCGGCAGATAAACCACATAAACCCACCAACCACAGGATCGAACAACCGCAAATAACCATCCTGCGATTAAGCGTGGTTGGGCAGCAAACCTGTTAAGAAATGCTATGGAGTTAGGCTGTTTTTTCCTGCTGCGGGTGATAAGTTTGCCATTTCCAAGACGCATGTACAGAAAAACAAAAAGCATGGAAAAGGCACAAATTGCGGCAATCAGAAAAGGCGCAGGTGCCCACCACTTCATCAGCATGACACCAACAATAGGCCCTAATGTCCAACCAGCAGCGCTGTAAAACATCCGTGATGTTTCATAATGCCCCAATTCGATTTTGCGGATATAATCCAGAACATAGGCATTGAAACAAACGAATAGAATAACTGTGGCAATGGTATTCAGGAACAGGCCGATAATAAGTGCTGTGGGGCCACCAAAACTTGCCAGCAAAGATCCAAGCATAAAAAATGTAGCCCCAATGGAATATATCCAACGTCTGGGGATGAAACTGGTTAGCCACGGCACCATCAAGCCACTGATAAGAGACACAATTCCGACTATGAAATAGATCTCGGATATAACACTTGCATCCTTTAACGCTTGATACATTGCCAACGGAAACACCGAAACAAGGATGCCGCGCGCAACCGCTTCTATCCCTGCAAGCATAGAAAATCCCCGAATACTTGGGGCGGGTGCATGGCGAAGCCATTCTGGGATGCGGCGTTGAAGCATAAGTAAGTACTCTGATTATATTGCCCCTATTGTTGCGCCAATAGACCCTATGGTCTGTAGTATTTTCGACAATCACTTGCCGCAAACCCGTTGCCTGAAAACGACATGCCTAAGGTGTGCCTATGTCGTTTGTGATATTCATTTCGAACTTTATTGAAATATAATTATTGCATTGTTTCTATATTTCTATAAATATCGAAATATGAAAAGATTCGAAAACACATCCCTATCCTTAGAGCAAGCCGCCACCGCCTTTGCTGCATTGGGGTCTGAACAACGCTTAGGCGTTTTACAGTCCTTAGTGCGTGCGGGGCCTGATGGTTTATCAATGGGTGAATTGGGCACACGTACAGGGGTGACGGGATCAACCCTGACGCATCATTTAAAGTTTTTAACTGCCGCAGGTCTAGTTGTGCAGGCAAAACAAGGCCGTTCAATTATTTGCGCGGCAGTTTCCTATGACATGGCAGAAGCCCTGTCGCACTTCCTGCTACAGAACTGTTGTGCCGATGCGGATGGCGCACACGAAGGACATACTCATGGCTGATATATCCACACATTCACAGGGGCGGCGCACTTGGTTGAAACTTGATAAAGTCTGGCTGACGATGGTGATAATTCTTGCGCTTGTCGCAGTATTTGCGCCAAATGACCTGATCCCTACCCTGCAATTTACCGCTAAAAGCATTCTAAGCACGGGGGTATTTATAACTTTTGCCGTGTTAACAGTTGCATATTTGCGCGCTACTGGGGCCGAAACCATTGTATCGGAAGCCTTTAAGGGTAATGAAATACGCATGATCGTAATGGCGTCTATGGTTGGCGGTTTGCTGCCGTTTTGTTCTTGTGAAGTAATCCCGTTTGTTGCCGCTTTGCTGGCCTTGGGCACGCCTTTGTCTGCCGTTATGGCATTTTGGTTGGCATCGCCAATTATGGATCCACCGATGTTTTTGATAACATCTGGGACTTTAGGGTTTGAGTTTGCCATTGCAAAAACCATTGCCGCCGTTGGCTTTGGCTTGCTGGGGGGGTTCACTGTGAAAGTATTCAGTAAAACATCCGTATTTGCTGACCCGCTAAAGGTTGTCAGCGGTTCAAGCTGTAATTCTTGCGGCTCAGACCCACTATCAGGCAAGCCTGTCTGGAAGTTATGGGGCGATAGCGAACGGGTAAAAACCTTTCGCGATGTGGTGTTCGAAAACGGTCTGTTCCTGCTGAAATGGTTAACACTGGCCTATATGCTAGAAAGCTTGATGATCCGCTATGTGCCAGCAGATTGGATTGCAGGATTTTTGGGTGGTGACGGTATCGGCACGATTATCTTGGGCGCACTTGTCGGCGCACCAGCATACCTGAACGGCTATGCCGCCGCCCCCTTGGTGCAAGGGCTGATTGAACAAGGCATGTCACAAGGGGCCGCAATGAGCTTTATGATGGCTGGTGGTGTTAGCTGTATTCCTGCGGCCATCGCAGTCTGGGCTTTGGTTAAGACGCGGGTATTTGTGGCTTATATCAGCATCGGTATAGTCGGATCGGTTATCGCAGGGTTGGCTTGGGCGGCTTATGTGTAAGGTGTTTTGATTGTTGGATGGGGCCCCCGATTAAATCGGGGGTGGCAACGCCCGAACTGAAGGTGACAATTAGCAGGTGTCATCCCCGACTTGATCGGGGAACGCATGGGCTAAAGCCCACCTTAAGCCAAAAAGTTCACCAGCAACGTCGCCCCTAACAGTACCGCTATTGCCATTACCATCGCCCCTGTGGGCCAGTTGCGCGCCATGCGGCCCTCTGGCCCATGGGAATTATACAAGCGCCTAATGGTGCGGGTTGTAGTTTTTTCCAACAAGCCAACAATCCAGCAATAGCACGAGCCAACAGCCCATCTTAGCCAGTACAGCACGGCGGGGCCTGCTTTGCGATATGTCCAGTCGGTATCAATATTAACCGCCCGAATTTCAGGCGGGTGAATGCCTTTGCGATACAGGAATGCGAACGCCAGTAATGCGAAGAGTAACAACTGTAGTTGCCCTGCTACGTGACCCATTGTGTAGGGGTGCGCGTCGACCACTTCGAACGGTAAGATCGCGTAAAGCGGTGCTGGGTATACACCGATTGCGATACAGAGGAATGAAGTTATTCCCATTGCCAGTAACATATGGCGCGGCGCCTCTTTCGGGCGCATACCACTGTCATGAGCGAAGAAAGCAAAGAACGGGATTTTGATGCCTGAATGGGATAACACACCAGCGGAAGCAAATACAAGGCAGAGCCAGATGATTTGGCGGTGCTCTTCGGCAACGGCGGTGAGTGTCAGGGATTTGGTTACAAAGCCAGAGAAGAGTGGAAATGCAGAAATCGATGCAGCCCCCACCAAACAGAAAATCGCGGTTAGCGGCATAGTTCGATATAATCCGCCCAACTCGGACGCTTTTGATGTCCCTGTGCGGAACAGAACAGCCCCTACGGACATGAACAGCAATGCTTTGTATAAGATGTGCGCAAACGCATGGGACGCCATACCGTTCATCGCCATTTCAGTGCCGATGCCGATGCCCACAACCATAAAACCAAGCTGGTTATTCAGCGAGTACGCAAGCACACGGCGCAGATCATTTTCAATCTCTGCAAAGAATATCGGGAAAAGCGTCATAACTGTGCCGATGTAGATCAGGATTTCCGTACCTTGGAAACCACGTGCCAATGCGTAAACCGCAAGCTTTGTGGTAAACGCTGATAGGATTACAGTCCCTGTAACAGTTGCAGCTGGGTAGCTGTCTTGCAACCAGTTATGCATGAGTGGAAACGCACATTTCATCCCGAAGGAGATGAATATCAACCATGTCCCCAAGGAACCTAGTGTCATGGTTTCAAACAAGATTGACCCGGTTTCACGGTAAAATACCGCAACACCAGCGATTAAAATCACGCCTGACCCGACCTGAATGATCAAGTAGCGCATACCTGTAAAATAAGCCGCTTCAGTACCGCGTGCCCAGATTAGGAAAACGGAGGCTATGGCCGTGCCTTCCCAATAGAAAAACAGGGTGATCATGTCGCCTGCTTGGGCCGCACCAATGGCGGAACCAGCATATAATAGCGCTGCTAATTGTTGGGTCGTATCGCGGACATGCCATGCATATAGGTTGCCCAAGAAGGCGGCTAGGCAAAATACCAGTGTGAATATACGGCTTAATCCATCAAGTCGCATAAGTTCCAGCTCAAAACCGAAGAACCCGATTTGTGCGAAATTCCCTAGACCTGCATTCCATGCCATGATGGCAGAAAGGATTGGGGTGGCTAATAGGAGTAGCCCACGCATATTACCTTTTGGCAGTGCCAACAGAATTGCAGCGGCAGCGAAGAATATAAACGCTGTTGGGAGTGCATCAAACATCGTTGTGCTCCCGCTTATCAAGTTGATCTTCGGGATATTCTTCAGTGTCTACGGCTTTATCGCCGTAATAATCTTCGGGGCGTTTGATCAGAACGCGTAAACCTTTGGCCACATAAATAAGGCCTGTGAACATGATGAAACCATAAAAGGCATAAAATCCTGTGACACCTTCCACACCAAAGTGAGGGTGTTTTTCGTATGTAAATTCCAGTAAAAAAACGATTATGCAGGCAACGATCAAAGCCCGCACAATTTTTTTGTCAGACCCTTTTTTATCAACCCAAGTCATCATACGGCCCAAAGCAGGGTATGTAGCGGGATCGTCTTTTGGTTTTTGCGCCATAATCACGCGCTTCCTTCTGCTGCTAGGATTGTTTGCGACCAAACAAGGGCGTCTTCCTTGGAAATTGTAAGAGATTTAGAGATTTTCCAAGCAAATCGGTTTTCGCTTAATGTTGGAAAGCGGCTGCGCAGGTCTTGCAACTCGCGATTGCGCGCCTCAGGCAATTCAGAGCAAACCAGAATTATCTCTTCTATTGTTAGCCCTAAATGTTCGCGTAAGGCTTTGCGAATATATATTTCACGCTGACCTTCAGCTTCTAACCGTTTTGCATAAGCCTTTTGGGTCTCACCCTGTTTGGGGATGTCAGTTTGATAATCGGTCATGGTGAATTCTCCACTATGGGTGCTAGGAAATCTTGAATACTTCCTGCGTAGAAAAACAGTATAATACAGCCTGTGGCCGTGATTGCGGGTGGTAGCCAGACCAAAAGTGGGGCCTCTGCAAATGATTTGGGTAATTTACTATCGGTCGCAGGGCGAAAGAAACCGCGCCCTACAAGCGGTAACAGATAGGCGATGTTCAACAATGAACTAATCATCAACACTGCGATAATAATCTGGTGGCCCGCATCAACAGCACCCACCATCAACAAAAACTTCGGCCATGAGCCACCCAATGGCGGCAATCCGATGATCGACAAGGCACCGATTAGGAAGGCGCCAAATGTAATCGGCATGATACGACCCAGCCCTTGCATCTGGCTAATTTCTGTTTTGTGGTAGGCGACATAAATAGAACCTGCGCACATAAACAGCGTGATTTTACCCATCGCGTGCATTGCGATGTGCATACCACCGCCCAGCGCACCCATAGATGTGGCCAGTGCCATGCCAAGCGTGATGTAGGATAGTTGCGACACGGTGGAATAGGCAAGCCGTGCTTTCAGGTTGTCTTTGGTCATAGCGACAACGGATGCGGCAATAATGGTGTAGGCTGCCAACCACATCAACCATTCAGATGCGCCCGTAGAGGCCAGAAAATCAATGCCGAAGATATAAATACCGACCTTAAGCATAGAAAACACACCCGCTTTCACAACAGCAACCGCGTGCAGTAAAGCCGACACAGGTGTTGGGGCAACCATTGCGGCAGGCAACCAGCGGTGGAACGGCATCAATGCCGCTTTACCAATGCCAAAAGCGTATAGGCCCAACAGAACTGGTAGTAATGTGGGGGCTATTTTGCCCTCTAATATACCGCCTTTGGTAAAATCCAATGTACCTGCGATGGTGAACGTCCAAATCACGCCTGTCAGTAGTAACGCAATAGAGGTGCCGATCAGTATGCTTAGATAAGTGCGCGCACCCTTGACCGCTTCTGGCGTGCCTTTGTGGGCAACCAGCGGATATGTGGACAACGTTAAAATTTCGTAGAACACAAACAGCGTAAACATGTTTGATGCAAACGCGATGCCCATAACAGCCGCGATAGCAATGCTGAAACAGGCAAAAAATCTTGCGTGATGTTGCTCGTTATTACCGCGCATATACCCCACACCGTAAATGTGGGTGATAATCCACAGGCCAGAACCGATGATGGCAAACATCAAGCCAAGCGGCTCAACATGAAACGATATGCTTAGGCCAGAAACAACCTCGAAAAGTTCATAGGGGCCTGTGGTGGCGTTTCCAACATTACATAGGATCACCAGAACGCAGGCGAAGGTTAGTAAGGCGCAGATAAACGTTATACCATCGCGCAAGTTTTCCTGATTTTTCCAAACCATGTTGCCAGCCATAGCAACCGTTGGGATCAGCATGGTCAGGTATAGGGCTGTTGATGTATCCATAATCCGTAACCCCTAATGCGCCATCATACCAGCAGAACCTGCCAGCAGACCGTCGGCTGCAACCTGCGCCGAACCAAGTGTAAGTTCAGTATCAAACCCGAACCAGATACATGAAACCGCCAAGATCAGCATCGGGATCAACATCGGAAGCGGCGGATCAGTTGCTGTGCAACCTTCATCAGGGGCGGTTAAATACAGCACCTCGAACATGCGCCAAACATAGATCACGGCAAGAAGCGACGACAACATGATGGCCACAGCAATAATCCACCAGCCGTTTTCAAACGCAGCTTGCACCAAAACCCATTTAGAAATGAAACCCGCAGTTCCTGGCACACCGATCAGACTAAGACCGCCCGCAACCATCGTAGCCCCTGTTAGGGGCATTTTGCGGCCCAGACCGTTCAGATTGTCAAAAAACGCACTGCCCGAATAAAGTATCAAAGCACCCGCCCCCATAAACAGGGCAGCTTTTGTTATGCCGTGATTGACCAAATGCACGATAGAGGCAGATAACCCTGTCGCATTCAACATAGCGATACCAAGCAGCATATATCCGATTTGCGCGATAGAAGAAAACGCCAACATCCGTTTAAGATTGGTTTGAAATACCGCCACAAAAGAGGCTGCGAACATCGCCAGCAAAGCAAACGGGATGAAGATCAGATAAAGCGTCCAGTCTTCAAAATGAAACCCAGGATTAAAGACCGAGAACATGAAACGTAGCAACACATAGATCGCGGCTTTGGTGGCCGTGGCGGCCAAGAAGGTTGTCACCGCAGAGGGCGCATAAGTGTAGGCGTTGGGCAACCAATGGTGCAACGGGTACATCGCCGCTTTCAGGCCCATGCCAACTACAATAAATGTAAACGCCGCCTGCACGGTGCGGTTGGCACCTTGTTCTGCAATACGGTCAGCCAGATCGGCCATATTCAATGTACCAGTGGCCATATAAAGCATACCCAGACCGATAACAAAGAATGTGGCCCCGATGGTGCCCATAATTAGATAATCATAGGCCGCTGTCAGGGCGCGGGTATCTTTGTTGGCCCCAAGTGACACAAGCACATAGGTAGACAGCGATGATATTTCCAAGAAAACAAAGACGTTAAACGCGTCCCCTGTGGCGACCATACCCAACAGACCTGTCAGGCACAGCATGTAAAGCGCATAAAACAATGTGTGCAAGCGTTGCGGAATTTCGGCTTTCACGCTTGTATATGCATAAGGTAAAACGATGGTACCAATGCCAGATATCAGCAGCAGAACAAGGGCGTTTAGCGCATCAATTCGGTATTCGATGCCCAAAGGCGGGGCCCAACCACCGATGTGGTAGGATATAACACTGCCATCTATGACGTCTGATAATAGAAGACATGCGATGACAAAGCTGGCAGCACTGGCAGCAAAAGCAATAAGCCACGCCAAATTGCGGTTACCGATCATAACAATCAAAGGCGCTGACATCAACGGAATAACAACCTGCAATATAGGCAGATGATCCATGAGTGTTTTTGCAACGTGGTGAACTTCTGTAGCTGACATTACGCGCGTCCACCCATTGCAGAGCCGTGGGCTTTGCTATCTTGCGCACTTAGTTCGCGCTCTATCTTCAAAATATCATCTTCTTCGATGGTGTCATATTCTTCGCGAATGCGGATAATCAATGCCAACGCCAACGATGTGGTGGCAATACCCACAACAATCGCGGTCAGGATCAGCACATGCGGCAGCGGGTTAGAATAGGTAAGCGACGGATCAACCTGTATATGGCCCTGACTGTCTACAGGGTAAATCGGGGCAGTGCCGCCTGTAACTTTACCAATAGATATATAGAACATAAAAACAGAGGTCTGAAAGATGTTCAGCCCGACGATTTTCTTTACCAGATTGCCGCGTGCCACAACGATATATAGCCCTGTCATCATCAAAACGATGAACAACCAATAATTCATATGACCGATAATGAAATCCACGTTAATCATCACCAATCCTCATCTTTCATCGGTGGCGGACGACCCGCAAAAGCATAATAAATCGCAACCATTACACCTGTCACTGTAATGCCTACCCCAAGCTCTACCGCCAAAATGCCCCAGTGTTGCCCGTGGCTTGGGTGGTGTGGGTTAAATGCGCCGTAATCAAGGTAATTATACCCCAACAACATGCTGGCAACGCCCGTGCCTGCATAGACCAAAACACCCAGCGCCACCAATTTATGCACTACCCAAGCGGGGAAAACCTGTTTGGCTTTATTCAACCCAAAGACAATCCCGTAAAGAATAAAGGCCACAGCCATAATTACGCCCGCCTGAAAGCCGCCGCCGGGGGAAAAGTCACCGTGGAATTGCACATAGAAGGCAAACAATATGATGGTGCCGACCAGCATTTTTGTGACAACGCGCAGAATGATGTGGTGGTGGTGCATTACGCGTCCTCCTCTTCTTCATCTTCACGGCGTCGACGCGCAAGGCCACTAAGCAACACAAGCACCCCGATACCTGCGGTAAACACCACAGCGGTTTCGCCAAGCGTGTCGTACCCACGATAGCTGGCCAAAATGGATGTAACCACATTGGGCACATCGATGTCTGTTATACTGCCAGCCAAATATTCTGGGCCTACATGCAGTTGCGCAGGCGCATTCGGATCACCAAAACTGGGCATGTCCAACGTGCCGTAAACAAGTGCTGCCCCCGTTACCGCAACAACGATAAATGGCACAAAGCCGGAACGGGTGGCTTTCTTTTGCGTACGCGCCGTCAGCGCAATCGTACCCAGCATTAACACGGTTGAAATACCCGCACCCACGGCAGCCTCGGTAAAGGCCACATCAACCGCATCTAACGTGACAAACAACAAGGCTGATAACAGGCTGAACACGCCTGATAACATCACCACGCCAAACAGTTGGTCTATACGAACGATTGCAAGGGCAGTTAGAACCAACATTGCAAAAAGGATGATATTGATAAATGTTTCAATCATATCAAGATTTTCCTTCTTGTGATTTGCGCGTATCTTCATCGCTTTCAGGGGTTTCACCTGAAGTTAAAGCAGCACTGGCAACCGCATGGGTTGAAGTGGGGCCAGTGATGATAATAAACGCGCCAATAATCAGCAACTTTACGGTTATCAACGTCGGGCCCGCCTGCAAACACATACCAAATATCAACAATATCATGCCCGCACTTTCACTGACAGATGCCGCATGAAGACGTGACCAGAAATCTGGGAACCGCAATGTGCCGATAGCACCGATCAAAGTGAATGCCCCACCTGAAACAATTAATATCCAACTTAGGATTTCAACAATCAAACCCATCATTTGCGCCCTTTTGTATCAGGCATTTGCGAAACATCGCCCAATGCGCGGTAGCGGAAGAATTTCAAGATTGCGATGGTTCCCACAAAGTTAATAAGCGCATAAAGCAAGGCAATATCCAGAAAATCAGGGCGCCCATTTAAAAAGCCAAGAACCGCGATAAACAACACGGTTAGCGTGCCAAAACTGTTCACTGCCAAAACGCGGTCGTACAAGGTTGGCCCCGCATAAAGCCGCACCAAAACCAGTGCCATTGATATAAACAGTGCTATTGCCGCGACTAAAAACATCAGGCACCTGCGCTTTCTATTGCGGCAACACGGCGATCCATATCAGATAGGGCATCCATGTCATCGCCTGAATATGAAACCGCGTGTACTAAAAAATCACCTTCTTCAACTTCAACCGAAATTGTACCAGGTGTAAGTGTTATAGAGTTCGCGAAAATGGTTTGACCCAAATCGGTTTTCTGCGTGTAGGGCACTTTGAACAGATGACGGTTTAAGTTCATTTTTGGCGATAGGATAAGCTTTGTAACTGCCCAATTTGCCTTGGCAATTTCAATCAGCAACCAAAACCAATATCCGATTGTCGTCAGCGGCCTTAACCGAACGGCAAGACGTTCTGTGTCGGCTGCATTATCCATGCGGCGCACCACATAAACTGCAATCACGGATGATCCAACGCCCATCCAAACGATCAACGGTTTGTAGATACCCGACATTAACAACCAAAGTGCAAAAAGTGTCAGTGCAGTTAATATCGTACGAAGCATCAATCCCCCACCTAGCGATCTTCTAAGCCATGCAGTTGATATGGCCGATGCGTAATCAATAACAAGATTGATTATAAAGTTTAACCCCTGATATTACAAAAACGACATTTTTATTTGAGCCCACTGCCTTTGCAAAAATAACATCCGCGCATATTTCTGCCACATTCCAGCGGATTAGCACAGTTTATCGATATTTTTGGTTCATTATTTGCAAATTCAGGTCTGTTTAAGACAAATACATTGCATTTCATCGCCCATAAGGGCCATATACACATAATAATAAACCCTTCATAAATGACGGGTATAATAAAAAAAGGCTACAAAGTAGCACGGGCATAAACGGGTTGAGGCATCTGAGTGATTGAATTCAGAAACGTGAGTAAGTCCTTTTGGACGGGGCAACAGCGCAAGGTCATTTTAGATCAGGCGTCGTTTCGTGTGGAACTAGGCAAAAGTATCGGCATTCTTGCGCCCAACGGCACTGGCAAGACCACATTGATAAATATGATGTGCGGCTTGGAAAAACCTGATGAAGGCGAAATCATGCGCTCTTCAAAAATATCCTTTCCATTGGGGTTTATGGGCGGCTTGAACAACAAACATACTGCCACAGAAAATTGCCGCTACATTGCCAGACTATACAAGTTAGAACCCGATTATGTAGAAGCGTTTTGTCGGTACTTATGTAATTTGGAAGAGTATTTTGACATGCCCATCGCAACCTATTCAAAAGGTATGCGGGCGCGTTTTATGTTAGCTTTGTTGCTTGCCCTTGAATTTGATATTTATCTGATTGATGAAGGCATGCCGCAATCAACAGATGTAGAGTTCAACAAAAAAGCAGGCTCTGTTCTGCGTGATCGGTTGCAAAAATCCACCGTGGTAATTGTATCTCATCAGGCCGATATACTGGAAGCATTTTGCGATACGGCCGCCGTGTTGCGCGATGGACGGCTATCATTCTATGACACATTAGAAGAGGCGAAGCAGGTTTATAATTATGCCTAATAATGAAAACAAACCCCGTATTATGCGCAGGCCAGAGCCTGCCAACCAAGGCCAGCCTGCATCACCGCGCCCAACAGTCAGACGCGCACCCCCTGCAAATGAACAAGCCGCCTCTGCCCCGCAAGCAGGTCCGAATTTATCAGCACGCCAAGAAATTGACCTTATCAAAAAAGAAAACCTGACAGGGCGCGATTTGCGTATCGCAAGGCGCGTTGCCCAAAAACACGGCTTTCAGGTAACATCCGATTTAGATGCAGTCAGGGTTTTACGGAAAAACGGTATTGACCCGTTTCAGCCGTCAACCAACATGCTGAAAAACGCAGCAAACGCTGATACACCTGCACCAATGGCGAACTTACCTGTGACTGTGCGCAGAACAGAGGTTACCGAGCCACGCCAAATTGATAACGACCAAAGAATGCTAGAAGTTGACCAAATCCAAAAAGATTTGGTTAAGCGTCGCCGTAAGCGCATTGCTGCAATGATTACGAAATTGATCTGTTTTGTACTTATCCCATCAATGTTGGCTGGTTACTACTTTTACCGCGTCGCAACCCCAATGTATGCGTCATTCACTGAATTTGTCATCCAAAAGGCCGATAACCCTTCACTTCCAGGTGCTGGGGCTGGTGGTTTTTTAAGCAGCTCATTGCTGGCTACTGCACAAGATTCAATCGCAGTTCAGGGCTATTTGTCTTCGCGTGATGCGATGGCACGACTAGATGATGACCTTGGGTTTAAGCATATCTTCCAAGGCGATGATGTGGATGCTTTGCAACGTTTGGATAGCACTGTAACCAACGAAACTGCTTATAAAACCTATAAAAAGCGTGTTCAAATCGGTTTTGACCCGACCGAGGGCATTATCAAGATGGAAGTTGTCACCCCTTCCCCTGAAATGTCATTTGAGTTTTCCAGAGCACTAATCGGATATGCCGAGCAAAAAGTTGACCAATTAACCCAACGCCTGCGCGAAGATCAGATGAAGGGTGCGCGTGATAGCTATGAGAAGGCAGAAACTAAATTCACAGAAGCCCAAGACCGTGTTGTTGAGTTACAGGAAAAACTGGGGGTTCTAAGCCCAGAAAGCGAAATTGCCGCGCAAATGGCATTAATCCAGCAATTGGAAACCGATCTTCAACAAAGAGAGCTGGAAATGATAGAGCTGCAGGATAATCCGCGCCCCAACAAAACCAAACTAAAGGTTCTTGAAAGCTCGATCAAAAGCCGTGAGGGAATGATTAAAAAACTGCGTGGGCAACTGACACAAGGCACTGATGCCACGACATCTTTGGCTAAAGTAACCGCCGAATTACAATCGGCACAATCACAACTGCTTTTACGCCAAGAATTACTATCAGGTTCTTTATTGCAACTGGAAACCGCGCGCGTTGAAGCCAACCGTCAAACCAGATATTTATCTATGGCTGTGGCACCCGTAGCCCCTGATGAAGCCAGCTACCCCAAATCTTTTGAAAACACCCTGCTTGCGACTTTGATATTTGCCGGGTTGTTTTTAATGGTCTCGTTAACCGCATCCATTCTGCGCGAACAACTGACAAGTTAAAAATCTATAGCCCCATAAATATACCAAAACCAAATGGGGCTATATACCGTATCAACCGGATCACATTGAAAAAACGTGTTTGCATCCGTAAAGCTATTGGCTACCCCGCAAAGCCAGCCAAATAATAAGGAATAAAAATGTCAAAACCGATCCCAAATTGCACGCCGAATACATGGGCATTCTTGCGCGACGCCATGATTACGCCCACAGGCTTTCGCGAATATGACGCGCGCTGGAAATATCCAGATGACATTAACCTGCCCGGCATTACCGCACTGGGCATGGGCCTTGGCACGCAGATGTTTGAAAACGGGATTGAGCCTGTAATAGCTGTGGGTAATGATTACCGCGACTATTCACTGACCATCAAAAACGCCCTGATGTTGGGGCTGATGCAGGCAGGTATCCATGTCAAAGACATCGGCCCTGCCCTGTCCCCAATGGCCTATTTCAGCCAGTTTCACTTAGATGCCCCTGCGGTGGCGATGGTCACGGCTTCACACAATCCAAACGGCTGGACAGGGGTTAAAATGGGCTTTGAACGCCCGCTAACCCACGGGCCTGACGAGATGGGCCGTTTGCGCGATATTGTGCTAAACGGTGAAACCGTTGCCCGCGAGGGTGGCAAATATGAATTCGTTGAAGGCGTCAAAGAAGCCTATATTGATGACCTTGTGGGTGACTTTAAAATGTCGCGCAAACTGCGTGTGGTTTGTGCCACTGGCAACGGCACCGCATCAGCCTTTGCGCCCGAAGTTCTGGAACGTATCGGCGTTGAAGTGGTCCCGTCGCACAACGGTCTGGATTACACATTCCCGCATTACAACCCCAACCCCGAAGCGATGGAAATGCTGCACGATATGTCAGCCTCTGTCAAAGAAAGCGGTGCAGACCTTGCCCTTGGTTTTGACGGCGACGGTGACCGTTGCGGTGTGGTTGACAATGAAGGCGAAGAAATTTTTGCCGATAAGGTCGGTGTCATTATGGCCCGTGACCTATCCAAAATCTACCCAAACTCCACATTCGTGGCAGACGTGAAATCCACAGGGCTTTTCGCCAGCGACCCTGAATTGCTAAAACATGGTGCCAAAGCGGATTACTGGAAAACTGGCCACAGCCACATGAAACGCCGCGTCAAAGAATTGGGCGCATTAGCAGGCTTTGAAAAATCAGGCCACTACTTTTTGGCCGAACCTATTGGGCGGGGCTATGATTGCGGTATGCGTGTAGCAGTTGAAATGTGCAAACTATTAGACCGCAACCCCGACATGACAATGGCTGATTTGCGCCGCGCCTTACCTGTCACCTACGCCACCCCCACCATGTCACCGTGCTGCCCCGATCTGGAAAAATACGATGTACTGGAACGGCTGGTGAAACGCTTGGTGGATATGCATGAAGCAGGCACAAAAATCGCAGGCCGCAGCATTGCGCAAGTTGTCACCGTAAACGGCGCACGCGTCATTCTAGACAACGGCGCATGGGGATTGGTACGCGCCTCATCCAATACACCTAACTTGGTCGTCGTCTGCGAAAGCCCCGCATCAGATGCCGAGATGCGCGCGATATTCGCGGATATCGATGCCGTTGTACGTACAGAGCCATCTGTTGGGGAGTATGATCAGACGATTTAAGTTTTGGATGTTATGAGTGAGCCCAAAGTAACCCCAGACTGGTTATGCAAAGTGGTCAAATATGTTGATAGATCACTGTCGTGCAGCATTTTAACGAGGCCTCTATAGCAGCGATCTGATCACCTGTAATCCCCCCAATATTACAATTCATTCCGCTCAGACCAATGCGTCCGAAGGCTTGCGGCCACTGATAGTCTAGCGAATCTAGGCTCGCGTGATGCTGGCAGCAAGGAAGTGTATACTTTAGGAGTTGAAAGCCTCCCTCAAAGTCGCCTGTAAGATTGGCGGGTTTGCCAATTATCCATCTAGAAAGGCTTTGGAGAACAGGCACCTTTAATGGAGAATTGTCATTGGAAACATAATCTTCTGACATTGTATCACTCCACCACGTGGCATCAATCTCAGTTCCACAGTTTGGGTATTTCACGGCTTCGAAGTTAGAACCACAATCGAAGAATTCGATATTATCGTGATGAATAATTGAGATTTCGTCCGCGTCAGGCGCAAAAGAATGAAAAGCCCTTAGCGCCGCTTCTTGGTCTTCTTTCCGTGGTACATATCCAGTTTTGCAGAGAACGAAGGTGATCCAATCATCAGACATGTTATTTTCTCGCTCAGCCCGTCGATATTCGACAATCTAGTGGGCAGGGTCAATCTCGTCACTTTATCCACATAGCGGTCATTAGCAAGCGTAGAGTGGACTTCAGCCCACGCGTTGCAAAGGTTTAATAGAATGCACACTACGCCTTCTTGAGGGGTTCCATTAAGTCTCAAGTTTTTCGCATAAATATAATAAATTCAATAGATTAACCCCCTGTCCCAACTGGGGCATTGGGATTCCCACCCCCTAAACCCTGTCTCTTATACACATCTCCGAGCCCACGAGACAGGCAGAAATCT
>CAJXSR010000010.1 GCA_913061275.1 uncultured Paracoccaceae bacterium | reverse complement strand
TTGCATATTCTATTCTCGCCCAATGGTTTTCCTAGTGTTCATAATAGAGCTATGAGCTTGGGTAAAGCCTCCTTACACCATAAGCACCAGAAGGATTGTTACTAGGTCACTCATGTATTACCTATCCTTCAAAATCTTCTGCGTCACTAGATATTGCGTCTGTGCTAACATCATCAGCCGAATTTCTATCTGGCTTGATTTTGGGTGCAGGGCGTTTCCAAGTTGTTAAGTCTGAACCGCAATTCTGATAAAAATCCGGTACAATCAACTCTAGGTCGGTTATGAAATTGGCGCGTTGTGTAAATCGTCCACCGATACGTTTCGAGCAAAACACATGGAAGCTGTGAACTACCAAATGCTCCTTGTCTCTATCGACTTCATCCAAGCTATCGCGGAGTTCTGAAACGGGAAATTGCGTGGGAGAACTTTTCCCTGGCCAGAGTAACCTGATATAGATGTCTTCGACATTCTCTGTTTTTATCTGGCGAAGAAGCCAGTTTACGCGGGCTTTAGTAGATTTTTTGTCTTCCGGCGCTTTAAGCGTCATCCCCACGTCGATGCTTCTTCTAGATATATCAGCGACAATATCTAAAGTGGCCGCCGCATCAGGTACCTCAAGAAAGCATTTGAGTTGGTTGTTTTCTTGTAATGATAATATTTCCTCTTTATGTCTAAGGGCTGGGTCTAAGACATGCTTACGAGGTAATTTTTGAGCAACGGTTGTTTCAGTCATCCGACTAAGAATAAGTGACAAGTCACGAGTTTCTTGGTGCCAACTCTCCAGCACAACTGCCGCGTCTTTCGAGCGGAGCGGAATAACACCACCGCTTGAAACCAGTTTATTTATATCTGACCATTCGGCTGGCATGCGCTCAAAACCACGAACACCAGCACTCTCGTGGCTCAAAAACCGCCGTAACTCATTTAACAGCACGCGTTGGTCAATGTCAGTTATTCCGTCTTGTTTGATTAATAAATCGGCACTTGTAAGAATGTGCATCCACGACCAGTGAAATACTGGAATTTTCGACCTACTCTTTCTTACGGCATCAAGTGGATGGTTGGTTGGCGTTGTGGCAAATTGGTTTGAAATCGAAATAACGCAGTCAATACCATTATCCTTAGCTAACACACGGTATCGCTCAATCTGGTCGTGCTCAAGCTCGTTGGTACCTACTTTCGCCTCTACAAGTGCCCGCCATTCTCTCGAGCCAACTTTCAATACTATCAACCCATCAGGACGGTCTTTTATGTTACCTGACTGCTTCTTGAAAACAACTTCTGTAAAGGTTTCCACCTTTGCCATCTTGCCGACACGTTGCCCCACTGACGAAAGCAACTGCGCTCCAAACTCCTCCACTTTTGAAAGACATGCTAAAACTATAGATGTGGTTCTACCCTCTTTTGATGTTGTGGAAAGAACTGGGAATAATCGAGCTTCTTCACCCTGCACAAGATACTCGGGTAATTTATCTATCATAATGAACTCTTTTCAAATACTGTTATCGTTACAGTTGAGCAGAGTGGAATAGCATCAGTCAAGCACAGAGAGCATATTTATATCGGGTAAATATCGGCAAATCTCATACATTTTGTCCCCCATATGTCCCCCAGGACACAGACTTGTATGGTGGAGGAGGGGTTAAATTCATCTAAGTTATTGATTTTAATGGTACCAGCGCCCCGACTTGAACGGGGGGCCTCCTGATCCACAATCAGGCGCTCTAACCAACTGAGCTACGCCGGCACTGCGCTGTGATTTACCCGTCAAATTCTATGATTGCAAGTGCATAAGTGTCTTGAATTCCATCAATAGTCTTGTTAGCGGTTATTTTCTTGAAGGAGGGTGCCATGGGTATCAATTCAGAAAAAGAAATTGAAGCGAATTTGCAAATCGGGCCAACATCCGATGGCATGGTGCGTTTGTTTATTGATGCAGGCACCGCCGAAATACCATTGGACTTTGATCCCGATGAGGCTGACGAAATAGCCGAAGAGATCAAAGCTGCAGCAACGCGTGCGCGCGCCGTAAAGTAAATACGGTTTGAAAATAATCTAATTTGTAAAATACCCAAGATCAGCCAAACGTTTTTTATAACGTTCCGCTTGGGCTGAAATCGAATAATCTGCCTGTATCAAAGATTGCCCTGCGCAGGCCAACTTATCGGCTTCTTGTTAATTGTCATAAACCCAGCGTAGCTTTTGCGCCACGGCATCGGGATTTACATCTGCCCAACTTGTCGCACGAGTTTGATAAATACTGTGCCCATCAGGTACCGGTACCAGTGTTGCCTGAACAGGTAAACTGGTGTGTGCCGTGCAAAAATCAGTTGATCCACCGTAATCTGTAGAAATTACAGGCAGGCCATGCGCCAACCCATAGGCGGGAATATAGCCAAACCCTTCGGCGCGGTGCGTGGATACGACTACGTTGGCATTGGCAATCAACCTATGAAACGCATCCGTGGTGTAAAACCCTTCAATGACTGTAATACGTGAATCCCAAAACGCTATACGGCGGATTTTTTGCATCTGCTTGTTGGGGTCACCCCAATGGCTCTTTATAGTTGGTGTGGTTTTTATGATTAAACGGCATTCTGGGTAAGATTTTTTGGGAAAGGCAAGTTGAAACGCATGTACACATGCCAACGGGTTTTTGCGTTCCACCGAGGAATGAAAATCGAATGCATTCAAACAAGTAAATCTATTTGGGTTTCTATCTGGGCGGATACCATCTGGTAATTCTATGCCCTTCTTCATGCAAATCACTGGTTCTTTTGATACCTGCCGATAGGTTTGTGCTACAAACTCTGATGGGGCCCAAATTTCATCTAAAGATGTAACTGCTGAAAGATGCTCTTTGGGGACTTTGCCCAATTCCCATAGCAAAAAACCAATGTTATATGCATGACTGTCATCTGCACACTTAATGCGATCTGCGTTTAAGTGGTGCAAAATAACTGGGCGATTTAACCGTTTGGTAGGGCTTTCAGCCAAAAAATCAGGTTGTTCAAGCCGTGGCCTTTCTACATTAACCAAGCACGCTGATAACCCGATTTTTTGGAAACATGCGTAACTCATACGGGCGTTTTGGCGTAGTCCTGTAGCACTGTCTGTTAGTCCGTAAATGGTTAAATTTGATGCTGAAATCGGATTGAATTTTGTTTCTGTCGCAGGCTCGTATGATTGCTTATAGGTGGACAATAAGTTAATTGCGGCCGCCATTTCAAATGGGTAGCCACCCCGTAACTTAACCTTGTTTGTGATAAATTGCGCCGCCCCTTCCGTTTTGATACTTGTAATAGACGTGGGGCGCAGATGACCTGCAATCCAGGTCAATATGTTGATTATCGGGGCGGACGCGCCTGTTTTTATAAAAGTTAAATTTTGCGATTTCAATAAGATACACCATAATAAACCCAATAATCGTATACGTTCAACGAGTCTGTGCCACACGGTTTTTGACTGTAGTCTAGGTCGCGCAAACAGATCCGCGAATAAAACCGTAAGCGGCGCGCTTGTAAGTTCTCGACATAAATACTTGTGTGATTTTTTGTATCTGCCACGGGTGCGACCAGATAATTTTACTTGCGCTATTGAGGTGCCAGCACCCGTTACGGTTCTAAATTCCAACCCTGACGAATGGTAAGTGTGGGCAAGCCTAGTGGCTTCAACGCTTTGGGCCTGTTTAACAGGGGGAAACCGCCCGATAATTACAATTTCGGGGCTTTTATTTGCGGTTACCTGATTTTCAGGTATGGAAATTTTACGAATATAAGACACAATAACCCCTATTAATTTAATCAAATTATGTTTGATAAAGTTTAAAACAGAATTAATTTAAGCATATCTTGCTATTATTCCGATGCAGGCTTATCTTAAGCCTTGGCGGGTTCTGCCCTTCTCGTGTTACAGGTTTTATTCCAGTGGCCGATAATCATTTTTGAGGGAGCTGGCTCTGTAACTGACCCTGGTCTATTATATCCGGTGCCCACCTAGTTCAACTAGGCTCTCAGGGATACACACACCTACACGGTTGCGTTGATGCAAATCTAATGTGGGCCCGCCGCTTTTACTCCTGAATTCATCGTATTTTGGCTGGTTTGGTGCGCGTCTTGCGGCTATTGCTGGCAAATGGATATTCAAAACATAAAACAAGCCTGCCGCAAAGCAGGCTTTGCCACCCGAGAAATTGCCCATACCCAAGGCCATGATAAAGCGGCCAACGCGCAGCTTACGGCTTTTTTGAAAACGCAAGACGCCGATCTGGTGATTTCCGCTTACATGCCGATCCGCACCGAAGTGTCACCGATCCCGACAATGGAACGCATGGTGGCACGTGGGCGTAAGGTTTGCGTGCCTGTGATTGTGGGGGCAGGGCAGCCGCTGGAATTTCACCAATGGACGCCCGACACAGAAATGGTCGAAGGTGCATTTGGCGCTTACATTCCTAAAGATGGCATTAAACTGATCCCCGACATCGTTATCACCCCGCTGCTGGCGTTTGACGCACATGGCTACCGCATGGGCTACGGCGGTGGGTTTTATGATCGTAGCTTTGAACAGTTATCTGCGTTGAAGGATGTGCAAGCCGTGGGGTACGCATACTCGGATCAAGAAATGTTGCTGGTACCGCGAGAAGAAACCGACTTTCCGTTGAATGCGGTGATAACGGAAAAGGGTATTTTGGCGTTTCAGGGAAGTGTAGAGTGTTGAGGTTTATGGATGGCTGGTTTGGGGTTTTCTACGGCACTCCAAAGCGATATTGTGTGTGTGGCTCAATGTTATGATCAGGAAAGGTGGAGATAATGGAACTGATTGTTGCAATTGTGGTGCTGTGGTCTTTGTTAATCTTTTTGCCAAGACAATTTGGCGGGTGGTTGTGGAGGAAACGATTATCGAAGAAGAGTCGTGGCGGGGATGATAGGACAGACGTTTAGTCTAGCCCTACACCCCAAAACCAAAATCCCACCCGAAACCACAAAACCATCTAGCCTTTTACTAACGCAGCCTATATCGCATACTCCATGAGACTCTTATTTTTAGGTGACGTCGTGGGCCGCGCGGGCCGGAATGCTATTTCAGAACGCTTGCCTGCAATGCGTGCTGACTGGAAGCTGGATTTTATCGTGGTCAATGGCGAAAATGCTACGGGAGGTATGGGCCTGTCTGGCGCCCACGCCAAGGGCATTTTGGAAGCTGGTGCCGATTGCATTACGCTGGGCGATCACGCGTTCGATCAGCGCGATATGAAGGTAGCGATTGAACAAGAACCGCGCATCTTGCGGCCTTTGAACTATGCCGCGACGGCGCCGGGTAAAGGGGCGCGGCTTTATACTGCACAAAAAGGTAAAAAGGTTCTGGTGGCACAAGCCTTGGGACAGGTGTTTATGAAACGACCATTCGCTGATCCTTTTTCCCATTTGGATCAGGTGCTGAAATCCGCCCCTATGGGCGGCTTGGCTAATGCAGTGATCGTTGATTTCCACGCTGAAGCCACATCTGAAAAAATGGGCATGGGCCATTGGCTGGATGGGCGGGCATCGCTAGTTGTCGGCACCCACACCCATGTGCCAACTTCTGATACGCAAATTCTACCCAAGGGTACGGCTTTACAATCAGACGCAGGCATGTGTGGCGATTATAACAGTGTGATCGGGATGGATAAGGCAGAACCCTTGCGCCGTTTCGTGACAGGCATGAACAAGGAACGTTTTACGCCTGCATCGGGTGAGGCCACGTTATCAGGCGTTTATGTGGAAACTGACGACAAAACAGGGCTTGCAACCCGCGTGGTGCAAGTGCGCCAAGGCGGCCGTTTGCAGCAATCCGGCCCCTAATGGATGCGTTTCTAAAGACCCGCGCAGGGTTATTTTGCGCCTTGTTACTGATCGGTGCCGTTTGGGGTATTACAGTTCCGTTGATGAAAGTGGCTGTTTCAACCGGATACCATGAGTTTGGCTTGGTTTTTTGGGAATTTGTTATCACGACGATATATCTTGGCATCATTTCACGCTTTCAGGGGCGGTTTCCAAAGTTGACAGGCGACCACTTGATTATCTTTCTTGTTATTGCATTACTAGGTACGTTAATTGCCTCATCCTTTGGCTTTATGGTCATCGGGCATATCCCTGCTGGGGTCTATTCGGTGCTGATCTCACTTGTGCCGATGCTTGCGTTACCCATAGCTATATTGATTGGGTTAGAGCAGTTTGAATGGCGTCGTGCATTCGGGATCGTTTTGGGGCTGTGCGCGATTTTAGTACTGGCTGGCCCTGATGCCAGCTTGCCTGATCCCTCTAAAGCAATCTATGTTTTGATCGCCTGCATACCCCCGCTTTGTTACGCGCTGGAAGATAATTTCGTGGGCAAATTCACCTTGCGCGGTTTGACTTCTGTGCAGGCATTGCTGGGGGCATCTGTTGTTGGCTTAATTGTCATAACGCCTGTTTCCATCGCTACAGGTCAGTGGTTTTCACTTGCCCACGCGTGGGGGCCACCTGAATGGGCGATCTTGTTTATGAGCTTGCTGCACGGTTTTGCCTATACGGGCTATGTCTGGTTGATCGGGCGTGCAGGGCCAGTGTTTTCGGCGCAAGTGGCTTATCTTGTCACAGGTTTTGGTGTGTTTTGGTCTATGGTGATGCTGAATGAAAGTTATTCTATCTGGGTTTGGTTGGCAGCTGGCCTGATGTTGGCGGGCCTGTTTTTGGTGCAGCCAAAGGGCGAAGATCACCCATAACTACTTGTAGTACCGCGCAAGTTGCGGCACGATATACTAAACAAGGGAGCAAATAATGTTATCAGGCATCATACCAGAAGCATGGAATGCAGGTTTGGCCATTGGCGTGGTCGTTGTGATGTTCGTTATGTTCATGCGCGAGACGTATCCGACTGAAGTTGTGGCCATAGCGGGTACGGCGTTGATGTTGATATTGGGGCTCTTGCCCTATGAAGATGCGCTGCACGTTTTGCAAAATCCAGCCCCTTGGACGATTGCCGCAATGTTCATCGTGATGGCAGCATTGGTGCGCACGGGTGCATTGGCGTGGTTTACTGGCTTGGCCGAGGCGCAGGCCGAAACACGTCCGGCTGTGGCCATAGGTGCATTGATGATTTTCGTTGTTATAGCTTCGGCTTTTGTTAACAACACACCAGTTGTCGTGGTGATGATACCGGTGTTTGTGCAACTGTCGCGCAGGTTAGGAATTTCGGCCAGTAAGCTTTTGATCCCGTTGTCTTATGCCGCCATTCTGGGGGGTACGTTAACCCTGATAGGCACCTCGACCAACCTGTTGGTGGATGGCGTTGCGCGGGCACGCGGCTTGGAACCTTTTACAATCTTTGAAATTACCCCGCTGGCGATTGTTCTTGTGGCTTGGGGCGGGATTTATCTGCGCTTTATTGCGCCACACCTTTTGCCTGATCGTGCATCGATGGCTGATATGCTTGGGCAAACTAAAACGAAACGCTTCATGACCGAGGTGGTCATCGCTGAGGGTTCTGCCCTGATAGGGCAAGGCCCGCTGGACGCTGAAGCCTTTAAACGTGATAGCGGACGGGTGGTTGATTTGCTGCGCAATGACGCGTCTTTGCGCAAAAACCTACCAGATGTGCGCATGCAACTTGGTGACCGAGTGGTCATGCGTAAATCGGTAGCTGAAGTTCTTAGCCTGAAAGACAGCAAGGATGTTTTGCTGGCAGATATGGTTTCAACCAAAGAAACCACAACTGTCGAGATATTGATTACACCCGAATGTGGCATGGTTGGCCGCACTCTGGGCAGCATGGGATTGCGCAGGCGTTACGGGGTCTATGTTTTGGCCGCGCACCGGCGCAACCAAAATATCGGCCAGCAGCTTGAAGATCTGCGGGTGAAAGTTGGTGATACATTGCTTTTGGAAGGCGCACCAAAAGATGTAAAGCAGCTGGCTGAAGACATGGATATGGTGGACGTTTCCAAACCCTCAGCTCGCGCCTTTCGCCGCCGCCACGCACCCATTGCACTTGGTGCAATCGCAGGGATCGTGGGGTTAGCAGCCTTGGGGGTGGCCCCGATACTGCTACTGGCAGTTTTGGCGATGGCATTGGTATTCATTACTCGCTGTATTGACAGTGACGAAGCCTTTTCCTTTATTGATGGTCGCCTGCTTGCACTGATTTTCGCGATGTTGGCTGTGGCAACAGCACTGGAAACGTCGGGTGCTATTGATATGATTGTCGACGTGTTCGCACCATTGCTTTCTGGCCTGTCACCGTTCTTTATCATCTGGGGGATATACCTGCTGACTTCATTCCTGTCAGAGATTATCAACCACGCGGTTGCAGTGGTTTTAACACCTGTGGCAATAGGCCTTGCCGTCTCATTAGGGGTAGATCCACGCCCGTTGGTGGTTGCCGTCATGATCGCGGCCTCTGCCACTTTTGCAACCCCCATCAGCTATCAGACCAACATGATGGTCTACGGGCCGGGTGGTTATAAGTTCACTGATTTCTTGCGTGTTGGTATCCCGTTGAACTTGTCTGTCGGGGTAATTGCCAGCCTGATAATCCCTTATCTGTGGCCTTTGTGATGCAAAAGTTTGATTTGCTGAAAGACAAGGTAAAGCAAGATGGCTGGGACGTTGAAATTATAGAAACGCCATCAGATCATTGGTGGGTTTATGAGGTTTGGAAATTAGCTTCGATTTGGTCGCCTGTTGGGAAAACTGTCTTTCTGGTGTTAGCCATTGATCCGATGTCTGATAATGAAAAGCCAAGCGAAGAAAACGTTATCTCAATTATATTGTCATCAGAGTTACCCAGAACATGGAATGATGGCTTTGCAATATATATAAAACCAAAATGGGATCGCGGTTTAATCGAGTTTTTAGAAGCTCTACCCAAATTTAGGCATCTACTTTGAAGGTGTGCTTGAAACTTTAGATATGGGTTTCTATAAAGCCCCAACAAAGTTTTACTAAAGGGGTTCACGCCATGGCAGGCCATTCAAAATGGGCAAATATTCAACACCGCAAAGGGCGTCAGGATAAGTTGCGCTCAAAACTGTTTTCTAAACTGGCAAAAGAGATCACGGTTGCTGCCAAAATGGGCGACCCAGATGTGGATAAAAACCCGCGTTTGCGTTTAGCTGTAAAAGAAGCCAAATCTTTATCTGTGCCCAAGGACGTGATTGATCGCGCGATCAACAAGGCCGTTGGCGGTGATGAAGAGAATTACGATGAAATCCGCTATGAGGGCTATGGCCCTGCGGGTGTTGCCGTGATTGTGGAAGCGATGACCGATAATCGAAACCGTACCGCATCCAGCGTGCGTTCGATCTTTACCAAGTCTGGTGGTAATCTGGCCGAAACCGGTGCGGTTTCTTTCATGTTTGAACGCAAAGGTTTGGTGGTTTACCCAATCGATATTGCTGATGCCGATACTATGTTCGATCATGTGATTGAAGCAGGGGCAGATGATGTGGAAAGTTCTGAAGACGGTCACGATGTTTATTGTGAAGATACAGATCTGAACGAAGTGTCCACCGCGCTTGAAACTGCATTGGGCGAGAGTACATCAACCAAGTTGATCTGGAAACCAACGATCACCACTGAACTTGATCTGGAAGGCGCCGAAAAGTTGATGAAGTTAATCGAAGCTTTGGAAGATGATGACGATGTGCAAACCGTCACCACCAATGTCGAATTGTCAGATGAGGTTATGGCGCAGCTTTAAAGACGCGAATAATTGGCGGGGCGATAATCATCCCTGCCAACATCGCGGCTAGAAACGTCAGTCCACCCGTGCCCCCGAAGGTGGATGATGCCAATGCGGGGCCGGGGCAAAAGCCTGACAGGCCCCAACCTGCGCCAAATAGCACGGCGCCTATTACCAATGAACGATCCAATTCGGTTTTGGGTGCTAGAGGTATCAACCCGCCCAGTACGGATTTTTCACGGATAGCGGCAATACGCCAAGCGATGAACATTGGTATAATAGCCCCGCCCATAACGAAGATAAGGGTAGGGTCCCATGCGCCAAACAGGTCAAGAAAACCCTGAACCTTCAAGGTGTCGGTCATGCCTGATACAACCAAACCAAGTCCAAATAATGCACCACAAAACAGTGTTACCAGATGTCTCATAACAATACCCCCGTTGCACGTGCGGCGGCAACTACTGCTACGCCTGCGCCTATATAAATCAAAGTTGAGATAATAGAGCGTATTGACAGCCTTGAAATGCCACATACCCCATGGCCACTTGTACACCCCGACCCCAACCGTGTGCCAACGCCCACCAGCAGGCCCGCCACGACCAACAGGCCGATTTTATCTGTCACATTGGTGGCCGGCAGTTTGTAAACAAGTCCCAGCAGTGCAGGGGCGCCAACAAGGCCCGCTATAAACAAAACACGTTCAGCCCATGTGCTGGCACCTGACCTGTCAACAAGCCCGCCAACGATGCCACTGGCACCCATGATTTTACCATTGAACAGCAAGAATATCGCTGCCGCAGTGCCGATCATTAAACCGCCAATCAATCCGTAAGCCCAACTCATATAATCCATGATTTTTCCTGATTCTATTCTTGGTTGCAATAAATGTGGTGTGCCGCCATGCTAGCGTTAATTATTGTCGTTGGAAATACGATACATGCAATTTATTGAATAAGTAATCGCATTTACGGTCGGAATGTCGCATGATGGTTTAGCATACCTAATGGTAGCCTAAATTATTGTGTATAAATCTGCCGATTCTTTATATCGGCGACGCTTGAACAAAGGGAGAATTGTCATGCGCATCGGAACTCCAAAAGAGATTTATCCGGGAGAAACTCGTGTGGCGATGACGCCTGCGTCTGCTGTTGAGTTACAGAAATTAGGTTATGAGTGTGTCATTGAGAAGGGTGCGGGTGTTGCCTCGCGTTTTTCCGATCAGGATTATAAAGACGCAGGCGTCAAAGTTGTGGCTACGGGGGCAGCATTATATAAAGCTGTCGATATTGTAGCCAAAGTGCGCCCACCTGAAGATATAGAAGTGAAACGTTTGCGGACGGGCCAGACACTGGTTTCATTTTTCTATCCAGCCCAAAATGAAGCGCTGATGGATGCTGCCAATAAAAAAGGCGCACATGTGATTGCAATGGATATGGTGCCACGCATCAGCCGTGCGCAAAAAATGGATGCACTTTCCTCGATGGCCAATATCGCGGGTTATCGCGCAGTCACCGAAGCCGCCAACAGTTTCGGGCGGTTCTTCACGGGCCAAATCACAGCCGCAGGCAAAGTGCCGCCCGCCAAGATTTTGGTTGTGGGTGCAGGTGTTGCAGGCCTTGCCGCCATCGGTGCCGCCCAATCTATGGGTGCTATGGTTTTTGCGTTTGATGTACGTCCAGAAGTGGCGGAACAGATTGAAAGCATGGGTGCGGAATTTGTGTTTCTGGAGTTTGAGGAAGAACAACAAGACGGTGCCGCATCAGGCGGTTATGCTGCCCCTTCCAGCCCAATATTTCGCGAAAAGCAGCTGGAAAAATTCCGCGAGTTGGCGCCAGAGATAGACATTGTCATCACCACAGCCCTGATCCCAGGCCGTGATGCACCAAAATTGTGGCTGAAAGATATGGTTGGGGCAATGAAGCCGGGTTCCGTAATTGTTGACCTAGCGGCTGAACGTGGTGGTAACTGTGATTTGACTGTGGCAGATGAAAAGATTGTAACCGACAACGGTGTGACAATCATCGGTTACACTGATCTGCCCGCCCGTATGGCCGCCCAATCGTCAACACTTTATGCCACAAACATCCGCCACATGATGACAGATTTGACGCCCAATAAGGATGGTAAATTAAAGCACGACATGAAGGATGATGTCATTCGGGGCGCTACTGCCACGCATAAAGGCAAAATAACCTTCCCGCCACCACCACCGAAAATTCAGGCGATTGCGGTACAACAACCCAAAGCCCCTGAAAAGACGGCGGATGAAATTAAAGCAGAAGAAGCGGCTGCAACACTTAAAGCAGGCAAGCAACAAACCCAATTATTGGTTGTTGGAGGCTTGGTGATGTTGCTGATCGGCGCCTATGCGCCAGCATCTTTCATGCAGCACTTCATTGTGTTCGCGCTTTCTTGTTTTATCGGTTTCCAAGTGATTTGGAAGGTCAGCCATGCACTGCATACGCCCTTGATGGCGATAACCAATGCCATTTCGGGCATCATCATATTGGGGGCCTTGCTGCAAATCGGCGGGCACGGATTTATCGTAACCGTGTTGGCAGGCATCAGTATTCTAATTGCAACCATCAACATCGTCGGCGGCTTTATGGTCACACGGCGCATGTTGCAAATGTTCCAAAAGTCTTGAGGGTGATGATATGAGCGCAGGAATAGTCACAGCAGCATATATCGCTGCATCCGTATTGTTCATCCTTGCCTTGGGCGGGTTAAGCAATCAGGAAAAAGCCAAACGGGCCGTATGGTTCGGCATTGTGGGTATGGGCATTGCGGTGTTTGCCACGATATTCGGGCCAGGTGTAGGCGGTTGGTCATACTTGGTGCTGATCCCATTGATGGGTGTTGGTGCCTTCTTGGGTGCGACGGTTGCCAAACGGGTGGAAATGACTGAAATGCCAGAACTGGTTGCGGCATTGCACAGTTTTGTGGGCTTGGCGGCAGTCTTTATCGGCCTGAATTCCGACATTGCAGGCACGCACGGGCTAACAGGGGCCGAAGTTGCCATTCATGAGGTTGAGATTTTTCTTGGTGTCTTTATCGGTGCCATTACCTTTACGGGTTCTATCGTGGCTTACGGTAAACTGGCGGGTAAAATCGACGGCAAAGCTTTGATACTACCTGCGCGTCACGCGTTGAATGCGGGGGGTGCCATTCTTAGTCTTATCCTGCTGACGATGTATATGGGCGGTTCTGGTAGTTGGACGCTTTATCTGATGATGTTTATTGCCTTTGCCGTTGGTGCACATCTTGTGGCGGCCATTGGCGGGGCAGACATGCCTGTGGTGGTATCCATGCTAAACAGCTATTCAGGTTGGGCAGCTGCCGCAACTGGGTTCCTATTGGGCAATGACTTATTGATCGTGACAGGGGCCTTGGTGGGTTCATCAGGTGCAATTCTATCCTACATCATGTGTAAAGCGATGAACCGCAGCTTCATATCCGTGATCCTAGGCGGCTTTGGTGGCGCGACTGGTCCTGCGATGGAAATCGAGGGTGAGATGGTGGCAACGGATGCCGCGACCGTGGCGGCCCAATTAGAGGATGCTTCATCCGTTATCATCGTGCCCGGTTACGGTATGGCTGTAGCGCAAGCTCAGCAATCGGTATCTGAACTGACGCGTCGTTTGCGGGCTAAAGGCAAGAACGTGCGTTTTGGCATCCACCCGGTTGCGGGTCGTTTGCCGGGCCACATGAACGTGCTGCTGGCTGAAGCTAAAGTACCTTATGACATCGTGCTGGAAATGGATGAAATCAATGATGATTTCCCCGAAACGGACGTGGTGATGATCATCGGTTCCAACGACATCGTTAACCCCGCCGCACAAGAAGACCCCAACAGCCCTATCGCGGGTATGCCGGTTCTGGAAGTGTGGAAAGCTAAAACCGTGATCGTGTCAAAACGCGGTCAGGGGACAGGTTATTCAGGGATTGAGAACCCACTGTTCTTTAAAGAAAATTCGCGGATGCTATATGGCGATGCGAAAGCGTCACTGGATCAGTTACTGGGTTTCATCAGTTAAACGGAAAGGGGCCTTCGGGCCCTTTTTTAGTTCTTGGCAATATGCCTGTTCAGCCGTTTGTTCACAAATCCGAATAACCCGATGATCAGTAGCGTGAAGCAAATAAAGTACAGCGCAATAATCGGGTAGGGCACAAACGGGTTGAAGGTTTTATCGGCGAAATAGCTGGCATAATACAAAGAATCGCCCTCTTGTCGCCATGCGGGGAAGCTGGAAAAGAACACCAGTGCCGTTGCGTGAAACAGAAAGATCGCTTCATTTGTGTAGCTAGGCCATGCAAGGCGCAGCATTGTGGGGAAAGATATGCGCCAAAATATCTGGCGTTTTGACATGCCGATGGCAAGAGCGGCTTCAATGTCGCCCTTAGGGATTGATAGCAAAGCACCATAGAAAATATTGGCAGTGTAGCCTGCGGTATTCAGGAACAGGGTTATAAGTGCACCCAACCACGCTTTGGTCAGCCATTTGGTTTCTACCGTGATTTCTATAAAGCCCAAATTGATGCCCCAACCCATTTTCGGGATCAGAACAAAGGCTTCATAAATTAGGAAAAACTGGATGAATAGCGGTGAGCCGCGAATGACGAATATGAAGGCGTGCGCAGGGATGCGGGCAATCGGGTTGTCACTGCTACGTCCCACTGCAAGGGACACGGCAAAGAAAAAGCCAAGTGACAAGGCAAGCACAGCAAAATAGACATTCCAGATCATGCCTGACCCGATCAGAACAAATTGATCGCAAAGTGTGAAATCGGTTTTAGGCAAAAGACGTTCACCGTAGCCTATCGATCGAAATGCATAGCTTGTAATGGTTTCATAACAGCTCATGACATGCCTGCCGCAGTGTTTTGACCACGTGATAAGCGGTGCATGATACGGTTAAAAAACTTTTCGCTTATCCATGTTAAGAACAGGTAAAACACTAGAAGAAAGAGAAAATACCCGAACCGCCAGTCGCCATGCGGATAGGCGAAGCGTGCGGTTTTTGAACCACCAAGCTCACGGGCCCAATAGACGATGTCTTCGACGCCCAACAGGAAAAGAAGTGGTGAGGCTTTAATCAGGATCATCCACAAGTTAGACAAGCCAGGCAGGGCATAGACCCACATTTGTGGCAAGTGAATGCGTCGGAAAATCTGCCTTGGCGACATACCGAATGCTGCCCCCGTTTCCAACTGTCCTTTGGGAACGGCAGCTAATGCGCCGTGTATTGTGTTGGCTGCAAAGGCCCCGAACACGACGGCAAAAGCAATGGTGGCCAGCATAAACCCGTAAGTTTCATGCACCCATTGTGGTGAGCTACTAAGCGGCATTTTGGCGGCGGTACAAACAACAAAATCATTGCCTTGGCGAATGGGCTCTGACCAGTCAGAGCATTTTATTTTATGGCGGATTATTTCAATCCCCTGATCCATTGCGATGGGCACAAACAGGAAGAATATAATGTCGGGCACGCCGCGCACCATTGATGTGTAGATTGTGCCAAACCACCGGATGGGGGCAAAACCTGAGCGTTGGGCTAAGGCACCAGTAAAGCCAAAAAGCAGGATAAAAGGTACTGTCAGGGCTAACAGGCTAAGAACAACCACAAAGCTGAAATAAAAGCTCATGTGTTTGCCTGTGGTCAAATAACAAGACCACCATTGGAAACCTTCTATCAGCTTTGGATCAGTACAATATTCAAACATTAATAAATCGATCTAAAAAAGGGCCGCGCCATTATTGCGGCCCTTGGCACTACTTAATAACCAGCGTCGCGGCCATCAAACCATTTGGCGATCAGCGCGTTCAAGCTACCGTCCGCTTTCATGGATGCAATCGCTGCTTCAAACTTGCCGCGCAGCTCGCTGTCGCTTTCACGAACGCCCATGCCAACGCCACCACCGATGGATACGTCATCACCGACAAATGCCAAAGCACCACCCGATGCGTCAACAATGTCTTTTAGGGCTGCATGATCGGCCAGAACACTATCCGCTTCACCGTTGCGAACGGCGGCGATAGTATCTTCCATTGTAGCAAACTCAACGACTGTTGCACTAGACTCAGCTATATATGCGGCTTGAATTGTTGCGGTTTGGGCCGCTACAACACCTTTTGTTGCAGAGGCGTCAGCACCTGCAAGAGCCACATATGATGAGGGGTCTGATGGAAAGTATTCTGATGTGAAATCAATCACTTCATCGCGTTCTGCCGTGATAGACATTCCTGCCATGATGGTATCGTAGTTGCCAGATACTAGGTTGGGAATGATGCTATCCCAGTCGTTTGTGACCCATGTGCATTCCAAGCTTGCGCGTTTGCATAGCTCATCGCCCAAATCACGCTCATATCCGTCAACTTCGCCTTTGTCGTTGATGAAGTTGTAGGGTGCATATGCACCTTCAGTGCCCATTCGCACAACGTTTCCTGCCATTGCAGATGTTGCGGTAATGGCGACGATTGCGGCACCTGCCAGTAGTTTTGTTAAAGTCATTTTAAGTTCTCCCTTTTATGACTTGGGTTTCAATTATAGTGAACTTGCCAAGAAGGCTCGGCAACGTTCAGACTTCGGGTTTTCGAACACCTGTTTTGGTGTTCCCATTTCTTCCACCAATCCCTGGTGAAGGAACATGACGGTGTTGCTGACCTCGCGGGCAAAGCCCATCTCATGGGTTACAACAATCATTGTGCGGCCTTCATCGGCCAAAGCGCGCATGACTTTCAGCACTTCGCCGACCAGTTCGGGGTCAAGTGCGGATGTGGGTTCGTCAAACAGCAGTACCTTTGGCTCCATCGCCAAAGCGCGGGCAATGGCGACGCGTTGTTGTTGGCCACCTGATAGCTGGCTAGGGTAGTTATCTGCCTTTTCTGCAATGCCGACCTTTTCAAGATATTTCATTGCAGAGGTTGCGGCCTGTTCTGGGTCTTTTTTCAGAACCTGAACAGGCCCTTCCATGACGTTTTGCAACACAGTCATATGTGACCACAGATTGAAGCTTTGGAACACCATACCCAACTGGCTGCGCAAACGTTGAATTTGTTTTGGGTCTGCACCCATAGAGCGGCCTTTGTTGTCTTTGTTGATAACAACTTCTTCGCCGTCCAGAAAAATACGGCCCTGATCGGGGGTTTCCAAAAAATTGATACAGCGCAGAAATGTGCTTTTACCAGAGCCGGAACTGCCAATGATTGAAATCACATCGCCCTTTTTGGCTGATACAGACATGCCCTTAAGAACTTCTAGAGTTCCAAAGCTTTTGTGTATGTCTTCGGCCACAAGCATCGTATTTTGATCTGGCATCGATCCCCCAAGAGTGGTGCGTGTTGAAACTAAACAGTAATTTGAAAGGCTGGCAAGCTATTGTTTGAGATTTAAATCGCTAACGCAGGGTAAAATTGCCCAAAACTAAATCAGTAAACTAGTTTAGTAATTTATCGGCATAATACGCCCCAAGACCATAGCTTGACAGAATCGCCATTTTCCCGCCAAATGACTCAGCTCAAGTGGACACGCAGTGAGCGTAAAAAGGTGTGTGTCGTTCTTTTTGTTTAACACGAGGAGGGCGATAAAATGCGCCAGCTATCACACACACGCGGGGGGATCTGACCAATGGATTTCTCTCTTTTTGTCCACATGGAACGGATGTCTGCAAAAGACACCTATCAAGAACTTCACGACCAGTTTATTGAATTGGCCCAGATGGCTGACGCAGGTGGCATGCGTACGGTTTGGACGGGTGAACACCATTCAATGGATTTCACTATTTCCCCGAACCCATTTTTACTACTGACAGAACTGTCACAAAAAACTGAACAAATCCGCTTAGGCACAGGCACAATCGTGGCCCCATTCTGGCATCCAATTCGGCTTGCAGGTGAAGCGGCAATGACCGACCTTATCACAGGTGGTCGTTTGGAACTTGGCATTGCGCGCGGGGCATATTCTTATGAATATGACCGTTTGGGTGGTGGCATGGATGCATGGGCTGCAGGCGAACATTTGCGCGAAATAATCCCTGCCATAAAGGGGCTGTGGGTTGGCGATTACGCTATGGAAGGCAAACATTACGCCTTTCCAAAATCCACCGCTATACCTAAACCCTTGCAAAAAAATGGCCCCCCTGTCTGGGTGGCAGCGCGCGACCCAAACTCGTTTGATTTTGCGATGAAAAAAGACTGCCATATTCAAGTAACCCCACTTTGGAACGGGGATGATGAAGTGGTAGATTTGATGGCGAAGTTCAAAGAAGCCAAGGCGGCCAATCCTGAAAAATCGCCCAAAGCCATGCTGCTAAACCACACGGCTGTGGGCGCAAATAGCACTGACATTGCGCAAGATTGCAAAGATATGTCGCGCTTTTATTGCCATTTCGGTGCTTGGTTTCGCAATGAGCGGCCCATCACCAACGGGTTGATTACAGAGCTAAGTGATGACGAAATGGCTAAGATCGAAATGTTCAGCCCTGAAAACATGTTGAAAAATAATGTAGTCGGCACACCCGATCAAGTAACCGAACGGGTCATGAATTATCAAAAAATGGGCTATGATGAATATAGTTTCTGGATTGATAGCGGTGCAAGTTTCAAGGATAAAAAACGCAGCCTGCGCCTGTTCATAGATGAAGTTATGCCGAATTTTAAAGGAAATACATAATGGAATTGGTTCGTAAGTATGTAACGCATATTGAGGAAATTCATATTGAGGGGGGTAAGCAAGTTGCAAAACCTTCGCTTATGATTGCAGTTGCAGCTGTGTTGAAAAACCCGTGGGCAGGGCAAGGCTTTGTCGAAGATTTAAAACCTTCCATCCTAAAATATGCCCCGCCGCTAGGGGCAGAACTAACCCGTCGTATTCTGGAAATAGCTGGTGGCGGCGACGCGGTTGAGGCTTATGGCAAGTCAGCAGTTGTCGGCACCGATGCCGAAATTGAACATGGCTCTGGCTTCATCCATACGCTTCGCTTTGGTAATCATTTTCGTAAAGGCGTGGGGGCCACAAGCTATCTAAGCTTTGCCAATACGCGCGCAGGGGCAGGCGCTAGTGTGCAAATCCCACTGATGCACAAACACGATGCGGGGATGCGCTCACACTACTTGACCATCGAATTTAGCATTCCTGATGCACCCGCACCTGATGAAATGATTATTGCCTTGGGGGCGGCCACAGGGGGGCGTGCGCATCACCGTATTGGTAATCGGTATCAAGATATTGCTGAAATGGAAGCGGGCGGTGAGGAAACCGTGGTTGAGGCCACAAAGTGAACGATTTAATCATGTTGCATGGCGTGGGGCTGGATCATCAGATTTGGCACCCGTTGCGCACGGCCTTACCCGATATCACCACGCACGCATATGATTTGCGCGGGCACGGGGCTGGGCCTGATTGGCAGGGTCCTGCCAGTTTGGATCAGTTTGTGTCCGATCTGTTAGGTTATGCGGATGGGCTGGGCCTAGATCGTTTTGCCCTTTGTGGCTTTTCGCTTGGTGCGATGATTGCGCAATGGGCAGCAGTGTCAAAACCTGCCCGCATATCACATCTTGTCTTGCTTAATGGCGTATATGCTCGAACGGACGATCAAATGGCAGGCGTTCAAGCGCGGTATCAAGACGCCATAGTTTCTGGCCCGAAAATTATGATTGATGCAGCTTTAGAACGTTGGTTTCCGCCTGAATTTGCAACACAAAACCCTGAATACCTTGCACAAATCCGCTTGTGCCTGGAAACCAACGATACGGAACAATTTATGCGCAGCTACAAGCTGTTTGCCCATGAAGGGGCGCAAATTGATGGGCGATTAAGTGCGATTAAAGTGCCTGCACTTGTGGTAACGGGTGGGCTGGATACAGGCTCGACCCCCGCGATGACAAAGCAAATGGCATCAGAAATGCCTTGCGCAAAAGCGATTATTTTCAACGACGCCGCCCACATGCTGCCTATGCAAAAGCCCAATGAACTGGCAAGGTTAATAAAAGGTGTTCTGCAAAAGGAAACGACATGAAGTTTCAACTTTATATTGATGGCGCATTTTGCGATGCGGCCAAAGGGGGGCGCATTGAATGCGTAAACCCCAGCGATGAAACTGTTTGGAACTTAGTGCCAGAGGCAACTGAAGCGGATGTAGACCGCGCGGTAGACGCGGCCCACCGTGCGTTTAGTGAAGGGCCTTGGGCTGAAATGTCCCCTTCGGCACGCGGAAAATGCCTGTACCGCTTGGGTGATTTACTGGAAGAACACGCAGAAGAATTCGCCGAAGTTGAAAGCCGCGATTCTGGTAAAATTCTACGCGAAACCGCCGCCCAATGCCGCTATATGGCTGATTATTTGCGGTTCTATGCAGGTATGGCTGATAAGGTCACAGGCCAAACCTTGGCCCATGATAAACCTGACATGTTGTGCATGACTGTGCGTGAGCCTTTGGGCGTAGTCGCTGCCGTGGTGCCGTGGAACAGTCAAATTTTCTTGACTTGTGTCAAGCTTGGCCCCGCCCTTTCGATGGGGAATACCATTGTCATTAAAGCATCCGAAGATGCCCCGTGTCCTGTTTTGAAATTCGCCGAATTAGTCAACAAAGCAGGCTTTCCTGCGGGGGTTGTCAATATCATTGCAGGTTACGGCCCCACCTGCGGCGCTCGCCTGACGTCGCACCCTAAAGTCGCGCGTGTGGCATTTACGGGCGGGGTGGAAGCCGCGCGAAATGTGGTACGCAACACTGCCGATAACTTTGCACTTTTAACGCTGGAACTTGGCGGCAAAGCCCCTGTTTTGGTGTTTGATGACGCCAATTTGGAAAGTGCTGCAAACGGAGTTGTCGCTGGTGTTTTTGCCGCTGCGGGTCAGTCGTGTGTTTCAGGTTCACGCCTACTGGTACAAGAAGGCGTTCGAGATGAGTTCTTAGCGTTGCTGATTAAAAAGGCGCAAGCGATCAAAATCGGTGATCCATTAGATAATGCCACCGAAATGGGGCCACTTTGCACTCGCAGACAGCGTGATCGTATTCAGGAATTACTGGAAAAGAGTGTGGCAAACGGGGCTGAAATATTGACAGGCGGTAATATCCCCAAAGGGTTTGATAAGGGCAACTATTTTGAACCAACGATTGTTTCTTGTGAAGTGAACGGTTTAGCCGTTTTTGAGGAAGAGCTTTTTGGCCCGGTTCTAAGTGTACGCACATTCAAAACTGAAGATGAAGCCGTGGCCCTAGCCAACAACTCTCGGTTTCATTATGCAGGCGGTGCCTTTACCCGTGATTTGGCCCGTGGCACACGGCTTACGCGCAAACTGGCTGGCGGCGTGACGTATATCAACACATGGCGTGTGATCTCCCCATCGGCCCCGTTTGGCGGCAATAAGGATACCGGCTATGGTCGTGAAAGTGGTCTGGATACAATGCTGGATTATTCACGCACCCGTACGGTATGGATCAACACGTCAGACGAACCAATGGCCGATCCGTTTGTTATGCGTTAGTAAGCTGGCCCTATAACCCTTCAACAAAACGATATATCGCGGCTTGGCCTTTGGTGGTGAAAGCGGATAAATGATTGCCATCTTTGATGGTTTTCATATGTTTGGCAGTTGAACCTGACAGGGTAAAAATCGATTTTCCCATACTATAAGGGATAACCTGATCACGCGTTCCATGTACAATCAATGTAGGGCTACCCACTTTTTTGATATAACTTTCTGTTTCCCATCGTTGATCCAAGGTCATGCGAATTGGAAAGTACGGCATGCGCATGGCGGCCAATGAAACGATAGACGTATAAGGTGCCTCTAAAATCAAGGCATCAGGTGGGTTTGCTAAGGCTAATTTTGTGGCCACACCCGTGCCCAGACTTTCACCGTAATAGATGATTTTACCTTTTGGGGCTTTGCCCAAAAACATCGGCAACTGTTCTATTAATAGTTGGGTATCTTTAGTGATATTGGCTTCCGATGGCCGCCCAGTGCTGCCACTTGAGCCGCGATAAGCGATTGCTACAAGTCCGTAGCCACGATTTGTAAGTTGGGTAAAACGGTTGGCGCGGCCTGATAAGGCACCTGCATTTCCGTGAAAATAGATAAATGTCGCTTTGCGCCCTTTTGCAGGGCTGACCCATAGGATTAGGGTTTCCCCATCCTTCGTTGTCATGGTTTTTTCAGTTAACTGGGGTACGCCTGCCTGCAAGGGTGTTTTATATGTTTCTTGCAAGCTGAACGGGTATATCAACCCAATACGGGCGTACCAAATGACGGCATATGCACTGATGTATACCAGCACAGATGCGATCAGAATGCGCTTGATGATTTTCCTAAGTATCATGCATGGAATAAACCACATTGCGGGGTTTTGGAAAAGGGTTTTGGTATTTTACGACATTTGCGCTTCAATGCGAATTGTAATGATTGCGCAAATTAGGGCCAGAAATGACGCCAGAATAATACATAAAACCAATGGAAGCGGGCCACTTGTTGCGGTTAATGCAGCCCCTGAAAGGGCTGAAAATATTGCCCCGCCCAAAGTCATTAATGCGCCCCCTAAACCAGATGCAGACCCAGCCAGTTGCGGGCGGACATCCAATAAGCCTGCATTCGCACTGGGCAGGGTCATGCCGTTGCCCAACCCTATGGAGATCGTGAATAAGAAAAAAGCCAGCGGATGGCCCCATCCCGCAAGAATGCATAAAAGTGATCCAAACATTCCCATCAAAGTGATGATGATGCCAATGGTTATCATTTTATAAATGCCCAAGCGGGTGGTGAATTTACCTGAAATACCGTTTCCCAACATATATCCTACAGGGGTTAACATAAGATATGCACCGATTTGTGCACTGGATAATCCGTAAATCTCACTACCTACAAAAGGAGCACCCCCCAAATAAGCAAAGAATGTACCTGCCGAAAATGCAGCGGTTAGTGCATAGCCCCAAAAGCGACGAGATTTTAAAAGGTCGGGATAGGCTTTTATTTGTTCCGCAAAACTTGATGTTTTATGTTGATTGGTTTCGCCTTGGTCAAGCCAGCAAACCACAAAAACGATCAGTGCAAAGATGGTTAGAAAATGAAAATTTGATTGCCATCCAAAATGTTCAGCTAGAAACCCACCAAACGGCGGTGCCATCATCGGGGCCAATGCCATACCCATAGTAACATAGCCAATCATACTTGCGGCTTTGTCGCGCTCAACAAGATCGCGCACAATGGTACGTGATAAGATTAATCCACTTATGATAACGGATTGTAAAACCCTGAATACCATAAATGCCTCATAGCTTTCGCTGGCTACCGCACCGATTGTTGCCGCGATGAATAGAATAATAGAGGTTAGCATAACTGGGCGCCTGCCATACCGATCAGAAATAGGCCCAAGCAATAAATGTGCGATTGTGGTTAATGCAAGGTAACCGGTAATTGCCAGCTGCATCAAAGCGTATGGTACATTAAAGTATCGCGCCATTTCTGGCAAAGACGCCAAGAATATACTGAGCGATACAGAACCTAAGCTAGCAATCAACACAAGGGTTGTGATGTGCGGCGGCGTTGTGCGATCTAAGTATCGTGGACTGGGTAATGGGGTGTGCATAAAGGTGCCAGAAATATAAGTATGCCTAAGACTTAGCACGGGTAATGCTGGGGTCTATGGGTAATTACTTTTCAGATAAAGAATAAGGCAAGATGCCCCGTTCATTATGGTTAACTTTCAACCGCCGTTCCAAAGGTGGTACTGATCTTTGATGACAGTTTTCGCGTTCGCAAATCCTGCATGAAATTCCAATAGGTTCAAAGGTTTGTGTGTTCTTTGTATCCAGATCATCGGCGTATACAAGTGCATTTGCATGTTTAACTTCGCATCCCAACCCAATCGCATAACGCCTTACAGGTGCATGATATGAACCCGCTGGCTTTGATACGTCCCTTGCAAGGCACAAATATTTTTCGCCATCTGGTGTTTGGGCAAGTTGGCGTAAAAATCTGCCAGGTGTTTCAAAGGCTTGGTGAACATTCCACAAAGGGCAGGCGCCGCCGTAGCGGGCAAATTGTAATTTGGTGGCAGAGTGGCGTTTGGTGATGGTGCCCGCTTGGTCAACGCGCACAAAAAAGAAAGGTATGCCTTTCAAGCCAGAGCGTTGCATCGTCGACAAGCGATGTGCAACCTGTTCAATGGATGCGCCAAACTTCAGGGCTAGAACCTCTAGATCATGGCGGGATTCCTGTGCTGCTTGTAAAAACGCGCCGTAGGGCAATATTGTTGCCCCAGCAAAGTAATTTGCCAAACCAATTTTGCATATAGCGCGGGCTTCTGGAGTTCCGAAATGCGCCAAATCTAAACTTGCCTCTAATAATCCGTCATGTTCCAACAACGCTACCTGATGGGCCATTTGAAACGACTGTGATGGCAAAGAGGCGTTTTGTGACAGATGAAGTATTTTGCGGGATTGATCGAAATCACGCAAGCTTTCCACGTCTTGAAATCGCGTGGATATGCGGTGTTTTGAAGATAACCAACTGGTTAAAGCGATGTGAATATTTGGGTCTATATGTATAAGTTTACTAGAAAAGCTTTCTGCGGCTCGGTCAATTACATCAATATAATTATCGCAATAATGAAAAAAATCGCGAACTTCTTCCCAAGGGGATAGGTTAATACCGCCACCCTCACGCCCCAAGGCTTCATCTAAAGAGGCAAGCCTTTCTTGGGCTTGTTTGTATGTGCGGTGCAGCTCTAAAAATGCCCATGCCATCGTCGGCGCGTTTGATGCGGTCAACTGCATATCTGCAATGTTGATTTGCGTGTTGCTGAAAATCGGGTCGGCTAGGGCCTCTTTCATATCAGCCACAATTCTTTGAGGGTCGCCATCCGATAACTTTGTTACATCAAAGCTAAACTCGCGTGCGAGCGTCAACACAACAGATGTGGCAATAGGGCGGTGATTATTTTCCATTTGGCTTAGGTACGGCAAAGAAATATCCAGCCGGCTTGCAAAGCTTTTCTGGGTCAGATTGAATTCCTGACGAATTTTGCGTAGGGCAACACCTGCGTATAGTTTTTTATGAGCCATAATTTGTGTACTTATTTGCAATTTTGCAATTAGCAATAACACTAAACCATATTGTTTGCAAATTAACTAAAAACGGCTTTCCTATAGGCTGGTTTCGTGTAGGATAATTACAGTTTCGGGAGGCACTATGACTGATATTATTCAAGAACTAGAAAACCGCAGGTCAGCTGCGCGCATGGGCGGCGGGCAGCGTCGTGTAAATGTACAGCATTCCAAAGGCAAGTTAACCGCGCGAGAGCGTCTGGAAGTTTTGTTGGATGAAGGGTCATTCGAAGAATACGATATGTTCGTCAGCCATAAGTGTACTGATTTTGGCATGGAAGAAGAACATATTCCAGGCGACGGTGTGGTCACTGGTTGGGGCACAATAAACGGCCGTATGGTTTATGTGTTCAGTCAAGATTTCACTGTTTATGGCGGATCATTGTCTGAAACTCACGCAAAGAAAATCTGCAAAGTTCAAGATATGGCCATTCGCAATGGTGTGCCAATAATCGGGTTAAACGATTCAGGTGGCGCGCGTATCCAAGAGGGTGTGGCAGCACTTGCGGGTTATACCTCGGTGTTTCAGAATAATATTAAAGCATCGGGTGTTGTGCCGCAAATCAGCGTTATCATGGGGCCAAGTGCGGGGGGCGCGGTTTATTCGCCAGCCTTAACCGACTTTGTCTTTATGGTGCGTGACACCTCTTACATGTTCTTAACGGGGCCTGATGTTGTGAAAACTGTGACCAATGAAATTGTCACAGCAGAAGAGTTGGGCGGGGCTAAAACCCACACAACCAAATCGTCAGTTGCAGATGGCGCATTTGAAAATGATATGGACGCACTTATGGAAGTGCGCCGATTGTTTGATTTTCTGCCGCTTAACAACAAATCAAAACCTCCTGTAAGGCCGTTTTTTGACGGGTATATGCGCAAAGAACCATCCTTGAATACGCTGATCCCTGACAATACCAACACACCTTACGACATGAAAGAGTTGGTACTGAAATTGGCGGATGAGCATGATTTTTATGAAATACAAAAAGATTTCGCCAAAAATATCCTAACTGGGTTTATTCGTCTTGAAGGTTCTACTGTTGGGGTGGTTGCGAACCAACCTATGGTTTTGGCGGGCTGTCTTGATATTAACGCATCGCGCAAAGCGGCGCGTTTTGTGCGGTTTTGTGATGCGTTTGAAATACCGTTGCTGACATTGGTTGATGTACCAGGATTTTTACCTGGAACATCACAAGAATATGGCGGCGTTATTAAACACGGGGCAAAGCTGCTTTATGCATATGGTGAAGCAACTGTGCCGCGTGTAACTGTGATAACCCGCAAAGCTTATGGCGGGGCTTATTGTGTGATGTCACCCAAACATCTGGGCGGTGACGTTAATTATGCGTGGCCCACAGCGGAAATTGCTGTGATGGGTGCAAAAGGTGCGGTGGAAATATTACACCGTGCCGATCTGGCAGATGGTGAGAAAATTACCGCGTTAACGTCAAATTACGAAGAACGTTTTGCCAACCCGTTTGTTGCAGCCGAAAATGGGTTCATTGATGAAGTCATCATGCCGCAAAATACCCGTATGCGTGTCGCAAGAGCGTTGGCAGGGCTAAAGTCAAAGGATGTGAAAAACCCTTGGCGCAAACATGATAACTTGCCGTTGTAGCCGATATGCAAACGCCATCATATCTTACCTGCGCCTTTGGGCTGTGCTGGACAACGGCTGCCTATGCAGATCTGCCACCCGTGCCATCTGGGCAGGATATTGAGATTTACCAAGAAGGTTTTTTGGAAGAGGAAGGCACACAAAAAGTGTATTATCTTGGCGTGGTCGCCCCTGAAATTGCAAATGGCGGCAGAATTGATTTTAAGGCCGCCAATACGGATATAGACGTATTGTGCGAAACATATGCCTTGGCCCGCGCTTTGGCGGCAGAGAATGGCAATGAGCCTGCAAACGAATTGGTTATTAAAATGATGGATAGCCCGCTTAATTACGGCGAAACAAATCAAGATGTACGCCAGTATATGGGATTTTACGATATATCTAAGGGAGCCTGTGAATGGCACTAAATGTAAATAAATACGCTTTATTTGATGCAAGAGAGTCACATAAGGCCAAATTACACAGTTTCTGGGCAAAGCGGACATCTTCAATCTGTTTTTTTGTGAAAACATCTGCTATTATAGTCTTGTCTCGGGCCAAAATTATCCTGGGTAGCAACAAAATTAGGAAACCAGTATGTCAAAAACAATTACAGCAATCGCTCTTCTTATGGCCCTTGGCCTTTCTGCATGTGCAAACTCTTCGTCTTCAGCAGGCGCACCAGAGCCACAGCCAGAACCAATTATGGCTGAGCCAGAAACACAAAAATACTAATATATTAAGCCAAGAACCTAATTGGGTTCTTGGCGCCCCTTACATGCACGCAAACGGGAGCGTGTTATGATTAGATATCGCGGGTTTCCATCTCGCCTTCCCAGTTCTGATTTTCATTTCACAATACGCCGCCCCAATAAATCTGGTGCGACGAAATTGGTTAAGCGCGAACGTTATGCGGATCGCCGTTTTGCCGATCGTCGCGCAGATGAGGGTTTTTTGCGCGCGCTTTGGGAATATTTCGGCGAAGAATCGTTTGAACGCGGTAACTTAGACGCTGGTAGATTAAGCTGGCTACTGGGCCGAGAGGTTGAAATAGTCGACGATTCTTTTGATCCGACAGATTATGAAGCTTTGCTTAAAATCAACGTGGGCCGCGCTATGGTGAGCTTTCCCAGCATATTTAAGGGCGAATAGGCATGAATTCGCGCATCAAAGAATCACTTTGGCGGCAAATCGCCCAAAGCGGGGGGGGGCTGAAATATTTGATATGCAGCACAAGAAAAGCCCAGTACCTTAATAATCAAGGAAGTTCATTACGATCTTCATCGACGCCCAGATTGGCCGCGTCGCTTGCGAAAGCAGAAGCTAATCAAGAGATTTTCCGCTCTTCCATGCGGACGAACTCTTTCATTTCCCCTCTACTAGGGCCCTTGTGCATTGACACAAGGGCTTCTTTTTTTGGCACAGGGAAATTTAATTCCCGCAGCTTTTTCCATCCTCTTCTAACAAAGCACGGTGTTTCCTATGTTTAAGAAAATCCTTATCGCCAATCGGGGCGAAATTGCCTGTCGCGTCATTAAGTCGGCCCAAAAAATGGGTATTAAAACGGTTGCGATCTATTCGGACGCGGATAAAAACGCCTTGCATGTCAGAATGGCGGATGAGGCGGTGCATATCGGGGCGTCGCCTGCGGCTGAAAGTTATATTGTCATCGAAAAGGTGATGCAGGCGGTACGTAAAACTGGGGCAGAAGCGGTGCATCCTGGTTACGGCTTTCTGTCTGAAAACAAACGCTTTGCCCATGCTTTAGAAAAAGCGGGCGTTGCTTTTATCGGGCCACCTGCAGGTGCCATAGCCTCTATGGGGGATAAAATAACATCCAAAAAACTAGCGGCAAAAGCGGGCGTTACTACGGTTCCGGGTTTTATGGGCGAAATAGCGGATGCAGCCGAGGCCGTGAAAATCTCGAATGAAGTCGGTTATCCAGTTATGATTAAAGCCTCTGCGGGCGGCGGTGGTAAAGGTATGCGGGTTGCGTGGAATGATGCCGAGGCGCGTGAAGGCTTTCAGCTGTCAAAGAATGAAGCAGCCAGCAGTTTTGGCGATGACCGCATTTTTATTGAAAAATTCATCACCCAACCACGCCACATTGAAATTCAGGTGCTGGGCGATAAGCACGGTAACTGCGTTTACCTGAATGAGCGTGAATGTTCTATTCAACGGCGTAACCAGAAAGTCATTGAAGAAGCGCCAAGCCCGTTTCTTGACGCAAAAACCCGCAAAGCTATGGGTAAACAATCTTGTGCTTTGGCCAATGCGGTGGATTATTGCAGTGCGGGAACGGTTGAGTTTATAGTTGATGGTGATCGTAATTTCTATTTCTTGGAAATGAACACGCGCTTGCAAGTGGAACATCCTGTAACCGAATTAATCACGGGCATTGATCTGGTTGAACAGATGATCCGCGTCGCATATGGCGAAAAGCTGTCATTCAGGCAAAAAGATATTGGCATTCACGGCTGGGCGATGGAAAGCAGGCTTTATGCCGAAGATCCGTACCGTAATTTTCTGCCCTCTATCGGGCGTTTGTCACGCTACCGCCCACCCGAAGAAGTGGCGACAAAAACCATGGCTGTGCGCAATGATACAGGTGTTTATGAGGGTGGCGAAATCTCAATGTTTTATGACCCGATGATTGCAAAGTTGTGTTCTTGGGCACCAGATCGTGCGAAATCTATTGAAGTGATGCGCAGCGCACTTGATGCGTTTGAAATTGAAGGGATCGGGCATAATCTGCCGTTCCTGTCTGCGGTAATGGATCACCCTCGTTTTGTGAGCGGTGATATTACAACCGCATTTATCGAAGAAGAATATCCCGAAGGTTTTCAAGGGGTTGATTTAGATGAAGTGACATTAAAACGTATTTCGGCGGCCTGTGCTGCGATGTACCGTGTTGCCGAAATCCGCCTTGCTAGGGTATCGGGGCGGATTGATAATCATGAACGCAAAGTCGGTGAAAACTGGGTGATTAAAGTGCAGGGTGCGCGGTTTGATGTGTCGATTGATGCAGATCATAAAGGCTCGTTCGTTAGTTTTGCAGATGGCACAAAACACCGTGTGACCAGCGACTGGGTGCCAGGTGAACGGCTGGGCCATTTCATGATTGACGACGTGCCGTTGGTTTTAAAAGTGGATCCGATCAGTGCAGGGTATCAGGTGCGTTTTCGCGGAGCCGATGCCAGCGTTATTATTTATACGCCGCGCCGTGCGGAATTGGCCGAATATATGTTGGAAAAGCTGCCCCCCGACACATCGAAATTGTTGCTGTGCCCGATGCCAGGTTTGATTGTGAACTTGAACGTGGCTGTGGGCGACGAAGTGCAAGATGGGCAAACCCTTTGCACTGTTGAGGCGATGAAGATGGAAAACGTGCTGCGGGCTGAACGGCAGGGCATCGTTTCAAAGATTAATACCAGTGTTGGCGACAGCTTGGCTGTTGATGCTGTTATTATGGAGTTTGAATAATCGCCGCATCCCCCTTCCATATGTTCTCTTTTTGTTCTACTCTTGGATTCACTCAATCCAAAGTAAAAATCAATGAACAAAGCCCGATTAAGGCTGCTCTATCTCGATATGAACAGTTATTTTGCCAGTGTGGCACAACAAGAAGACCCAAGCTTGCGCGGGCGGCCCGTTGGTGTGGTCACAACAATGACGCGCAATGCCGCGATCATAGCCGCCAGTTACGAAGCCAAAGATCAGGGGCTGAAGTTCGGTGCGCGGATGAACGAGGCGCGTCTATTGATCCCTGGCATGCAGTTTCGCCCCGCACGCCACGACGTTTATGTGGATTATCATCACCGGATCAAACGGGCAGTGGAACGGGTTTTGCCGATAGAGGCCGCCCATTCGGTAGACGAGTTTTCCATACGTTTAACAGGCAATGCCCAACGGCTGGAAACTGCGATGAGTTTGGCCGAACAGATGCGCCAGCAGATTTATACACAAGTTGGCCCGATGATGCGCTGTTCAATAGGGCTTGGATCAAGCTTGCTATTGGCCAAATTGGCAGGCAAATTGCGCAAACCCGAAGGGCTGGAATGGTTGTTACCAGAGGTTCTTCCAGACAAGATCAACCATCTGAAACTACGCGATATTCCGGGGATCAGTCGCGGAATGGAAACACGCCTTCATGCGGTCGGGATTACCACAGTTCCCGCACTTTATGCGCTGGCACCAAAATACGCCCGCAAAATATGGGGCGGGGTGCAAGGCGAGCGGTTTATACGCGCGTTACAGGGCGAAGACATTTCGCAACCGATACCAAAACCCACACAATCCTTAGGCCACGGGCAAGTATTGTCTTACAACAACCGCAACCCAGAAGCTGCGCGATTGGTCACACGGCGGTTACTAATCAAGGCCGCGACAAGGCTGCGCCGACAAAACGCCTACGCCACATACTTGCAAATCTCGGTCAAATGCACCGCGCGGGGCCGCAGTGGGTTGGGCCGCAAAATACCCGCAACCCAAGACAGTTTTCAATTACTGGCCTTGTTTCGGCAATTCTGGGGCGAACTGACGTTCACAAAGCCGATTTCAACCAGCGTGATGTTGGGCGGGCTGATTCCTGCGCACAAACACACGGCCGATCTGTTCGAGAAACGCGCAAGCGCAGGGGTGCGTACCCCACGCGAAAACCTGTGTGTTTTGATCGACGCGATCAACCAACGCTACGGGCAAGATACATTGATTTATGGCGAGCGCCCAAACGAAATAACGCCCTACACGGGGGCCAAAATCGCCTTTGGACGCATCCCTGGATGCGAAGAGTTTCGAGACTGATTTTCATATATAAAACAAAGGAGTATGCGCTATGAGCGTATCTGACCTTAACGCTTGGAAAACCTTGGCAGAAAAAGAGCTGCGCGGTAAACCTCTGGAAGACCTGACATGGCACACGCCCGAAGGGATTGCGGTAAAGCCGCTTTATACCGCCGATGATTTGGACGGTTTAGATCATTTGGGCAGCATTCCAGGCTCAGCCCCTTTCACACGCGGTCCAAAGGCCACGATGTATGCGGGTCGCCCTTGGACAATCCGCCAGTATGCGGGCTTTTCTACCGCAGAAGAAAGCAATGCATTTTACCGCAAAGGGCTGGCCAGCGGGCAGCAAGGCGTTTCGGTTGCTTTCGATCTGGCCACGCATCGCGGTTATGACAGTGACCACGAACGCGTTGTGGGGGATGTGGGCAAAGCGGGTGTAGCCATCGACAGTGTCGAAGATATGAAAGTCTTGTTTGACGGCATTCCCTTGGATAAAATCAGCGTGTCGATGACGATGAACGGGGCTGTAATCCCTGTGCTTGCCAGCTTTATTGTGGCGGGTGAAGAGCAGGGGGTTGATCGCGCAAAGCTGTCTGGCACCATCCAAAATGATGTGCTGAAAGAGTTTATGGTGCGCAATACCTATATTTATCCACCCGAACCCTCAATGCGGATAGTGTCGGATATTATTGACTATACCAGCCGTGAGATGCCCAAGTTTAACTCGATCTCGATCAGCGGCTATCACATGCAAGAAGCGGGGGCGACGCTGGTGCAGGAACTGGCGTTCACGTTGGCTGACGGTAAGGAATATGTACGCGCCGCAATAGCACGAGGTATGGATGTGGATGCGTTTGCCCCGCGCTTGTCGTTCTTTTTCGCCATTGGCATGAATTTTTTCATGGAAGCGGCAAAATTGCGGGCCGCACGCCTGTTATGGCATCGCATTATGACCGAGTTTGGCGCGCAGAATGAAAAATCCCTGATGCTGCGCACCCATTGCCAAACCAGTGGCGTATCATTGCAGGAACAAGACCCGTATAACAACGCGATCCGCACGGCTTATGAAGCGATGAGTGCAGTGTTGGGCGGCACGCAATCCTTGCACACCAACAGCTATGACGAAGCGATTGCTTTGCCGTCAGATGCCGCTGCTAGATTGGCACGTAATACTCAACTTATTTTACAAAATGAAACTGGTGTTACTAACGTGGTCGACCCATTGGCAGGGTCTTATTATGTCGAAACCCTGACTAAAGATTTGGCCGATAAAGCATGGGAATTGATTGCGCAGGTTGACTCTATGGGGGGGATGACACGTGCGGTTGAAGATGGCATGCCGAAGCTAGAAATTGAACGGGCAGCTGCGGCAAAACAGGCGCGGGTTGATCGCGGTGAAGATATTATCGTTGGTGTGAACAAGTTTCAAACTGACGAAGATGCCGACATAGATGTACGTATGATTGATAATTCTGCGGTACGTGATGCGCAAGTTGCGCGACTAAAAGATATTCGTAAATCACGTGACACAGCGGCTTGTGATGTAGCACTTGATGCGCTTGAAGCGGGTGCACGCGACAGCGGCAATCTGCTGGATTTGGCGATTGAAGCGGCGCGTGCGCGTGCCACAGTGGGTGAAATATCAGACGCGATGGAAGGTGCATTCGGGCGACACAAAGCAAAGGTTAAACTACTGGATGGGGTTTATGGTGCGGCTTACGCGGGCGATCAGAGTTTTCAAGATATTCAAACGGATGTTGCTGATTTTGCAAAGAAATTTGGTAAAAAACCATCTATGATGGTGGTGAAAATGGGCCAAGATGGACATGATCGTGGCGGCAAAGTAATTGCAACCGCGTTTTCCGATATTGGTTTTGATATTGAAATGGGCCCGCTGTTTCAAACCCCTGAAGAGGCTGCAATCGATGCGATCGAAAAGGGTGTTGATGTGGTTGGTATCTCGTCACAGGCCGCAGGCCACACAACGCTGGCGCCACAACTGGTGCATGCGCTGAAAAACAAAGGTGGCGGCGACATTATCGTGATTTGCGGTGGGGTAATTCCGCCCAATGATTACAATTTTTTGCGCCAAGTCGGTGTGCGGGCCATCTTCGGGCCGGGCACAAATATACCCGAAGCAGCAAAAGAGGTTTTGGAATTGGTTAAACGTGCGAAAGTGGGAGAATAGGGCAGATGTCTTACAAAGAAGTTTATGGAAATTGGCAATCTGATCCAGAAACATTTTGGATGGAAGCAGCCAATGCAGTTTCGTGGAGTAAACAACCGTCAAAAGCGTTATTTGATGAAGATGCACCCATTTATGAATGGTTCAAAGATGGTGAGATTAACACCTGCTACAATGCCGTTGATCGTCATGTGGAAGCCGGTAATGGTGACCGCGTTGCAATCATTTACGACAGTCCGATCACGGGGAATTCCGCCAAGATCACATATGCCGAACTGAAAGATAAAGTATCAAATTTTGCAGGCGGGTTGCAGGCCCAAGGCATAACAAAAGGCGACCGCGTTATCATTTATATGCCGATGGTGGCCGAGGCTTTGATCGCTATGCTGGCCTGTTCACGCATCGGGGCTATTCACTCGGTTGTGTTTGGCGGTTTTGCGGCGGCAGAATTGGCAACACGCATTGATGACGCAACACCCAAAGCGATTATTGCGGCCTCATGCGGGGTCGAGCCCAGCGGGGTGATTGCCTATAAACCGTTGATTGACGGTGCGATTGAATTGGCAAACCACAAAATTGATTTCTGTGTGATTTTGCAACGCGCACAAAAAACCGCTGATTTGGTTGCGGGCCGTGATCTGGATTGGCATGAATTTCAACAAGGTGTAGCACCTGCGGATTGTGTGCCGATGGGCGGTGCAGATCCTGTTTATATCCTTTATACCTCTGGCACCACAGGCCAGCCCAAGGGGGTAGTGCGCCCAACAGGTGGGCATATTGTGGCCCTTAATTGGACGATGAAGAACATTTACAATGTCGAGCCAGGTGATGTGTTTTGGGCGGCGTCCGATGTAGGTTGGGTCGTGGGCCATTCCTATATTTGCTACGGGCCATTGATTAATGGCAGCACCACGATCGTGTTTGAAGGCAAACCGATAGGTACGCCTGATGCGGGCACATTCTGGCGGGTTATTTCGGAATACGGTGTAAAATCGTTTTTTACTGCACCTACCGCGTTTCGTGCAATTAAAAGGGTTGATCCCAAGGGAGAATTTGTAAAAAAGTACGATTTGTCCTGTTTAAAGTATCTGTTTTTGGCTGGGGAACGCGCTGATCCTGATACTATTATTTGGGCGCAAGATCAGTTGGGCGTGCCTGTAATTGACCATTGGTGGCAAACAGAAATCGGCTATCCTGCCGTGTGTAACCCAGCTGGCATTGAATTGATGCCGATAAAACTTGGCTCGCCCGCGGTACCAATGCCGGGGTTTGATTTGCAGATTTTGGATGATGATGGTCAGCAATTACCACGGGGCGAATTGGGTGCGATTGTGATTAAACTACCATTGCCACCCGGTACACTGCCCACACTTTGGAATGCGCAAAAACGTTATCTGTCATCTTACCTAGAAGCCTTCCCCGGGTATTATGAAACGGGTGATGCGGGTTATATGGATGATGATGGCTATCTTTATATCATGGCGCGTACCGATGACGTCATCAACGTAGCAGGGCACCGCCTGTCGACAGGTCAAATGGAAGAAGTTCTTTCAAATCACCCTGATGTTGCGGAATGCGCAGTTCTTGGGGTTAAAGATGCATTGAAGGGCCAATTACCTATGGGGTTTTTGTGTTTGAATGCGGGGGCAGAGAAATCCAATGCGGATGTTATTGCCGAGTGTGTACAGTTGGTGCGCAAAACCATCGGCCCAGTAGCGGCCTTTAAACTGGCTTGTGTGGTTGATCGTTTACCAAAAACCCGCTCGGGCAAGATTTTGCGCGGCACGATAGCGAAAATTGCCGATGCGGAACCGTGGAAAATGCCCGCAACCATTGATGACCCTGTTATTCTGGATGAAATTACTGAGGCATTACAGGGTTTGGGGTATCCAAAACCTTAATATCCCAAAGCACATTTGCATTTTGCAAATATTATAATTTAACCTATGTTAGCGCAAGCGGCCCAGTTGGCTGCTTCTTAACGTTGGGTGTGTAATATATGGCAGATGAGTATCAAAATGAAACATATCTGGGCCTTTTGGAAAAGCTTGGGCCAGAGCAATCATTGATATTGCTTGATAAGCTCATAATTGATTTGCAAAATACACAGCGCGGATTGAAAGCGGCACAAAGTGCAAAAGCAAACCATATGTTATTTGAGCCAAGTCATGTGCTGATTTCTTTAGCAGGTGTAATTGGAACGACGCAACTTCATTTAATTTCTCAACAAATCAATAGCCTATCTACTGTGCATAAAGGAGAATTTCCTTACAGTTTGGTGGGTATTGCAATCGAAGAAATAGATAATTGGTTGGTCTTTTTGAAGTCGGATAAAAAATCACGCGGCACAGCCCGATGACACAAAAACTTTTGCTAATCGAAGATACCGCAACGCTTCAGTTGATATATAGCGCCAATTTAACAAATGCGGGCTACATCGTAGATGTGGCTTCAACAGGGGCAGAAGGGCTACAAATATTTAAAAACGGCAATCATCCAGTGGTGATTATGGATCTGTTCTTACCAGATGTAGACGGAATTGAGGTTATTCGCCAGTTTGTACAGGATAACCCACAAGCAAAGATTATCGTTATAACCTCTAACGGATCAGTAAATCGCGCGGTAGATGCGATGCGAGCAGGTGCATTCGACTTTCTGCTAAAACCTTTTTCCGATGAACGTTTGCTGTCCGCAGTCATATCCGCACTCGCCAGTCTAGAAACCAGCCCAGACATAAATCTTGAGGCGGGTAATTTTTATGGCTTCATTGGGCGTGGCCCAAAAATGCAAGAAACATACCGCAAAATCATGCGCATTTCCCCTTCCAATGCACCTGTTTTCATCACAGGTGAACGCGGTGTTGGGAAAGATATTTGTGCCAATGCTATTCATACTTACGCAGGTATGGAGCCAGATCAATTTATAAAATATGATGGGTATGGTTTAAGCGGCGAAGAGCAAGAAAAAAGCTTATTTGGTATGCAGGATACGTTTAATTGGGAAATACTTGCAACTGGGCATGGCGCTGTTCAACAAGCTTATGGCGGTAGTTTATATATCCGCGAGGTTTCTGAACTTGACCCTATCGTGCAATCTAAGCTTGCAAATTATTTGCAAAAAGCCAACCAAAATGAAGACAACAGAAATTCAGAATATAAACGTTTTCCCCGTGTAATATGTTCATCAAGCATTGATCCTTATGTGTTGCTGGAAACAAAAAAAATCAGGGAAGATTTGTTCTATCAACTGCATGTTCTAACAGTTACGCTGCCTGCACTGCGGGAATTAACAGGTGATGTTCAATATATTGCTGAAACCATGCTTAAAAAACTTTCTCAGGCTGAACGTAAAAATTTCACAGGGCTTACTAAAGAAGTGGCCGGGGTGTTTGAAATTCATGAGTGGCCAGGAAATTTAAGCCAGCTTGAAAACTTGTTGCACCGTATTATCGCAACTTATGACAGCGATTTTGTCGGGCTGGATATGCTGCCTTTGGGGTTCGTTTCTAGTAACGCAAAACCCACCGACAGACTTGATGCGCTTGGGGATGAATTGACTATTGAACGCAATACTACCGCCATTCATCAACTTGTTGGCTTACAACTGGATGAGGTAGAAGCAAAATTCATAGAGGCAACCATCCAGTCAAACGGCGGCTCTATACCAAAAGCGGCAGAGGTTTTGGGTGTGGCCCCAAGTACGATTTATCGAAAAAGATCAAAGTATTAAATACGGTTCTTTACCTAACTATTTGCGCGGCGGTATATCTTTCATAAATAATAACAACACACATATGTGCAATTACTTCTTTTCATTGAAAAAATCCCTTTACTATTTGCCTAAAAATGGGCATTTTGTAACCATATCTTGGGGGCACGAGATGATAAGAAACAAAATACTGATACTAGCCATAGGGATTATGTCCTTAGGCGTTCAGGCAAACGCACAAACTTTAAGGTCGGATAACGGCCCAGCAGAGATGCCGCCAAAAAGCTTTAAAGGCACGCAGTACGTGGACTCAAAAGGCTGCGTATACATCAAAGCTGGATATGGTACGCGGGTCACATGGGTGCCGCGCGTCAACCGGTCCAGAAAAGTTTTCTGTAACTCAAGAAATAAACCCTCTTTAAATTCAACACAGCTTGCCCTTGCATCAGGTACACCGACGACACGGGTGGTTAAACCTACAGCGGCACCAATAGCTGCACCGGTTCGAACTGCGGCTGTTGTACCGCAACCAATAGCGGCCCCACGAAAGAAGAAGACAAAATTATTTGGTGCAGGTTTATTTGGCGGTGGCACACGGGTGAAATCAGCACCAGTTGCAACCACGCAAAGAACTGCGACATTAGCCTCACCCGTTGCCCCGCATACGCAGGTAAGTGGCATACGGTTTGGCCCGCAAAGAGATCATCCAGCAGATTTCATCCGTCAAACAGCGCCCGTGATACAGGGCGGTACTGGCTATAATACTGCTGCAACGACTTATAATATTGCAACAACAACACGGCGCCCCGCACGTGTTAAATCGGTGCGCGGTTTTAGTTTGTTTTCGCGTCGCGCAAACCGACTTGCTATTCGCAATGGGCCGCAAGCAGTTCATCCCGCCGATGTTATTAGGGGGTATGCGTCAACAAATGGTATTGCTGTAACGCGCGGTGTTGATCCTGTTCACAAGCACACAATTTACCCAACTGTCATTGCCGCAGATGTAACACCACGTGGTGATGCACAAATGGAAATGGTCTGGACAAACACAGTTCCTCGCAAGTTGATTAAAAAAGTCAGGGCGAAAGAAGTAGCTGTTGCTAGGGCTTACTCAACATCCACCAAAACCCCTACCATTACACGCAGCAGAACACGCACGACTGCAACTGCGCCAAAGCCTACAACCACTACTGCGCGTTACGTGCAAATAGGCACGTTTGGTAACCCTGAAAATGTATCAAGAACGATTGCACGGTTTCAGGCAGGTGGGTATCCGGTTCGTACCAGAGCGATAAGGAACAAGGGCAGAAGCCTGAAGGTTGTCTATCTTGGGCCATTTGCATCAACTAATGAACTTAGAAATGCGATGGGAACAGCGCGTAAAGCAGGGTTTAAAGACGCAATTTACACGCGTTAATAGGCAACCCGTGCTGCCCCTATGAATATACATTTAATACTCTGCGTAAGATTTCTCTTCGACAAACTTCGATCCCAAAGCAATATTAATCTGCTTTTTTAACGCAGCACGTTTGTCATTTGTTATATAAACCGCGCGCGCCAAACCTATAAACTCTGCCTCAAAAGAATTTGCACGCTCACAATCACGAATTGCATCCTCTATATCCCACAGCTCTTTATTCACCATTTGTAGCTTTGTAACCAACGTGGTTATTTCCATATTATCAGGGATATGCGCATCAATGACTCTTTGCAAAGCTGCACGCTCTATCTGTACATTCTCCAATTTTTCAGGGTCTTGGATGTTTTTAGATTTGATATGCAGGATGGTAATTTTATCCAGCAATTCCCCAGGTGAAATTGGCGTTACAATATCTTTCATGACTTCTTCCATTGTTTTATGCGCTCTTCCAGATCGGATTTTAGATGTGCGAACACACCGTCCCAATCACCGGGTTTTTCCTGTGAAATCAGCCGCATTGAGGGGTACCAAGGGGTGTGGTTTTCAAACGGTTCATATAGCCAGTAGGGTTCAAAATGCAAAAGGTTCCAGACCTCACAACCCAAAGACCCTGCAACATGCACTATGGCACTGTCCATTGAGATGATTAAATCCAGTTTTTGCATTAAGGCTGCACTGTCAGCAAAATCACTATCGTTGCCAGAGGCGTTTATGATCAATGCGGATGTACCATCCGTGACGTAATCATTCAAAAGTGGGCCCTTATAAAGCGAAAACATTCGTATATCAGGAATATTACAAAGTTCTAAAAACCGTTGATGACTAAAGGAACGTTTGTGATTGGCGCGGTAAGTGACAGACCCTGACCACATAACACCCACTTTAAAGCGATCACTGTAAGGTTGTGTTATCTTCAAAGCCCGCGCTTTAGCCATTTCAGGGACATGCAGTGTGACAGGGGGCGGTACTGTATCAAGCGTTGTTTTTAGATAAAGCGGTAAATCCATCATCGGCATCCAATAGTCGCATTTTTGGATGTCTTCTTTTGTTGTTATAAACGTTACATGTTCTTCCAAGCTGGAAAATAGCCGCCGTAAAGGTGGTTTGACCACCATATTAATCTGCGGCCCAAGTTGTTTCAAACCCCGCAAAAAACGTGCCATTAGGATCGTATCACCAAACCCTTGTTCTGGTGTGACAAGAATGGTTTTTCCTGACAAGACCTCGCCGTTCCATTTCGGGCAAGGCAAATCTGGTAGGCTTATTTCATCCCCTTGCCAACGCCAATTAAAAGTTTTAAAACCTTGCGGGTAATCCCCCATAGCAAGTTGCACGAAAGCCAACTGGATATGTATTTCGGCAAAATTCGGGAACTTTTTAATGCCCTCCAATAAAGTATCTTTTGCTTTATCTAACTTGTGTAACCCACGGTAACATTTGCCTAAACTTGCATAATGATCTGGATTGTCAGGCTCTAGTGCAATAATTTTTTTGCGCATTTCCAATGAGTTTTCCAACTGCCCATCATCATAGAAAGCATTTGCAGCATTGTTTATTAACGAAGGTGTTTCAGGGTCTAATTCCAATGCGCGTAATTGTGCAGCAACGGCAAGTTGGTAATGTTTTTGTTTGCGAAAAACCGCCCCCAGATTTGACCAAATAGCTGCGTCTTTAGGTCGGTTTTGCAGATATACCCGATAAAATTCTTGGGCTTTAGAATAGTCACCTTTTTGGTGCGCATCTATTGCGGCCTGCCTTACATCTGCAATGGTTTTAATCTCTGGGGCAGGTTCGCTCATTGCCATATATGTTGATTGTTTGGTTCATAAAAATCATATGCCAGCACGGTTCAGCCGTAAACCTTTTTGAATTATAGAATTACCGTTGTTGTAAAATAATGACCTGTTATAAGTCAGCAAGCAGTGATTTGGGGTGCGGAAATGTTAGAAGAAATAATAAATGAGGCTGAAAACCCTGATCGTGCTTATGAAATAGACAGCACATTAATAGATACAGTTTTATATGCGATTGAAACAAATGATCGCGACATGCTTGTAGGATTGCTAGAGCCTTTTCACGCCGCCGATATTGCCGATCTTCTTGAGCAGATTAATTCGAAAGAACGCGCCGCATTTGTTGCCCTTTGGGGTGAAGATTTTGACGGGGAAGTACTGGCAGAGATTGATGAAGGCCTGCTGGACGATGTGTTCGAAGGGCTTTCAGATGAGGTTGTTACAGAAGCGGTAAAAGATCTTGATACCGATGATGTCGTTGATCTGATCGAAGATTTGGATGAGCCCCAACAAGAACGTATTCTAGAAGCGTTAGAAGATTCTGACCGTGTTGCGGTTGAACAGGCTTTAAGCTACCCAGAGTTATCTGCGGGCCGCTTGATGCAACGTGAACTGGTGATGGCCCCAACCCATTGGACTGTGGGTGAGGCGATCGATTATTTACGAACCGAAACAGATTTGCCAGATCAATTTTATGATGTTGTGATGGTTGACCCAAGATTGACACCCGTCGGCAAAGTAGCACTTTCCAAATTAATGTCATCTGCACGCGAGATGAAATTATCCAATATTATGGATGAAGAATTTCGCACCATCCCTGTGCTGCAATCGCAAGAAGATGTGGCCTATGCGTTTAACCAATATAATATGATTTCTGCCCCTGTTGTTGATGCAGATAACCGACTTGTTGGTGTCATTACGATGGATGATGCGATGGAAGTTCTAGACGACCACGCAGAAGAAGATATTAAGCGTCTGGCAGGTGTTGGTGATGAAAGCTTGATTGATACTATTTTAGCGACAACGCGCTTACGGTTTCCATGGCTTGCAGTAAATCTTTTGACCTCAATTCTGGCGTCTATCGTGATTGCACAGTTTGCCGATACGATTGAAGCAATCGTTGCATTGGCGGTTTTAATGCCGATCGTCGCCTCTATGGGGGGCAATGCGGGAACCCAAACTTTAACCGTTGCCGTGCGTGCATTGGCCACAAAAGATTTAACATCTGCAAATGCTTGGCGGGTTATTCGACGTGAATTGTCAGTAGGTTTGTTAAATGGCCTGATCTTTGCGCTGATAATCGGTCTGGTCGGCTATTACTGGTACGGCTCAAGTTTGCTGGGTATCGTTTTGGGTGTTGCAATGATTGTGAATATGATTGTGGCTGGGTTAGCAGGAATTTTAGTGCCGCTTGGCCTTGAAAAGGTGGGTATAGATCCCGCATTGGCGTCTGGCGCTTTTGTGACAACCGTGACCGATATTATCGGCTTCTTTGCGTTTCTTGGGTTGGCGGCGGCATTTCTATTGTAGCTAATTGGGCATTCGCAATACTTGATTTCGACTGCCTTTGGTGATCCGAACCGAGCTTTCACCAATCGCGGCAACTTTCCAACCGCTAAAATTTTGCCCGGGCTTGATTTTTACAAACCGCCCGCTTGGCATCCGTACCAAGGCGCGACGGTCGGTATTGGTGCCGTACACCCCTATTAAAGATATGCGTCGTTTACTAAATCCAGCTTTTTCGGTGGCCTGTTTTTGTATTGTTGCAGGGGTAGCATCCCCAGTGTTTGACGTCTCGCTTAAAGAAGCAGTTTGAACGTTTGCATTCTTTTTCAGGTTTTTTGGGCGAATGCGAGGTCGTTGTTTGGCAAGAACGGCAGTTTGAACCGCTAAGGTTATTTCGTCGGCTGTATCTGCCTCTGTGTTCTTTTTCAATACGACTAAATTCGATGGCCTGGGTTTGGGTTTTTTGCTTGCCAATGCAGGATCGGCTTTTGCCACTAAAGAGTTTCTCGCTTGATTGGCTTTTGTGGCAATCGAAGCAGGGCGTGCTTTAGGCAGTTTGGATTTCAATGATACGTCAGCAAGGGCCAGAATGTCGGGTATGTCATCAATTTCTACAGGGGTTGGTACGACAGGTTCATCGGTTATTGCTAGCTCTGTTTGGGGTGCTGCAACTTCAGTTTCATGAAGGGTTTCAAATTCCTGACTGCGCATCTTTGGCAGAATATCTTTTAACGGATCAGGTATTGCCAGTAGTATTTCAGGTTCAGGTGTAACCGCTGGAATATCTGCCACACTGTCAATCGCGGCAAGGTCGGTCGTTGTCTCAAGCGATGTATCTGTGCGCGTTACCGTGGTTTGTGTGCTTGCCACTTCAGGTGCAGGGGTAGGGGCAGTCGGCTTGGCTTGTGGTTTTGGCGGTGCCTCAACAATAATGTTTAACGCGGGTTTTTCGGGCACAATCGGCATTCGAAGCATAGGCGGTGTGTTAAGTGTGATTTGCACGCCGTCATCCGCCAATACAGGTGTTGTATCTAGGGGCGATTGTTGCGTTAGCTTTGTGGGTTCAGATACTAATGGGGGGTCGGTCAGGGGCGTTTGCTGTAAACGCGCAATTTCCTCTTTGCCATCAAACAGCACTGTGAAAAACCAGTATGCCAAGGCAAGCATAATAACGGCGGTTATATAAAGTAGGTATTTGGGTTTTATAAAGCTGGTTGTTTCCGCTTCAACTGCATCGCCTTGTGGCATTTTAAACGGCTGTGTTGCCGGTTTGACTGGCTGAGTCGTCGCCGCCTCTAAAGGCTGTGTTTGTGGGGGGGGTGAAGTTTGGATTTTTTCAAACTTCGGTTTGGGAAGATCAATAGAAATACGTCTTGGCGGCGGCGGTGGCGTATTTAATAAGGCCGTTTCTTGGTCGGCATCACGGCTGGCAATTACAGTTTTACTGCGCACCGTTGAAAAGCTACTTAAATCAGCAGATTGTGGTATCGCCGGTGCTGGTGAAGGCGCAGGTGGTGTTGGGGCTTTGGGGGTAGATGTTAGGCTAGGGGTCGTTGTTTCTTTCGCTGACGGCTTATCACCATCATAAAACTTCGGAATACGGGGAAAATTCGCTTTTTCTAGCTTGGTGGTATAATATTGTGCGTCAAACCCGTAAGCTGTGATAAAATCTTTTGCTTCAGAAATAGTTTGCTTGGTGACGGCTGCAATATAGGCTTTGCCGTTCCCAGATTTATCTACGTGATCGAATACCAAATCATCATATTTATAGGGTGTGTTATCTTCTAAAAATGACCTTATTCGCTTTGTTAATCCTGTTCCCGTTGCCCCCATAAGGTCAATTTCTGACACAAAAACCTCGGATGCGGGGATGCGTATTTGTGCCGTAAATTTTTCGTTTTCATCTGACGAATGCCCATTCTTCAGGCTTTCCATTTGCTCTGAGAAGTCAGGTGCATCTAGGGCAATTTTCCCCAATAGTTTCCACGTAGATTTTTTACCACGGCACCACAATGATACACCTTCGTTCGAAAGATCGACTGCATATTTTGTATTCACTGTGGTCATTATCTATTTTTAACCTTTATTTTCAGGGCTTATGCCCAGATATACCTTACTAACTATAAGATTGTTTTACAGTTATCAAAGAATTTTGCGGCAGGTATTTTGTCGCGGCTATATATGACTTGTCAGCTTCCAACGATAGTTCCGTACTTGTAAGCCTGTTGGTTTGCCAGAAATAGACCGCCGCAATAGATAGGATGATGATTAGAAAAATTGCAAAAAGGGCCATAAACCCCATACCAACTTTTCGTTCATCAACGACTGGAATTTCATCTTTAAACGTCGGGTAAGGGTTTTCGGGGTCAATAGGGTCAACCGTAGCTGGTTTTGGCTTAGCAGATGGGGTCGCTTCTTTTTTGGGTGTAGCTAAATTTTCCACCAAAAGAAAATTAGGATTTCTTGGAAACTGTGAAGGGTCAAGGTCTGTTGTGTAAAATGTCGGCTCAAACCCGATAAGATGTACGAAAGTCTGTGCTTGCTTGATGACATCAACCGTTGTCCAGGCAACCTGAATGTCAGATGCGCCTGCCATGCGGTCAAAATCAAAGGCCAAATCATTGATTGAACGGTTGGCCGCTTTTTCCAGCTCTGAGACAATAAGCATTTCCCAGCCTTTAACCGTTTCTGGCTGTGGCGATACGGTTAGGGTTTTCACTTCTGCCAAAGGAATTCTGACGATTGCTTCCATTGAGGGCGCGTCAATGCTGGCAGATTTCGCTTTTAACCCGTCTAATTGCTGGCGTAAATTACCTGAATTCAAAGGAACACTGCCCAAAAACTCCCATTTACGGCCATGTTTTCGGTGCCACAAAAATATGCCGTCATTCGACAAATCTACGGCAAATGGTATTTGGTCTAAGGTCATTAAACTTTCACGCAGTATTATTTCAGCCCTGTATGTACAATATTTGGTTGAATCTGGCCACGTATTTGTCAGCTAATCAGCATAAAATACCAGATTATTTCAAGGAAGCTTGAAAATACCCTAAATAGAGCGCAAATTTATACCATAAACCAATCAAGGATCAATCATGCGTATATTTTTAATTGCTGTAATGCTGTTTATCTCGCCTGCCATGTCAAATGCACAAGATGCACTGCGACGTATGACATTAACTGGAACTGGTGAAGTGTTTGTAGCACCTGATATGGCGACGGTTAATTTGGGCGTTAGCAGCTTTCATAAACAAGCATCCCAAGCTATGACTATGAACTCTAAGTCAATGGCGAAGATTTTTAATGCCCTTAAAGGTGCAGAAATTGAACCGCGCGATATTCAAACCTCGTCTTTATCGCTTAATCCGCAATGGGATCGCCGCTCCAATTCAAACAATGAACCCCGTATTATCGGCTATAATGCCCAAAATACTGTAACAGTACGGGTGCGTGACTTAGGCAAAGTCGGCCCCGTATTGGATTTGCTGACCAAATTGGGTGCCAACAGGATAAATAGCATCAGTTTTGGCATCCAAAAACCACGCCCACATCAGGATGAAGCCCGCAAACGTGCGGTAAAAGACGCGCGCATCAAGGCAGAATTATATGTAGAAGCGGCAGGTGTGAAATTGGGCCAGATCATATCGATTAATGAAAATGGTGGCGTGCAGCGGCCACAACCTATGGCCCGTATGGAAATGGCCGCGATGGCATCAGATGCAGTGCCCATTGCCGAAGGAGAGTTGGGAATACGGTCCACTATAACGATTGTTTTTGAACTTAAATAAGTTCCAAGCCCATATAAAAAGCGCCCAAAGTTTCCTTTGGGCGCAGGTGTGGAACGAGGGACAGTAGACTGCAACAAAAAGTTCCAACTATCGTTGCATACTCTTTATGTAGGCCTGTTTCGGTTTATTTCAAGGTAAGCTATCGATCCAGAACGGCAGGCCAGTTTGCATTTGCCTTTGAAATGTTCCCGGGCACATCCAGTTTCCACAGGCTGCGTACTTCGGTATTGTAATTCAAATACAACTTACCATCGCGTATTGCCCAAGCGTCTGGCTCTGTTTTGGCCGTGGCCCCTTTGGATACCGCATAAGCACAATAGCCGCCGTATTGTGGTGCATATTTTTCTGGGGTTGCTTCAAATAATGCTTTATTTTCAGCGGATTGAAACAACCAAACAGCACCTTGCCAGTTTAGACTGTGATCTAGTGATCCTTTTTGCGGGCTACTTTTCGTAAAATAAGCAACGGGATCATAGCCGTTAATTGCAGCGCCATTGCGTGAAAAAACCGCAGGCTTTGCTGCAAATGCGGGAAATGCAACTGTCGTAGCTATGAAAGTTGCAACTAAACTTCGTCTGGTGAAATGCATGGGTATCCTCCTTTTTAATGCAAGATACCCTGTAGTTTTCTAATAGAAAGCCCCATCGCGTAAATGTGAAATTTTGACACGATTGATAAGGGCAAGGCTATTTTGTTTGTGACAACGCATAAAGTGACACCGCTGCGGCGTTCGATACGTTTAACGAACCAAAATCACGTTGAAAGGGAATTTTGGCAATCACATCACAGGTTTCTTTGGTTGAAGGGCGTAATCCCGGCCCTTCGGCACCTAATACCAATGCGGTAGGTGCGTTTGGTTCTACATCAAGCGTTTTTTGCAACTCTACCTCGGCCTCACCATCCAATGCGATCAAACGGTAGCCCATTTCAGAAAGGGATTTCATGGTTTTAACCAGGTTTTGCACCCGCAAATATGGTTGCCGCTCCAATGATCCGCTAGCGGTTTTTGCAAGTGCGCCTGTTTCAGGGGCTGAATTGCGCAAGGTGGCAATTACGGCGCGGGCCCCAAAAACCTCGGCAGAACGCAAAATTGCACCAACATTATGCGGGTCGGTTACGCGATCAAGAACAATCACAACAGACCGCTCACCGCGTGGCGCACATTGCTCTGACACACTGCCCCAATCAAGCGGTTTCACTTCAAGGGCAGCGCCTTGATGCACAGATTGCGCATCAATCGGTACATTAAATTTGCGTGGTTCCTGAATTTCGGGCTCCATTCCAGAGGCAGTAATCGCGTGGGCCAGTTTATCGGATGCATTTTTAGTCACAACCAGCCGCAAACGTTGGCGTGCTGGGTTCAATAAAGCATCGCGCACCGCGTGTATGCCAAACAACCAAACGGTTTCTGCCGCACTTGCACGTCGATTGCGTTCTTTATCAACCACCCAAACGGGTTTTTTGTCTTTTCTAGGGGCCATATGACACTCTTTTCCTGTTGGCAGCACATTTGCCACGATCATCTGACCGTAACAAGCTTTTTGTGGTTGACGCAGACAATATGCGCGATTAATCAGGCCCAGCTTAATACGTGTAATTACGCTTAAGGGCGACGGGCTGCAAGGTGCGGCAGGGGACTGTAACTCCCCCGGGGTAACCCACGCCTGGTTCGATTCCAGGGTCGCCCACCACCTTCCTTATTTATCCATATAAGTCAGATGTTTTAGTGCGTAGGAAACTTTTGGCTGAAACTTAATACCCGTAATCCTATCCATTGCGAATAGAGCAAGCTTTGTGGAAACTAAGGATAGATGTTAATTACATATTAAGAATAAATACTGTTAGCTAGCTCTAATGAAATTCCGTATATTAATACTCTATAGGGTAATTATATATTTGCAAATCTGTACGCTGTAGCGTATGGTCAATGTAGAAAAGTGACGCTATGCAAATAGAATATACCCGAACAGCTTTAAAAGGTTTACGCAAATTACCAAGCAACGATGCGATTACTATTATTTCAAAACTGGAAGCTTATGCAGAAACTGGTGCTGGGGACGTAAAAAAATTGCAAGGTGTTGCTGCGTATCGATTGCGCTACGGCAACTACCGCGCCATTTTTCAGATCGAAGGCAACATGCTTGTTGTTAAGATTGCTCATCGCAAAGACATTTACCAATAGGAGGTAACATATGCACATTGCAAGAACTCCAGCGGGTGACGAAATGGTTGTCTTACCCCGCGCAGATTATGAGGCCCTTATTGCGGCCAAAGAGGATGCGACTGACCGTGCCCTATTAGCTGACGCATTAGACCAAGACCGCGCCACCCCAACAATGCCATCTGATCTTGTTAGCAAGCTTATCGTTGGAGAGTTGCACCCAATGGCTGCCTGGTGCGAAGCGATTGGGTTTTCGCAAAGTGAACTGGCGCGCCGCGCAGGACAACGGCCAAGTACTGTATCCGATATTATTCGCGGTGTTGTAAAACCACGCTATGAGACAGTTAAAGCCTTGGCTGACGCTCTTGGGCTTACTGTCGATGATATAATGTAATTTTATTTGATAGCGTTTATGTCTGTTACAAACCCGTCCATTTTTTCAGTGAATTGTAGGAAAGGGCTTCATATTTTTAAAGGATTCCTTCCCATTCAGAGCGATATTATGATCGCCCACCACCCTCCTGTACAACGGTACATATAATGTTTGATGCAATTTGGCAGTTAACGGGTTTATTTGTGGTGGCATTTTCTGCCGCAACCTTGCTACCGGGTGGTTCCGAGGCAGCATTGCTGGGTATGGCGGCTTTGACACAGCATTCTATTTTAACACTTTTAGTCGTTGCAAGTATCGGTAACACACTAGGTTCTGTACTGAATTACTGGCTGGGTTGCTTTGCGCTGCAATACCAAGATCACAAGTGGTTTCCGATCTCGCAAGCAGAACTGACGAAAGCACAAGGCTGGTTTGCGCGTTGGGGACAAGGGTCACTGCTATTGGCATGGATGCCGATCATCGGTGATCCATTAACCTTTGCAGCAGGCGTAATGCAAATGCGGTTTTGGCGTTTTTTGGGTTTGGTCGCCCTGTCAAAAACTCTGCGCTATATGGCAATCTTAGGGATGTTTAAACTGTTTTGGTGATCTCTACTGGCCTAGATTAAATTCTGCGCTATAGTTTTCAATATGACCTTATCCAAACGAAAATTCTTATCTTTGTTTTCGGCCATTGCATTGGCAGTGTCTGGCACAAATACCGTGGCACAAACCTCGGCCATTTATAGCGGGCTTGATCGGGTGCATCCCGAAGTGGCTGCACATGGTATGGTGGCCGCCCAAGAAAAAGTTGCAGCACAGGTTGGATTGGGCATCCTTCAGGCAGGCGGCAATGCGGTGGACGCCAGTGTGGCCGTGGGCTTTGCACTGGCCGTGACCTTGCCGCGCGCGGGTAATCTGGGCGGCGGCGGTTTTATGATTGTGCATAATGCCAAAGCGGGTGCAACAAAGGCGATAGATTACCGTGAAATGGCCCCAAAGGCCGCGTTTAAGGATATGTATCTGGATGCGGATGGAAACCCTGTCAAAAACCGCTCACGGTTTCATGGATTGGCAACAGGTGTGCCGGGAACCGTAGCGGGAATGGTCATGGCCTTAGAACAATATGGCTTAATGCCACTGGCAGATGTGATCGCACCTGCGATCAAACTGGCACGTGACGGCATAGTGGTGACGCAAAGCCTGTCAAACAACCTAAAACGTGCCGAGGAACGCTTAAAACGTTGGCCGCAAACCGCTGCTGTTTTTTATAAGCCTGATGGCGGATTTTATGAAGTGGGTGAGGTATTTAAACAACCCGATCTGGCCCAAACGCTTGAATTGATTTCTGAATTTGGTGCTGACGGTTTCTATAAAGGTGAAACGGCACAAAAAATTGCGACGTCAGTGCAGAAAGCAGAGGGTGTGATTACTTTGGCTGATATGAACGCATATCGCCCCGTTATGCGCGATACTGTCAGCGGGACATATCGTGGATATAACATCCATTCCATGCCGCCGCCCAGTTCAGGTGGCACGCATATTGTGCAAATCCTGAACACGCTGGAAGGGTATCCCATTACCGATTTGGGTGCGAATTCCGCCCAAACCATCCATCTGATGGCAGAAGCGATGAAGCAAGCATATGCAGATCGTGCAACCTATCTGGGTGACGCGGATTTTGTTGATGTGCCTGTAAAAGAGTTGACAGATAAAAAATACGCCAGCGACATTCGTACCGCCATTGATATGGGCAAAGCACGCCCTGCGGCGGATGTGAAGGCAAACACGCTTACACCTTATGAGAGCAATGAAACCACGCATTATTCGGTTGTAGATCGCTTCGGTAATGCGGTGTCTAACACCTACACCATCAACTTTTCCTATGGGTCGGGCATTGTGGCAACTGGCACAGGTGTGTTGATGAACAACGAAATGGATGATTTTTCTGCCAAGTCAGGTGTGGCCAATGCTTACGGCCTAATTGGTGGTGACGCCAATGCTGTAGAGGCAGGAAAACGCCCTTTGTCATCGATGAGCCCGACAATAGTGATGAAAGACGGTAAGGTTTTTCTGGTCACTGGCAGCCCAGGTGGCTCACGCATTATCACCACCACACTACAGATCATCATGAACGTGCTAGATCACGGCATGAACATAGCAGAGGCCACCAATGCGCCGCGCATCCACCATCAATGGCTGCCTGATGAGCTGCGTGTGGAAGAGGGCATCAGTGCCGACACCAAAGCTATCCTACGCGCCAAAGGCCATGATGTGGTGACCAAACGCACGATGGGAGCCGTGCAATCTATCATGGTTGATCCCGAAACGGGGGTACTGTTGGGGTCAACAGATTTACGGCGTACGGGGTCTTCGGTAGAGGGGTATTAGACTTAGATGAAGGCCTGTTGGCTTGCACCCAATTTACTTACTGAACCGTCCCAAACCAGTCAGTCATTTTGTCCTCAGGAACGTTTGAGCCACAGATCAAAGATGCAGGGCGTTTGAAGTCACGAATTTCCGCATCTTTAATAATGGCAGCCACGCCTGCTGCACCAGAAGGTTCAGGTCGAATGCCAGTCGCGTGATGTGTCATTCGCATGGCATCAAGAATTTGCGCGTCACTCACTAAAACGAAGTCGTCAACGACTTTCATCATATGTTGAATGGTAGGCATTGCAGGGGTGCGTATTGCTATACCATCGGCGAAAGTGTTTACCGTTTCGGTTTCCACCACCTTGCGCTCTTGCCATGATACCGCAAGCGATGGTGCCCCTTCGGCGCAAACGCCGATTACCTTCACGTCAGGACGTGCATGCTTTAACCAAGTGCCAACACCATTGATAAGCGCACCGCCACCAACTGGGATGTAGATTGCGTCAAACTCTGCCCCTGCATCAGTCATCTCTTTTGCGAGCGTTCCAGCCCCTTCCGCAATCTCTGCGAATGCCGCATCTTCAACAAAAGGCAGACCTTTTTCCTTAGCATAGGTTCGGGCTGCATCATTTGCTTCATCGAAATCATGACCGTCTAGTATGACTTCGCCACCAAGTTCTTTCATCCGTGTAATTTTCAATGGGCTGGCGTTTGTTGCGGCAAAAATGATGGCCTTACCACCACGGCGATGCATCGCCATAGCTAGGCCTTGGCCAAAATTCCCTGCAGAAGCGCAAACAACGACAGGTGACTTTGCTGCAAATGTATTCGCGAAATAATCCGTTCCGCGTCCCTTGAAACAGCAGATTGGTGAAGCCGTTTCATCCTTTAATGTGAGGTTAAGAGATGGTGTTGCATCGAAAGATAAATTACGATGAAGCGGCGTATTTAGAAACTCAGGTTTGATAAGCCCAGATGCCTGAATGATCCCTTCGAGTGTGATGTCTAATATCTTTTGCAAAGAATCATCCTTTTTTCTGCGACTTTGGCACATTTAATACTTAGTTTCACCATTGGACGCCTGAAACAGAGATGGTTGCAGGGGCATTTGGCGCTTACATTCCTAAAGATGGCATAAAATTGATCCCTGACCTTGTCATCATTCCTTTGCTGGCGTTTGATATGCATGGGTATCGCATGGGCTACGGCGGCGGGTTTTATGACCGTAGTTCTAACAAATATCGGCGTTGAAGGATGTGCAGGCCATGGGGTATGCCTATTCAGATCAGGAAGTGCTGCTGGTGCCACGCTAGGAAACCGACTTTCCGCTGAATGCGGTGATAACGGAAAAAGGAATTTTAGTATTTTGAGTGTGGATATTTATGATTGCTGCTTCCTCAATTTAATATGCACAAGTTAACTATATGTAAGCCTCTTGATATATGAAAAGGGCTAAATATATATTCTGTATCGAAACCTTAAAACGGAACGCGACTATGTTTACTGAACTGAAAATGTTTCCCGCCGCTCTTCTTGCAGGGTTAATCGCAACAACCTATGCTAACGCTGGTGAAGTAAAAGACACATTAGATAGATACGTCACAGGTGTATTTACGGATAAGATTCCAATATCCACTTGGAAAGAGATGTCAGACGCAGGTGATATAGAAGCCACCAATGTGCTAGGTCTAATATATGACCGAGGCGAGCTGGGCATTTGGGAGCCTAAAACAGCTCATAAATATTTCGTCAAAACTGCCACGCAAGGTAATGCGTTTGGTCAGTATTATGTATCTAAAAACTACACCATTAGTTACGCTGTTGAAAGTGATCCAGTGTTAGCGAGTATGTGGATGGCTATATCTGCGATGAACGGTGACGAACGCGCTATAACAGAGAATATAGACATGATAGCAAAGCATGCCTCTAACCCAAGTCATCAGGAAAAAGTAGATGCTCTAGTCGCCAAATGTCTTGCGTCTAATTACACAGATTGTGGATACTGAAGTGACTACTTTCCAAGGATGTAACGGCATTTTTGTCCCGGACAGCCGCGATTAACTTAACACCAAAACGTGTATGCAGCCGTACACATTATAGGCTTGCCCGAATCCTTAACATCTCATAAGTTGATGCTCGAAAACATCGGGAGACGCTGACATTTTTGTCAGGGCCGAAGGAGCAACCGCCTCGGAAACTCTCAGGCACAACGGACCGTTGTTTTTCACAACTCTGGAGAGTGGTGCGCACTGCACCCGCCGACGGGATAGCGATCTCAGGCAAGTAGGACAGAGGGGGCACCAAAGTGCTGGGATGATCCCGGCCGATACCAAAGGGGTAGGGTGCCATGACTGAATTATTACAAACACCGCTTTTTGATTTGCACGTGTCTTTAGGGGGCAAAATGGTGCCTTTTGCGGGTTACGATATGCCTGTGCAATATCCCATGGGCGTGATGAAAGAGCATAACCATACGCGTGAACAATCAGGGCTGTTTGATGTAAGCCACATGGGGCAGGTGATCTTGCGGGCAAAATCCGGTGATACGCGCGATGCTGCCCTTGCACTGGAAACGCTTGTACCGATGAGCATTGCAGGTGTTGCTGAAAACCGCCAACGTTATGCGTTTTTCACCAATGAAAACGGTGGCATACTAGACGATCTTATGGTGGCTAATCGCGGTGATCATTTGTTTCTGGTGGTCAATGCGGCCTGTAAAGATGCTGACATTGCCCATATGCGGGCGCATCTGTCGGATGCTTGTGACATCGAAGTGATCGAAGACCGCGCCTTGCTGGCTTTGCAGGGCCCTGCGTCTGAAGCGGCTTTAGCACGGCTTTCAAGTGATGTGGCAGCGATGAAGTTTATGGATGTGGTAACAACCGAAATTTTGGGTGCTGAATGCTGGGTATCACGCTCTGGTTATACCGGCGAAGATGGGTATGAAATCTCAGTGCCGAACGACAAAGCCGTTGCATTAGCCGAGGCATTGCTTGCGATGGAAGAAGTCGAACCCATCGGTCTAGGTGCGCGTGACAGCTTGCGTTTGGAAGGCGGGCTTTGCCTTTATGGTAATGACATTGATACTGGCACGACCCCTGTAGAAGCAGCTTTGCTTTGGGCCATTCAAAAAGTGCGCCGTGCAGATGGCGAACGTGCAGGCGGGTTTCCAGGTGCTGATGTGATCCTAGGGCAGATGGTAAACGGGGCGTCGCGCAAACGCGTCGGCATTCAGCCATCAGGGCGCGCACCAATGCGTGGTCACACGGTTCTGTTTGCCGATGAAACGTCCACCGACCCGATCGGTGAAATCACCTCGGGTGGTTTTGGCCCCACTGTGCAGGCCCCAGTGGCCATGGGATATGTTCCCAAAGAACTGTCAACAATCGGCACAGAAATATTTGCGGAAGTACGCGGTAAACGCATGCCCGCAACCGTGGCGGCGATGCCGTTCACACCAGCAAACTTTAAACGATAAGTCTAACGAAGGAGAGAACACATGAAATTTACAGAAGAGCACGAATGGTTACGCAAAGATGGTGACGTTGTTATTGTTGGCATCACTGCACATGCAGCAGAAGCATTGGGTGAGATTGTTTTTGTGGAACTGCCAGAAGCAGACACAGAAGTAGCTAAAGACGATGATGTTGTAGTGATCGAAAGCGTCAAAGCCGCGTCTGATATTCTAGCACCACTGGATGGTGAAATTGTTGAAGTGAATGAAGCTTTGACCGAAAACCCTGGGCTTATCAACGAAGACCCGCAAGAAGGTGCATGGATTTTCAAGATGAAGTTAAGTGATCCGTCTGAAATGGACGCATTAATGGATGAAGACGCCTATAAAGCCCATATTGGTTAAGCCACTGTTGCGGATTGATTTTTGTTAGCAATCCGCAACATTATGCTCTCTTTTTTGCGCCATCAACCATGGCCACAACGCGTTTTAGAATTTTTGGATGTCACAATAACTAGGAAACCCGCATGCCGTATAACCTGACCGACTATAAACCCTACGACTTTGCCAACCGTCGCCATATCGGCCCCTCTGCGACTGAAATAGACGCAATGTTGAAAGTTGTTGGGGCAACTTCATTAGATGATCTGATGGATCAGACGGTGCCCAAAAACATTCGCCAATCAGAGCCGCTGAACTGGCCACCAATGTCAGAACGCGAAATGCTGGCCTATATGCGTGATGTGGCGTCAATGAACAGGGTCGTGACCTCTATGATCGGGCAGGGTTATTACGGCACGGTGACACCGCCTGCAATTCAGCGCAATATTCTGGAAAATCCCGCATGGTACACGGCCTATACACCGTATCAGCCAGAAATTAGTCAGGGGCGTTTGGAAGCATTGTTAAACTTTCAAACCATGATTATTGACCTTACAGGCATGGAAATTGCCAATGCATCACTTCTGGATGAAGCAACGGCCTGTGCCGAAGCGATGACCATGGGCCAACGGATCGCTAAGTCTAAATCAAAGACCTTTTTTGTCGATGAAAACTGCCATCCGCAAAATATCGCGGTAATGCAGACGCGCGCACAGCCCTTGGGTATAGAGGTGATCGTGGGTTCACCCGATGATCTGGATGCAACAGCCGTATTCGGGGCGATTTTCCAGTACCCTGGTACCAACGGGCATGTGCGTGATTTCACAGACATAATCGCGGCTTTGCATGAAAATAAAGCAGCGGCAGTTATTTCCGCTGATCCATTGGCCCTGACCTTGTTGAAAGACCCGGGCCAGATGGGTGCAGATATTGCCGTGGGGTCTACCCAACGCTTTGGTGTGCCTATGGGGTACGGCGGCCCGCACGCGGCCTATATGGCAACAAAAGAGGCCCATAAACGGTCTATGCCGGGTCGTTTGATCGGTGTGTCAATCGACGCGCGTGGTAATCAGGCGTACCGTTTGTCACTGCAAACCCGTGAACAGCATATCCGCCGTGAAAAGGCCACATCAAACGTGTGTACAGCACAAGCTTTGTTGGCTGTGATGGCCTCTATGTACGGTGTATTTCACGGGCCTGAGGGCCTGAAAGCGATAGCGCAACGTGTTCATATGATGACAGCACTGCTTGCGAGCGGCATTGAAAAGATGGGTTTTAGCATTGATCCTGTTGAATTTTTCGACACCATCACAGTTGATGTAGGCCCATTGCAATCTGTGGTGATACAGGCAGCGCGCATGGAAGACGTGAACATCCGCGCGGTTGGAAAAACACAAGTTGCCATGTCGGTGGACGAGTCGACCGCAGAAAAAACCCTGCACGCGATATGGCGGGCCTTCGGTTTGGCCAGAGATGCTTATCCAACAGAAGCTGAACATCGTTTGCCGACAGGTATGGCGCGCACAAGTGCCTACATGACCCATCCGATTTTCCACATGAACCGCTCCGAGGCAGAAATGACCCGCTATATGCGCCGTCTGGCTGATCGCGACCTAGCATTAGATCGCGCCATGATCCCGTTAGGGTCTTGTACGATGAAGCTGAATTCAGCGGCGGAAATGATGCCTGTCACATGGTTTGGCTTTGCCAATATGCACCCCTATGCACCTGCCAATCAGGCAGCTGGCTATACGTTACTTATCAATGACCTATCTAAGAAACTATGTGAAATCACTGGCTATGACGGCATTTCCATGCAACCGAATTCAGGTGCGCAAGGTGAATATGCGGGCCTGCTGACAATTTCCGCTTATCATAAGGCAAACGGTGAAGGTCACCGCAATATCTGTTTGATCCCGACATCTGCACATGGCACCAATCCTGCCTCTGCACATATGGTGGATTATAAGGTTGTTGTGGTGAAATCATCGGTCAATGGCGACATTGATATTGAAGATTTCCGCGCCAAGGCGGAACTGCATTCTGAAAATCTTGCAGCTTGTATGATTACATACCCGTCCACCCACGGTGTGTTTGAGGAAGGCGTGCGCGAGGTTTGCCAAATCGTGCATGACCACGGCGGGCAGGTTTATATGGACGGGGCCAACATGAACGCGATGGTCGGTATTTCGCAACCGGGTCAAATCGGGGGCGATGTATCGCACTTGAACCTGCACAAAACCTTTTGCATCCCACACGGCGGCGGCGGCCCAGGTATGGGGCCTATTGGTGTAAAAGAACACCTTATCAAATACTTGCCGGGTCACTTTCACACAGGCGGTGTTGAAGGTGCAGTTTCTGCGGCACCTTTTGGCAGCCCAAGCATTCTACCGATTTCTTGGGCCTATTGCCTGATGATGGGTGGTGATGGCATGACGCAGGCAACCAAGTCTGCGATCCTGAATGCCAACTACATCGCCAAACGTCTGGAAGGGGCTTATGAAATTCTGTATCGCGGCCCAAACGGGCGGGTGGCACATGAATGTATCGTTGATACACGGCCCCTAGAGGTCAGTTGCGGTGTCACCGTGGATGACATCGCCAAGCGGTTGGTCGATTGCGGCTTTCACGCACCAACCATGTCGTTTCCTGTGCCCGGCACGCTGATGGTTGAACCAACCGAGTCAGAACCAAAGGCAGAACTGGATCGTTTCTGCGATGCCATGTTGGCCATTCGCGCTGAAGCACAAGAAATAGAAGACGGCAAATGGCCAAAGGATAACAATCCTTTATGCAACGCACCCCACACCATGCGCGACTTGGTGGGCGACTGGGACAGGCCCTATACCCGTGAGCAGGGTTGTTTCCCTCCAGGATCGTTCAAGGTGGATAAATACTGGTCACCGGTAAACCGTGTGGACAATGCATATGGTGATCGTAATTTGATCTGTAGCTGTCCACCGATGGAAGACTATATGGACGATGAATAAGAGTTGAACATGGCAATCCCACTGAAAGGTGGGGTTGCTGATATATCAAAGGCGGCTTTGAACCCATGTCGACTAATTAATGCCCCGTGACCAAGGCTTGCTTTTGAACCTTTTAGGAAAATAAATGTATGAACCGCCCTTTGAAGCAAAAAACAATAGGCATCCTTGGTGGGTGTTCAAATATCGCAACTGGTGAGTATTATAAATTCCTAAATGATGGCATAAACGACCGACTGGGTGGGTGGGAAATAGCCGAAACACTTATTGCTGGAATGAATTTTGGTAATATTGAAGCGTTCGTTCGAACTGATGATTGGGACGCATTAGAAGCTTATATGCGTATCAAAATTGATAGCTTGATCGCAGGTGGCGCAGACGTAATTCTTTGCGTTTCTAACACACTCCATAAGCCTCTAGAGGGTTTGATGTCTCATGCTGATGTTCCAGTGATCCACATTGCCGACCCTACTGGTCTGGCGATGAGAGATGCAAAACTTAAGAAGGTCGCTCTGTTTGGTACGCGGCCCGTAATGCAAATGAACTACCTCAAGAACCGATTTCAGGACCACTTTGGCGTAGAAACAATCAGCCCGAACGAACAAGAGCAAGAAGATATTGATCGGATTATCTTTAATGAATTGGTCAAGGGCATCATTTCGACAGAATCCAAACGCCGCTATATCGAGATCGCAGAACGAATGCGCGTCGATGAAGGTGCACAAGGATTGATCTTAGGGTGTACAGAGATTTTTCTTCTTATCAACCAAACCGACATAGCTGATTTTCCAATGTTCAATACGGCCAAACTTCATTGCGACGCGGCTGTCGAATTCGCACTGGGATAGCAAGCATAAGGTGGGTTTCAGCCCACGTGTGCAACGCCTAACCAAAAACTTGACCCGCATGGACAATGCATATGGCGACGGCAACTGGATCTGTTTATGCCCGCCGATGGAAGAGCACATCGACGACGAATAATCGCTGAACTTGGCAATCCCGTGAGCGGCAACTTCAAAGTAATCCCACGACATTAGCTGGTCGCAAACGGTCGGCACACAATATCTTAGGTACGTTAGAGAAAGAGTGATTACTTCACTGAGGCCAAGACATGTCCAGCATCACTTACAGCTCTGCGTACAATATCAGCCACCGTCGTGGGTTGATCTTTGTGTTTGCCGCAGGCGTGCTGTGGTCGACGGTGGGCCTTGGTATTCGGCTGATCGAAGAAGCCAGCGTTTGGCAGATATTACTATACCGCTCCATTGCGCTTAGCGCATTTCTTTATGTTGTCATCCGCTTGCGCAGCACCGAAAGCCCATTCGCACAGGCACGCCGCTCTGGTTTGCCCTCTGTGATCGCGGGCCTTGCTTTGGTAGCAGCCTATTCAGGTGGTATTTATTCCATCCAAGTCATCCCAGTTGCCAACGCGCTTTTACTCTTTGCAACGGCACCCTTCATGACCGCTATTCTGGGCTGGATTGTGTTACGAGAACGCGTGCGTCCCACCACTTGGGTCGCTATTTTCGTGGCCATTGGTGCCATTGCGATCATGGTCTTCGGCCAAACCTCTGGCGGCGCGGTTGACGGCACTTTAGCGGCACTTGGTTCAGCGTTTGGGTTTTCGGTATTCACCGTCGCACTGCGTTGGGGCAAATCAGGCGAGATGCTTCCGGCGGTATTCCTATCCGGACTGTTCGCCATCATCATCACATCTGTCATTTGTCTGTTTATGGGCCTGTCTTTCGTGCTGTCTGTACGTGACGGGGGCATCGCTATGGGCATGGGTGTGTTTCAAGTGGGTGCAGGGTTAGTCCTTTATACATTAGGTTCGCGCACACTCCCAGCCGCAGAATTGACGTTACTGTCCCTTGCCGAAGTGATGCTTGGCCCTTTCTGGGTTTGGTTGTTCTTAGGAGAGGACGCTTCCTTGCGAACCCTCATCGGCGGCGCCTTGCTTTTAACGGCTATCGCTGGCAATGCAGTGTCCGGTGCTCGCCGAAAGCCCCCACCTGTAAGTAGGGTGTGAAATTTGCCAATTACGAGGTTGATCCGAATGTGACGATACCAACCAAGATGTTCGGTATGGCCCAGAAGCATCAGTTGGATCGCCAATGGTGAATGGCAGTTTTGCATTCCGTTCAGATTGCAAAATTGGGCCGATGTCTGAAATGTGCGAAGAGCTGCCATTTTAATTTGGTGCCTAAATCATGATTTAATGCTATCTTTGCTACAGGAAACAAGGACACAGGAGGTAATCATGGGTAAAACATTTTTTGAATTGGCTGATGACGCAATGGCGCAAGCCCATTCTGTCAGTGTCGATGAAGCGTTGCAGGAATTAAAGGATAACCCGAATGCTTTGTTGGTGGATGTAAGAGATGCAGAAGAAGTAGAGGTGACTGGCTTGGGCATTGGGGCTATTAATGCACCTGGTAGATCACTCGCATGGAAAGGCTGCCTTGTAATTTACGAAGAGTATCGCGAACCCGAACTTCAAGATCATTCACGTCGTATCCTTACCACCTGCGGTTCATCCCCTTGCTATCGGGGCGCATCTGCCGCGAACCTACTGACTGAGATGGGTTTTACCAACGTATCATATGTTGAGGGCGGAATGGCGGCGTTACTTGAAGCTGGGCTAGCTACAGGATCGTAGTGCTTAGGGTCATACTGGCCCTGTAGTAAGCATAGGGCGTTTCAGTCAACGTGTGTGCAACGCCTACCCGAAACTTGACCCGTGTGGACAATGCATATGGTGATCTCCACATGATCTGTTCGTGCCTGCCGATTGAAAACTACGAGGATTAAGTAGATTTAAGCAATCCTGCGCACGCGATTGCCTTTGTGTCAAAGACGGGTTTCAATTACGGTTCCTAGAGTTTTCAAGGATCTAATGAAAGCTGCAAGAATTTAGTCGGGAACGCTCAAATGCAACAACATGGAACTCTGTTTAAAACACTACAGCTACCTTGTGGCGTCGTCTTGAAAAACCGGATTGCGAAGTCGGCAATGTCGGATTCTTTAAGTGATGGAACCGGGCATCCAACATCCGAACAGATCAGGCTGTATCAGCGTTGGGCTGAAGGTGGGTTGGCGGTATCAATTATTGGAGAGGTGCAGGGCAGCTCGAACTACGCCGAAAAACCCGGCAATCTGGTACTTAACGCGGCTTCTGACCTTGCACAGTTTCGCGAACTTGCCAAACGAGGTAGTGAAAACGATACTTTGCTTTGGCTGCAACTAGGCCATGCTGGCGCACTTGCTTACCAACCAACAAGCAATCCAAAAGGGCCAAGTGCGCTTGATCTTCTGGGTCTTAGCTGTGCCGCGTTAACGAAAGATGAAATTCACCAAATACCCTTGGAATTTGCAAGGACAGCCAAGTTAGCACAACAAGCGGGCTTTAGTGGTGTGCAAATTCACGCAGCACATGGTTTTCTGCTTAGCCAGTTTTTGTCACCGCTGTTCAACAAGCGCGGTGATGAATACGGCGGAACAATCGCCAACCGTATGAAATTATTGCTCGCTAGCATTGAGGCAACACGCGCCGCTGTCGGCCCGAATTTTCCAATCGCCGTCAAGCTCAATTCATCTGACCAGCTTGTGGGCGGGTTAGATGCGGAAGAAGCACTAAAGGTTGTGGCAGCTCTTGACGGTTCTTCGGTTGACCTTATCGACATCAGCGGTGGTACATATTTCCCCGGTGCTAAATCAGCTAATGACGGGGCAGGACGGGGCCCGTATTTCATTGAATTCGCAAAAAGTGCCCGCGCGTTAACAACCAAGCCCCTGATGCTAACCGGCGGTTTCAAAACACGTGCGCAGGCCGAAGAAGCTGTGGCCAGCGGTGTAGTTGATGTCGTGGGGCTAGCACGCGCACTTGCCCTTGAACCGGCACGTCCCAATCTCTGGATGGCGGATCAGACGCCAGAGCCCGCCTTCCCCAGATTCTCGGAAGCACCAGAAGGCGGTATAACTGCTTGGTATACCATGCGCCTGACCGAAATAGGTGCTGATAACAAAACATCAGATGTTGGCGACCTAGAGCAGGCTATCCGCGACTATGAAGCGCGCGACCAAACCCGAACCGAAGTGTGGTTGCGTCACTTTCCCAATTAACAAGCATGTAATGTAATCAGTGCCTATGTCCGCTCTTTTCTATGTGCCATCAACTGCATGGACACGGCCAGAATGACCGAGAGCAAGTGTTATTCATGAACTGAGGGCGATTTCAGACCGGAACCCGTTAATATCGCTACAGTCTTGTCGGTGGTAGCAATTTGGCCAGTCTCAACCAATTTCTGCACGCCCGCCCAAACATGCGAGCTGGTTGTTTCTGCGTAAATTCCCGACCTCGCAAGACGCCTAGCCGCTTGAATGATCTCATTCTCAGTGATTGTTACAACGTCGCCGTTAGTTTCTTTTATGGCGTTTACCATGGCCTGCAATCTTAGAGGGTTTGTAATAGCTGTGCCTTCGGCAACAGTCGGCAGAAATTGCTTTTGTGTTGTAGCATGACATGCGTGGTACAGAGGTGCGCAATTTTGCGGCTGACTGACGAACATACGCGGCATGCGATCAGTTTCACCTGAACTCATGAGTTCTTTGAATGCCATAAAACAGCCCAGAAGGTTACTTCCAGCCGATGCAGGAATGACAATATTATCGGGAAGTGTGAAGCTCAGATCTTCCCAGATTTCGTATCCTAGGGTTTTTGTTCCCTGAAGAAACATAGGGTGCCAATTGTGGCTTGCATAAAAAGTGCTCTTTGACATCCTGATAGCGGCGGCTTCAGTGTCAATGCGCTTGCCCGGCACAAGTACTACTTTGGCACCGTAAGCTTTTGACTGAACGATTTTGGCGGGCTGAGTGTAATGCGGAACAAATATCGTTACATCCATACCCGCAGCCGCACCATAGGCTGCGATTGCAGCACCGCCATTGCCCGAACTATCCTCGATAACATTGCGAATACCCTGCTGGTTCAAGAATGAAATTAACACCGATGCTCCCCTGTCTTTGAAAGAGCCTGTCGGTGAAAACCATTCAAGCTTGAAGTTGCACTCAAGTCCGTCAATTTCCTTGCTGACAAGAGGTGTGCAGCCTTCACCCATAGTAATTGGGTTTGATATTTTTACAGGCATTGATTTTGCGTATCGCCATATTGACCGCGTTGAACTGTCAATTTCTGCCCGTGTGATGCCAGGCAATTCTGATATCATAAGTGGTTTCTTGTTTGGTGCGCGCCAAATGGGCGTGTCCATTGAAAACTCTTCATCAGTCGTAGGTTCGACAAAACAAGGTATCTGCATAATGGTAACCCTTTCTTTTTAGGTTCAAAATACAGATGTAGTTTAGAATTACGCTCCTTTTTTGCAAAAATAACGCCTAATTCTTGTGAAATACTGTCAATTATGCAATAATCATGCATGAGTGAAAGGATCGATCAGATTGACCTCCGTATTCTGGAAATCTTGAAAAAGAATGCGGACTTGCCCAATAAGGTACTTGCAGAACAGGTTGGCCTGTCACCCTCAGCTTGTTTGCGTCGGGTCGCCCATCTAAAGAAAACAGGTGCAATCCAACGTATTGTTGCGGTAATTGACCCCGCGTGCCTTAACCGAAAACTGACGGCAGTTGTAACAGTCAAATTCGAACGACACGGCCATCAATTCCGCCAGAACTTTTTTGAACAACTCAAAAAGGAAAGCGCAGTATCGCAATGTTATATGGTTGCAGGTGAGGTCGGAAGTATTCTTATTTTGAACATAGCTGATATGGACGAATACACTGAACTTGCTGATCGTCTGTTCAATGAAGATGACAACGTTTCTGCATTCACTAGCTTTATGGTCATGTCGCAGCTCAAGTGAACCACTGTTCTATGCATATTGTAATTTTAAAAATGGGCAGGCGGGAAAGTGGCAATTAACTTACTACACATATCGTTTTGAGGTTACGTGAGAATAAATGTAATTTAAAATACACTCTTATTTAATGTCCCAGTTGGGACATTAGACGATGCGTTGTCAAATGTGCACGGTGCGTGCAAAGCACACATCCTATATTCCGCCTAGATCAGGGCTTGGAACAGCCTCGTACCTTGCCTATAAGGCCCTAGTAAACAAACTTTGGGCGAACCTCATGCGTACAGCGAAAATCAACCGTGACACGGTAGAAACCAAGATCAGTGTCGAGATTAATCTTGATGGCACAGGTCAATATGACAACGAAACTGGCGTGGGCTTTTTTGACCATATGCTGGATCAGTTGTCACGCCATGCGCTGATCGACATGAAAATCCGTGCCAAGGGTGACCTGCACATTGATGACCACCACACGGTGGAAGATGTGGGCATTGCGCTTGGCAAGGCATTAACGCAAGCGGTTGGCGACAAGAAGGGCATTAACCGTTATGGGTCATGCCTGTTGCCGATGGATGATGCACTGGTGCGCTCTGCCTTGGATATTTCTGGGCGGCCTTATCTGGTTTGGAATGTGGAAATGCCGACCGCCAAAATAGGTACGTTTGATACTGAATTGGTACGTGAGTTTTTCACAGCTTTTGCGATGCAAGGCGGTTTGACGTTGCATGTAGAGGCTTTGGATGGCTTTAACAGCCACCACATAGCCGAAGCTGCGTTCAAATCTGTAGCGCGTGCGTTGCGTGTGGCCTTGGAAACTGATCCGCGTAAGGCAGATGCTATCCCGTCTACCAAAGGTACCCTGTCCGAATGACCACCGTAATTGTCGATTACAACTCTGGTAATCTGCGCTCTGCCGAAAAAAGTTTTCAACGCATGGCGGTGGAACTGGATGCAGGTGATATAATCGTGTCGGCTGATCCTGACGTGGTGCGCAAAGCTGACCGCGTGGTATTACCTGGCGTTGGTGCCTTCGCTGATTGTCGCCGTGAATTGGGTGCCATCGACGGGCTGTTCGGGGCCTGTGCAGAACAGGTTCAATCAGGCAAGCCGTTTATGGGGATTTGTGTGGGCATGCAGATGATGGCCACGTGGGGGCGTGAACACGGCGACCACAAGGGGTTTGATTGGATTAGGGGCGAGGTTGTGAAACTTGCGCCCAGTGATAAAAGCCTGAAAATTCCGCATATGGGATGGAATGCATTGGATAATATAGCCACGCACCCCGTGTTTGACGGGATTGCAAAGGGCGATCATGTATACTTTGTACACAGCTATCACCTGCTACCTGAAAATGCGGGTGATTTATTGGCAACGGTTGATTACGGCGGGGCTATCACGGCGGCCGTTGGCCATGATAATATCATCGGCACACAGTTTCACCCAGAAAAAAGCCAATCAACCGGCTTACGGTTGATTGGCAATTTTTTGCAGTGGAAACCGTAGCTTAGTTAACGCGCGTCCAAGTACCACCATCACGGCAGATAAAGGCAATACAGCCTTTGACGTTTATCATGTTGCCATCCAGCTGCATTTTGGATTTGTAAGTTTTATCGCGGTCAGGTGACCAGATTTTACCACCACCATATGCACCGCCACCACTGCTTTTCATATCCCAGATGATGTTTTTACCGATGTTTTCGGTAGAGCCAGCGCTGCCGTCGGATTTAAATGATTTTACCAATTTGCCGCAAATTTTACTGCCGCATGGTGCAACTTCGATGTGACCGTAATTGCCATTGTCATCTTTAGCTGTTTGCCAGGTGCCTAACACAGGGTCAGCAGCCATCACAGGTGTCGCGATCAAAGCCGCGGTTACGATTAAAGCTAATTTCTTCATGAATAATCCTCCCATATTCACGCGCATCTTGCAAAATTGTGCAGTGATGCGTCAAGAGGAACGTTAGGTTACATCACCACTTTGCAAAAGCTTGCCTATCAGGTATCAGGCGTGTGACTCTAGTTACACAGGCGAAACAGATGATTTTATACCCTGCTATTGATTTAAAAGACGGCGCGTGCGTGCGGCTTTATAAAGGCGAAATGGATCAGGCGACGGTGTTTAATGATAATCCTGCCGCACAAGCCTTGGCATTTGCGGATGCAGGGTGCGAATGGTTGCATCTGGTTGATCTGAACGGGGCGTTTGCGGGGGAACCTGTGAATGCAGCCCCAGTTGAAGCGATTCTAAAGGCGGTCGATGTGCCAGCGCAACTGGGCGGCGGTATACGCGATTTGGCCACGATTGAAGCATGGCTGGAAAAAGGGTTGCAACGGGTAATTTTGGGCACGGTTGCGGTTGAGGACCCTGATCTGGTGCGTGAAGCGGCACGTCGGTTTGAGGGCCATGTAGCTGTAGGGATTGACGCGCGAAACGGTATGGTTGCCACACGCGGCTGGGCTGAAGAAACCAATGTGAATGTCACCGATCTTGCCCGTCAGTTTGAAGACGCGGGCGTGGCCGCGATTATATATACCGACATTAACCGCGACGGGGCGATGCAAGGCCCGAATGTAGAAGCTACTGCGGCGTTGGCCCATGCGGTTTCGATCCCTGTGATTGCATCAGGTGGGGTATCGTCGATGGATGATCTGCGCGCGTTGAAAAACTGCGGTGCACCCTTGGATGGGGCTATTTCAGGGCGTGCGTTATATGATGGCATGATTAATGTGCCTGAAGCTGCGGCGCTTTTGAAGGGGTAGTTATGACAGGTCTGCGGAGGTTTTTTATAGGCTTATATTTAATGCCTCTGGCGTTGTTTCTTGCATATATGTTTATAACAACTTTCGCAGGTATGTTCGGTAAATGTCATATCTCTGCTAATCGTATTCATTCATGCATTATTTTTGGAATTGATATTGGCAAATGGATGTTGAATTCCCCGCTATTATTAACTTTTGTGCAATGGAACTTTCTACTACCTTGGCTTACTATCGGAGCTGTGATCGAATTTGGCTCCAATGCGGTCAGCAAGAGAAAGTAAATTGAATGCTTAAAACCCGTATAATCCCCTGCCTAGACGTCAAAGACGGTCGAGTTGTGAAAGGTGTGAACTTCGTTGATCTGATCGACGCAGGCGACCCTGTTGAAAGCGCGAAGGCTTATGATGCGGCGGGTGCGGATGAGCTGTGTTTCCTTGATATTGCCGCCACCATTGAAAACCGTGGCACGATGTTTGATGTAGCACGTCGCACGGCGGAACAGTGTTTTATGCCACTGACCATCGGGGGTGGGGTGCGTGAACCAAATGATGTGCGCAACCTGCTGTTGGCGGGGGCTGACAAGGTCAGTTTTAACTCTGCCGCTGTGGCCAACCCTGATGTGGTGGCTGATAGTGCTAACCGTTTTGGCAGCCAGTGTATTGTAGTGGCGATAGACGCAAAAACCGTCAGCCCCGGCAAGTGGGAGATTTTTACCCACGGCGGGCGCCAAGCAACAGGCATTGATGCGGTGGAGTTTGCCAAGTTGATGGAAAGCAAAGGCGCAGGGGAAATTCTGCTGACCAGCATGGACCGTGACGGCACAAAAAGCGGGTATAATCTGCCCCTGACCCGCGCCATTGCGGATGCGGTGCATATCCCCGTGATTGCCTCTGGCGGGGTTGGCACGCTGGATCATTTGGTGGATGGTGTGAAAGAAGGTCACGCCTCGGCAGTTTTGGCCGCTTCGATCTTTCATTTCGGGGAATACACCATTAAAGAAGCCAAAGAATATATGGCCGCCAACGGCGTACCTATCAGACTGTAAGAAAGAAGTATTATGGCCAATGTCCTGACCCGCCTTGCGCGTACTATTGAAAGCCGCCAAGGCGAGGATGAAAAGAAATCCTACGCGGCCAAGCTGTTTAAACGCGGCCCTGAAAAATGTGCTGAAAAGTTTGGCGAAGAAGCGGTTGAAGCGATTATCGCAGCTGCCAAAGGTGACAAGAAAAACCTGAAAGAAGAAGCCGCAGACGTGATTTTTCATCTGTTCGTGATGTTGTCATCGCGCGGTGTGACATTGGAAGATGTGCTGGAAGAGCTGGAACGGCGTGAAGGTAAATCCGGCATTATTGAGAAGCAAGAGCGCGGCAAGTCGTAATAAGTTACTTGACATAAATTGCTCATCTCATTTAGTTGTACCGTGCAACTAAATGAGATGAGCAATGAAAAACTATGAATTAGCAACTGTTGACCAAATCCGATTACAATCCAGACGATTGGTTCGGGAGTTGGGGTTTATGGAACAATCCCTAGCGGGGACGGGTCTGACGGCTTCTGCAGTTCATGCTATTATTGAAATCGGGGAAAATCAAAACCAAACTGCGCAAGTACTTTCCAACACACTTTTACTTGAAAAATCAACAATTAGCCGCTTGTTAAAATCTTTGGTTAAGCAAGATATGGTTGTTGAAAAAACCTCAACCGATGATGGCCGTCGCAAGTGCCTTAGTTTGACTGACAAAGGTCGAAAAATGAAGGAAAAGATTGATCATTTCGGGCGTCAGCAAGTGTGTAATGCGCTTAACACGGCAGGGGCTGATGTAGCAGATGAGATCGAAAAAGGTATGTTATTATATGCCGATGCATTGAAGTCCTTTCGGGAAGGCGGCAAATTTGATATGCCTGATGCCAAAGCCACCCAGATAACCATAAGGCAAGGGTATGTGCCCGGGTTGCTGGGTTCTATCGTTCAAATGCACGCTTCATACTATAGTAAGGCGGTTTCGTTTGGTTTGGAATTTGAAACTTTGGTCGCGCAAGAAATGGCTGAATTTTTAACCCGTATTAATCACCCCGCAAATGCGACATGGGTAATTGAATATAACGGGGTGGTCGTAGGCGGAATTTCCGTTGATGGGCAGGACCTTGGGGAAAATATCGGGCACATTCGTTGGTTCATCGTTGATGATACAGTTCGCGGCACTGGTTTTGGCAACAAATTGATGGATGCGGCAATGAATTTTGTGCAAGATCAGGGCTTTAATGAGGTGCATTTATGGACGTTCGATGGCTTGAAAGCAGCACGTGCTTTATATGAAAAGCATGGCTTTGAATTAGTGAATGAGCAACACGGACAGACATGGGGAAAAGAAGTAATTGAACAGAAATTTGTTTTCACCGCGTGATGTGTGAGTATAACGCCTTATCGCCCCGTCGCCAACCAGTTGGCAGCGGGGTTTTCGTATTATCAGAGTATGTATCTAATAAGGAAGGCAGGCCTGCCGATTGTAGCTATATGGCCGAACAGAGTTGTTTGCTCTGCACCTGTTCTTAACTGTTAAGTTGCGGTGGTTCTCGCATTTGGCGGTGTCATGCGCCCTTTGAAAACCCGTGAACTACTTTTGCTAGCAGGGGTGTTATACACGGGCTAAGGTTTAGGAAGTGTTAGGTGTGCGAACGATGGTGCTATAAACTATCATCATGGTTTCACGCTTGCTTCACAATATAGTTTTTCAAATACATGAGAGGGAAGGTTGTTCTTGAAAAATAAATTAAATTCAGTAGGATACGCATCTTTGTGTTTCTGAATTGTGATGACTATTTGAAATACTTCCCGTAATCCTGCGCATAACATCCCAGCGGCTGCACGATCTTGCTTTGTTGTTGCAATATCTAATTTTTCTTGAAAATCAGCCCCAAAAAATAATTCGGACACACCCTGTACAACAATTTTATAATCCCTGTAGGCCATAATCACTAATTTTTGTTCTTCTAATGATAATGTTTCATACAGACGTTTGAAATTCTTTATACTCATTGTCTCAAACCTTGTGTTGGGTTTTTCCCTTGCAACGCTTAGGCTCAGGTTACGTACCTATTAGATCATCGCAACCACAGGTTCTTTTTCTTGATCCGTTGCCGGATCGCTTGTTCTTTGCGCGGTAGATTATCGCGGTCGAACATTTCGCGGATGATCTCGCCTTTTCTCTGGAATACCAGTTTGCGAAACGCCTCTGAACGTTTTAGCACCTTCTTGACTTTGTTTGGGGCAACGGCAGTTTCCAGTGCTTCTATTGCGGCATCATTTTCGCGGGCATATAGCAGCGGCAAAGTTCGGTAGTGGCAAGCCACCTCACCATCAAGTTCAAGCTGTGAAGGCGATGGGCGTCCGCCGCCTAGATTGCTGATAACAAGGGGCAGGGCTACCTGATCTAACCACGGGTCAAATTCTTGTGTGCAAGCCTCAAACGGGGGGTCGCGCATGATCTCGGTGGCATAATGTAAAAATAGATCGGCAAACTGGTGTGGGCAGGAATAAAAGAACCAGCCAGCGTTAAAATACATATAACGTTGCCAGTATTCGTCGGGTTGTGAAAGGTCGAGCGAGCTTTCAAAATCCAGATCGAACTTGTCGTATAATGATTTCCATGTGTCCGCATAGCCCGGGCCATAAAGTTCGATTTTTGGCCAAGTATTGGTGCGCCGCATAGAGGCGGATGGCCGATTAAAATCAAACGCAACATTGTTCAGGCGGCCGGTGAATATTGTGTCGGTATCAAAAAAGATAAACGGTTCACCTTTGGGCAGGGCAGTTAGACCGACGATTTTGTTGCCGTATGGGTAGTCGCTGCCGAAAACCCGATTTTCAAATGGAATAACCTCTGCCCCGAAACTTTCCAGTATTTGGCGTACATCATCTCGGTCGATGCGGGGGTCATATGCCCAATTATCGGTGTGCTGGGGTTCACCGAAAATCAATCGGCCTTTGAAATTTGGATGTTTTTGACGAAAAGTAGCTGCAAAAGCGATGGCTTCATATTGCAGCCGCCCGCCTTGAATAATTGCAAAAACGTTAAATTTATTTGCCACTCTACGCCTGTTTTTTATTATTGTTTATGAATGTATAGACAGAGACGGAAAAAATTGAAATGCTGGTGATGAAATTTATAGGGGCTTTTGATGAAACGGATACTTACTGTCATATTTTTATCGACTGCCTTAAGCGTTCCCGCAACATTACATGCGCAAATGGTTGATGCGGCGCAAATCCGCCCGATACTTAATGCGACCAAAAACAGTTGGGTTGCAGTGCGCGAATGGGATGGGCAGGATTTGGTGTATTTTACCCATCTGCTAACATGGCGGTGTGGCCTAGATAAAATTGAGTATGGTATCAATTCCAACAAGGCGGATCAAAACTGGGCCTTTATTGCGTGTGATGAAACATCAGCTAACCCGATGGCCTTGCCGCCTAAGCAGAAAATATATGGCGGTTTTGCGTTGAAATCGGTGCAAAACATCACGGTTAAAATCACTTATGATGATGGTGAAACCGATAGCGTTACATTTGAACGGGCAGCGATCCAAATTCAATAGGCGCTGATCTTAGTCAAAACGATCCACAGCGTAGGGTGACAGATCAATATTGGTCTGTTTATCCAAAACTATATCGCGTACGATCTTTGCCAGTTTCGGCCCCATAGTGATCCCCAAATGCTGCCCACCAAAGGCGTAAATCACGTTTGGTGCGGATTTTGTACGCCCGATCATTGGCAGGCTATCTACGGTTGTCGGGCGGTTTCCCATCCATATTTCATGGCTGTCCCAAGTCAAATTTGGGTAGATTTGCCGCACACTTTTTTCCAAGTATTTGGGGGGCGATTTTGACGGATCGGAATCTAGTTTGGCAAATTCGGTGGTTCCTGCACATCGCAACCCCTTTAGCATGGGTGTTAGCCCGCATTTGATGTCTTTCACCAAATAAGGTTGGGTAGGCGTATGGCTGGGGTTTTTTAGTAAAATATGATAGCCGCGCTCGCCTTGTAAGGGTACTTTGTGACCAAAGGTTTTTGCCAAGGGTTTTGACCATGCACCTGTGGCCAGAATAATTGTATCAGCTTTGATTTGTGAACCATCTTTACAGGTTACATGACCTGTTCCTATTGCGTCGACCTCATGGGTTAAAAACGTACCGCCGTTATCGGTGAAGTGGCGGGCAAGGGTGGCTACATATGCGGATGGGTCTGACAACCAACCTTGTCCTGCATATTCCACACCAAATGTGTAAGCTTCGCTTAAATGCGGGTCGCGGTCGGCTAGTGCTTTGCGATCATATTCCACCCATTCTATGCCGACGGTTTTTTTGGCTTCATTTATAAATGTATCTGATAGAAAAGCTTCTTTGTTGCGGAAAATAGACGTGACGCCAGTAAGTTTAAGGTATTGTTCCGCTGGGGTACCTTTGGCCAAGTCTAAGTGTTGTTCAACCGTGTCATATAGTAGTTCGTTCATTGCAGGCACGATGTTTTTGGCCCTGTCCTGCATGCCGTTACGCAACATAGATAGTGCCCAAGGCATCATGCGCAATAAGTATGACCAACGTAATTTGATCGGGCTGTTTGGATCTAGCATAATGCGGGGCATTTCCATCAATATGGATGGGTCAGCAACTGGGCCTACGCCTGCACGGGCTAACAAGCCTGCGTTGCCATAGGAAGTTTGCGCAGGGTCACCTGGGTTCACACGGTCAACCAAGGTAACGGATTGCCCTGCGCGCCGCAGGGTTTCCGCAATAGAGACGCCTGTGATGCCTGCGCCGATTATAAGTATTTTTTGTGTCATTTGGGTAGGCTCATACCTTATTTCGCACAAAGTCAATCAAAGTTTGAGTGGGGTTGGAAAATTCTATCTAAAGCGATTTTGATGTACGAAATTGTATTTGCATGTAATAACAAACCTATACTTTAAAATGAAGTGAGCCAGTCGAATGGTCGATATACCGGGAAAAATGACGCTTTGGGCGATTGAGATTTTTGTCGCAGCCGTGGAAGAGGGTACAATCTCTTTGGCGGCAAAGCGCTTGAATGCAAGTCCGTCGTCTGTGTCGCAACAACTGACCAATCTGGAAGCAGCATTGGGTGTGTTGTTGTTGAACCGCTCTTCACGTCCAATGGAATTGACCTCTGCGGGGGCTTTGTTTTTACGCCGTGCGGAAACCATTTTGGGTGAGGTGACGCAAGCTAAGGCGGAATTGGCGGTGTTCAATTACAGTCAGATGATCCGGTTGCGCCTAGGGATGATTGATGATTTTGACGCGGATGTGACACCTGCCTTGATGGCAGGGTTGTCAAAGAAGTTAACAGGGTGTCAGTTTTTGTTAGAAAGTGGTTCCAGTTATCACCTAGCATCCGATTTGGAATCGCGCCATATGGATGTGATTGTGGCCGCTGATCTGGATATAACTGCCGATTGGATGGAGGTGCATCCGGTCTTAACCGAACCGTTTATTATTGCGGTGCCAAAAGGTACTGTTGATCCTTCAGCAAATGTGATGTCGCAGCTTTTGAACCTACCGTTTATACGTTATTCATCACGTCAAATGATGGGGCGCCAGATTGAAGCGCACTTGTCACGCCAACGTATTAACCTGCCTAATAAGTTTGAATTTGACAGCTATCACGCAATTTTATGTATGGTTGCGGCTGGCTCTGGTTGGACGGTAACTACCTCTTTGGGCTATATGCGTGCACGGCGCTTTCATGATGATGTTGATGTATTTCCGCTGCCATTCAAAGAGTTGTCACGCAGTGTATCTTTGATTGCACGCAAAGGCGTTTTGGATACAGTTCCCTTTGATATTGCAGAGCAAATACGGCCATTGGTACGCTCAATGCTGGTTGACCCCTGTGTTGAAAGGTTCCCATGGATGGAAGGAAAGCTTTTGATACTAGAGTAAGGTTTAGGCCGCTTTAGAATGTTTGATCTGCTTGACACAAGATAGAATAACGCCGGCAACCGTGTTTACTTGCTCGACAGTCAATGCAGCTGGCAAGCGCACATCACAGGCCCGCATCAGCATGGCTTTTGTTTGTGGTAAATCAGGTGCTTCGCCCAGAAACTTCCAATTCCAAAATGCACGTGCATTGCCACTGTGCAGTCCGAAAATACTGACCGCGATACCGCGTGATTTGGTTTCGCGCATCAAAGTATGGGCTTCATCGTCGCTAAACCCGATCAGGTTGAATTGAATGCTGTCGGGCGCGCGTTTTTCTGGCTTCAAAGGGACAGGAACCGATAAGTAAGGTGATGCGTTTAGCTGTTCTGCCATCAAATCATGGTTGCGCAATCCATCGTGAATGCGTCGCTGTACATGTTGTAATTGCGGGCGAATAACGGCGGCTGACAGGTTGCTAAGGCGCGTGTTGTAAAGTGGTAGTTCATTTTGGTACTTAGCGAATGTATTGCAATCTAGCCCGTGTTTTTGCCAGTTGCTTTCATAAGCGCCTGACATAATTACGCAGCGCGCAATAATATCATCGTCATCCGTGACTAGAATACCGCCTTCGCCACCGTTTAGCAGTTTGTAGGATTGAAAGCTGAAACAGCCGACTTTGCCTATGGTGCCAATTTTCCGGTCATTCCACGTGGTGCCTAACGAATGGGCGGCGTCCTCTATCAGGGGGATGTCCCTTGCATCACAAAGGGCGGTGATTTGGTCCATATCAGATGTGTGACCGCGCATATGGCTAATCAGAACCGCTGGAATGTCATCGGTAAGCTTTGCTTTGAAATCATCCATATCCACGCGGTAGTTTTCGCCGACTTCAACCAAAACTGGGGTGCAGTTCGCGTGAACGACTGCGGAAGGTACGGCGGCAAAGGTAAAGGCCGGGATTAAAACTTTGGCATCCCTTGGCAGATCAAGTGCCTTTAAGCTTAGGAATAGGGCCGCCGAGCACGATGCGACCGCCAGTGCGTATTTTGCCCCCAACATATCGGCAAATTCCTGTTCAAGAAGAGTGACAGGGGAATTTTCGGATGCATGGTAGCGAAACAGGTCACCCGATGCGAGTAATGCATCAATATAGTCGCGTGCTTCTTCTGGAATTGGTTCTGCTTGGTGTAGGTCGCGTTTCAACATATTGGCACTTTCGTATTAACCGAAACTTAGTTTCAGTTAATACATAGCTATTGTAAGCCTGTCACCTAAATTTTCATATACCCAGTCGGTCGCGCAAGGAATACCATGTCATCGCCAATACTAACCCTGGCCACCGTAAATGTGCACCACCAGGAAAGCCTGGGGCAGGGACGGATGCCATTGTGTCAAAATGTTCCATCTGTCCCTGAATAGCGTGGGCCACGATTTTACCGGCCATTGTCGCCATGCCAACCCCGTGCCCCGAATAGCCTGATAGGGAATAGCATGTTGGCGACAAGCGCATGAAACTTGGCATGCGGTTCATTGTGATGCCCAAAGTGCCACCCCATGCATAATTCAGTTTTACATTTTCAAGTTGCGGATAAACTTCCAACATAGGTTTGCTAACCAAGGCTTTGATATTTTTAGGAAATCGATAACCATATGTTTCACCCCCGCCAAACAGCATGCGGTTATCGGCACTACGTCTAAAATAATTCACTACGAATTTGCTGTCGGCAATGCCCACATCTTGTGCGATTAAGCTTTCTGCCATATCGCGGCCCAAAGGTTCGGTGGCTACGATGAAATTATTGATCGGCATGACTTTTGCCGCCGCTTTGCCTTCCAGACGGCCTAAATATCCATTGCAAGCGTAAATCAGATGTGCGGCGTTTACAGTTCCTGTGGCCGTGGTGATTTTATGGGCTTTCCCACTTTCAACACCAGTGACTTCGGATTGTTCATAAATACTGACACCTGCATCCATCGCCGCTTTTGCAAGCCCAAGCGCGTAATTCAGCGGGTGTAAATGACCGGCACCCATATCAAGTGTACCGCCGTGATAGGCATCTGATCCAACCAAGGTGCGAACCTGCGCTTTATCCAAGGTGGATATTTGATCGTATCCGTAATCTTGTTGCAGCTTTTCGGCATAAGCATGCTGTGGTGGTACGCCAGATGCATGCCAATCAGTATGCGCGATACCGTTTTTAAGATCACAGTTTATAGCATGTGTTTTGACCAGATCGCGAACGGTGGCTTTGCTTTCTTGTGCAATATCCCAAAGCCGTTTGGCGTGATCTACGCCTAACATAGTTTCCAATTCGTCCTGTTCTCGTCGCTGACCGCTGCCTAGCTGCCCGCCATTGCGCCCAGAGGCGCCCCAGCCAACGCGGTGAGCTTCCAGCACTACCACGTTGAAACCTGCTTGGGCTAAATATAATGCGGATGACAGACCAGTGTAGCCCGCCCCGATGATGCAAATATCTGCTTTGACCGCACCCTTAAGGCTAGGGAACGGGGCCAATTCGTTTGCGGTGGCGGCATACCAACTGTTGGGGTATTGCCCTAAACGGTCATTTTCATGCAGAAGGTTCATCAGACATTCATCAACAGATGTTCACGCTCCCAAGGTGAGATAACCTCTTGAAATTCATCGTATTCCATGCGTTTTGTGGCCATATAAACCATAGTGAACTCTGCACCCATAGCTTCTGTTAGCTCTGGGCAAGCATCCAGCAATGATAGTGCTTCATACATAGAGGGTGGAATGTCGCGGTCAGCGTCATAAGCTTCACCTTTGGCAGGTTTGCGCGGCTCCAATCCCTGTTTCATACCCAAATAACCGCAGGCCAAGCTGGCAGCGATACCGATATACGGGTTGCAATCCATGCCTGCGACACGGTTTTCAACACGGCGCGCTTCGGGGCCAGAAATGGGCACGCGAATGCCAGTAGTGCGGTTATTTTCGGCCCATTCCAAATTGATAGGTGCGGAATAATGCGCCACATAACGGCGGTAGGAATTCACATATGGGGCGATAAAGGGGGTGGCCGCAGGCAGGTAGGTTTGCAGGCCTGCGATGAATTGGGTGAACTTAGCAGTTGAATTACCGTCTTTGTCTGTGAAAATGTTTTGGCCTGTTTTAATGTCCAAAATAGAGTGGTGAATGTGCATCGCAGAGCCTGGTTGGTCGCCCATCGGTTTGGCCATGAAAGTGGCAAAACAATCGTGACGCAGAGCGGCCTCTTTAATCAGGCGTTTGAAAAAGAACACCTCATCAGCCAGTTTCAATGGGTCACCATGTTGCAGGTTGATCTCTATCTGGCCTGCACCGCCTTCTTGAATAATCGTATCAATTTCAAAGCCTTGCGCTTCGGCAAAATCATAGATGTCATCGATCACAGGGCCGTATTCATCAACTGCCGACATTGAATAGGCTTGTTGGCTTGCTGCTTTGCGACCTGTGCGTCCCATAGGTGGCTCAATCGGGTGATTGGGGTTGGTGTTGGGGGCTACAAGGTAGAATTCCATTTCAGGTGCTACAACGGGCGTCCAACCTTCGGCCTGATAAAGTGCCAGTACGCGTTTTAACACATTTCGGGGAACCAAGGGCATAGGGTTGCCATGTAAATCGTCAACATTATGGATGACTTGCAAAGTTATATCACCTGTCCAAGGGGCCGCAGTGGCACTTGCAAAGTCTGGTGTTAGAACCATGTCGCCCTCGGTGTATTGGTTTTCCATTTCATCAATATCGACGTAACTACCTGTTACGGTTTGATAAAAAATGCTGTCTGGTAGGTACATCTGATCCATTTTGCCAAATTTTCGTGCGGGCATGCATTTGCCGCGACTGATGCCGGGCGTGTCAGCAATGATGCATTCAACCTCTTCCAGCTTGCGCCCTTCGACATAATCTTGGGCTGCTTGTGGCAGTTGTTTTATCCAGTCGGTTTGTGTGCTCATGTCGAGCCTCCTTCAGCCTTGGGCTGTTTTAATAAGAGTGCGAACATATCCGCCATTTCAGTGGCATGTAGCGGTTGACCCATTTGCGCTTTGGCGTCTTTTTGTAAATCTTCGGGTACAACACCTTTGGCGCGGTGTTGAATTAACCCTTCGATAAAATCATCGCTGTATTCTGGGTGCGCTTGTATGGTGAATACTTTGTCACCATAAGTCAGCATGGCGTATTCGCAAAAATCGTTCGATCCAACCACAACCGCGTCTTCGGGCAGTTCCACGACCTGATCTTGATGCCAAGCATTTAGCACAATCGGGTCGTCATGCCCCTTCATCTGATATGCGGTAGGGCCTATGCGCCAGCCGTTTTTAAACTTTTCCACCTTACCGCCCAATGCTTGCGCAATGATCTGGTGGCCGAAACAGACGCCGACAAGCGGAGTTTGGGCTGCATAAATTTTACGAATAAGATTTTCAAGCGGGGCAATCCACGCGTGGTCTTCATAGGCCCCGTATTTAGAACCCGTAATTAGCCAGCCATCGGCCGCATTTGGATCAGTGGGGGCTTCCCCTGCCAAGACGTTGTAAGTTTGAAAACCCAAACCATGCCCCGCAAGCAAACGTTCAAACATTTCGGGATATTCCCCGGTTTGTGCTGCCATTTTATCAGGGGCCATACCTGTTTGCAAAATTCCGATCTTCATTTGTCACCTGATTTATGTTGTTATGCATGGCTAGCAGATGCCCTGCAGGGGGCGCAAGAATAATTTGATCAAATTATTTTTAAAGGACAACTTGCGCAATGTGATTTTCTTGTTTAGGCCTCAAGAAAACCGCTTTGATGGAGTTTGCGATGTCTGCTGATAAACCTAGCCTTAAGCCGAAAGATGCACCTGATCTTGGGTCGTTCAACTGGGAAGATCCCCTGATGCTGGACACCCAGCTGACAGAAGAGGAACGTATGATCCGTGATGCGGCCCGTGCCTATGCGCAAGACAAGCTGCAACCGCGTATTATTGAAGCTTACGCCAAAGAAGAAACTGACCCTGAGATTTTCCGTGAAATGGGCGAAATGGGGTTATTGGGGGCAACATTACCTGAAGAATATGGCGGCATTGGTGCAGGCTATGTAACTTACGGGCTGGTTGCGCGTGAAGTGGAACGTGTGGACAGTGGTTATCGGTCAATGATGTCAGTGCAATCGTCACTGGTGATGTATCCAATTTATGCGTATGGCACCGAAGAACAACGGATGAAATATCTGCCAAAACTAGCGTCTGGCGAATATATCGGTTGTTTCGGGTTGACCGAACCTGATGCCGGATCTGACCCCGGGGGCATGAAAACCCGCGCAGTGAAGACGCCGACAGGGTATAAGATCAGCGGATCAAAAATGTGGATTTCCAACGCACCGATTGCGGATGTGTTTGTGGTCTGGGCCAAATCCGAGGAACATGGCGGCAAGATTAAGGGTTTCGTGCTGGAAAAAGGCATGAAGGGGCTAAGTGCACCGAAAATCGACGGCAAACTATCGCTTCGGGCATCAATCACAGGCGAAATTGTGATGGATGATGTGGAAGTCGGCGAAGACGCACTTCTACCGCATGTAACAGGTCTGAAAGGCCCGTTTGGGTGTTTGAACCGCGCGCGTTACGGTATTGCTTGGGGTGTGATGGGGTCAGCTGAATTTTGCTGGCATGCGTCACGCCAATACGGGTTGGATCGGCATCAGTTTAAACGCCCGCTGGCGCAAACCCAGTTGTTTCAGAAAAAACTGGCAGATATGCAAACGGATATTACGCTTGGGCTACAAGCCGCGCTTCAGGTTGGCCGGTTGATGGATGAAGCGAAAGCCGCACCAGAGATGATTTCGATGATTAAACGCAATAACTGTGGCAAAGCATTGGATATTGCACGGATGTCGCGCGATATGCATGGCGGCAACGGGATCAGTCAGGAATTTCAGGTAATGCGCCATATGGTGAACCTTGAAACCGTGAACACCTATGAAGGTGCCCATGATGTACACGCACTTATATTGGGGCGTGCGCAAACTGGTTTGCAGGCGTTTTTTTAAAAACGATTAAGATGCAGCTTTAAGGGCGCGTTGGCGGGCGAATGCACTGTCGCGGTCATTGACGCCCAATAAGCTTGCAACAAGTCGCATAAACCCGTGTTCATCATCATCGCGCTTGCCGTCTGATAGAACAACTGACCACAAGGCCTCTACCACACTTGCGCGATCCTCATAGGGGACAGCGTCTTTTATAATACGGGTAAAGCGCACATTGTCTGGTGCTTCTGTTTCCAGTTCTTCGGCTTGTTTGCGTAAGGCCAGTGCTTTATCTGCATCCAAATTGAAGCGTTTTGATAAGATAGCATCAATCGTTGCAATCTCTATCTGTGCGTAATCCCCATCGGTTCGTGCGATGCGTACCATTAAGGTTGCAAGGGCGATGCGGGCATCATCCTTATCCAGCTTTTGGGGGTCTTGTGCGCGAAAGGCGTTTAATATGTCTTTTATCATTCAAGATAGGTAGACTTTTGCCCCTTATTATTCAACACAAATTACTGTGTGGGTCTCGGCAAATCCAACAAAATCGGTTTCGATAAACATGCTTCTGAAATTGCTGGGGCATCAGAACTACTAAACTAGTTTAGTAGTTTTGATGTATAGTAGAATAATAAAGGGAATCCATATGGTTATACATATATTGTTGAAACATAATTTTCCAAAACGCGCTTCATTCACATCCTAATAAACCCAATTTCAGGATGCATAGTCTTTTTGCTGAGGCACCTGATTTTTACGTAAACACTTTTGGCAAACTTCGTTGCAGTTCGGAAGCTGCGTATAACAGTATCTGTTTTGCGGATTTTGTAGCGGTTTTTTGCCTTAGACGGACGGCACCAAAAAGCTGAGTTTCATCCTGAAACGGAATGCATACAATGCTATGGCCCGCAGACCATGCTTTATTACCATCCTGTCTTGCCTGAACAATTCTTTGTGCCAGCCTGCCAGAGGTAATTTCTTCTTTTTCGTGTACTTCAATATCTTGCAAGGCACGGGCAGTTAACCGTGTTATTTGTGCGGGTTCCATGATGCTGTAAATGGCCGTGGCTATATCTGAGTACACCAATGATAATTCACTATTGGTGTCGGTTTTGCTTTCGGTGCTTTCCACCAATCTGATGCTGCCTGCGCCAAACAGAAAAGCAATGTCTGCATGTAAGTAATGTGCCTGACATAATTCTTTTAGAAGTGGGTATATCTGATCTTGCACAGGTTGGCTGAAATTGGCGTCTACGGCCAGCTGGTCAAACTGATATGTGGCAACACAGGCGCGATCCCCCAGTTGCATTCGTACCCAGCCTTGTTCGACAAGAAGATGAATGGCGCGGTGTACTGAACTGCGCCCTAAGCCCGACATTTGACATATTTGTGCTGGTTTTACAGGGCCGAATTTAAGAATCACTTCTAGAACATGGAATGCCCGCGCCCCAGAACCTGTTTTTAAAGCTGCATCCTCGTTTATCTTTACACGCATAAAGTGAGTAACCTTTTCTATTTTCGGATAAAAATGTTGAAAACTCGCATTTTAACCGATTATTAACCCTTATTGTTTCTCTGCATATCATTTTTTCAACATACGGAATAATAAATTTTACATCTCACCCCAATGTGGCATTTATAAGATGAAATGTGACGCTACTGTGCGCTGCCAATGGCCCAAATCGGGCACTAGCACGAAGCGTCATATAAATTGGGGAACGCCCAAGTGTAATGAGTTTAATGCGTAGCCAGTATGGCGAAGGAGTAAGGCATGACTGATATTTATGGTGGTTCAAAAACTGTCGACGGCACATCTGGTAACGATGTGATGCCTATTGGCTTTGTTGATGCGCAAGGCGATACGATTGACGGCGCAGATGGCATTAATGATGTTATCTTGGGCTACGGTGGTGACGATAGTATTGATGGCGGGCAAGGCGTAGATTTGATCTATGGCGGCTCTGGCAGTGACGATATTAACGGCAATGACGGTAAAGACACGCTTTATGGCGGTCTGGCACCTGCATCTGGCGCAGAACGTGAGGTTTTGCAATGGAACGAAGTTGCAGGCTATTCCGATGAGGGGTCAGCATCTGGTTTTACACAAAATACGGGTTCGGTTGATGTTGCATTTTCTATCGTCAGCAATACGTCGACTAACATAGAGTGGGAAAACAGCAACGGTAATGTAGATGGTATTGATACAGATGGATTAGGGGCTGTTGATACACGAAGCAATCTGGCTTTTGAAACCAATGACAGTTCTGATAAAGCTACTGTAGCGCTGGGCTTTTCTGAACCAGTAGAAAATGTTCAGTTTCGGGTAAATGACATTGATTTTGCTTCTCAAGTCACCATTCGCGCCTATGATGTAGATGGCAATGAGATTGCTGTAACCCTAACAGGGGGCAGTGATTTAGTGCTTTCTGATACAGATAGTGTTGCAGGTAATGATACAGCTACAGCCACGGGCGGCGGCGGCAGTACTTCTTCTGCGGATCATTCAGTTTTGGTTGAAATTGCAGGGCCAGTTGGACGCATAGAAATAGATCACACCAATACAACTGGTGCGAATTCACATGCACAAGTAACTGACGTGTATTTTGATGCTGTTATTACTGACACAGGTGCAGATGGCGACGACACTTTATCAGGTGGTAATGGCGATGACACGCTACATGGCGAAGAAGGTAATGATACACTTTATGGCGGTGATGACGACGACGTACTTTACGGTGGTGAAGGTTCAGATACGCTAGATGGTGGTGAGGGCGCTGATGTTTTATACGGGGGTCTTGATGACGATGACTTCTTCCTAGGTGCAGGCGATGCCGCAACGGGCGGACATGGTGATGATGTTTTCATAGTTGATACAACTGACACAGATGGCGCAGCTATTACCATTGATGGGTCTGACGGTGGCGAAGGCGAAAACCCGGGCGATACCACCAATGATAACTACCCAGGTGCTGACTTGCCTGCGGGTGATGTGCTTGATTTAACAAACCTTTTTGCCGATGGCCTAATCACGTCAAGCACTGGTGGGGTTACTTATACAAGTGCGGATGAGGAAGATGGGTTTGTGACTTTGCGTGATGGCACGGTTATTAACTTTGAAGAAATTGAAAACGTGATTGTGTGTTTTACGCACGGGACGATGATTGTTACGGATAAAGGCGAAAAACCAGTTGAGAAATTGGTGGCTGGCGACAAGGTTTTGACCAAGGATAACGGTTTGCAGGAATTGCGCTGGATTGGATCGCGTACGGTTCCAGCCAAGGGCAATTTGGCACCGATCATGATTAAAGCGGGTGCGATGTCAAACGACCGTGATCTGATGGTTTCACCACAACACAGAATGGTTGTAGAAGGCTGGAAATCTGAACTGTTGTTTGGCGAGCGCGAAGTTCTGGCAGCTGCTAAGCATTTGGTAAATAACGATACTATCTATGTAAAAGAAGGCGGCGAGGTGGAGTATTTCCACTTGTTGTTCGATGCGCATGAGATTGTTTTCGCCAATGGTGCTGCGTCTGAAAGCTTTCACCCCGGTGAAGTTGGCATGGATGCTTTGGTTGATGCGGCACGTGATGAGATTTTCACGTTGTTCCCTGAATTGCGCGATAATGCACAAGCTTACGGGCCTGCGGCACGTACAAGTTTGAAAGGCCACGAGGCAAAAGTTTTGTCTGAAAATCCTGACTTTTTAAACTAAGTTAAAACACTGAAATTGAAAGCCGCGCTGGTGCAGATCAGCGCGGTTTTTTTGTGCCTGATCGGTGCAGGTTTACCTGAAATGACCGGTATGGAAAGCGTATGGAATACGTATGGCAAGCGTATGGCACAGGGGCGGGCTTTGGGTTTGAAAGCTAGGGGCGGTTTTTTAGGAAATCTTGGTAATTGGCTTTGACGGTTTTTGTGCTGGGGTGATCGGGGCCAAGACTGGCGTCAAAAATGCTGAAGGCTTGATTATAAAGTGGCTCTGCATGATCGTATTTACCTGTGGTCTCGTATAGCGCCGCGAGGTTGTTGAGGCGGGTTGCATAGTCGGGGTGGTTTTCGCCAAGGGTCTGTTTGTCGATCTTAATGGCTTGCTTATAAAGCGGCTCTGCCAAATCGTATTTGCCTATGGCCTGGTATAGCCCCGCGAGGTTGTTAAGGCGGATTGCATAGTTGGGATGGTTTTCGCCAAGGGTCTGTTTGTCGATCTTTATGGCTTGCTTATAAAGCGGCTCTGCCAGATCGTATTTGCCTGTGGCCTCGTATAGCGCCGCGAGGTTGTTAAGGCGGATTGCGTAGTCGGGATGGTTTTCGCCAAGGGTCTGTTTGCCGATCTCGATGGCTTGCTTAAGAAGCGGCTCTGCCAGATCGTAGTTGCCTGTGGTCTTTAGCGTAGCCGCGTGTAAGTTCAATGCACTTGCGTATTTCTTGTGGGTGTCACCGAATTCGGCTTTGGCAAGTTTTAACAGTTCTGTGCCAAGGGCGATTGCCTTTGCGTAGTCACCGTTACGCAATGTGAATTCGTGGGCAGTATACAGGTGAGCATAGGTTGGGTGAAGTGCGGCCGCACGGGCGTAGTGTTTGGCGGCATCTGCCCAACGGATGTCCTGTGCGGCGATTTCACCACGGGCAAAGGCCGCGCGTGCGGTGCGTTCAACGGCAAGCTGTTCGCGGGCTTCGATTTCGGCGAATATATCATCGGCGACGGAAAAATCGCCTGCTTCAAGGGCTTCGCGGGCTTCTGCCATTCGGGCATCTGCAATGTCAGTGTTGTTGCCTTCGCGGGTTAGGGCATGTTCGAGTTTGGCTATGGTGGCTTTGGCTTCTGCAAGGGCTTGTTCTGGGTTGGCAGCACGTTTGCGCAGTTCGTCGATTTTTTGTTGGAGTTGGGTTTTTTCGGCGTCGTGGGCAGTTTTTAGGTTGGCTTCGGCTTCGGTGATTTTGGTGGCGAGGCGGCTTTCGTATTGGTCGAGGGTCATTGTTGTCATGGCTTCTTTAGGCGGCGCATTGTCAACATTGACGATTACTTCGGTTGGTTGGGCTATTGCAGGGGGCGGGTTTGTTACCTCAACCTGTTGCGGCTTGGGGGTGAAGCCCAGAATAGATTTTATTTTGCCCCAAAATGCAAATAAAGCACCGCTAATAATACCAACACTTCCCAGTTCTGCTGAGTAGGTTTCAAGAAGTAGAAGAACGGCATCCCACATTAAATCATTCGCTTATGTTAATTACATAAGTATTGGCAAAGGGCGGTTTGTGTTGCAACTTTTAAGTGTGGTTCGTTCCATCTGGGTCGCGTATGCGGCCCGCGCCCGAACCATTGGTCGCCATTGGATTGCTAGTAATCCAAAAGCGACTACCCCCACGGGGAGGGCGCATGCCCACCCCTCGGTTCGGGCACTAGGTTGCAATTCTATTGTGAAGTTTATACCAACCGACCTTGTTCCACCGCTGCTTTCACAAAACCCCGAAACAATGGATGTGGGCCGAAGGATTTTGGTAACTATTCTATGGTAATGCCTGATGCGGCAACTGCGTTAAGATAGGCACCTTGCATTAGCAGCTGCTCTGCGTTTTCCATATCAATCGCGTACCATACATCGCCTTGGTCGCGGTAGGGGATGGATTTGCGGATTGTGTTCAGGATGTTCTGTGTGCTGTCAGCCACTGGATAGTCTGTGGAAATATCGGCAACGCTGGACAGGGCTTGGCAGGCGATCAGGATTTCGCCTGATATAACCGCACGGGTGTTTTCGACCACATTCATGGCTTTGCGCGCACACCAAGTAGAGTTTGACACATGATCTTCGGCGTTGCCTTTGCCAGGAATGCTGTCAACCGATCCGGGTGCTGATAAGGTGCGATTTTCCATCACAAGGCCGACAGTGAGCATTGCACGGTGGCATAGCCTGTGTTGAGCCCCGGAATGCCAGAGGCAAGATTGCGGGCCAGACCAAAGCTCATATTCGGGTCGATCAGGCGGGCGACGCGGCGTTCACATATAGAGGCAAGATCGGTAAGGGCTATGGCCAGAAAATCCATTGCCTGTGCTACATACTGGCCGTGAAAATGCCCACCCGATATGGCGCGGCGACCTGTTTGTTCTTTTAAGATTAACGGGTTGTCGGTGGCTGAGTTAACTTCAACCTCAATTATACCTTTGGCATAAGCAATGGCATCACGAGCCGCACCTTGAACCTGTGGGGCGCAGCGCATTGAATAGGGGTCTTGCACACGCTCTGGCCCTTTTGTGCCTGTGGCGCGGTTTTCCGACGGGAATACTATGTCGCGTGATTTTGTGGTCATGCGCTGGGATGTGCCGATGAGTTTCAGGATGTTTTCGGCGCAAACAATCTGGCCCTTATGGGGGCGTGTGGCGTGTAGGGCGGGATCAAAAGCATCTTTTTCACCGCGCATCGCTTCAAGCGACAAGGCAAGTGACAGGTCTGCGTGTTGCACAAGGTTTTCGGCGTCAAAAACGGCGAGGGTAGCAATGGCTAAAGATACGGTTGAGCCGTTCAGTAAGGCAGAGGCATCTTTGGCAAACAGTGGAATGTCGGCAGGTAAGCCTGCTAGTTTTATGGCCTCTGGGGCTGGGTAGCGTTGGCCTTTATAGTCAATTTCAGCCTGTTCATAACCGCAAATGGCGCCTGCTAAATGGGCGAGTGGTGCCAGATCACCCGAGGCACCAACAGAACCTTTGGTAGGTACGACAGGTGTAAGCCCTGCGTTTAGGAACTGGGTGAAGCGGGTGGCAAGCTCGGCTGAGATGCCAGAAACATCTGCGGTGAAGGCGTTCAGGCGCAGCAATAGTATGGCGCGCACGGTTTCTGCCGGTAAGCTGGGCCCGATACCAGTTGCATGTGACAAGATCATGTTGCGTTGGTATTGTGTGATGTCACTGACGCTAACGCGTTGGTCTTTGAAGGCACCGACCCCTGTGTTGAGTGAATATATCAACGGGGCATCATCCTTTAACCAGTTGTCGTTAATATAGGCTTTGGTCGCTTGCAGGTTTTTGACCAATTCATCTGAAAGCTGTACGGGGCGGTTATTACGGGCAACTTCGATAACATTTGCAATGCTGATGCCTTTGGCACTTAAAATAAGGGGGGATGTCATATGGGTTATCTTTGCTTTTGGGTGTGATGATTAAGGAAAAAAGATGTGATCCAGCTTGCGACTAAGTTGTCAGACAGGGGTTGGTTCAGTGATGCCATAGCCGTTGTAAACAGTTCCTTGCCAAGTCGTTCTTGGCGGCATTCATAAAGGGATGCTGCTATTTGCGGGGTGAATTCGGGGTGCGGTTGTATGGTAAATATATTGTCGTCAATCGTTGTCATTGCAACAGGGCATGTGGGGGAATAGGCAAGGATTTTGCTGTTTGGTGCGGGGGATAGAACCTGATCTTGATGCGATGCGAGTAGGTCAAAATTATCCGCACTGGTACCTATGAAATCTGGGCAATCTTTAATGCTGTATGATTGTGTGCCGATGCGCCATCCATAAGGTGCGCGGGCGACATGGCCGCCTAGTTTGTGGTGTAATAATTGATGGCCAAAGCATACCCCGACGATGGGGCGTAGTTTTGCGGCTTTGGCAATAAAGTTGCCCAATGACAGCACCCAATCAAGATCAGAAAATGCATCGGCACTGCTGCCAGTAATGAGGTAACCGTCATATCTATCTGGGGATTTTGGCAGGTGCCCTGCATGTGAGGCATAGGGGGTGAATTTGTACCGGTCAGATGCAGGGTAAAGCAAATCTGAGAAACGTTTTGAAAGCGAGCCAAATTTATCAGCGTTTTCTTGGGACAGATCATCACAGACTAATATTGCCACATTAAACGGGTTGGGCATGTTTCATTCCTAATCACGTTGCTATTGATAGTTTCCTTGTGCGATTTGATATGGGGTTGGTCAATGCTTGTCACAGGTTTTGGCGTCGATAATTCTCTGTATAGTAACAGTATTGTGAAACGTTCCTGATGGTGTTCAGAATTGACCTACGGCTAGGCTGGGCTTATTGCTAACATAAGCAAGGATATGAATATGAGAGTTTTATATAATATTACCATAGTATTCGTGGTGTTGGCGCTGTATTTCGGGACTGCGGTAAGGGCACAAGCGGCTGACAGCCTATGGAGTGTTGAGCAGGCGCAGACAAAAATTGAAGACGGCACTGCCTTGATGTTGGACATTCGAACCGAACAGGAATGGGCGGACACGGGCGTTGCCAAGGGGGCCTGGCCCGTCAGTATGCACAAGGCTGATTTCGGCCAGAACCTGCAATCTATTATTCAGAACAACCCAGACAAAACCATCGCGATCATCTGTGCTACGGGCGGTCGTACTGCTTATATCATGAAAATACTGGCACAAAACAACATAAACGACTTTGTTGATGTTTCAGAAGGGATGATGGGATCATCCAAAGGGGCGGGTTGGATAAAGAAAGGCCTGCCGGTCGTTAGCATCAGTGTAGCGCAAACCGCAGTGCCGCTGAATTTCAAAGCCCAGTAAGCTGCATGAATTGCGCGCACAGTGTGTATGACACATGTCAGATTTGGGTATTTAGACCATTTGGAATGGTTTAGGGGTGGGCTTACTGCCGACAGATCATCGAGTTCCTACACCAACCTAGATTGTTCCAGTGCAGCCTTTACAAAGTCCCGAAACAGTGGATGCGGATCAAACGGTTTTGATTTTAGTTCGGGGTGGAATTGTACGCCGATGTACCACGGGTGGTCGGTGGCTTCGACAATTTCGGGCAATTTGCCGTCTGGTGACATGCCTGAAAAGATTAACCCGCATTTTTCCAGTTTTTCGCGGTATTTTATATCGACCTCATAGCGGTGACGGTGGCGTTCTGAAATGGCGGTGTTGCCGTAAACTTCGGCCACTTTTGAGCCTTCGGTCAGGGTGGCGTTATAGGCGCCCAAGCGCATGGTGCCGCCTTTGTCATCCGTGACAGCACGGGCGACTGTGCGGTTGCCTTCAACCCATTCTTTTAGATGGTAAACCACTGGTGTAAAACGTTTTTCACCAGCTTCATGGTCAAACTCTTCTGAACCTGCATCTGATAGCCCGGCCAGATTACGGGCCGCTTCAATCACGGCCATTTGCATGCCTAGGCATATGCCCAGATAGGGTATTTTGCGTTCACGGGCGAATTGCGCCGCTTTAATCTTGCCCTCTGTACCGCGTTCGCCAAAGCCACCCGGCACTAAGATTGCATCATAGGCTTCTAAGCGGGGGGCGGCATCGCCGTTTTCAAATATTTCGGCGTCAATCCATTCGGTTTTGACTTTGACGCGGTTGAACATGCCACCGTGGGTTAAAGCCTCACCGATGGATTTATAGGCGTCCTCCAACTGGGTGTACTTGCCGACAACGGCTATTTTCACTTCACCATCAGGGTGGTGGATGCGGTCGGATACATCTTTCCAAACGCTTAGGTCAGGTTTTGGGGCGGGTGAGATGCCAAATGCGTCAAGCACGGCTTGGTCCATGCCCGCTTTGTGGTAGGCAAGGGGTGCGTCGTAGATGGTTTCTAGATCATATGCAGGGATAACACTGTCGGGACGCACGTTGCAAAACAGGGCCAGTTTTGCGCGTTCTTTTTCAGGAATATCACGTTCAGAACGGCAGACCAGAATATCAGGTGCGATGCCGATTGAACGCAGTTCTTTGACTGAGTGTTGGGTGGGTTTTGTTTTCAACTCTCCGCTGGCTTTTAGATAAGGCAACAGGGTTAGGTGCATGAATATGCATTGGCCGCGCGGTTTGTCTTGGCTGAATTGGCGGATAGACTCGAAGAATGGCAAGCCTTCGATGTCGCCCACAGTGCCGCCGATTTCGCACAGCATAAAATCAACTTCATCATCACCAATATTGATGAAATCTTTGATCTCGTTGGTGACATGTGGGATTACTTGGATGGTTTTACCCAAATAGTCACCACGGCGTTCTTTTTCCAAAACGGTGGTGTAAACGCGGCCTGACGATATGGAATCGGTTTGGCGTGCGGCGACACCTGTGAAACGTTCATAATGGCCAAGGTCTAGGTCGGTTTCGGCACCGTCATCGGTGACAAAAACTTCACCGTGTTCAAACGGCGACATGGTGCCAGGATCGACGTTCAGGTAGGGGTCAAGTTTGCGCAGACGAACCGAATAACCGCGCGCTTGTAAAAGGGCACCTAATGCTGCAGAGGCAAGGCCCTTGCCTAGGGATGAAACAACGCCGCCTGTAATGAAAATATATCGTGCCATTGCGTGGCATCTCCCGTGGTTTTTTAATTATGGGGCGTCCCTGAGCAGTCAAAAAACGCCTGTATCACGGGATTTGATTAATAGTCGATCAATGCGATTCTGACAAGGGCTGAACCGCAAGATCGTGTGGTTTTTTAAAAGACCTAACCTAACTGTTGAGGTTGTAAGGCTTTATTCTGCTGTAGGTGGGGCTGCCGGTGCATTTTCTGGCGTTGGCGGTAATAGGTTGCCTTCCAGGCCTGCTGGTGCAGGTACCTGACCTTGGGACGCTTCTGATGTGCCGCCGCCTAAGCGTTGTAGAACGCTGTCTGAATTTGCGTTGCGCGCCGCCAGAATTGTTAAGGAAATGCTGGTGATAACGAACCCTATTGCCAGTATCCAAGTCATTTTCGCCATAGGGGTAGATGCAGGACGCCCAGAACGTGCACCGCCACCGCCGCCGCCAATGCCCAAACCGCCGCCTTCAGAGCGTTGGACCAACACAATGCCGATCAGGCTCAAAGCTAGGATTAGGTGGATGACTAAAACGACGTTTCCCATGGGGGTACCCTATATATAAATATCTCTGCGGGGGTCTAATATATGCGGGGCGGCTTGTCGATGGGTTATTTAGGGCAGAGCCAGAGATCAATCAAGATTATCACGCGATTAAAGGCTATGGTTGTATTGGTTGATTTATATCAAGGTTTATTTTGGATAATTAGGATAGGTTTCAGGTGTTAAAATATCAAATTGGGGTGAATATGAGCTATCTGGATATACGTATTTCCGAATTGTTGACAGAAACAGACGCGCATTTACTGCGGTCATCACAACCTTTAGGGTGGCTTGGATTATCTCGTAGCCTTCGCAAAGGGCGTTTGCGCACCGTTGTTATTATCATTGATGTTTGTTGCATTGTTATGCTGATTGCTGCGATTTGGGCCTTGGTACAGTTTTTTCAAGCTACCGAAATTGTGCCGACCGTTAAATATGGCCTGTCGGCGTCTATTTTGGCGATTATGACGCTTCAGTTGAAGTTAGGCCTAATGCCACACATTCATACAGAGCGGGTTTTGCGGGCGTTAAAACGGGTGGAAATACTTATGCTGGCAAAAAATCACAACCGTTCTGAACAGGGTGAATAAGTATAATAGCGGCTTTTTTAGTCTGCCATTTATTGCCCGCGTCACTTTTGTGGTTTGCGTATGCGCGTGGGGCGGTTATACCCGCTAGGGTTCTAATCAAAAGCGAGTCTTTCAAATATGGCAAACGTAGTGGTCGTGGGCGCCCAATGGGGTGACGAAGGTAAAGGTAAAATCGTAGATTGGCTAAGCGAACGCGCTGATGTCATTGCACGGTTCCAAGGCGGGCATAACGCGGGTCATACACTAGTGATAGATGGTAAAGTTTATAAACTGTCGTTGCTGCCTTCGGGCATTGTGCGCGGTGGCAAGCTGTCGGTTATCGGCAATGGTGTGGTGCTTGACCCTTGGCATCTGAAAGAAGAGATTGCCAAATTACAAGGCATGGGCGTTGATATTACGCCTGAGAATCTGATGATTGCAGAAAATGCGCCGCTGATCCTACCTGTGCATGGTGAATTGGATCGTGCGCGTGAACAACAAAATACAGTTGCCAAGATTGGTACAACAGGGCGCGGCATTGGCCCCGCTTATGAAGATAAGGTCGGGCGGCGCGCTATTCGTGTGGCAGATTTAGCGGATCGTGAGACGCTTGAAAAACGTGTGGACCGTTTGTTGCAACACCATGATACGCTGCGCCGTGGTATGGGATTGCCAGAGGTTGACCGTGCGGCGTTGATTGCCGCCTTGGAAGAGATTGCGCCAAGCGTGCTGAAATATGCCCAGCCAGTTTGGAAAATCTTGGCTGAAAAACGCAAAGCGGGTAAACGGATATTGTTTGAAGGGGCGCAAGGCGCGCTTTTGGATATTGATTTCGGAACTTATCCATTTGTGACCTCATCCAATGTTATTGCGGGTCAAGCGGCCACAGGCACAGGTGTTGGGCCAGGGGCGATTGATTTTGTTCTGGGCATTGTGAAAGCTTACACAACACGTGTGGGTGAGGGGCCTTTTACGGCGGAATTACATGATGCGGATGGCCAACGTTTGGGTGAACGCGGTCATGAGTTTGGTACTGTGACAGGGCGTCAACGGCGTTGTGGTTGGTTTGATGCGGTTTTGGTTAAGCAAACCTGTGCGACATCAGGTGTATCTGGCATTGCATTCACCAAACTGGATGTTTTGGATGGGTTTGAAACGCTGAAAATATGCGTGGCGTATGATCTGGATGGCAAACGGTTGGATTATTTGCCGACAGCGGCGGATGAACAGGCGCGTTGCAAACCTATCTATGAAGAAATGCCCGGTTGGTCTGAAAGCACCGAAGGGGCGCGGTCTTGGAATGATTTACCAGCGGCTGCGATTAAATATGTGCGCCGTGTAGAAGAGTTGATCGATTGCCCTGTGGCAATGTTGTCAACCAGCCCGGAACGCGAAGACACAATTCTTGTCACCGACCCGTTTGCTGATTGATGGCCCTGTCGTACAAAGCCCGCAGGCGTTGGTCATTGGTTATACTGCTGATCTGGTTGCCGTTTTATATCGTGGTGGCAGTTAGCGTAATGAACGCCATCCCACGCCAGCATTTGTTGGTGGAATTGCTGATCTATCTGGTGTTGGGCATCGCTTGGGCAATACCGTTTAAATTTATATTTAAAGGTGTTGGTAAAGCAGACCCTGACGCTGAATAAACGTCAGAAATCGCACTTAACCCGCTAGATATTTCTTTTGGTATGCAGCTTTGCGCCCCATAGAGATCACATAACTGCCATCATTGCGCGCTTCAATGAAACCGCGCTTGTTTAGGCGTTCAAGTGTGCCTACGCGTTCTTCTTCTTTTACGATGCGCTTAATATGAGGGGGCAGGTTTGAGGAAATTTGTTTTTCGCTGTAGTGGTCTTTACCCAACACCACTGACATGTATGCCGCAGAGGCCTCTAGCAATTCAATTAAGGTGCTGGCACCCATCAGTTTGGAAAAATCTTCAAAACTTGGCAGATTGGAATTTGCACCACTGCCTTTTGTTTTTTCCTCTGGCACGACTGTTTCTTTAGCGGTTTCTTTAACAGGTGTGCTGCGCGTTAGCTTTTCCTGTTTTTCTGCAAAGCCAGAGGTTTTTTCTGTTTTTATAGGTTGTTCGGTTTTTTGGTCACTAACCAGCGTTAGCCCGCTTTTTTTTTTGGCACCATCGTTTTGATCGCTTTCGCTGATCCGTTGGCCCATATCTAATACCAAAGGTCTCGCCGAACTGCTGGTGCTATCTGCAGCTGCACGGCGTGATCTTGGGCGGGAAAATACGCTTGTTTCTTGTTCATAAGCTTTGCGCACTTTTGCAAGTTCGCGGCGGAATGAAATGGTATTGTCGCGGCGTTCTTCGCCTGTTTCAACTACCTCTGGCACAACCTTTTCCATGCGGGTTGCGCGTTCGGCTTCGGTTGCAGCAACCGCTGCTTTTAAGCGTTCAAGCGCATTGGCTTTGGTAATATGTGCAGGGGCGGCCATTTTTTCATTGGCTATTTCAAGCCAGCGATCAATGGGTTTACTGCCTTTCAGGGCTTTTACAGCTGCTGAAACGGTTTCTGACGGAATTTCTTCATCAAGACTTGGCGCCAATTCGTCGGCGGTTGTAGTATCGTTTATATTATCTTCCAGTGAGGCGGTCAGCACATCTGTTTTTACTTCAGGCTGAGGTGCTTCTTTTGCAGGTGTTTCTTGTTCTTCAACAATCGGGTCTACAACTGCTTTCACTGGGTCTTGTTTGCGACGAGAGGAAAAGGCCGCAACACTGTCATCAACAGCATCACGATCCTTTTCCGTCTCATCTTCAAGCACGCTTGAGAAGCTAGCAACTTCCTGCGGCTTTTCGTCTTCGGTTGTTAAATGTGTAACAGCTTCGTCGGTGATGTCATTTACCTTGGAGGGGACATCAACAACGTCGGCTTGACGTAATATAACACTGTTGTCTTGGACTTCAGCGTCAATCCGATTTGTATTCGCACTTTTAGCTATCTGATGCAGTCGCGTTGCATCTGGTTGCAAAGGCTCACTACCGAAGTAGCGATCATCTGCGGAAAGTTTGCGGAAATATTCCGCTACCAGTTGCATTGTTGTGAAAGGATCATCGAAGCCATCAAGGGTACAGGAAAAAGTACCATAGCTTACGGTCATAACTTTAGGGTGCGAATCCATAATATACTCATTCTACTCGTTAAACGCCCCCACGACGATCTTTTTTATAGGACATATTTGGCGTTTTTCATAGTGTTCTGTACAGTTTTAGGGTTAATTTAGGTAAAATTTATATTAATTGGGATGACATGGGAAACAATCAAGACGATCAAATAACGACTGTTGAATACAGCCAACCAATTAGGCTTTTAGGTGGCGCAGAGGTGGCGTCTTGCCTTTTACGACCGTTGGTTGATTCGTCTATGCCATTGGTTTGTGCCGATGGTGGGGCAAACACGGCTATGGAGTTTGGACTTACCCCAGAGTTGATTATTGGGGATATGGATAGTTTTAACGGATCGTTCGACGGGCCAGTCATTCACCTATCAGAGCAAAACACCACAGACTTTGAAAAATGCCTGTATTCGGTCAATGCACCTTTATATTTAGGGTACGGGTTTATGGGGGGGCAGATTGACCATCAGTTAACCGCTCTTTCGGTTCTTGTGCGCTACCCAGAGCGACGTGTTATACTATGCGGGGAAAAAGATATTTGTTTTTGCTGCCCGAAACAGTTGGATATTGACCTGCCCAAAGGGACGCGGGTGTCTGTATTTCCAATGAGTGACACAAAAATGAGTTCAACAGGTTTAAAGTGGCCGTTGGATGGTATCGAACTTTCACCCACCACACGCACGGGAACGTCTAATCAGGCCACTGGAACCTTGGTATCCCTTATGATGGAGAGCGGGGATGCAGTTGTGATTTTACCGTCCAAATGCCTAGACGCGGCAAAACGTGCCTTAACAAGCGGGTAGGTTCACGGCCAATCCACCAAGCGATGTCTCTTTATACTTAGAATTCATATCCAAGCCAGTTTGGCGCATGGTTTCTATGCAGCTATCTAGTGACACCAGATGTTTACCGTCACCGCGTAAAGACAGGGATGCGGCCGACACGGCCTTGATAGCACCTAGGCCGTTGCGTTCAATGCATGGGGCCTGCACCAGACCTTTGATCGGGTCGCATGTCATGCCTAGGTGATGTTCCAGGGCAATTTCGGCAGCATTTTCGATTTGCTCATTTGTTCCACCTAGAACCGCGCAAAGACCTGCGGCTGCCATGGCCGACGCGGAACCCACCTCACCTTGGCATCCAACTTCGGCACCTGAAATAGACGCGTTGGATTTGATTAAGGCCCCGATTGCACCTGCTGTAAGCAGAAAATCAATGATTTTGGCAGGGTCTGCGTTTGGCACATGATCCAGATAGTAGCGCAAAGTTGCAGGGATTACGCCTGCGGCACCATTTGTGGGCGCGGTCACAACCCGTGAGCCTGCTGCATTTTGTTCATTTACTGAGATGGCATAGGCGGCAATCCAGTCATTAATAATGTGGGGGGCTGCAAAGTTGTTGCCGCGCTCGGCCTGAAGTTCATCATGAATACCCTTTGCCCGTCTGCGGGTGTTCAAGCCGCCCGGCAAAATACCACTTTCGTCAAAGCCTGCGTTGATACACTCGTTCATGACATTCCAGATTTTGGTTATGCCTTTGGTCAATTCATCGCCGGTCATATGAATGGTTTCATTCGCCCATTTCAATTCTGCAATGGTTTTATTGCTGGCATTAGCCATCGCCAGCATCTCATTTGCGGATCGGAAAGGGTATAAAACTTTCTGCTTGCGCGCAGTGGGGTCAGTGTCAGCGGCCATCTCTTCTGGGGTTTGTACAAAACCACCCCCTATAGAGTAGTAGATTTGTTCATAGACAACGGCCCCGTCTTTTAGGGCTTGTAAGATCATGCCGTTTGCGTGGGCTTCTAAAATACGGTCGTAATCAAACACAACGTCTTTAGCAGGGTCAAACTGGTAAACTGGGTGGCCAGCAGGGCGGACGGTTTTTTGATCTTTGATGCGCAATTCGGCCTGTTTGCCAAGTTTTGCGTTAAACTCAGATGGGATAAAACCATCTAAGCCCAGAACAACGGCTTGATCGGTATGGTGGCCTTTGCCGGTAAACGCCAATGAACCGTGAAGCGAACAGCGTAGATGCGAGGCTGACACATTGTTTTTCAAAAGTGCGCGTAAAAACCGTTCTGCCGCCACCATTGGGCCCATCGTGTGTGAGCTTGACGGGCCGATGCCGATTTTAAAAACCTCAAAGATGCTTAGAAACATCAGGCGACTCCCTTTGCCATTTTCGGCAATTTGGCAGATTTTGCAGAAACTGACACATCTAATACGACGAAAACGAAGGAAGTTTAGACAAAAGCAGGGATATTCTTTGTGAAAGTCATTGTGGATGCTGTTTTGCACTCGTCGAACGGGATGATACGTTTTATAGGTAAAAGTAAGTTATATGGGGGATACCATGTCTGAACAGCTTTCTCCTGCTGAAAAAGCTAAATTTATTTGTGCTAAGCGTGCCATGGACTTTGTGAAGCCCGGAATGCGTTTGGGGCTGGGTACAGGATCAACCGCTGCGTGGTTGGTGCGTTTGTTGGGTGAAGAAGTTCGTAATAACGGCCTGAACATCATCACTGTTGCCACCTCTGACAGCACAGCACGGCTGGCCGATGAATGCGGCATTACCGTGCGATCTATGGATGATGTGAAATGGTTGGATTTGACCATTGACGGGGCTGATGAATTTGACCCTAACCTGTACCTTATCAAAGGGGGTGGTGGTGCGTTGCTTCAAGAAAAAATCGTGGCTACCGCATCTGATCAGGTGGTTATCATTGCTGACGCCAGCAAGGACGTTCAGGTGTTGGGCAGGTTTCCATTACCGGTAGAAGTGGTTTGTTTTGGTTGGGAAACCACTAAAGGGCTGATTGAGGAAGCGATTTCCAATCTGGATGTCAGAGGGCAGGCAGTAACTTTGCGGATGCAGGATGAAAATGCGTTTATCACGGATGAAGGACATTTAATTCTTGATTTGCATTTGGAACGTATTGGCAATGCGCGTGAGATGTCGCTGATCCTAAATCAGATACCGGGTGTTGTGGAAACGGGCTTATTTTTGGATATCGCAGATGCAGTTGTGATTGGACATATTGATGGGCGCGTGGAAGTGCGCGACATTAATACAGGTACAACAGAATTTGAACATATTGACGTTGTTGCACAAGACAATATGTTTATGGATCTGGATTAACTTGCAATAAATTGGAGACACTATGTCTTTTGACTATGATCTATTCGTAATAGGCGGTGGTTCCGGTGGCGTTCGCGCCGGACGTTTGGCGGCTGGTACTGGGGCCAAAGTTGGTTTGGCCGAAGAATTTCGCATGGGTGGTACATGTGTCATTCGCGGCTGTGTGCCCAAAAAGTTGATGGTCTATGCGTCAAGCTACGCAGAGGCGTTTGAAGATGCCAAGGGGTATGGTTGGTCAGTAGGTGAGACAAGTTTCGACTGGAAAAAGCTGATTGCGGCAAAAGACGTTGAAATAACACGGCTGGAAGCGATTTATGCAAAAAATCTAGGTGCTGCCGGTGCAGATCAGTTTGATGCGCGCGCAGACGTTGTGGATGCCCATACGGTTAAATTGTCATCGGGTGAGATTTTCAGTGCCAAGCATATTCTGGTGGCAACAGGTGGTACGCCTTTTGTGCCTGATATTGAAGGGCACGAACACGTTATCAGTTCTAACGATATTTTTAACCTTAAAGAACAGCCAAAACGGTTTTTAGTTGTGGGTGGCGGCTATATCGCGTGTGAGTTTGCGGGCATCATGAACGGTTTGGGCTCAGAAGTTACACAATATTATCGCGGTGTGCAGGTTCTACGTGGCTTTGATGCTGAAGTGCAAAATTTTGTAGCCGACGAGATGCGCGGCAAAGGCATAGATTTGCAAGTGGGTACGGATGTGCAATCTATTGTCAAAACCGATGATGGTCTTTTGGTGACAAATACACATGGTAAAACTTTGGTTGTTGACCAAGTGTTATATGCGACGGGTCGCGTGCCAAGCACTGACGGTTTAGGGTTGGAAAACGCTGGTGTTAAACTGGGCCGCAAGGGTGAGGTGTTGGTGGATGGCTATTCACAAACCAATATCCCCTCAATTTATGCCGTTGGCGATGTGACTGACAGGGTTAACCTAACCCCAGTAGCTATTGTTGAAGGTAGTGCATTTGTAGACACTGTATTTCACGGGGTGCCAACACAACCTGACCATGAGATGATTGCAACGGCTGTGTTTACGCAACCAGAAATTGGCACTGTAGGTATGGGCGAAGAAGAGGCCCGGACGTGCGAAGATATTGATGTGTACAAGTCTGTTTTCAGACCTATGGCACATATTTTGGCAGGTAAATCTGAACGTATGTTGATGAAGTTGATTGTCAGCAAAGCCAGTAACAAGGTTTTGGGCTGTCATATTGTGGGGCACGCAGCTGGTGAAATGATACAGCTTGCAGGTGTTGCACTGAAAATGGGGGCTACAAAAGAAGATTTTGACCGCACAATGGCAATACATCCTACTGCGGCGGAAGAATTAGTGACAATGAAGGTGCCTGTAGGTGGTTGATATTTTGACAATCGGTGCCAAGTAACACTTAATGCGCAAGTTAAACGAAAAAGGATTCTTATAGAATGGCTGGAAATGATTCCGGAGGCCCGTGGGGCGGCGGTGGAAACCGTGGCGACCAAGGCGATAATAAAGGCAACAATGGCGGGGGCCAAGGCCCTAGTGGCGGCGGTAATCGCCCTGATATGCCAGAGATCGACGAAATTGTCCGTAAAGGACAAGAACAGCTGCGCGTTTTGATGGGCGGCAAGGGTCGTTCTGGTGGCGGATCATCTGGTGGCGGCAGTCCCGCACCAAGCATTGGTGCAGGTGGTGTTGGCTTATTCTTAGTCGCAGCATTGGTATTGTGGGCGTTCAGCTCATTCTACCGAGTTGATACATCCGAGCAATCGGTCGAGTTGTTTTTGGGTAAGTATTATAAAACTGGCAGCGAAGGTTTGAATTTTGCACCTTGGCCTGTCGTGACCAAGGAAATTTTGCCTGTTACACGTGAGAACATCGAAAACATCGGTGTTGGCGGACGTGCGCGTGCTGATGAAGGTTTGATGCTGACGGGTGATGAGAATATCGTTGATATTGATTTTCAGATAGTCTGGAACATTAATGACGCTCAGAAATATCTGTTTAATCTGGCAAATGCACAAGAAACCATCATTGCGGTTTCAGAGTCTGTGATGCGTGAAATTGTGGCGCGTACCAACCTGACACCTATTTTAACAACTGGTAAGGGTGAGATTGCTGCAGATTTGCAAAGGCTGATACAAGAAACACTGGACAGTTACCAATCTGGTGTGACGATTGTTCGGGTGAATTTTGATAAAGCCGACCCGCCGATTGAAGTTGCTGACGCATTTCGCGAAGTGCAAGCTGCTGAGCAAACCCGTGATACGTTGGAAAAACAAGCGGATGCTTATTCTAACCGTGTTGTGGCAGAAGCACGTGGTGAAGCTGCACAGCTACTAGAACAGGCCGAGGGTTATTTATCTCAAACGGTGAATGAAGCTGAAGGTGAAGCATCTCGGTTTGTTGCGGTTTATGAGGAATATGTCAAAGCCCCTGAAGTGACACGCAAACGTTTGTATCTGGAAACACTGGAACGGGTTATGAGCCGTGTGAACAAAGTTATAATCGACGAAAGTGCTAACGGGCAGGGTGTTGTACCTTATTTGCCTTTGAATGAATTAGGCAAAACTAAAGGAGGGTCAAACTAATGAGACTTTCAGCAGCAGCATTGCCAATATTGGCTATTTTTGTATTCCTTGGCCTATCGTCATTTTACATCGTGGATGAACGTGAAAAAGCACTGAAACTATGGTTTGGTGAGGTTATTGATGTCGATGATAACCCTGGATTGTATTTCAAAATACCGTTTCTACATGAAATCGTAAAATATGATGACCGGATCTTATCGCTTGATTCACAACCGCTTGAGGTGACGATGAAAGACAACCGCCGGTTTGAGGTGGATGCCTTTGCCAGATGGCGGATTGCCGATGTGGTTCAATTCAGACGTGCCATTGGATCGGGCGGAATTAATTCGGCCCGTGGACGGTTAGAGATTATCTTGAACGCGGAATTACGTACTGTTTTGGGTGATGTTAAATCGGGCGCACTTCTATCATCTGATCGGGTTGGTTTGATGACACAAATCCGTGATAAAGCAATAACCAAAGCCAAAGGACTGGGTGTGGAAATTATTGACGTGCGTATTAAACGTGCTGACCTACCACAGCAAAACCTAGAGAAAACCTTTGAACGGATGCGTGCAGAGCGTGAACGTGAAGCGGCAGATGAAATTGCGCGTGGTAATGAGGCCGCACAACGAGCGCGCGCGATTGCAGATCGTACAGTGGTTGAAACCGTGTCTGAAGCACAAAAGAACTCTGAGATTACACGTGGTAAAGCGGATGCCTTACGAAATGCCATTTTCGCAGATGCATTTGGCCGTGATCCAGAATTTTTCGCTTTTCGCAGATCATTGGAAGCCTATGAAAAATCATTGAATGGTGACAATTCAACTTTGGTTATTTCACCTGATAGTGAGTTTTTTGATTACTTGAAGTCGAATACAATAAAATGATGCGTGACCTATTACTTGGCTTAGGTCTTGTAGCGGTAATAGAGGGGCTGGTGCTTGCACTGGCCCCTTTACGATTTGAAGACATATTAAAGGCACTTGGGGCGTTAAATCGCGACCAACGCCGTATGCTAGGCGTCGCGATCGTGGCGTTTGGTGTGGGGTTGGTTTGGATTGCGAAAAATGTTTTTGGCTAATGCCATTAATAACACGACGGATTTCAAGTTGCGAAACGTATAACTTTCACGACTATAACGCAAAAGTGATGATATGAAACGCAGTTTGTCTTGAAAAGTTGCGTAACCAACACAATTTATATAAAAGGCATGCTATATATATTGCTTGCTGATTGATGCAGTTAATCGGAGGATCAAAGTGAATACTGTTGTACAAACCCGCGTATATAAGCGGCCTACACCCCAGATAATTTTTAACACGAACTTTTTAAGCGGTGCGCTATTAACGCTTGCACTGATGTTGGCACAGACAGTTTCTGCAGCGGCACGCGGCGCGCCTGATAGTTTTGCAGATTTGGCAGAACGTCTAAGCCCGGCAGTTGTAAATATTACGACTACACAAACAATCGCACAGCCTAATCGGCCTGCAATGCCACAAGTACCAGAAGGCTCGCCTTTTGAAGATTTCTTTAAGGATTTTCTTGATGAAGGTCAAAACGGGCAAAACAAAAAACCGCGCAAGGCATCGGCACTTGGGTCTGGTTTTATTGTCTCTGCGGACGGATATATCGTGACCAATAATCACGTGATCGACAAAGCGGATGAGATTGTGATCGAGTTGTTTAGCGGTGTGGAATTGGATGCAAAACTGATCGGGCGTGACCCTAAAACAGACATAGCCTTGTTGAAAGTGGAAGCGGACGAACCTTTGCCTTTTGTTACTTTCGGCGACAGTGATATTTCACGTGTCGGTGACTGGGTATTGGCGATAGGCAACCCGTTGGGACAAGGATTTTCAGTGTCTGCGGGCATTATATCTGCCAACAACCGTTCTTTGCGGTCAGGCCCTTATGATGATTTCATCCAAACCGATGCCGCCATTAACAGAGGCAACTCTGGTGGGCCATTATTTAACATGGATGGCGATGTGGTTGGCGTGAACACGGCAATTATTTCTCCTACTGGTGGGTCGATTGGCTTGGGCTTTTCGATGGCGTCAAATGTTGTGTCTGTTGTGGTTGGCCAGTTAAAAGAATTTGGCGAAACCCGCAGGGGTTGGTTGGGTGTTAGTATCCAAGATTTGGATATGGAAATGGCAGAAGCTTTGGGGTTGGAAAAAACCAACGGTGCTTTGGTTAGTGATGTACCCGAAGGGCCTGCAAAAGAAGCCGGCATTCTGGCTGGTGATGTGATCTTGAACTTTGACGGCAAAGAGGTGATTGATACGCGCGGACTAATCAAAGAGGTTGGCAATTCAGAAGTGGGTAAAGCAGTACGCGTTATCGTTCAACGCGATTTCAAAACCCAAACACTGAAAGTTGTTTTGGCCCGTCGTGAAGACGCCGAAAAATCATTAATAGTTCCTGTTGTCGCAAAACCAGAAGCGGTGATGCCTGAACAATCATTGGGCATGGAGATGACATCTCTTACCGATGAAATTCGCAAGCAGCTAAGGTTATCGAAAGATAGCAAAGGCGTGGCGGTTGTTACGGTTGACGAAGAAACCGACGCATATGAAAAGGGTTTGCGCAAAGGCGATTTGATTGCAGAGGTTGGTCAAACCGCTGTGGAAACCCCCGAAGATGTGGCAAGTGCAGTTAAAGCGGCACAGGATGCAGGGCGCAAATCAGTTTTGCTTTTAGTCCGTCGTAACGGTAACCCAAGGTTTGTGGCCCTATCTTTGGGCAGTTAAAGAACCTTATCAAACCCACAGAAAACACTATAAGCCCCGCATTTAGCGGGGTTTATTCTTTGATGAAAAGACGGTGCGTAACCAAGCCGTAACTTTCGGCTAGATCCCAAGTGACTTCTGTAGAGTTTATGCCTTGGCGCTTTTGCACCTTGCGAATTGCGCGGTCTGTTCTGTCATCTTTTACACCCGTTATTGGGCTGCGATAATGCCCACGTGCATATAATGCACGTTGCAAAGTCTCTATGAAAATGGGCGTTTGATCTTTTTCACAAATCACTTCCGCCCAATCTTCTTTCCTGTCACGAATGATTTTCTGAAGCGTTACAGTTTTATATACTGCAGGTGAAACCACAGTTGTCTCGCCTGTCTCTGTGTTCAAGGCGCGTTTTTCAGGTTGAACCAGTATTTGTTCGGTAACAGTTTCGATTAAAGCAGGGGCCGTGTAGCGGATATAACAGGCACCGGGTTTTGCATCAGGCGGCAGGTTCACATCCTGTGCATTCGTGGTGAATGCGAATAATCCAGCAATGCCTGTATATAAAACTGCTTTGAGTGGGGCCATTTGGTCCTCGTTCCTACTGGGATGTGTATAAAATAAGTTTGTGAAAAGAACAATTTATTATTGAAATAGCAAAAATAGGCTGGCAGAAAATTGAAACGCGGTTTACACCCGATTAAGACTTTAACTGGAGGCATAGTAGAATGGCCAAAATAACCTATATTGAACACAATGGCACAGAGCATGTGATAGATGTGGCGAACGGTTTGACCGTTATGGAAGGTGCGCGCGATAATAATATTTCGGGCATTGAGGCTGACTGTGGTGGGGCATGTGCGTGTTCAACTTGTCACGTATATGTGGATGCTTCATGGGTGGAAAAATTACCTGCCAAAGATGCAATGGAAGAAGACATGCTGGATTTTGCATGGGAAGCTGATGTTGTGAAATCACGTTTGACCTGCCAGTTGAAAGTAACGGATGATCTGGACGGATTGATAGTCCGGATGCCTGAAAAACAGATATAATGCGCTTTGGGTTGCCCATATGTGCCTTTATTGGCTTTTGGGCTTCCTTTGCTTTTGCAGATATAAAATCAGCCGAATTTAGCGACCCAACCACAAGGTATAATCATGGTATCTTAGGGGATGCCATTGAATATGGTAGTTTGCACATTTCAGTTATAGATAAAGTCACTGGCAAGAATAATACGGTTACAATAGAATTGCCTTGGGACCATGTGTTTGAAGACATCAAACCACGTCTTGCGGATATTGATAACGATGGAAACCTTGAGGTTGTCGTCATTGAAACAGATGTTTCAAAAGGCGCGGCACTGGCGGTTTACGATGAATTTGGTAAATTGGCAGAAACCCCGCATATAGGCCGTTCACATCGTTGGCTTGCCCCTGTTGGCATTGCCGATTTTAACGGTGACGGGGATATGGATATTGCTTACATCGACCGCCCGCATTTGGCGAAAAAGCTTCGAGTGTGGAGCTATAGAAATGGTAAGCTGGTTAAGATTGCCAGCGCTAAAAACCTGACCAACCACAAAATTGGCTGGGATTTTATTACAGGTGGGGTGCGTGATTGCGGCACAGGGTTAGAAATAATCACTGCAAATGGTGGTTGGCGCAAGATTATGTCGACCCGCATGAAAGGTATGACATTACGCTCTGAAACCATAGGGCCGTATAATGGGCCAGACAGTTTGAATGCAGCGTTGGGCTGTTAAAGGGCGCGCCAACCGATGTCTTTACGGTGAAAACCTTGTTCCCACTCTATTTGATCTACCATTGCATAAGCGCGTGTGCGTGCCTCTTGAAAACTACTGCCGCGAGTGGTGACATTCAATACACGTCCGCCTATCGCCAACAGCTTGTCACCATCGGTTTTTGTGCCTGCATGAAAAACCATGTTTTTACTGTCGGACGGCAGGGTGTTTACGCCCTTTATTTCGGTGTCTTTTTCGTATGACCCTGGATAGCCCTTTGCAGCTAAAACGATTGAAACAGCATGATCGTCTGCCCAATTAATCTGGGTCTCATTTAAGCGCTGTTCAGCGCAAGCTAGCAAAACATCCAATGCCTGTGCCCCCAGCCGCATCATAATAGTTTGGCATTCTGGATCGCCAAAACGCACGTTATATTCAACTAAACGTGGCTGGCCATCTTTTATCATAAAACCTGCAAACAACACGCCTTGAAACGGAGTGCCGCGTCGGGCCATCTCGTCTATGCTGGGTTGGATGATTTGGGTTAGGGCTTTTTGCGTTACTGCGTCAGTCATAATAGGTGCTGGCGAATAGGCACCCATACCGCCCGTATTGGGGCCTTTATCACCTTCATAGGCGCGTTTGTGATCTTGGGCGGTGCCAATGGGCAGAATGTTTTTACCGTCGGATAAAATGAAATAGCTGGCCTCTTCGCCGTCCATGAATTCTTCGATCACCACTTGCGCACCTGCGTAACCAAAAGCACCGTCAAATATATCATCCAAACCATCTAGGGCTTGCTGCAAATCCATTGCAACAATCACGCCTTTTCCAGCGGCCAGACCGTCTGCTTTTATGACAATCGGGGCACCTTGTGCAGTTACATACGCCTTTGCTGCATTCAGTTCGGTAAAACGTGCATAGGCCGCTGTTGGGGCATTGCATGCGTCGCAAATCTGTTTGGTAAAGGCTTTGGAACTTTCCAGTTCAGCCGCTGCTTTAGAAGGCCCAAAGGTTAAAATACCTGCTGCGCGTAAAACATCCGCTACACCATTAGCAAGTGGATTTTCGGCGCCGATGATGGCAAAATCAATCGCTTGCGCGCGACAAAGTTTTAGAACCGCATCATTGTCCATCACATCAACCGCTATACAATCTGCAATTTCTGCCATGCCTGCGTTCCCTGGTGCGCAAACCAAGTGATCGCATTTTGGGTTTTGCTTTACGGCCCAAGCAAGTGCATGTTCACGGCCACCAGACCCTAATATGAGGATATTCATGATTTACAGCACTCCTGACTTGGCCTTTGTTGCGGCCCGTTCTAAGGTTGGTTTCATGCAAGCGCAAGGAGACATAAGTGTCTGATTTACTCGACCAGCCAGAACCGGGGCAAAATGCGCCTGAATTCAGTGTGTCTGAAATTTCAGGTGCGGTGAAACGCATGATTGAAGGTGAATTTAGCCATGTGCGCATCAGGGGTGAAATCGGCCGCGTAAACCGTTATGCTTCTGGGCATATTTATTACGACCTTAAAGATGAAGGCGCTGTTTTAAACGCGGTGACTTGGAAAGGGCAGGCATCTAAGTTGTCGGTGCAACCTGAAGAGGGCATGGAAGTTATTGCTGTGGGCAAACTTACGTCATTCCCCAAGCAATCTAAATACCAGATGAATGTGATGGAATTGCGGGTTGCAGGTGCCGGTGCGCTAATGGCAATGTTGGAAAAACGTAAAAAGGCATTGGCCGCAGAAGGTTTGTTCGATCAGGCCAATAAGAAACCGATACCCTATCTGCCAGAGGTCATCGGGGTCATAACTTCACCATCGGGTGCAGTTATTCGCGATATTTTGCATCGTTTGCGCGATCGTTTCCCACGCAAAGTTCTGATTTGGCCTGTGGCCGTGCAAGGTGCGCGATGTGCGCCTGAAGTGACACGTGCAATAGATGGTTTTAATGTGATGACTGCGGGGGGTGCTATACCACGCCCCGATCTGATTATTGTGGCCCGTGGGGGTGGCTCTATCGAAGACCTTTGGGGTTTTAATGAAGAAGCTGTTGTAAGGGCTGCTGCTGCCAGTGATATACCACTTATTTCGGCGGTGGGCCATGAAACCGATACCACTTTAATCGATTACGCGTCTGACATTCGCGCACCTACACCTACCGCAGCGGCGGAATTGGCAGTACCTGTGCGCAGTGAGTTGGCAGTGTGGCTGGCAGGTATGGAAGAACGCCGTTTGCGGGCCCTATCGAACGGGATTGTTCAACGCCAGCAACGGTTGCGGGATTTGTCACGGGCATTGCCAAACCCCGCAGATGTATTGGCGTTGAAAAGCCAGCATCTGGATATGTTTTCAAACCGTTTGCCGCGTGCATTACACGCAATGACACAAGGCAAGCGGGTGCAACTGGTTGAAAGAACTGCAGCGTTAAGACCGCAATCTTTGCAACAGGCAATTTTACAAAAGAGGGCGTTATTAAGTCATATTTCCAGCGGGTTGGCTGCCGCATCGAAGCGTCAAGTAGAACGCTGGCGCGACCAACTTAACGGGCTGGAACGTTTACGCCAAACCTTGGGCTATGAAGCAACACTTGAACGGGGCTATGCTGTGGTTAGAACAGATGCGGGTGCTGTTTTGGCAACGGCAAAGGCTGCAAAAGCTGAAACTGTCTTGGATATTCAGTTCAAGGATGGGTTTGTAAAAACAGGGACGGCGCAAACGTCTAAGAAGCCGGTAAGTAAACCCCGGCAAAAACCAAAAGCCACCGATCAGGGCGATTTGTTTTAGGCTGATAGGCCTGTGCCTTTGCAAAGTAAGGGTTTTTTATCAATGGTGTCTAATTCTAAGATTTCCTCTTTTGGCGCACCTTCAGCACGGGCAGCATAGCCGCCTTTATCTGTTTTGAAGAAATCCCAACATTGGGTTTCAAGCCCGAATTCATAATTAAAACAAATCATGCCCGCTTGGGGGAACCATTCACCTTTTTCACATTCTCCGTCAGAATAACGCCAAACACTGCTGCGGTCTTTTGAAAAATGTTCAGAGCCATAAGGCTTGCCGTCTTTGGAAAAATATAAGGTTTTACCAGTAGATAGGGCTTCAAATTCATCATGTGACAAAAGCGTTTCTGCCATCGTTGGCGTGGTGAAAAGTAGGGCAGATAATAATAGATATTTCATGTGGTTCCTTTTAGGCCGTATGTCAGCCAGATTTATTCCAATGTTCTACGCGTGGGTTCATCATGGCGCGCCATTTTTTAGGCCATAAGGCTATGATTGCCATAAACGGGATCGAATGGGGTAACTGGGGGGCCGTTGCGCGGTAATTGTCAAGATCCGTGAACGGTTTTGCAGGCGCCGCATGATGGTCAGAGTGATGCGGGGCGTTTAGGGTCATATGGGCAGAAAACCAATGCGGTGCGTTCCATGAATGCTGCGGTGAAACGGGTTGATATTTACCATTTTCCAGTTTTTTTCGCAGAAGACCATAATGCTGTACATAATCTGTCATTAACATTTGCAACTGTGCATAAGCACAAAGGCTGATAAAGGTGATAGTGGCGGGTAAACCCATTGTTATATATGTAAGAAATACTATTGCGGCACTCCCAATACAGTACTGCCAATAGGGGTTTTGCAGGCTGAAAGATGATTTACCTTGTTTTTTTAAACGGGTATTTTCAGCCCTTAATCCTGCAATAAATTCCGCCACAGAGGCGCGTTTCAAAAACGCATAAAAGCTTTCGTTGAACTGTGCTGTATTTGGGTCTTTTTCGGTGCAGACATAGGGATGATGTACCAACATATGTGCACTGGTATGATGTCCAAATAACATTGAAACAAATATCCATTTTCCCAAATTATGATGCAATCTGTTGGTGCGGTGGATCAGCTCATGCGCATTGCTGTGGCTAATCATGCCAAAGAACAGCCCGAAAGCGATGAAAAGGACGATCTTTGACATGAATGCAATGTTAGCGACCCCCAAAGTATAAACCGCTAGGGGTAAAAGAATAATATGGATCACCCCCAGAATAATTGGCAAGGCTTGTTGTGCTACCCAATGGGTGCCCGATTTTGAAAAATCCAACTCGAACGCTTCATCGCAAAAAACGGCGAATGCGGTCATATATAGTAACGTGCTTACGGCCCAAAAGCCGCCCTGTGTTATCGCCAGCAGAAATAATGGCACAGGTGCTAGAGTGGTCAGGAAAAAGAGTATTGATCTGCGCATTATCAGGCTTTGAGTTAGGTAATTTTACTGACCTTAGAAACAAATTGGGCATCTTTCAATAAAACAGCGCGTTTATGATCGGTGTGATGTCGCATTTATTGTGGCTTGCACAGGCATGGGTGCATATAGTTTGACGAAATAGATAAGGACAAGGCTGATGGCATTGGATGAACGCAAAGGTGTTTGGAAATCAGGTAAGGGCAAAGGGCGTCATACGCCCAAAGGCCGTCAGGTTTCAGAAGCTAATTTGGCAGAGATACAGGCATTGCTGGGGGATCGCCCGCGCAATCGCGATTTGCTGATCGAACATTTGCACCTTATTCAAGATACATACGGCCATTTGTCTGCCGCACATTTGGCTGCATTGGCCGAAGAAATGCGTATTTCTCAGGCTGAGGTTTATGAAGTGGCATCATTTTATGCCCATTTTGATGTGGTTAAAGAAGGCCAAGATGCACCGCCATCATTAACCATTCGGGTGTGTGATAGCCTTTCGTGTGAATTGGCAGGGTCAGAAGAATTGCTGCATGATCTAGCGGCTAAATATAATGGCAAAGGCAAGGTACGTGTGTTGCGCGCCCCCTGCATGGGCCGATGTGATACGGCACCCGTTTTGGAAATTGGCCATAATCATATTGATTTGGCAAATGTCGATAAAGTGGCTGAAGCAATTAGTGCTGATGACACACATGCACACATCCCCGATTATGAAACATATGCAACATATGCACGTGAAGGCGGGTATGCAGAATTGCAGGCCTTACGGGGTGGCAAAAAAACGGTAGATGCTTTGCAAGACGAAGTGCTGGAAAGTGGTTTGCGCGGTATGGGTGGCGCTGGCTTTCCATCTGGCAGAAAATGGTCTTTTGTTCGTATGAATGAAGGCCCGCGTTATTTGGCGGTTAATGGTGACGAAGGGGAACCCGGCACATTCAAAGATCGTTATTTTCTGGAACGCACGCCGCATGTTTTTCTAGAAGGTATGTTGATATCGGCGTGGGCTGTTGAGGCGGAAAAATGCTTTATCTATATGCGTGATGAATATCCGGCTGTGCTGGAAATATTGCGCCGTGAGATAACGGAACTTGAAAACGCAGGAATAGTTAAGGCTGGGTATATTGATCTGCGCCGTGGTGCGGGGGCTTATATTTGCGGCGAAGAAAGTGCGATGATTGAAAGCATTGAAGGCAAACGCGGGATGCCACGCCATCGGCCACCGTTTGTGGCCTCTGTCGGAATATTTAATCAACCGACTTTGGTACATAACGTTGAAACCCTTCATTGGATTTGTAAAGTTGCGCGCGAAGGTGGGGATGTTTTTGGCGCACATGGTGCCAATGGGCGCAAAGGTATGCGCAGCTATTCTGTGTCAGGTCGTGTGAATAATCCGGGCGTGAAAATCGCACCTGCTGGTTTAACGATTAAGCAGCTGATCGAAGATCATTGCGGCGGAATGCTGGATGGCCATAGCTTTAAAGCGTATCAGCCAGGTGGGCCGTCATCTGGGTTATTGCCTGCATCAATGGACGATATTCCGTTGGATTTTGACACGCTACAGCCCTATGGCACATTCATTGGCTCTGCCGCTGTGGTGGTCTTATCTGACAAAGACAGTGCCAAAGATGCCGCCCTGAATATGTTGCGTTTCTTTGAGGATGAAAGTTGTGGCCAATGCACGCCTTGCCGTGTTGGCTGTGAAAAAGCTGTGAAGTTAATGCAGGAAGACACGTGGGATCAAGGTTTGTTGGAAGAGCTATCAACAGCAATGGTTGATGCGTCAATTTGTGGTTTGGGCCAAGCGGCACCTAACCCTATACGTATGGTTATGAAGCATTTCCCAGACGAGGTATAAACTAAATTGGAAGCCTATCTGCCACGTTTATTTGAAGCGGCTTTACTTTGTGCCTTCTTGTATCTGGTAGGATTTTGTTACCGGCAAGCATCATGGCCTAAAACCGTGTTGAAAACTGCAAGCATTGTTATTCTAGCGATTGCTGCGTTGATTACCCAAGCCCCGTTATGGTTGGTTTTGGCCTTGTGCGCCTGTGCTGCGGGTGATTTTTATCTGTCGCGTGGTTCGGAAATTCAATTCTTAAAAGGCGTGGGTGCATTTGCTATAGGCCATGTGTTTTTCATCATTCTGTTTTTGACCGACCCGCTTTCAGATATTAGCCGTATTACATATGGCCCTCAGGTAGCGATATTATCTATTTTGGTTATTATGGCGCTTATTATGGGGTGTTGGCTTTGGTTTACTGCGGGTAATCTGCGCCATGCGGTTATGGGTTACATCGTTATTATTACCTCAATGGGGTTTGCGGCGGCGACGTTACCTTGGCAAAATCATCAGGGCAGTATTTTGCTGGGGGTTATGCTTTTCATTCTGTCGGATTTGGTACTATCTGCGGAATTATTTATTTTATCTGGGCAGGGGACAGCCCGAAAATTATCCCCCTATATTGTCTGGATTTTTTATTGGTCAGCGCAGCTATTAATCACGGCTGGATTTGTCTTGGATCGGTTGGACGTTTTTTAGATTGCTGAAATAAACTTACCTGAGACCGATTGATATTCATAAAGCATATATAAATAATATGGATGTGACTACGGGCGTAGAGGCCATAAAGCTGTTGGGGCTTTAGTTTTTATAAACGGCGCATTTGCATTTATATTGTTGTAATCGCGCACAAAACCCGTGTGCTTTGCGACGGCTTTCAAAACTGATGCGGGCACCATAGGATGGGCTGCGTGATTTTATCTTTGGGCTGGTGTAGATATAGTCTGGTTTGCGGTTCTTTATAAACCGTTTACACGAACGGATGCGCCTTTTGTAGCTTACGGCAGCGGCACCTTGTGTATTGCCAGAGGCAAGCTGCACACCCCATTTTTTGAATTGTGCTGTGAACTTCTGATCTGATTCTAATCGCCGAGATTTTGCAAGTTTTTTACAGGACGTTTGAAAATCCTGCCCCATGGTCAGCGTAAAATCATGTATATCTGGGGGTGTATCACGCCATTTTCTGGGATCTAGGCCGGTTATAATCTGTACATACTTCCAAGTTTCATTTGGCAGGCCTGCTGATTGGTTTTTGAAGTTTTTAGCGGCAGTTTCGCCTGCATTATAAGCGGCGGCTGCTAGACCAAGGCTGCCGAACTTGATGTCGAGTTCTACTAAGTATCTGGCAGATACATCTAAAGCTTCAGCGGGGTTGAACGGGTCACTAAGCCCACGTATTTCTGCGGTTGATGCAATGAATTGTGCGATACCCATCGCCTTGGCGCGGCTACGTGCATTTGGGTCGAACTTGCTTTCTTGCCAGATAAGGCGCGTAAAGAAATACGGGTTTAGGCCGTATCTGTCTGAAAACACTTCAAGGGCTGTGCAAAGATCATCTGTGTAATCTGCATCGCTTATACAAACAGCGGGGCCGAATGTGGCAGTTGAGCATTTGGAAATGACGGGCGCGTCTTGTGCCGCGGCCAGCTGTGCGGAAAAGAAAATGAAAAATACTACTAACAATCGGCACATATACATAAGTTAAGCCACCCTGTGTATTAAATACAGTAAATTCACTGCGCTATGGGGCTTCCATCCCAGTGAAATGCGTATTAGGTGGTTTATAGCTAATTGGAACCTAGGTGCATGTCTTTTTTCAAGAAACTTAAAGACCGTTTATTCAAATCCTCTTCTAAAATCGAAGAGGGACTTGATGCTATTGTTGAAGAGGGCGGTGTTGAGGAAGAAATTGTTCAAACCAAAACGCTTGCGTTAGAGGCGAAGATAGAACAGCCTTCAGAGCCAGAGCCAGAGCCAGAGCCAGAGCCAGAGCCAGAGCCAGAGCCAGAGCCAGAGCC
>CAJXSR010000009.1 GCA_913061275.1 uncultured Paracoccaceae bacterium | reverse complement strand
AAGACTGGAAGGCAACCACCTTCAACGCCAAGATTGAAACAGCACATGAGAAACCTACGTTTCGGACAGCTTGGCGGCACAATAGATGCATCATTCCTGCAACCGGTTACTATGAATGGACTGGGCTAAAGGGCAGCAAGCAACCACATTACATAACACCTGAACAGAACGTGCCTGTCTTCTTCTTTGCTGGGCTTTACTCAACGCTCAGGGATGGCACACAGACGACTACAATCCTCACAGAAGACGCTGGGCCTGAAATAGCAGAACTTCATCACAGGATGCCGGTTATCCTGCCAGTGGATCAGATTGAGCCTTGGATGGCTTGTAAGGATGGTGACTACGGTTGGTCTAGTGGGTTTAAGCATCATCCAGTTAAGCCTTTTGGGATCAAGGATGATGGGTATGAACTGCTTATGCCGATTGTTTAAAAGACAGATGAAGGTGTAAATGAAAACTTCATACCTCTATGGGTAAAAAGATGCTTGATAATTTGTTAGGTAATCATATGTAAAGTATTGATTAACATACACAATGACCTACATATAAGGATAGCATTCGGATATGGTTTGAAAAAATACAGAACAGGGTATAAAGGCGGCTCACCTCTGATTGGACTTCGTGTTTGGCCGCTGTAGCAGAACAAGAGGGTAAGGCTATCTCAGAGCGTACCAGAGCCGCACTGAAAGCAGCAAAGGCACGAGGCGTCAAGTTGGGTTGGGCAAACCCTAAACGCCGCTCTGAACAGCTTTTAGCGTCCCTGAAGGGTGCGAAGGCAAATTCGGTTAAGTCAAATGAACACGCCGAATTTCTTGCGCCTATTATATTGGAGTTGAGGCGGCAAAAGATGTCTTTGAGGAAAATGGCGACCCACTTGAATTCAACAGGCATCCCAACATCACGAGGAGCTAAATGGCACGCTACTACTGTGAAGAATCTATTAATACGTTACGACAGTGGATGCCAGCTTTGAGCCTATTCTGATGAAAAACTCCGATTTCTAACAAAATCTGAAAATATCTGCCCACACAGCGTCAGTTTGGAATTTTGGCGAGGGGTTCGGCTAAAAGGAACTTCCTGCCATGTTCTGGTTTCTTGGAAGCTCTCGTAGCAATTCCTTGGAAGTTTCGACAAAGATGTCCCTTTGGCGGAAATTATCAAAATCCCAAATTGGGAGTTTTTCAACAAAATAAGTCCAAACTAGACGTTGGTAATAACTCAATTGAGTTTGGAGCAACCTTTCACTCCAATTTTTATCAGTTTATTACATTATCAAAACTAATGTCACTATTTTTTTTTGGGTGGCATAGGCGCAGGCGGCGGCTTACTTGGTTTAAGATTTGTTGGTTGCGACGGTTTATTTAAACCCTTTTGCAAGGTACGTGTTTGGCCCTCTGTAATAATTCTTTTATCGGTCATATCGTAGCCTCCAAGTAATCTTTTGGTATAGATTCAATAGTAAGGCTCCCGAGCCTTCGAGACAAGTACATGTTCGGAATTTCATAAAGGAATTCTGAATCCGTGTATCTGTATACAGATACTTCACCTAAAACCAACTCTTGCATTTCTTGATTTTCAGAAAAAGAATCTATCCTTCCTTGATATGTCAAATTAGCAGACTGGTCTCGGACATATACCCAATCAACTTCATCGGAATTTAAATAGTATGAATAGAGGTTTTCATCCCCATATTTTGTCGAAACGTTAATAAATCTAGCGAACCTATTGAGAATTTTGTGATTCACCAACCCAGCAGCCAATAAAGAGACTGGTAGGGCTGCCATCATTGCAAACACCACATCTATACCATTTAGATCTTTACCACCATTAGTCACTACGTGCCAAATGCTTAAGAACTGCCATTCCAATACGTTGAATTTAAAACAAGATTGGATTATGTTTAAAAGCCATAATAACACCTGAACAATGCCATATGCCGCAACGCCAAATACTATTACATAGAGACTATATTTAAAAGAATTCCAATGTGAATGAACCGTGATTTTATCGGCTATAACTACAGAAAAAATACCAGGAAGAAGAATTAACGTGAGCGATATTATTATTTGATCCATTTTTAATAGGTACCTGTAATGTCCCGATGAACTAAATTAAGTTAGCGTGTGGCAGCTAATGGTCTTATAATCTCAAGATAGAGGTGATGGCAATATTTTCGAATCCAGCTATTAAAATTGAATGGCAACTTTGTCCGGCGGGTTCAACGGGTTGACGCAACACTTTAATCTTTTAGCAAAAACTTAAGCTTATGCACAAGCCCACGCGGAATCATAATCCGCGTGTCGGGGGTTCAAGTCCCTCTCCCGCTACCAATACTTTCAATTAAATAACTGGACCTGTCCGCTATTAACCGCAAAAGCGGACGTTCTCTTTTTCAAGATCACCGTGCGTACTTGATATTAAATCCGACCTTACAATTACTTTCAACCATATGGTTGAATAAACCAAAGTCGCTAGAATTCAAATATCTAGGGTGACTCACTTACCGTTTGCACCCCCTTTTTACAAATAAATGACATTAAAACAGCACCTTACGTCGTGTCCCAACTGGGACAATCTACGTTGACTCTTACGCCTCTTAGTTCTATTTTCCAGCAACTGTCTTAAGTGCTGACATGTACGGGGATGAAAGGCTTTCAAAATGACTGACGGCCCCGACCCAAAACGACTGGATGCACTGAGTGAAAAACTGGATGCGGTACGGCGGGCGAAAGAGCCTAAAGTGGTCGAAGAAAGTCATTACACAGCAGCCCGCGTGGGCTGGCAGATGGTGACGGAACTGGTGGTAGGTTTGCTACTGGGTTTCGCAATAGGGTATGGCATAGACTACAGTTTGGACACACGTCCGTGGTTTATGCTGATATTCACAATGCTGGGCTTTGCCGCAGGGGTGCGCACGATGATGCGCACGGCGCAAGAGGTTCAGGATAAGAATTTGGCGAAGGGTGCAAAAGCGGCACCCCTTGGGAACGATAAGATGTATGACGACGATTAGTCGTTTAAATGAAGGAATAGACACGTGGCAGCAGAAGAAGCAGGTAACGGTTTTAACATCCATCCGATGGATCAATTTGTGGTTAAACCACTGTTTGGCCACGGTGACATTCTTTGGTACACGCCTACAAACGTGACTTTGTGGATGGGCATTACTGTACTTGTAATCATCGCATTACTGGTTTTGGGCACACGCGGTCGTGCGGTTGTCCCGTCACGCAGTCAGTCGATTGCCGAAAGCATTTATGTTTTCGTTTACAAGATGCTGGAAGATATTGCAGGCAAAGAGGGCCTGAAATACTTCCCTTATATTTTTACGCTTTTCATCTTTATCCTTGTGGCCAACATTCTGGGTCTTATTCCAGGTGCATTTACCACGACATCCCATATCGCTGTGACCGCAGTCATGGCGATGGCGGTGTTCACAACTGTCACATTGATCGGGTTTTACAAAAACGGCGTTGGCTTTTTGGGCCTGTTCTGGATTTCATCCGCACCGTTGGTGCTACGCCCCATACTGGCGTTAATCGAAATTATCTCATACTTCGTGCGCCCTATCAGCCACTCTATCCGTCTTGCGGGTAACATGATGGCGGGTCACGCGGTTATTAAAGTGTTTGCAGGGTTCGCGGGTGCGTTGGGTGTGTTCTCAATCTTCCCGATCGTTGCAATTATGGCCGTTTACGGCTTGGAAATGCTCGTGGTCTGTATTCAGGCTTACGTGTTCGCAATTCTGACTTGTGTTTATCTGAACGATGCGTTGCATCCAGGTGGTCACTAAGGTCTGAGTAAAAAATTTAGTCATTCAAATCTAAAGGAGAAATAAAATGGCAGTAGAAGGCGATCTAGTACAAATGGGTGCCCTAATCGGTGCTGGTCTTGCATGTACAGGCATGGGCGGCGCAGCCGTTGGTGTGGGTCACGTTGTAGGTAACTACTTGTCAGGTGCATTGCGCAATCCGGCAGCCGCAGCTGGTCAAACAGCAACAATGTTTATCGGTATTGCGTTTGCGGAAGCTTTGGGAATTTTCTCATTCCTAGTTGCTCTTCTGCTTATGTACGCACAATAAGCTTTACGGACCTTTAGATTATCAGGCGGAAGCTTAACGCTTCCGCCTTGGTTCAAACAAGCTTATGGAGGGTGCAATGGCATCTGAAACACACGCAGCGGTATCTGAACATTATGTTGGTATGCCGCAACTGAATTTTGAATGGTTTCCAAATCAGATTTTCTGGTTAGTGGTAACTTTGGTAGCGGTTTTCTTCATTTTGAATCGTATTGCTATTCCACGGATTGCTAATGTTCTTGCTGAACGGCACGATACCATTCAGCGCGATTTGGAAAAAGCTGAAGAGTTAAAACAAAAAGCTGTTGAAGCGGAAGACGCTTACAACAAAGCTCTTGCGGATGCGCGCATTGCGGCCTCACAGATTGTGGCTGAAACCAAGGCGGCTATCCAAAAAGATCTTGATAAAGCAATTGCCAAGGCAGATGCGGAAATTTCTGCGAAAACAGCCGAAGGTGAAGTGAAAATCAAAGAAATCCGCGACAATGCGACGAAAGCTGTGAAGGTCGTTGCGACTGATACGGCGGTGGCTATTGTGGATGCAGTAATGCCAGCGGCAAGTGATGCGAAAGCAATCACAGCAGCTGTTACAACGCGGTTGAAAGGGTAGTATGATGAAATTATTAACCACCCCGATCTTACTGTCATTAAGTGCTGTTCCAGCATTTGCAGCAAGTGGCCCGTTCTTTGATCTGAACAACACAACATTTGTTGTAACAGTTGCATTTGTTCTGTTTATTGCGGTGTTATTGAAGTTGAAAGTTCCGGGCCTAGTGGCAGGGATTTTGGACAAACGCGCTGAAGGCATTAAGTCTGAAATTGACGAAGCCCGTGCATTGCGCGAAGAGGCCCAAGCGATTTTAGCTTCTTACGAGCGTAAGCAAAAAGAAGTGCAGGAATTGGCTGACAAGATTGTTGAGAATGCCAAATCTGAAGCAAAGACTGCTGCGAAAGATGCCAAAACTGATCTGAAAGATGCAATCAAGCGCCGCTTGCAGGCAGCCGAAGATCAAATAGCATCTGCACAAGCGTCTGCTATCAAAGAAGTACGCGATACGGCTATATCTGTGGCGACGTCGGTTGCAAGCGAAGTGATTGCAACAAAAATGACTGCAAAGGATGCAGGCAGCTTAATTGATGAAGCAATCAAGGATGTTGGTGCAAAGCTGCAGTAAGCCTTTAAATAGCTCTAAAATTTGAAACCCTGTAACGTTTGTTGCGGGGTTTTATTTTATACATTGACATATGATACTAAAAGGTACTATTTAAATAGTACTAAAAGGTATTATATGGAGAAATCATGCAAACACCAATAGCAACTTTCAAAGCCTTAGGCGACCCGACACGCCAACAAATTCTTACACTGTTGGCTGAACAGGAAATGACGATTGGTGAAGTGGTAGAACACTTTGATATGACCCGTGCAGGCGTGAAAAAGCATATGAACCTTTTGGAAGCCGGGCAGTTGATTACTGTGAAAGCAATGGGGCGTGAACGTGTCAATTCGCTTAATCCAGATGGGTTTAAAGCGATTTCGCAATGGGCCACATATTTCGACCAGTTCTGGGATGATAAATTGGGTGCTTTGGCATCTCTTGTAATGAAAGAAGAAATTAATGACTAAATCAGAAATAATAAAAACGATACTCCTACCCGTGCCTGCGCAAGTAGCATGGGGATATTTAACGTAGGCTGATAAAATAGCTAAATGGTTTCATGTGCCGAAACAAGATTTGGCTAACGGGCAACCATATGAATTGTTTGGTGCTGACAGTGGTGATCGTTTATGTTGGGGTAAGGTTATAAATATGGAACCGTATAACAGTCTTACCTATAGTTTTGCTGTGAAGCCTTTCCCGAACATCGAAAGCGAAGTTCACTGGGTACTAGATGAAATAGAGGGCGGCACACGTATCACAATGCGGCATGTCGGTATGGAAAGTGCAGGGGCCGAAAGCTTTGGTCTAACTATGGCATTTGATAAAGGCTGGGATGAGCATTTTGCCAAGATGCGCGATATATAAAACGACAATCAAATACATACGTTGCCCCGCAAGAATACTTGCGGGGTAGCTTGTTTTAGAGAATAGCTATTCTTATTGGCCGTAATATTGGGTGCCACCCATAGCACTACTGCCACGCAGTAAGCGCACATATGTTTGTGCATCATAAACCACTACACAACTGGAATGATCATAGTTTGATGTCTGGCCATTGTAGCCGAAGTTCCCGTGGTAACATTGGCTGTCGGGATTTTTCCCACCTGACCATTCGCCAGTGTTGTTCACGAAAGGGGAAACATAACTGCCACCCTCTACATACGGATAGTTGGTGACTTGGTGTCCCGGACCTGTGTGATCTGAATTGCGTTCAGGAATGGATTGTGCTGTTGCAAATTGCGCGCTGGCGACCAGTACGATTGTTGCCACTGTTAAAAGATTTTTCATAAGAATCCCTAATACTTGTTACAAGTATCTAAGTTAATATGAATTAACCAAATAAGTCAAAGCGTTGCGAGAATTGTACTTGTGTTACAGGTGAAATGTGACCCAAGCGATACAAATCTTCAGGCATTGTTAATCTTACAGAAACAATCATGCTGGCCTGTGTTGTATTGTCGATCCCTAGCGACTTTGCTCATGTTCGTAGCGTTGCTGGGCAATACGTTCGTTAATATCTGCTTTGCGATTTTCAGTCATGCAAACCTCTACATAGTGTAAATGATCGTCGATTGCTTCGCGTGCTTTTTTAGGCTCGCGCGCGATTAATGCATCGTGGATGGCACGGTGTTGATCCAATAAAGCCTTACGTGTTGTACGTACTTTGAACATGACCTGACGATTGTAAAAAACACCCGCACGCAGCATTTCAAACATCGAACGCATCATATGAAGCATAAACACGTTATGCGATGCTTCAATAATGGCCATATGAAACTCAGCATCAAGAGCGGCTTCTTCGGCTGGGTTGCGCTTGTTATGGGCTGCTTGCATTTTTTGGAAAATCGTTGCGATTACCTTCAAGTCCGTATCCGAGGCTAGCCGTGCAGCGCGTTCAGCCGCTAGGCCTTCCAGATCACGTCTGAATGAAATGTAGTCAAATAAAGCTTCTTCGTGGCTGGCAAAAAGCTGAATTAAGGGTGCGGAAAAAGCACTGCCCAAAACATCTGCCACATACACACCAGAACCTTTGCGGGTGGTAAGTAGCCCACGCGTTTCAAGATCGGCAACGGCTTCACGCAAAGAGGGGCGGGAAACACCCATCTTTTCAGACAAGTCCCGTTCAGATGGCAGTCGTTCGCCCGGGCGCAAAATACCTCGCAATATTAACTGCTCAATCTGGTGCATTACTGTGTCAGCAACACGTTCTTGCGTAATTTTGTGAAAAGGCATGTATAGTTGTACCCCATGATTTGATCCGTAATTTTGAATTTAGAGTTAATAAACTACGCAATCAAGCAAAGATAGGGCCGCAAACAGGGAGAAGTTTAGCGGCCTTAAGGTCAGGCATTCTTATAGATAGTGATTTAAGCTTCAGGCCGGATAATAATTTCTACACGGCGATTTTGTGCTTTTCCATATTCACTATCATTTGTAGCTTTTGGCGAAGTCTCACCGCGACCGTAAGATGCGATGCGGTGTGAGTTAACACCTTTTTGGGTAAGAATTGAAGTAACGGCATGGGCGCGATCAGCAGAAAGCGCTTGGTTAAAGCTTTCTGACCCTGTATTGTCAGTATGACCGATCACATCTACCGTTGTGTCTGGGTATTTGCGTAGGTTAGCCGCAATTTTGGCAAGCTCAGGTTTAAAGTTACGGCTTATATGGGTGCTGTTTGTGTCAAATGTCACATCCTCTGGCAGGGTGACAATCAACGAAGAACCCGTGTTTTGGATTGTGGCGTCTTTGCTTAGATCACCGCGCAATGCTTGTTCTTGTTCATCCAAACTATGGCCGATAACACCGCCAATGATGCCACCTGCAATGGTGCCGATAACAACATCTTTGCGATCATCACCCAAAACCAACCCAGCGGCGGCACCAGCGATTGCACCAATTCCAACACCTTTATTTGTTTTATCTTTATAAACTTGTCCATCATCTGCGCATGCAGAAAGGATAAATGCTGACATACATATCAGACTGATTGATTTATGAATGTGTTTCATAGCCGCCTCATTTTTTATTATTATATTATTAAGAGGGGCGAAATAGGCGTTTTTCAAGGGTAATATCGTATATTTACTAAAACGGCGTGTTTTCGCGCAACAGGTATGCAAGCTATTCCTGCGCGTCAAACCGCGCAGACTCCCATGCCAACAAGGCTCTTTTTACTGGCAGGCCCCAATGATAGCCCCCTAATCCACCAGATTTTCGCAAGGCACGGTGGCAAGGAATTAGCCAGCTTATCGGGTTGCGTCCAACCGCGGTGCCAACAGCGCGAACAGCTTTAGGATGGCCGATCGATTGTGCAATTTCACTATAGGTAGTTACCTGCCCGGACGGGACGTTTAACAAGGCTTCCCATACTTTAATCTGGAACGGTGCACCAATCAGATGCAACTTTGCAAATTGTTCTTGCCCTAGTAAGGCGGCCACATCCAAGGTATCTGGGTTTTCAACAAATCTGGCATTGGGCCAGCGTGACATTAAATCAGCCAAAGCGTGTTCTTGCCCATTCTCGGCTGTAAACCCAAGCCCGCAAATGCCACGTTTTGTACCCATTACCAATATCTCTCCAAACGGGGATGGGAAAAACCCGTAGTTGATCGTCAGGTCGGCACCTTTACTGGCATACTCCCCTGGGCTCATCGCTTCCCATTTCAGGAATAAATCATGCAAACGGCTGCTGCTGGACAGGCCTATTTCATGGCTGGTTTCCAATACGGTGAAACGATCATGCAGTAAGGTTTTCGCGTGGTTTAGGGTTAAATACTGTTGAAACCGTTTTGGGCTGACGCCGGCCCATTGCGAAAATACGCGCTGAAAATGCATCGGCGACAGGCCGACGGCGGCTGCAACGTCATCAAGTTTTGGCTGCTCTTGCACAGTGTCACCGATGTGATCGATAGCACGCGCAATCAACGCGTAATGATAAGGGTCTTTGTTCATAGGTGGATAATGCGGTATGTGCGCAAGAACTGCCACCCGTTTCTTGCTGGTTATGGCTTGGCCTTATCGAATTCATGTGCCACAAACATTGCATGGTAAAACAACTTGACTATCACACGATCAGCGAGATTTTTCGCCGGTTTCAGGCAGAAGAACCTGAGCCTAAGGGTGAGCTGAACCACACCAATGCTTATACGCTGGTGGTGGCAGTAGCCTTATCTGCGCAAGCCACGGATGTTGGGGTGAATAAAGCGACGCAAGCTTTGTTTGAAAAGGTAGATACCCCGCAACAAATGCTGGATTTGGGTATTGAGGGGTTGACCGAACATATTAAAACCATCGGGCTGTTCAGGCAAAAAGCTAAAAACGTAATGAAGATGAGCCAGATTTTGGTAGATGATTATAGTGGTATCGTGCCGTCATCACGTGCGGCCCTTGAAAGCTTGCCAGGGGTGGGGCGTAAAACTGCCAATGTGGTTTTGAACATGTGGTTCAACCAGCCAACGCAAGCGGTGGATACGCATATTTTACGCTTTGGCAATCGCACAGGCGTTGCCGTGGGCAAAGATGTGGTGCAAGTGGAACGTGCGGTTGAAGATCATATACCAGCAGAATTCCAGCATCATGCGCATCACTGGATGATCTTGCACGGTCGGTATGTTTGTAAAGCGCGTAAACCTGTATGCGCTAATTGTTTAATACGGGATTTATGCCCTTATGAGGAGAAGACTTTATGACTAAAAAATACCAAATCGTAGGCGTAGGCAATGCATTGGTAGATGTGCTAGCCCATTGCGATGACAGTTTTTTGACGGATATGGGCATCGACAAAGGTGTGATGCAGCTAATCGATACGGATCGCGCGGCAGAACTTTATGGTAAAATGGGGCCAGCACAAGAAGTGTCGGGCGGTTCTGCGGCCAATACGATTGCTGGTGTTGCGGCCCTTGGTGGGCGCACAGGTTTTATCGCTAAAGTACGTGACGATCAGTTGGGTGGTATTTTTGCGCATGACATAAAAGCACAAGGCACTGATTTTTCCACAAGACAAGCATTGCATGATTATCCAAATGAAACAGGCCGTTGTTTGATCTTGGTAACACCTGATGGTGAACGCTCGATGAATACCTATTTGGGTGTGTCATCAGAGTTAACGGCCAATGATTTGGATATTGGTATGTTGGCACGTACTGAATGGATTTATCTGGAAGGGTATCTGTTTGATAGCCCTGACAATCAGCTTGCGTTTTATAAAGCCGCAGAAGCGACAAAACCTGCGGGCGGCAAAGTTTCTTTGACCTTGTCAGACCCTTTTTGTGTGGGTCGCCACCGCGATGCGTTTCGGGCATTTGTTAAAGATCATGTGGATTTGTTGTTTTGTAATGAACATGAAATGCAGGCTTTGTATCAAACTGATACGCTGGATGCGGCGATGGATATTGCCGCAAGCGAAGTTGAAATCGTTGCCTGTACTGCGGGTGAAGACGGGGCTTATATTTTAAACGGTGGCAATAAAACTCACGCGCCTGCGAATGCAACGAAAGTTATTGATGCAACGGGTGCAGGCGATATGTTTGCGGCGGGCTTTCTACATGGGCTTACCAATGGGCGCGATTTACAGGTTTGTGGCACCATGGGCTGCGTTGCAGCGGCTGAAGCGATCAGTCATATGGGAGCGCGGCCTGCAACTGATTTGAAAAAACTATTTTCGGAAAATAATCTGTCGTAAATGAGTGTTCAGATAAAATGGAACAATAGCTTAACTACTTATTACAAAAACTACTGAAAGCAGGGTCTGGATATGACACTAAAGCCGAGTAAGCAGGTTTTCATCAAGTTCGTTCTTCTGTGCGGTATCCTTGTTGGTTATTTTGGGTATCTCAGTTACGAATTCGGTGTTGCTACTGGTGGTATTACCGCCCTGCTGACGTGGAGTTTCTTCGTTCTGTGCACGCCGGTTGCCGATGCAGGGTTCCTACTGGATTTACCTCTAAGATTGCTTTTTGGTATTCGCATGGTGGTCTCGGAAATTGCTGTCTGGGTCATTGCGCTTGGCTTGAACGCCGTAACACTGCTGTTTGCGCCAAGCTATTACACAACCACCATTCTGACCAAGCTTCTATACAAGATATTCGTAACCCCGTTTCCCTTTTGGGGTGTGATTTTACTGTCAGGTTTAGGCACGTTCTTATCGATCCGTTTTGGCGATGAATTAATGGATGTTATTCACCACCGCGACAGGGATTACTTTCATTCGCACCATTTTAAACATGAGTTGATCCTGTTCGTTTTCTTCTTAATGGTGCTCTATGGTTACTATGAGCTTATCGCTTCTGTCGGTATAGAATATGCCTAGGGGTGGTCTGGTTTTTTAGAAAAATATCCTTTCGTAAATCGGTATTGAAACTTAAATGTCCCAGTTGGGACAGGTAGTTAAGGTATTGTAATAATTTACTAACCTCAAAAAAAATATAGGTGTTTCGGGACGAATTTCGGGTGATTACAGGCTTTAATAAACCCGCCCTTAGTCGACTGTTAGTACGGACATTGCCACGTCAATAAACTGCTCTAAAGATTTCTGATCTGCACCACCGCTGCCCAAAACGGCTAATGCAGGCACTTGCCCGGAAAAAAAATCGGCCAAGGCCAATGCGTTGGCATTTGTAGGTAATTCACCTTGCTCTTGGGCCACCTGAAACCTTTTAGCGAAAGCTGCGCGTCTATTATCGTTATATGCCCTAACCTGTACTTCAAGTGCGGGCGATTGATTTTCGCACTCAATAACACTGTTCACAAGGAAGCAACCACTAGGGCAGGTTTTTCCCACTACGGATGCGGCAATAGCCTGAAGAAAACGGCGAACTACGACGTTAATGGGATCGGGGGAATCAATTAAATCATCGAATAGGGGTGTGCTATACTCATGATAATAACGCGATAGTGCTTTGGTATAGATATCCTCTTTATCCCCGAACGTTGCATATAGGCCAGGTTTTGCCATACCCGTTACCGCAACCAAATCAGTCATTGATGTGCCATCATACCCTTGTTTCCAAAAGATTTTCATGGCTTCATCCAAAGCAACAGCTGGGTTGGTTTTGCGCGGTCGGCCACGCTTTAATTTTTCAGCACACATGTGTATCACCTATTTAAATACCTATCGGTACAATAATGCTTGACGAGAAAAGTTCAAGTCGCTATTTAAATACCGAACGGTACTAATTGTTACGTGCCACGAAATTCTATATCCGAGGAAAAAGATATGACAAAACCAACACTTTTTGACACCCTAAGTTTGGGCGATTTAAGCCTGCCTAATCGCATTGTAATGGCACCGCTAACCCGCAATAGGGCACTGCCCGATGGTGATGTTCCACACGCCCTAAATGCTGAATATTACGCGCAACGCGCAAGTGCTGGGTTAATCATTAGCGAAGCTTCGCAAATATCAGCTGAAGGCAAAGGGTATGCTTGGACACCGGGCATCTATAGTGACGCACAAGTTGACGGATGGCGTCAGATCACAGATGCGGTTCATGCAAAAGATGGTAGGATTTTCATCCAACTATGGCATGTTGGGCGAATTTCACACACCTCACTACAGCCAAATGGACAGTCACCAGTTGCCCCAACAGCATTAGCCGCAGAAGCGCAAACTTTTGACGGAACGGCATTTGTGTCAACATCAAAACCACGTGCGCTAGAAACATCAGAGATGTCACGGGTCGTCGATGATTATCGAAAGGCCGCGATAAACGCAAAAAAAGCAGGGTTTGATGGAATTGAGCTTCATGCTGCAAACGGGTATTTATTGGATCAATTCTTACGTGATGGCGCTAACAAACGTTCTGATGCATACGGCGGCTCGATTGAAAACCGATCCAGGCTTTTGTTTGAAGTGTTGGACGCACTTACCGAAGTGTGGCCTGCAGGAAGAATTGGCGTTCGATTAAGCCCTTTTTCACACGCTAATGCGTTGGAAGACAGCGATCCACAGGCGACATTTTCATATGTGGTCAAGAAAATCAGCGATTTGGGCATTGGATACCTGCACATGGTTGAAGGTGAAACTGGTGGGACGCGTGATTTGCCAGAAGGGGCAAGCATTGCCGCGATTCGGGCCCAATTCAAAGGGGTTTACATGGCTAACAATGGGTACGATCAGGAACTTGCCGCGAACGCTGTTGATGGTGGTGGCGTTGATCTGGTTGCCTTTGGGCGCGCGTTCATAGCAAACCCCGATCTTGTAGAAAGATTAGCCCAAAGCGCAGGTCTGAACGATCTCGATCCAACTACGTTATATGGCGGTGGGGCCGAAGGTTACACGGACTATCCGACACAAACAGAAAAAGCAGCAGCCGCCTAAACTGCTGCGATCAATAGAAAGCGCGTATGGTTTGATAAAATGTTTCACACTATACGCGCTAATCATATTGGTCAGACCGCGTTGCGAGAGCTTCACGAAATAGCAAAAATTTTATAAAAAATAGCCCAATGAACCCGCTTAATTATCGCCCAGCTTAGCATGAATTTCATCCATATCAATTTCGGCGATTGGCATTTTATTGCTGGGATCCATGTGGTCGTATTTGAATAATACGAAATCACGTTTGTAAATCTCGTAAACCAGATGCATTGACAGATCGTCGAAATAATCCTCAACAGGGTGGGCGCGTTTCGGGCCGTGGCCTTCGCTTTCATTAAAGCGTGGCATGGTATCAATATCTATCTGATGATTGGATTCGACGTTTTTCATAACCTCTTTCATGCCAGTCTTAAAGTCTTCGGTTGCTACGATTTTATCGTAACGTCCGCCATTGTTAACCAATGTTGATGCATGCCCTGCCACCGCTGACCAGTGAATATCTGGGTCCATAGGGCGGCGATATTTAATGGTGTCGCGGGCGAAAAGCAGGAAACGGCGGAATGATTTGATTTGGTCAAACTCACCTTCGGTTTCGACCCCGTATTGACGTGCAAGTCGGGGTACAAGATTGCCGCGATAATGTTTGCCGTTACGCTGGATACCACAGATTTTATCGAAAAATGCCGATAAGACGCGTGTGTATGGGTTGCGCACACAGGTGAAAGTATAAGTGTCTTGTGATGTGACGCGCTCGGCTATGAATTGCTGGCTTTCTTCCAAGCCCCATTTGTGAATTCCGCTTTTGGCATCATGAATGTCCCCATCGAAAAAACGGCCGTGATCTGAATAGAACATGATTTGTCCTATTGTTGAGCAGGCGCATTTAGGGATGACCCTGTAAACCACACTTTGGCTTTCTGTCATCCACGTTCCTGGAAATCCCATATGTCACTGTCCTCTAATGATGCTTTTCTACGCATTCTTACATTTACAGGCTTATCTATTCATTGGGCAAAAGCCAAGAAAAAGTGCTTTCCCGATGTGGGAAAGTCTATAGAATAGGAAATAAGGCAAAGGTTAAGCAGTAAAAATGGTAAAAATAGCGTATATTCTGCTCTGTCACAAAGACCCTGAGTCTATTGTGCAGCAGGCAAACGGTTTGACATCGGCGGGTGATTTTATTTCTATCCACTTCGACGCCAAGGCTGCTGCCGACGATTTTAAACAGATAAAGCAAGCACTGGGTGATAATCCTAATGTGACTTTTGCAAAACGTATCAAGTGTGGTTGGGGTGAATGGTCACTGGTGCAGGCGTCGTTGAATGCGATAAAAGCTGCCGAAGAAGCTTTTGCTGAAGCGACGCATTTTTATATGGTTTCCGGGGATTGCATGGCAATTAAACCAGCCAGCTATGCCCACAGATTTTTAGAAGAACGTAATCGGGACTTTGTTGAATGCGAAGATTTTTTTGCATCTGACTGGATTAAGGTTGGCCTGAAAGAAGAGCGGCTGATTTACAAGCATTGGTTTAACGAGCGTAAGAACAAGCCATTGTTTTATGCCTCACTTAATGTGCAGCAAAAATTTGGGCTAAAACGCAGCATTCCCAAAGACATAGAAATGCGGATTGGCTCGCAATGGTGGTGCTTGCGTCGTAAAACCATCGAAGCCATTTTGGAATTCACCAAGCAACGTAAAGATGTGATGAATTTTTTCAAAACCACATGGATACCTGATGAAACTTTTTTTCAAACATTAGTATGCCATCTTGTGCCTGTCGAAGAGATTGATGCCCGCACTTTAACATTCTTGATGTTTTCGGATTACGGGATGCCAGTGACTTTTTTCAATGACCAATATGAGTTGCTGTTATCGCAAGAACACTTGTTTGCGCGTAAAATATCATCGCATGCAACCGAGTTGAAAGAACGGTTAAGCCAGCTTTACACGGGGCCTGATGTTGATCTGACGATCACCAATGAAGGCCGCAGATTGTATGAATACCTAACAAAACGTGGGCGCCACGGCCGCCGATATGCTGAAAGGTTTTGGGAAACAGAGGCAAGTATCGGGCGCGAGCGCGAATTGCTGATTGTTGTGTGCAAAAAGTGGCATGTTGCAAAACGTTATCTGGACGCAGTTTCAAAGCAGGCTGGTATTAACGGTATTGCGTATCTTTTTGATGAAGATAATACAGGCCTGCCTGATGTGGGTGGGATTGAAAAAACCATTGATAAAAGGGGCCGACACCGCAGATCTTTTGTGCGTATGCTATATGAAGATATGTCAACTGATCGCTTATTAATCTGCCTTGATCCCGCTAATATTGATGTTTTGGATGATTTTTATGGTGATCGGGCTACAGTGAAAACTTTGGAAATCTCTTGTAGCTATACCAATGATTATATTCGTGGCCACGCCATTCGGTCAGGCATTGCCAACGAAAACAGCTCGGATGATGCTTTGGCGCGATTAGTGCCAACAGTACGTCAAGATTTGGCGTTTGAAAGCGACCGTATTCGAGATCGCAATTTCCCACATCTTTATTCTATATCCGATAAGCATTCGCCTGAAGCGAACATGATGCAAATCTCGGCGTTTCTGGATATTGGTGAAGATAAAGCCCGTCAAATCGCCGAAACACCTTATTTATTTGCAGATTAGGAACCTAACCGATGGCCTACACTTACGACCCTGAAAACATATTCGCTAAAATTTTGCGCGGTGAAATTCCCAATGATACGGTTTTGGAAACCGAGCATTGCTTGGCGTTTCGCGATATTGCGCCGCAAGCGCCTGACCATGTCTTAATTATCCCGAAGGGGGCGTATGTTAGTTTTGATCACTTCGCTACTGAAGCTTCTGACGATGAGATTGTTGATTACACACGCACTATTGGCAAAGTTTGTAAGATGCTTGGCGTTGATTTGGATACTGCCACTGACGGGTATCGGATGATTGCCAATACGGGTAAAAACGGTGTGCAGGATGTACCACATCTACATGTGCATATTTTGGCGGGCAAGTTTTTGGGGCGGATGCTGCCGAACGTATAATTGCATTGCAGCAGGCAAGGCTTGCGTCTAATATTGCCTAGATAATTTGTACTGACAGGAACATAAAACATGGCCCATGATGCCCCCGAAGTTGTTGAAGTAACCAAAACCCGTGTTTCATGTGATGGCGGCGAAGGCGGTCACCCACGTGTTTGGTTGCAAATGCCGGGCGAACATGGCTGGGTTGAATGCCCTTACTGTGATTGCCGATTTGTTCTGAAAGAGGGCGTGGAAGCGGGGCATTGACCGCTGCTAACATAGGCAAGGGCCATCATTTACAACTGATTGATGTTTCAGGATTTATTTTTCGTGCTTATCACGCTTTGCCACCTTTGACGCGCAAGTCTGATGGGCTGCCTGTGGGGGCTATCAGTGGATATTGCAATATGATTTTCAAGATGGTTGAAGATCAAAAAGGCCATGATGCGCCGACCCATGTGGTGGCGGTGTTTGACCATAAAGGTAAGACATTCCGATCAGGTATTTACCCCGAATACAAAGCCAACCGCCCACCCGCACCAGAGGATTTGGTACCACAATTTCCGATCATCCGTGATGCGACAAAAGCTTTTAATCTGGCTTGCGTTGAGGCTGAAGGCTATGAGGCTGATGATGTGATCGCCACTTTGGCGGTGCAAGCGCGTGATGCGGGGGCACGGGTCACGGTGATTTCATCCGACAAGGATTTGATGCAACTGGTTGGTAATGGTGTCGAGATGTTTGACGCGATGAAAAACCGCCGTATCGGGCTGGATCAGGTTGAAGAAAAGTTCGGAGTGGGGCCTGAACGGGTTATAGATGTGCAGTCACTTGCGGGTGATAGTGTGGACAATATTCCGGGCGCACCCGGTATCGGGGTTAAAATAGCGGCCTTGCTGATTAATGAATACGGTGATCTGGATACATTGCTGGAACGTGCGGGTGAGATCAAACAACCAAAACGGCGTGAAACCCTGATTGAAAAAGCGGATCAAATACGCATGAGCCGCGAATTGGTGACATTGGCCACTGATGTGCCTTTGGATGTGGATTTCGCTGATTTTGAAATTCAAGACCCTGTGGTCGATGATTTGTTGGGTTTTTTGGCCAGCATGGAATTTCGTTCCATGACTGCAAGGATAGCAACCAAACTGGGTGTTGAACCGCCAGCAATGCCAGAAGTTACGTCTAGTCCCGCCGCAAGTGGTGGTACGGTTGCAGAACTGCCTGCTATTGATCCTGAAAAATACGAATGCGTCCGCGATGCTGCGGCTTTGCAGGTATGGATTGATAAGATCAAAGCGCGTGGCTGGGTGGCGTTTGACACTGAAACCACTGGGCTGAATGACATGATCGTGGATTTGGTCGGTATTTGTCTGTGCGTGGAAGCGGGCGATGCGTGCTACATTCCACTGACCCATAAAGAAGGTGAGGGCGATCTGTTCGGTGGCTCTAATCTGGCTGAGGGGCAGATGAATTTGGATGAAGCTTTAGCCATGCTAAAACCCGTTCTGGAAGACGCGGCGATTATGAAAATCGGCCAGAATATGAAATATGACTTCAAGATCATGAAGCGATATGGCGTCACACTAGCCCCGGTTGATGACACGATGTTGCTGTCTTATGCGTTAAACGGCGGCAAGCATAATCACGGGATGGATGCACTTTCTGATCGATATCTGGACCATAAACCGATCCCGATCAAAACGCTTTTGGGTGCAGGAAAGTCAGCAATTACTTTTGATTTGGTGCCGATAGATGAAGCTGTGAAATATGCCGCTGAAGATGCAGATATTACGCTGCGCTTATGGCAAAAATTCAAACCGATGTTGCATGTTGAAAAGGTGACAAAGGTTTACGAGAAGATGGAACGGCCTTTGATCCCTGTACTGGCTAAAATGGAGATGACGGGAATTAAGGTTGATCGCGATCAGCTGTCGCGTATGTCGAATAATTTTGCCCAGCAGATGGCAGGGTTAGAGGCCGAAATTCATGAGCTTGCGGGCGGTAGTTTCAATGTTGGTTCGCCTAAGCAGTTGGGCGAAGTTCTGTTTGACCAGATGGGGCTGACAGGTGGTAAGAAGGGTAAGACAGGGGCTTATTCCACGGGTGTTGATGTGTTGGAAGATTTGGCCGCAGAAGGGCATGACCTGCCTGCCAAGGTGCTGGATTGGCGTGGTATGTCGAAGCTGAAAAGCACCTATACGGATGCGCTGCAAACCCATATCAATCCAGATACAGGGCGCGTGCATACCTCATATATTATATCGGGTGCTAGCACGGGGCGCATGGCATCCACTGATCCGAACCTACAAAATATTCCTGTGCGCACCCCTGCGGGGCGGCAAATTCGTGAAGCGTTTATTGCAGATGAGGGCAATGTATTATTATCGCTGGATTACAGCCAAATCGAGTTGCGAATTTTGGCCCATATCGCCAAAATTGACAGCCTGAAACAGGCATTTTTGGAAGGCAAAGACATTCATGCGATGACGGCAAGTGAAATGTTTGGCGTGCCGATTGAAGGTATGGACCCTGCTATAAGGCGACAAGCCAAGGCGATTAATTTTGGGGTTATTTACGGTATTTCGGGATTTGGGCTGGCACGTAATCTGCGCATTCCACGCAAAGAGGCGCAGGCGTTTATTGATACGTATTTTGAACGCTTTCCGCAGATCAGAACATATATGGATGACACCGTCGCTTTCGCCAAAGAACATGGATATGTGCAGACCTTGTTTGGCCGTAAAATTCACACAGCTGATATTGGTGCCAAAGGCCCGCAAGCGGGTTTTGCCAAACGCGCTGCAATCAACGCACCTATTCAGGGAACTGCGGCAGATGTAATCCGCCGTGCTATGATCCGTATGCCTGATGCTATTGCACATCTGCCTGCAAAGATGTTGCTACAAGTGCATGATGAGTTGCTGTTTGAGGTGCCGAATGATGCGGTGGATGAGACCATAGCTGTGGTGCGTGATGTGATGGAAGGGGCAGCAATGCCAGTAATTAAGCTGGATGTGCCACTAACGGTGGATGCGGGTATTGGCAATAATTGGGCGGATGCGCATTAATCCTTTGATGTTATATGTATGAATCCGCTATTATCCTAACTACGCTTTGCATTTAGGGTAATAGAAGCAGGAGCATATATGTCTATTAATACAGATTATTTAATCATTGGGGGCGGCGCATCGGGCATGGCATTCGCTGACACTCTGTGTACGCATACAAACGCAACAATTACTATCGTTGATAGGGGTCACAGTCCTGGTGGGCACTGGAACCACGCATATCCATTTGTTCGACTTCATCAACCCTCGTCATTCTATGGTGTTCCGTCAAAAGAGCTTGGTTGTAATGAGATTGATACAGTTGGCGGAAATAAGGGTCTTTATGAGCTTGCAAGCGGTAGCGAAGTTCGAGGGTATTTTCAGCAAGTTTTGGATCAGAAGCTTTTACCGACAGGTAGGGTGCGTTACTTTGGAAATAGCGAGTATCGGGATGATGGTAGTATTTATTCCAAAGTCTCTGGTAAAGAGCATGATGTTTCGGTGCGCATAAAAACTGTTGATACTGGTTATATGGGTGGGGCAATTCCAGCTACGCACACTAGAAAATTTGACGTGAACGCTAATATCAGTTGTGTCTCTCCTAGCCAGCTTGCCGAAATTCAAAATGCGGCAGCTCAATACGTGATAATCGGGTCGGGAAAAACAGGCATTGATGTTTGCCTATGGTTATTGGATCAAGGTGTTCGGCCTGACCAAATCGTATGGGTTATGCCGCGTGATGCATGGTTTATAGATAGGCGCGGATTTCAACCGACTGCTGATTTTTACGACGATCGACTTCATTTAGCGGTGAAAGAGAACGAGGCCATCATTGCTGCGGGATCATTTGATGATCTGTTTGATCAGCTGGAACATGCGGGCAGCCTGATGCGACTTGATCGAGACATCAAACCAACTGCTTATAAATGTGCTACAGTGACCATAAAGGAACTTGAAGCTTTGCGGCGGATCAAGAACATCGTTCGCCTTGGGCACCTAAAACAAATATTTGAAGGCCAACTCGTTCTTGAAAATGGTGTATATACCACTCGTGAAAACGCTATCCATGTGGATTGTTCTGCAACAGGTATCCCCAAGGTAAATGCAAAACCGATATATGATAATGACCGCATTCATGTGCAATGTGTTAGAACCTGTCAACCAACATTCAGTGCTGCATTGATAGCTTATATTGAAGTGGTTGGCACTGATGATACGCATAAAAATAGCCTAAGTGCACCTATTCCCTATCCAACGGATGATAAGGATTGGGTTTCTCAAAAATTTATTTCAGGGCAAAACCAACTTGCATGGGTGCAAAACGAAAGCATACGAAATTGGTTGAAAGAGTGCCGATTGGATGCGCTTAAAAGCGGGCAGTCTCCCAGTAAAAGGACACCGGAACAGGATATAATGGCATTGAAGTTAAAGAATACATTTTTTGCAGCTTATACCAAGTTGCAATATTTTGCGGATGATATGAAGTCAAAATAGTTACGATATACCGCTGACGGTGGCAACAATTGGGCCGATGCAATTTAAAGGGATAATATGAAAGTCCTAGCTTTTAGTGACCTACACCGTGACGTAGACGCAGTTCAACGGATTGTCGCAGAAAGCCAACAGGCAGAAGTTATTATCGGCGCGGGGGATTTCGCCACAGGTGGGCTGGGTGCCGAAGATACACTATCGGTTTTGAAAGCCTCAAATGTGCCTGTGATTATCGTCTCGGGAAATCATGACAACACAAGCGCATTGTTAGAGTTTTGTGATGATTGGGAAAACGGCCATTTTCTATATGGTAATGGAATAACAATCGATGGCGTTGATTTCTTTGGCTTGGGGGATGAAGTGCCAAAGCGGCATGATGAAGATTGGAACCAATCTTTGACAGAGGATGAAGCCGCTGAAATGTTACAGGCTTGCCCAGTTGGTGCCGTGCTGGTGACCCATACCCCGCCTTTTGGATATTGCGATTTGCAAAGGAACGGTGCGCATGAAGGTAGTGTGGCTATCCGTAATGCCATCAAGATGAGGAAGCCCATACTAAATCTATGTGGCCATATTCATCGGTCTTGGAATACGACTGCGATGGTCGGTAATACACAGGTTTATAATCTTGGCCCAACAGCGCATTGGTTTGAAATCTGAAATCGTTTTTAACCCGCACCCTTCAACCGACTTTCTTCTGTTGCAGGCACATATGTTCGATGCACAAAGCCGTTTAGTGCAGTCCAGACGGCAGTGCTGACATCCATTTGCGGGGTATTTGTTTGGACATCAACGCCTAGTAAGGCGCCAAGGGCAGGTCTGTTGATCTGTGCCACCGCATTACACACAATACCGTAAGCAATGAGAGGCGCTATAATGGGGGTGTTAAGAATGGTGTTTTGCAAACCATCCACGCCGCGATCGGCCAAGGCACAGCCCAATGATAGGCCGCAAATGGTGGGGTGGATGGCACCTTGTAATACGTTCGCGCTTGGTCGGTGGGCATCGCAATTTCCGTCAACGGTTTTAAGCATCATTAATGCTTCACCCGTTCCGTCAATCCCGTGCGCGCACAACCATCGCACAGCCATGCCAAAGTCATTAACCTCACCCCAATGATAGCCTGCACCACGTGCAGCTTTGCGGCAATGTGCTTCTATTTCTGTCAGGGAATACTGTGTCATTGGTTCAAGCTCGGGTAAGCCCAATCATCGGACGGGGCATTTGCCAACTCATCCGGGAAGGGGGCGTTTTGGTACATGCAGATGCGCACCCAACGATCAGAACGCGGGTCAAACTTGGTAGCACCAAAGAACGATAGTTTGCAGCGCAGCATATCTATGGGCAGCATGTCTGCGCTGATTTGGTTATCGCGAATTTCGGCATAGGGCAACTTTTGTGTTAATTGCGCGCGGCGCGCAACTTGGCGATGTTCTGGATGCTGAATTAAAACATCCGCCAGCAAAGCATCTGGTGGCCACTGCAAAAGCGTTTGGTGATAGGCGGCTATATCACGTGCAATGGCATGGGGTTGTTCCAATGTGGCACCGTCATCTTCATAACGTTCGCCCAAACGGGGTTCTAATTTTTCTTCGGAGACATACCAGAACCGCGCGGAATTTTCTGGGCTGGTATAATCTTGTCCCAAGGCCCATGCGTAGTTTTCTGAAATACAATCCAGGCATTCTGCCACGGTTTTTGTGCCTTCAATGGCAAAATGTGCGGCCTCATCTGCCTTCATACAATCTGCCAAGTCATCCACAAGATCGGGGTAGGGTTCTAACAACAGACTAACCAACTGTTCTTGGCCTTCAGCTGAAAGGGTGGTTTCGGCCCAAACCATCAAAGCATCCCACGGATATTCTGTGGACAGATCTGTTGAAGCAAGATGGCCAGTTAGGGCGGATAAATCTGCACGCAATGCCGCGATTTTGTCTATTTGCAACGGATGTTGGGATTGCCAATCATTGGCGTTTTGTGTGGCGCGTTTCAAAAAGTTTGCAAATGTTGCCTGTTCAGCGGCATTGGCAGTTTTTACTGACCGCACCCGCGATAAGGCCTGCTCACGTGCTGCAATCCAGTTGTTCAAAAGCGCCGGATGAAACGTAAGGAAAGGGGCCATGCCAAGGCCCGTGGAATTGCCAATACCAAACTGGCGTCGTAAATCTGGCGCAAGTTTGGTTGCCGTATCACCGCCCTTAACGCGCGCTGCATGTTCGGCTAAATCCATCACAAAAGCGCGGGTCAGGTAAACCGATAACAGCTCTGCACGAAACGGCCCATCCAATAATGGGCGGTCATGATAAGTGGCACGATCAGCCGCTCCAAACTTGCCGTTGCCGTAAACCGCCGTTGTGCGCATCAGATAGCCGATAGAGTTCACAAACTCCGCATCTGGTTGCTGGCCTTTTGCCAAGTGACCGACAACATGTCCCCACAAACGGGTGGAACGGTTTGCGCGGCTTAAGCTAAGCTCGGTATTGGATATGCGCCCTGCTTCTTGCAAAGGAACGTTTTGTGCAAGCCGTTGCAAATCAGCTTCTGTCGGCACCCCGTCAAACAAGGTAAATGTTGTGTCCCATGCTTGTGCAATAACACGGTCTGATCGTTGATCGTCGGGTAGATCATGGGCAAAAGCGACAAGCGAATAAGTGTGTTTTGGCCCGATGGCGCAATAAACCGCGCGGCCAACGCCTGCGTCATTTATTTCAAACAGTTTAACGTCAAACCGCCAGCCTTCGGATTTCATGCGGCGCAGTAAGCTGCGCATGAAACTTAACCGCGATTGATGGAATGATCCCATGCGCGCAAGGCGCATCATTTGATCTGCTGGACGCAAAGGGGCTTTCCAGTTGTCAGGTCTCATTTAGATAGCTCCAAAACTTTCATCGTAAAACCGCAACCAGTTTTCGCCCATGACTTTGCCGACATCCGCATCATTCATCCCCACATCGCGCAACCCTTGTTCGATATTGCCGAAATCACGGTTGTCATGAAACCATTTTGGCATCGGGGGAAAGCCCGCATCTGATGCTGATCCTTCGCCATAGTCGATCTGTTTTGTCCAGCGCCCTGTACGCATCCATTCCACAATGCTGTCGGGTTGATCTTGGCACAGATCCGTCCCGATCCCGATATGATTTATCCCCATCAGGTCAGCTGTATCTGCAATCATTTGGCAGAAGTTTTCTAGCGTGCAATCGGACTTTCCGTTCAGGTGGTGTGGATAAACTGAAAATCCCAACATACCACCCGATTGGCTAAGAGCACGCAAAACATCGTCAGATTTATTGCGCAGCGCTGGGTGCCAGTTATGTGGGTTGGCGTGCGTGATTGCGATGGGGCGGCTGGAAATTTCAATCGCTTCCAAGGTGGATCGATCCGCTGAATGGCTCATATCCACCACCAAACCAACACGGTTCATTTCAGCGATCACTTCGCGCCCCATACGGGTGATGCCGGGGTCTTCGGCTTCATAACATCCTGTCGCCAGAAGGGACTGGTTGTTGTAGCTAAGTTGCATGAAACGCGCGCCCAACTTATGGTGTATTTCAACCAAACCAATGTCATCCTCAATGGGTGATGGGTTTTGGTAGCCAAAGAAGATTGCGGTACGGTTGGTTTCGCGGGCAAGGCGAACATCATCGCCCCTAAAGCCTTGGAATATCAGATCAGGGAACCGTTCAAACCAACGGTTCCACTGTTCCATGTTCAAAACAGTTTCGCGGAAGTTTTCATGGTAGGCAATGGTAACATGTACTGCATCAACATTACCTTCGCGCATCTGGCGAAAGATCTTTTCGGACCAGTTAGCGTATTGTAGATTGTCGATGCGATACGGTTTTGTCATGATGGTGTGCCTGAGCTGATGTAAGCGGTTTTCACGGCTGTGTAGAATTCCTTGGCGTATTGGCCTTGTTCACGTGGGCCGTATGATGATTGTCCACGGCCGCCGAATGGTACGTGATAATCAGTACCCGCAGTTGGCAAGTTCACCATAACACAACCAGTTTGCGCGTTGCGGCGGAAGTGGTTTGCACGTGCCAGATCTTTGGTAATGATACCGGAAGTCAATCCGAAACGGGTGTCGTTGACAGTTGCCAAGGCTTCTTCGTAGCTGTCTACTTTGATGACGCAAGCCATAGGTGCAAACAGCTCTTCGCGGTTTACTTCCATTTGGTTTGTCGTGCCTGCAACGACACATGGTGACATGTAATATCCTTCGGTTTCTCGCGTTAGACGCTCACCGCCCGTTAGAATTTCGCCGCCTTCTTTTTTTGCTAACTCAACATTGGCCAAGTTTTGGTTCAATTGGCTTTCAGAAACAACTGGGCCTATTTGTGTGCCTGCTGCCAAAGCGTTACCTACGATCATAGCGCTTGCACCTGCTACGAATTTCTCAACGAATTCGTCGTGGATGTCTTTATGAACAACCACACGGGAAGAGGCTGTACATTTTTGGCCAGTGCTACCGAATGCACCGCCGACAGCGCAAGCAATGGCTGTGTTCATATCTGCATCATCCATAATGGCCAATGCGTTTTTAGAACCCATTTCCATTTGAACTCTGGTCAGGTTGCCAATACAGCTTTTCGCAATCCCAATACCCACAGGAACAGAGCCTGTGAATGTGATTGCGTTCACAAGCGGGCTTTCGACTAGGCGCTGCCCCACGTCACGACCTGGGCCCATAACAAGGTTGAACAAACCTTTAGGCAAATCTTGTTTCGCGATGATCTCGGTCAATGCAACAGCGGATGCTGGTACTAGGTTTGCAGGTTTCCATACAACCGCGTTCCCGAATGCTAATGCCGGTGCTATTTTCCAAACAGCTGTTGCGGTCGGGAAGTTCCAAGGTGAGATGATGGCAACAACGCCAACTGGTTCACGGCGGACATCAATTTCGATACCGTCACGAACACTATCAGCGTTCTCGCCGATTTGGCGTAATGTTTCAGCTGCGTAATAAGTAAAGAACTGACCAGAGCGATAAACTTCGCCTTTACCCTCGGCAATTGGTTTACCTTCTTCGCGGGCCAGTAATGTTCCCAGCTCTTCGGCGCGTTCGATCAATTCTTGACCGATAGCCATCAAAGCTGAGTAGCGTTTTTCGATACCAACAGTGTTCCAGATTTTCTGGGCTTCTGTGGCTGCATATAGTGCAGTGTCTAATTGGTCAGATGAAGCCTGCGCATATCGACCGACCACATCTGACAAGTCAGATGGGTTTATGTTTTCGACTTCAGATGCGCCAGCGACCCATTCGCCTGCGATATAATTTTTGAAAGAATTGGCCACGTGGTGATTCCTTATGTCATGTATTGAAAGATTTTTGGCAGAATACGGGAGTTCTGCATATTCAGTCAAATTTAAAGCATTGAACAAACCTTCAATATTTCTGAAGTAATTCTAAGAAAGCGCGTTGGCCAACATAGGCGACTTTATCCGGCGCCCAATACGCAAGAATTTTTCGTGTATAAGTTGGGCCTTTGGGGATAATGAAATCCAAAGTTTCACTCAGGTTCTGGCAAGCCAGCTCAGGCAAGACAGTCATGCCGAGACCTTCTTCTATTAATGCAGCCAATGACGATGTGTTACGGGCGCGTAATCTGGAACCCTTGAGTGCTACTTTCAACTCTGGAATTGAACTGCTGTCGCACAGGCGATTGCTAATGAACGGCCTATCCATCAAACAGGCCCAACCTGCATGCGCTGGCAAAGGGTCATTTTTGCGATACAAAATACCATACCGATCTTTAGCTAATTCGCAGCTGTCAAATCCACGTGTATTTAAATCTGCGTGGTTGGATACGATGCCAAAATCAACTTTCTGGGCTGTTAAATCAGCCATGACTGTTAATGAGTCTGCATCACTAAGTTCTATTGAAACCTCAGAATACTCGGCTTGAAAGTGTGCAATCAACGGCGGTAATATACTGGTCGTTGCGGATGGAACTGCGGCTATGCGGATTAAACCCGATGGGGTATGAGCAAATTGTTGGATAGAGGCAAAGGTTCGATCAAGCTGTTCCAAGTCCCGCAGGGATTCTTTTAACACAAACTCTCCAAGCAAGGTCAGTTTAGACTTTCTGTCGGTTTCAAATAAGGGCGCGCCCAGATGCTCTTCAAATTGCTTTAGCATCATTGATAATGCCGAAGGGGATCGGCCCAAACGTTCTGCAGCCTGTGACAAGTTTCCGGTTTTTGCCACCTCGACGAAATATCGAAGCATTTCTAATTTGATAGCCATAAAACCTTCCGATCGTTCATTTATATAATAGTGAAGCCTGCCCACATCCACCAAAGAAGTTCACCTTTACGTGAAAGTTTTGATACCCCGAACAGTGGACATGTAATTCCTATAAGATAGAGTAAGCTAAGGAAGCTTCGCAAGGAAGAAAATATGGCGCATTTAGGATTAATCGGTATCGGTGTAATGGGAAGTGCTTTTGCGCTGAACCTTGCGGAAGAGGGCCATGATGTTAGCCTATTGGATCGCAGTGCCGATAAAATGGCAGAAGTTGTTCAAGACGGGCAGGATCAAGGCCTGAAAGGCACATTGATTGCATGCGCGGATGCCGAAACTTTTGTTAAATCCCTACCAAAACCACGGTCTATTCTGGTTCTGGTGCCGTCAGGTGGGCCGCTTGATAGCGTGATAAACATGTTAAAACCGCTTTTGGATAAAGATGATCTGATCGCGGATCTGGGAAACTCTAATTATACCGATACCGAAAAACGCGTGGCTGATCTGGAAAATACGGGATTGTTGTTTTTGGGTATGGGCATATCGGGTGGTGCAGATGGCGCGCGCCATGGGCCGTCTATTATGGCAGGCGGATCACGTAAAAGTTGGGCACGGGTCAAAGGGCCGCTACAAGATAGTGCTGCAAAATATGAAGGCGATCCGTGTTGTGATTGGTTTGGGCCGGGCGGTTCAGGGCATTTTATTAAAATGCTGCACAACGGCATTGAATATGCCGATATGCAACTCATTGCCGAAGCTTATGGGTTGATGTCAAATGGTTTAGGTATGAATGCGGCTGAAATCGGCAAGGTTTTTAAGGGTTGGATGGATGGCCCGCTTAATTCCTATCTGATCGAAATAGCCGCAGAGGTGGCTTTGGCCACCGACCCAAAAACAGGTGCTGCTATGCTGGATATTATTCTGGACAAGGCAGGGCAAAAGGGCACAGGCCGTTGGTCTGTGATCGAAGCTTTGCATTTGGGCGCACCTGCCAGCATGATGGCAGCGGCTGTTGAGGCCCGCAATATTTCAGCGGATATTGAAACACGATTGCAAATGGACGCGGCTTTCGGCCCGTCGCCACAGGCAATTTCCACATCAAAAACAGATGCGCTTGTAGCACTGGAAAAGGCAATGATTGCGGCTAAAGTTTGCGCTTACGCGCAAGGGTTTGAGGTTTTGGCGCGTGCGTCTGATACGTTTGACTGGGATTTGAATATGGCGGCGATTGCGCGGGTTTGGCGGGCTGGTTGTATTATCCGTTCGGTATTTCTGGATGAAATTGCAGATGTGTTTGATGGCAGCGGTGCAAAGCACCTGATGCTGGCCCCTGTGTTTCAGGCGCATATGAAAACCAACGCACCCGCGTTGCAAAATATCGTTGTGATGGGCTTATCAAACGGCCATTCGGTGCCTGCGTTTACGGCAGCTTTGAACTACCACAACATGCGCCGCACAGGGCGTTCTACGGCGAATATGATCCAAGGTTTGCGGGATTATTTCGGGGCGCATACTTTTGAGAGGGTTGATGCGCTAGGCGAGAAGGTGAATGGGCCGTGGCATGATTGATAGGTCGAATTTTGGTGGGATAACTGTGCTGTTTGCGTTCGTTCAGGTCGGTGAATACACTGATTAAGAAAACTAGGTAACCACCATATGAAACCGCACCGTTCACCCGCGCAAATCAGTGCAGAAGCTGAAGCTTGGCTTAAAAACGCACACGATCAGGTAAATATTGATAGATCCATCGTAGAGCAGCGCCAGTACAATTATAATAACTGCCTAGCTGTTTCTGAAAATGCGCTTAAGCACCACAAAATCACGACATCAGAGATAGAAATAAATGGTGTTCCCTGTCTGGTTCTTAATCCGAATGAACGTAAAAAGAACCGCACGATTTTGTATATTTTTGGCGGTGGATTTACAGTTGGAAGCCCGCTTGAAGACATCCCCATTAGCGCGTCACTTGCCGCGAAAACTGGTGCGCAGGTGATTTCACCAGCTTATCGATTAGCCCCAGAGCATCCTTTTCCAGCTGCATTAGATGATATTTCAACGGTTGCACGACAGATTTTTACCAATGACCATAACGCATGTATTGCAGGCGAGTCTGCGGGAGCCAATCTTGCTTTGGGGCTTATGCATCGCCTAAGGCTGGCCAATCACCCTGCGCCATGCGCGGCCGCACTTTTATCACCGCCAACTGATAAAACCACGCGTGATGATAGTTTTCATGCGGGGCGTGATCCCACATTGAACCCAGCTAGAATAAAACAGATTGAAGATGCATATATTGGCGATCATGATAGAGCCAATCCAGAGATATCACCCTTATATGGTACTTTTGATGCACAATATCCACCATCCATAATTACTACGGGTACACGGGATTTGCTTTTAAGTTCATCCATTCGATTGGCGCGCGTAATGCGCGAAGCTGGTGCGTCAGTTGATTTGCGTGTTTGGGAAGGTATGTGGCATGTCTTTGAATATTACCCTGAAATACCAGAGGCAGATGCATCTCTTACAGAAATTGCTGCGTTTTTAGAACGGCATTTCTAACACTCTAACTCCACAGACGGAATAATCGGAAAAAAAACGCCTTTTGACCAAACCCCAAACCAACTTTGCCCTCCAAATTCTGTGTGAGCCCCAATATCGACCAAACGGTAGAAACTTTTTCGGTCTATCAGCGCCTCAAGGTTCCTACGGATTAATACATAGGGTGATGGCTCGCCTGTTTCCTTGTCGCGCACGACGCGGATAGGGTGTTTATTGCCTGCGATAACGACATCATCGACCAAAGTGGTAAAGCTGATTTCCTGATCTTGCCCTGTGCCCATCACATCAAAATCAATCGCTACAAACGGTGCGTCTTCAACTGTAATGCCGACCTTTTCAACGGGTGTAACCAGGAAATAATCGTCACCATCTTTGCGGATAATACTGGAAAACAATTTAACTAATGGCATCCGCCCTATGGGTGTGCCCAGATAAAACCAAGTGCCGTCCCTTGCAATGCGCATGTCCAGATCACCACAAAATTCAGGATTCCACAGGTGAACTGGCGGTGGGCCCTTTTTTCCAGCCACTTTTGCCGCCTGTGCAATGCCATCTGCGGTCGGTTTTGCAGTTTTTTGCTGATCTTTCGAATTTGTCATTTGTCACGGCGGCCTTAGTCTCGTTTAATGGTACTATAACTGTAGGGCTTTAGAAGGGTTTTGTCATGAGCGGCACGAAAAAGAATTTAGCGAAGCAAATTGATGAAATTGGTGGGCTTTTGGAAAGCGCAAAAACCAATATTGAAAAACGAGTGATCGGGCAGCCTTTGGTTGTTGAACATTCCATCACAGCTTTGCTTAGTGGCGGGCATGCTTTGCTTGTCGGGGCACCCGGTCTTGCAAAAACCCGTCTTGTAGACACCATAGGTACGGTCATGGGGCTTAGTTCTAATCGGGTGCAATTCACCCCTGACTTGATGCCTGCTGACATTCTGGGATCAGAGGTTTTGGATGTGTCCAAGGAGGGTAAGCGCGGTTTTCGCTTTCTGAAGGGGCCGATTTTCTGTCAACTTTTGATGGCGGATGAAATTAACCGCGCCAGTCCGCGCACCCAATCAGCCTTGTTGCAAGCAATGCAAGAAAGTGAGGTGACGATTGCTGGGAAAACCCATAAAATGACCGAGCCGTTTCATGTGTTAGCCACACAAAACCCGATTGAACAGGAAGGGACATATCCCTTGCCTGAAGCCCAGCTTGATCGGTTTTTACTGCAAATCGATGTGGGATTTCCAAGTCGTGACACAGAACGTGAGATTCTTTTGGCGACAACTGGATTTGAAGAGGCAAAAGCGGATCAGGTGTTTAAGCCTGCACAATTAATTGCTGCCCAACAACTTGTGCGCAAAATGCCTGTGGGCGAAGCTGTTGTGGAAGCGATACTTGATCTGGTGCGTTCTGCGCGCCCCGAAGAAACATCTGACAGCTTTATTCAAGAAAGCATCAGTTGGGGCCCTGGCCCAAGGGCTGCACAAGCATTAATGCTGGCCACACGTGCACGCGCCCTTATTCAGGGCCGTCTAGCGCCATCATTGGATGATGTTGCAGCATTAGCACATCCTGCATTGATACACCGTATGGCGCTGAATTTTTCAGCCAAAGCCCAAGGTGAAACCTTGGATCGTATAATTGGTGATTTAACACAAAACGCTTTAGGAACTGAGGCTGCGGCTTGAGCCAGATGACAGGCATACGTGATACTGCAGAAAATATTACGCAAGGAATGGCTGCCCTTATGGCGGATGCGCATTTATTGGCTGCAAGTATCAGTCATGGCGCGCATGGTCGTCGCAGGCAAGGTGAGGGCGAAGAGTTTTGGCAATACCGTGCAGCGATTTCAACTGACGCAATCCGCGATATTGATTGGCGCAGATCAGCACGATCAGACGATCATTTTATTCGCCAACACGAATGGCAAAACACCCAGTCGGTACATTTGTGGGCTGACCGTGGTGCCTCTATGCTGTTTCGCTCACAAGATGATTTGCCGACAAAAGCCAACCGTGCATCTGTTTTAGCGTTGGCGATCAGTATTTTACTTGCGAAAGCTGGTGAAAAAGTTGGGCCTATGGATATGGCTGACCCGCCTAAATCTGGCTTTGTCCAGATAGATAAAGTGGCGTTGCATCTTGCACAAACCAACCCAGATCAGGAATTTTCAACACCTGCTAGAAAACATATGAGACAAGGCCAAAAGGCTGTTTTTATATCAGATTTTCTAGGGGACTGGGATCAGATTTTTGAAGGTCTGTCTTATGCGGCCAATCAAAATGTAAGCGGTTATTTGGTGCAGGTTCTAGATCCTGTGGAAGAGATATTTCCATTTAAGGGGCGCACAAAGCTTTTCAGTGTGAATGAGGGGCATAATTTTGAAACTTTGCGGGCGCAATCTTTGCGCGATGAGTACCGCGAAAAATTGTTGGGGCGAAAAGAAGCACTACAACAGTTGGCAACAAAAACGGGTTGGCAGTATTATTGCCATCGAACCGATGAAACTGCCCTGACACCATTGTTGTGGTTGTATCAAGTCTTGGGTGGGAAAACCTGATGTTTGGGTTGGAAAATATCAGTTTTTTATCAGCACCATTACTATGGACGTTGGTTTTATTACCGCTTTTGTGGTGGTTGTTACGTGCGGTACCACCGGCCCCCATTAGAATAAAGTTTCCAGCCGTATTACTGTTGCTGGGGCTGAATGATAAAGAAACCACACCTGATCGCACACCGTGGTGGTTATTGGCTTTACGCATTTTTGCACTTGGGGCGATTATTATTGGGTTTGCCGGGCCAGTTTTGAACCCGTCAAACACAAAAGTATCGCAAAAATATCTTGTGATATTAATGGATGCAAGTTGGGCAAGTGCACAGGATTGGGGCAAGCGACAATCTAAATTGACCGAAATACTACGCGATGCAGATCAAAATACGCGCCCGACAGTGGTGTTTAAAATGACTGATCCACCGCAAAACGCTGAGGCACTTAATTTTACGACCGCCGCTATTTCTTTGCCACGGGTTGAAACCATGGCGCCAAACCCTTGGCGACCTGATTTTGTACAATGGGCAGATTATCTGGCCAAGCAGGAAATCGGGTTTGATACGGTATGGCTTTCCGATGGCCTGTACAGTGTTGATCGGGAAAAACTGCTAGATGTGGCGCGTTCAAAAGGTAGCGTATCTATTTTTGAAGGCGAAAATCCTGTTATCTCCCTATCCTCACCAACCGTGAAAGACAGTAACTTAAATGTCATTGCGCACCGCAGTTGGGCAGGTAATGTCGCTGATATTACGGCGCATGCAATCGGGCCAGACCCTAGTGGTGTGTCGCGGGCGCTAGCTTCGGTAACAGCACAGTTTTCAAATGATGAAGATCAAGTTGACTTAATGTTTGAGATGCCCGCAGATTTACGCAACCGCATTACGTCTGTTGCGGTGGAAGGGCAGCGCTCTGCGGGGGCCGTTGTTGTAACGGGTGATACTGTGCAGCGGCGCAAGGTGGCACTGATTTCATCAACCAAACAACAAGAAAGCTCGAACCTTGTATCTGAGGCATTCTATTTGCGCAAAGCCTTGGTACCAACGGCGGATGTTATCGAAAATGATTTAAAAACAGCACTTTTGGCCGACCCAGACGTTTTGATTTTCACCGATGTTGGCAGTTTAACAAAAGTTGAAACGGATGCCGTTAGTGCCTGGGTAAACGCAGGGGGGCTATTAGTACGTTTTGCTGGCCCCAAATTGGCAGCAAGTCAAGTAAACTTGGAACAGGAACGCACGCTTTTGCCTGTACGTTTACGTGCAGGTGGGCGCAGTGTGGGTGGTGCAATGTCATGGGGCGCGCCTAAAAAGTTGCAAGAGTTTGTTGAAGGAACACCGTTTTACGGGTTGAAAGTGCCCGATGATGTGGCTGTAAGCAGTCAGGTGATTGCGCAACCCGACCCTAATTTAGCCGAGCGTGTTGTTGCCGCATTACAAGATGGTACACCACTTGTTACCCAAAAAGAATTGGGCAACGGCAGGGTTGTTTTGTTTCATGTTACAGCCAATGCGGAATGGTCAACCTTGCCTTTATCAGGCTTGTTCGTGCAAATGCTGGAACGCCTTGCAGTATCAACCTCTGGCAATCTGGAAGAAATACAGGATTTGGCTGGATTAATCTGGAAACCAGAGCAAGTCATTGACGCTTTCGGGCATATCCGCGATGCAACTGATATTTCGGGGGTAGATGGTACTGTTTTGGCAAGCCGCGCCTTTTCTGACGATCTGCCGCCTGGTGTTTATAGTAACGGCGGGCGAAAAGCAGCACTTAATGTAATGGGCAATGATGAGATATTGGCAAAAACCGAATGGCCCGCGGGTGTACCTGTTTTATCGTTGGCTAAGGCGACGCAAATACTTTTAAAGCCGCATTTTCTATTGCTGGCAATGGGACTGATGCTTTTGGATATTTTTGCCTCACTTTGGCTTAGTGGAAAACTGACAAAACAGTTTGCAGGCCAAATCATCTTGATCGGGTTTGTCACCCTTTTTACTTCTTCTGATACAGTGTTTGCCCAAACGGATCGGGTCTCGGATGATAAAATATCCAAACTTATCAACAACACGGTTCTGGGCTATGTTATAACTGGAAATACTAAGGTTGATGCAGCCTCTCATGCGGGCTTATTGGGCTTATCTGCGGAACTGTTCAAACGCACATCGGTTGAACCGATAACACCTGTTGGAGTGGATATAGAGCAAGACGAATTGTCGGTATTTCCGTTTCTTTATTGGCCAATAAGTGAAAGCCAACGCAGCCCAAGTGACCAAGCTGTTGAAAAAATAAATCGGTTTTTACACAGTGGTGGATTGATCTTGTTTGATACCCGCGATGCGCATCTTTCATCGGGTCTAAGTGGTGCCACGCCTAACGGGCGTATGTTGCAAAAAATTGCAGCACGCCTTGAAATCCCCCCCTTAGAACCGGTTCCGGACGATCATGTCTTAACCCGCAGCTTTTATTTGCTACAAGAATTTCCTGGCCGCCATAGGGGGGCAAATGTGTGGATTGAAGCGGCCCCTGTGAATGCGCAAAAACTAAGCGGTGTGCCGTTTCGCAACCTGAATGACGGGGTAACGCCCGTTGTAATCGGTGCAAATGATTGGGCCGCTGCATGGGCAATTACGCAAAATGGCCGCTATATGTTTCCTGTTGGGCGGGGTGAAACTGGTAAACGGCAACGCGAATTTGCCCAGCGTTTCGGGGTTAATCTGATTATGTATGTCCTGACAGGAAATTATAAATCTGACCAAGTTCATATCCCCGCATTATTAGATCGGTTGGGCCAGTAATATGGATGGTACTATCGTCTTTGCCCCCCTTATACCCTGGCCTGTTCTTTGGGGTGTTGCTGGATTTGCCGCTTTTTGTTTGGGTATCAGTATTTGGCGCGGCCTGTCAGGGTGGGCGTTGCGCACGCTAGCACTTGCAGTGTTGTTGCTTGCTTTAGCAGAGCCAAGCCTGCAACAGGAAGAGCGCGAAAACCTATCTAATATTGTGTTGGTGGTGGTCGATCGTACCGAAAGCCAAACGGTTTCTACGCGCCCTGAACAAATAACAAAAGCGGTTGGGCAGTTGGTTGATAAAATCGGTGGTCTGGACAACTTTAAGACAAAAATCATTGAAGTAACCAACGATATTACCAAACGTGATGACGGCACCAATTTGATTACAGCGCTTAATCGCGCTGCAAGTGAGGTCGCTACCAATAGGTTGGCTGGTGCTGTACTGATTACAGACGGGCAAGTGCATGACGCTGATATTCCAGTTGATTTCCCAGCCCCTGTGCATGTGTTTTTAACTGGTGAAGCTGCAGATTGGGATCGCCGTTTGGTGATTAAAAATGCACCCGCATTTGCAATACTGGACGAAGATATAATTTTGACTTTGCGGATTGAAGACCAAGGTCAGGTGCCGGCATATGTGCAAGGTTCAGCGCGTATCGCCATCGCAATAGATGATGGAATACCGCAAGAGTTTAATGTTGAAACAAACATAGATTTGGAACTGCCGCTTACATTGCCCCATGGAGGCATTAACGTTTTACGTTTTAATGTCATTCCAGTTGAAGGTGAGCTGACAGAGCGTAATAATTCGGCAGTGGTTTCTATCAATGGTGTGCGCGATCGGTTGCGGGTTTTGCTGGTATCAGGAGAGCCTTATGCGGGCGAGCGGACATGGCGCAATCTGTTGAAATCTGACAGTGCTGTTGATCTTGTGCATTTCACCATTCTGCGCCCACCCGAAAAACAAGACGGGGTGCCTGTGCGTGAACTATCCTTGATCGCTTTTCCAACCCGTGAATTATTTTTGGAAAAAGTAGATGAATTTGATCTTATCATTTTTGACCGCTATTCCAAACGTGGGCTGTTGCCGAATAATTATTTGGCCAGTGTGGTAGATTATACCAAACGCGGCGGTGCTGTATTAATAGCGTCTGGGCCAGCTTTTGCGGGGGTAAACAGTATATACCGTACTGCCCTTTCTGCAATGTTGCCAGCCCAACCAACGGCGCGGGTGTATGAAAAAGGCTTCCTTCCGAAAATCACTGACCTTGGAAATCGCCACCCTGTAACTGAAAACCTAGAACAGTTTTCGCCCAGTTTTGGCAGCGATAAAGACACCCCTTGGGGACGTTGGTTTAGGCATATTGATGCAGAACCTAAATCGGGTTCGGTTGTGATGACGGGGGTTGATGATCGCCCGTTGTTGTTGCTTGACCGAGTGGGCGAGGGCCGTATTGCGATGATGTTGTCAGATCAAGCATGGCTGTGGTCACGTGGTTTTGAAGGGGGTGGCCCGCAATTAGAATTATTGCGTCGTTTGGCCCATTGGATGATGAAAGAGCCAGAATTGGAAGAGGAACGCCTGACTGCCACTGCGGTAGGGCAAAATGTGACCATTGTGCGCAGATCTTTGTCCGAAGAAAACAAATCAGTCACACTAGAGACACCAGAGGGCCAAGAAATTCAGCTTAACCTAGAAGCCGTTAGCCCGGGCCGTTGGCAGGGTAGCTTTACGGGTGCGCAAAACGGTCTGTATCGTTTATCAGACGGTTTGCTATCAACCGTATTTGCCCTTGGCCCCAGTGCGCCGAAAGAATTTGAAAATACAATCGCTAGTTTTGAAAAACTTAAACCTTTGACGGCGGCAACGAAAGGCATTGGGTTGGCTTTACATAAAGTACCTGCGCCCAAAATGCGCCTTGTGCAGGCAGGCAGGGTTGCAGGTGGGCGCGATTGGATTGGTTTGGTGCCACGTAATGCCTATATTACAACTGATATTACCAGTCAGCCATTGCTACCTGTGTGGTTTTTGTTAATGCTATGTGGCGTGCTGATGGTCGGGGCGTGGCGGCTTGAAAGCCGATAAAAGTGCAGATACAAGATTGCATGTAGCTTTAATTGGTAATATAATGTTACCAATTAAAAGAGATTGGGAATCGTATCATGGAAATGCCAACCCCGGATATACGGATAATGAATCAAAAATCGCAAATTGTGCAGCTTTTGCAAGAAGTGCTGCCAAAGGAAGCGGTAATTTTTGAACCACGTGAATTGCATGCCTATGAATGTGACGCCTTAACTGCATATAAATGCCCGCCAATGATTGTGGTTTTGCCCAGTTCCACACAAGAAGTATCGGCGGTTTTAAAGATTTGCCACGCACAGGGTGTACCTGTTGTGCCGCGCGGCTCTGGTACATCCCTTGCGGGGGGTGCTTTGCCTACCGAAGATTGTGTAATTCTAGGTGTCGCCCGCATGAACGCGGTGTTGGAAACCAATTACGATGACCGTTACATTCGCGTGCAATCTGGCCGTACTAACCTAAGTGTTACGGGTGCGGTGGAAGAGCATGATTTTTTCTACGCACCTGATCCATCTAGCCAGTTGGCCTGTGCTATTGCGGGCAATGTTGCAATGAACTCTGGTGGTGCGCATTGTTTGAAATACGGTGTGACTACCAATAATTTGCTGGGTGTTACACTTGTGATGATGGATGGCGAAGTGGTTGAAATCGGCGGGGCGTATCTAGACAGTTCTGGCCTTGATCTGTTGGGTGTGATTTGCGGTTCCGAAGGGCAGCTTGGTGTGGTGACAGAGGCCACACTGCGCATACTGCGTAAACCCGAAGGGGCGCGTCCTGTACTAATGGGCTTTGACAGTAATGAAGTGGCGGGGGCCTGTGTTTCAGATATTATCAAAGCGGGCGTTTTACCTGTTGCCATTGAATTTATGGACAGACCCTGCGTTGAAGCGGTTGAGGATTTTGCTAAAGCTGGCTACCCAACTGCAGAAGCGGTCTTGATTGTAGAGGTTGAAGGCTCTGATGCGGAAATTGACGATCAGCTTGATAAAATTAAAAAAATAGCCCTAAAACATAACCCTGTTGAATTGCGCGAAAGTAAATCAGCAGACGAGTCGGCGGCAATTTGGGCAGGGCGCAAAGCCGCGTTTGGGGCGATGGGGCGCATCAATGATTACATGTGCCTTGATGGCACTATCCCTGTGAATGAATTGCCACTTGTGTTGCGGCGCATTGGCGAGATGTCTAAAAAATACGGTCTGAAAGTTGCAAATGTGTTTCACGCAGGTGACGGTAACATGCACCCTTTGATTCTGTTCGACGCAAATAAACCAGGCGATCTGGAACTGTGCGAAGCCTTTGGGGCTGAGGTGCTGAAACTTTGTGTTGAAGTGGGTGGCTGCCTAACAGGTGAACATGGCGTTGGCGTTGAAAAACGCGACTTGATGTTAACACAATATAGTATGGATGATCTGGAAGCACAGATGCGAGTGAAAGATGTGTTCGACCCAAAATGGTTGCTGAATGCCGCCAAAGTTTTCCCGCTTTCCTGTTCAAATGAACGGCGCGCAAAATGACGTTGAAAACTGAAACAGATGTGGCGAAATTTATCGGCGATGCGAATGCCAAGGTGCGTAAACTACGTATTGTGGGTGGGGGAACGCGCCAACAACTGGGCAAGGATTGTGAAAGTGACGCGGCACTTTCAACCGCTGCATTAACGGGCATCTCACTTTATGAACCAAGTGCGCTGACCATTGTCGCAGGCGCAGGAACGCCGCTTGCTGATATACAAGAAGCCTTGGCAGTCGAGGGGCAAAGATTGCCGTTTGAGCCAATGGACCATCGCAGTCTTTTAGGCAGTACGGGCACACCCACCATAGGCGGTGTGGTTGCCTGCAACATATCTGGCCCCGCCCGCATTCAGGCGGGCGCCTGCCGTGACAGTCTGATCGGGGTGTGTTTGGTGGATGGGACTGGCACAGTTATCAAAAATGGCGGGCGGGTGATGAAGAATGTCACGGGCTACGACTTGGTAAAGCTGATGGCTGGCAGTATGGGCACATTGGGGGTGCTTACCGAAGTGGCGTTCAAAGTTTTACCCGCACCTGAAACCACTGCTGTTTTACTGTTGGAAGGCCTAACAGATGTATCGGCCGTGCAAGCTTTATCTAAGGCGTTATGCTCACCCTATGAAGTTTCGGGTGCAGCACATGTTCAAAAAGGCCTGGATGGCGTACCTGTAACAATGATCCGCATTGAAGGGTTTGAAAAATCTGTTGCTTACCGAATTTCGCAACTGCAAAACCTGTTGGCTGACTATGGCGAAAGTGCCATTGAAACCGATCCTGAACGCACCAAAGCAGGGTGGAAATGGGTGCGTGATGTTGAAGGTTTTAGCGATAGGCTGGGGGATGTTTGGCGAATTTCCGTAAAACCTGTGGATGGGCCTAAAGTCGCAAAAAACCTGCCTTATGCAGACTGTCTGTTTGATTGGGGTGGCGGGTTAATCTGGGCATTGGTGCCAGAAAAAACCGACATCCGCAAAGATTTGCAAGGTATTTCAGGTTTTGCCGAACGTGTTCGGGGCGGTGCGCAAGATACGGTGCCTGCACGGCTTGCGCAAAATCCGATTGTTGCAAAAATTGAACAGGGGTTGCGTGCAAAGTTTGACCCAAATGAAATTTTGAACACGGGGATAATGGGCTAGATCATGCAAACAAATTTTACCGATGCCCAAATGGCAGACCCAAAAATAGAACGCGCTAATGAAATTCTGCGCTCTTGTGTGCATTGCGGTTTTTGCACCGCTACTTGCCCTACATATCAGGTTCTTGGTGATGAATTGGACAGCCCACGCGGGCGAATTTATCTGATAAAAGACATGCTGGAAAACAACCGTGTGCCAGACGCGCAAACAGTAAAGCACATTGATCGTTGTCTGTCGTGCCTTGCTTGCATGACCACATGTCCGTCGGGGGTGCATTATATGCATCTGGTCGATCACGCCCGTGAATATATCGAAGAAAACTATAACCGCCCCCTATTTGATCGTGCGATGCGGGCTGTGCTTGCACAAATTCTACCCTATGAAAAACGGTTTCGGTTTGCGATGCGCGGTGCGCAACTGGCCAAACCTTTTGCAGGCATTATGCCTGTTAAAATACGCAATATGGTAGAATTTGCCCCTGCGAAATTACCGCCCCCCAGTTTGAATGACCGCCCGCAAGTATTTGCGGCAATGGGCAAACGCATCAAGCGCGTGGCGCTAATGACAGGATGTGCGCAAAAAGCGTTGGATACGGATATTAACGACGCCACCATTCGCCTGTTGCGCCGTCACGGGTGTGAGGTTGTAGTGGCAAACGGGGCGGGGTGTTGTGGTGCACTAACCCATCATATGGGGAAGTCAAAACAAAGTCATGTAACGGCGGCCAAGAATATTAAGGCTTGGATGGCCGAAGTGAATGGTGATGGGTTGGATGCTATCGTTATAAATACGTCGGGTTGCGGCACCACTGTCAAAGATTACGGGCATATGTTTCGAAATGAAGGGCTGGCTAAAGAGGCGGCAATCATTGCCGATTTGGCCAAAGATATATCCGAGGTGATGATTGATCTGGAACTCGTTGTTACAGAACCCAAAAACCTGCGTGTGGCCTATCATTCGGCCTGTTCATTACAACACGGGCAGCAAATTAAGTTCCACCCTAAAACCCTGCTAAAACAGGCAGGCTTTAGTGTTCTTGAACCCAAAGATCCGCATTTATGTTGCGGCTCTGCTGGTACATATAACCTGATGCAGCCCGAAATTTCCAAGCAATTAAAAGATTTGAAAGTGACAAATCTGGAAGCTGTTACACCTGATATTATTGCCGCTGGCAACATCGGCTGTATGATGCAAATCGGTTCAGGCACAGGGATACCTGTTGTGCATACGGTTGAATTGCTGGATTGGGCAACAGGTGGGCCAAAGCCCCCCAAACTGGTGTCGTAACCATGTAACATTAACTTTTCATTGTGCCACGGTTTTGGCGCAATTTATTGTTTAAGTCCGCAGAAATAACCATTCAAAGGTCAAATCGTGCGGGTTTTCTTATTCTTAATACTAACATTGGGTCTAGCGGCGCCCACAATGGCACAACAAACCCCATTGCGTAAACTTTTAACTGCAGATCAAGCCAAAGAATGGGGCGGTGTCGGGCGTATTAACATGAAGGGTGCAGGGTTTTGCACAGGCGCATTAATCGCACCCAATATCGTACTTACAGCGGCACATTGTATGTATCACCCGCAAAACGGCACGTTGCTACGCCCCGATGAAATAGAGTTTCTGGCAGGGTTGCGCAGTGGTCGCGCGGTGGCGCAACGCCGTGTGCGCAGGGTCGCTGTAAATAAAAATTACACATCTGGGCGCGACTTGAAATTGAATAAAATCAATGATGATATTGCCCTGATAGAACTGGTGCATCCGATCACAACCAATGCAGTAAAGGCGTTTCCAGTTTATGAAAACTTAAAAACAGGGGATGCCGTAAAAGTCGTATCCTATGCCGAAGATCGGGCCGAGGCCCCTTCGATAGAAGAACCTTGTAAGGTGCTAGGAACCAACCCCAATGCATTGGTTTTAAGCTGCAATGTAGATTATGGTGCATCAGGCGCACCGGTTTTTGTGGTTCATCAGGGGCATGTAAAAATCGCTTCGGTGGTTTCTGCAAAAGCTGTTGTAAAAGGGCAAAAAGTAGCTCTTGGGGCCTCATTAGGGGTGGCACTGGCAGAGTTACGGGCACAATTACGTGCAAGCAGGGGTGTTTTTCAAGGTAAAAAACCCAGCCGCAAATCCATTAACGAACAGCTTGGTACAAAACAGATTGTTGCAAAAACGCTGCGCCCTTGACCTTCACAAAATAACCCCCATATTGTTTAAAGCGGATGCCCGGATGGGGTTCGCAACTTAAATGGCCTGTCCGTTTTGGAAGGCTGAAATGAAAAACGTATCGCTTCTATAGGAGGATGACGATTATGCGCAATTATGATTTTGCACCCCTTTACCGTTCCACAGTAGGTTTTGACCGTCTGGCCACAATACTGGATCGTGCATTAAGCACGGATGTGGGCACAAACACATACCCCCCATATAATATCGAAAAGTCAGGTGAAGACAGCTACCGTATTTCTGTGGCTGTTGCGGGCTTTAGCGAAGATGAACTGTCGGTTGAAATGCGCGATGGTCAGCTGGTGATTTCTGCCAAAAAAGCAGAGAACCCCGATCAAGAAACACTTCAGTATTTGCACCGTGGCATAGCCTCTAGGGCCTTTGAAAAACGCTTCCAGATGGCCGATCATGTACGCCCTGTCGGGGCAGAAACCAAAGACGGTTTACTACACATTGATCTGGTCCGCGAAGTGCCTGAAGCGTTGAAACCACGCACGATTGAAATTGCATCGGTAGGTACGATTGAAGCTAAACCTGTGGCGAAGACGAAGAAAATCTCACAAGAAGCTTAATTTTACCAATAAAATAAACCGCTTTCTTTCTCCCCAAAAGCTGCGGTTTACGTTGCCAGATACACGCACCCTCCCAGCCTGTATTTGGTGCAAAAGCCATCCCTTACATATGTTCGGGGTGGCTTTGTTTTAGGTGTAAAACAAGGCTTTGGAACCTGATCTTTATTACTTAAACCTGTCCCTTTATCGCCATATTATCTGCACATTTATCTTGTAGAAATTATTAGTTATTAACGTTAAAGGCACATTTTTTGTCATATTTTATGCAGGCATATGGACGTAAGAAAGATCAAACTGCGCACCAGAGAACTAACGTTTTCAGGCGAATATATCATTTTGTATCGGCCACTTACCTTAAAAAACTAATTGTTACAGTCAAACTGCAATACCTGACTTTTGTGATGATGCTTATTTTGTCTATTGGCCCCATTATAGGGTTCTACAAATGGGTTGAACAATCTTCATACAACAAAGAGATTGCATATGTTGATGAGAACCACCTGATTATTGCTAAAAATCTTTCTGCGGCACTTTCACGTTATATCACTGATATGAAATCGTTTTTTACTTTGGCTGTAAATGATGGCAATGATGTAAATCACTTGCATAGCTCACATAATTTACAAGTTGCGCTGGCAAATTTTAATTTATGTTACATCAGTATTTTGAATGGAAATAATGAAACCGTTTCTAGGATCGAAGGCGACAATAGCCATAAACGGGATATGCCAAACAAGGAAGTCCTTGATTATATACGTCAGACTGCGATAGCGGCAAACGGTGAAATTGCAGTGACTGGTATTCGTAACCACATAGGAAGCCCACATTTGTTCGTTGCGCAAATCCTACCATCTGGCGATCTGGCTTTCGCACCATGGAGCCCTACCTATATTGTAAAATTGCAAAAATCGATTGCTTTTGGCGAGCGCGGCCATTCAATGGTTGTGGATCATGATGGTCGTGTAATTGCGCATCCTAACGCCAAATGGCAAGCCATTTCAAAAGATGCGTCAAAGCTTTCAGTTGTACAGGCGATGATCACGCAAAACACAGGCGTTATGCAGTTCTATTCGCCGCCAATGCAGGCTGATATGATAGCGGGCTATACATTTGTTCCCGAAACAGGGTGGGGCGTTATGGTTCCACAACCGATTAGCGAGCTTGCTGACCGCGCCAAAGATGTTGAGTCTGTGGCTGCGATTATCGCCCTTATAGGTATTTTATTTGTCGGGTTGTTAAGTTGGTGGTTCTCAACTTTGCTGTCGCGGCCATTTTCAGCGATTGTGGGTTCAGCCGAGGCCGTCTCTTTGGGTGATTTTGATACACCAGTTGACAAACTTCCTGTCATAACGCCGATCGAAATTAAGCTTATGGCGAAGGCATTTAACAAGATGGTCGATGAGCTGAAGGAAAAAACATATAGCTTGCAACAAGCCCTTGTGAATGCCGAAGAAATTTCACAAGAACGCGCAGAATTACTGAAACTTGCCAATGAAGCAAACGTAATGAAATCACAGTTTGTCTCTATTGTTAGCCATGAGCTACGCACCCCACTGACCTCTATTAAGGGATCGCTTGAGTTGTTGAATAGTGAATGCTTAGGGGCGTTGCCTACCAAATCAAAAAGCTTGGTTGAAATATCTGTTAAAAATTGCGCGCGACTTTCCATATTGATTAATGACCTATTGGACATTGGCATGTTAGATGACGGAACGATGCGCTATGATATGGGCAAACAGGATCTTGCCAGTTTACTTGCCGAAACATTAGAAGCTAGCCAAAGCTATGGTGACCTTCACGGTGTTACGTATAAGTTATCGGGTATCGATCAGCAAAGCTTCGTAAAGGGTGATCGCAGCCGTCTTTTTCAGGTGATGTTGAACCTTCTTTCAAATGCCGCGAAATTTTCCAAACCAGAAAGTAACGTTGAGGTGGAACTGGTTATTGATAAATCAAACGCGCGGGTGCTTGTAACAGACCACGGTGTTGGCATACCTGAAACTGCACGAAAGAAAGTTTTTGGGAAATTTTCTCAGGTAGACGCTTCTAACCAGCGCAGTATTGGTGGCAGTGGTTTGGGGCTGTTTATTTCAAAAATGATCACAGAGAAACATAGCGGTACGTTGAATTATACCAGCGAAGTCAATGTTGGAACTACGTTTGAGTTGACGTTGCCTTTGTATTCAGATTAAGCAAAAAAACCCACACCACTTGAGTAAGCCAGCGGTGTGGGGTCGTATATGCTGATTAATTCATCGATTTTGCCAAACGCATCAACTGAATAGCCTCTGCGCGGTAGCCAAACGGGTCGTCACCTTTACCGCTTAATGCAAGGGCGATATTTTTATCCCATGTCCAACCGTTCAGGTATTTTTCGTGTGTTAGCAACTGCCCAAAGCCCGCAATAGCGGCAGCAAACTGTGCTGTTTCATTCGCTTCTTGGGTGCCATGCGATATTGGCGTTGTGATAAGTTTGCTTTTACTTTCGCCGGGGTTTTTATACCGCAACTTTAAAAACCCATACTCATCCGCACCATTCGAAGCCTGTTCAGCCGTCTTATAACGTAATTCATCATTTTTGATCGCAGGGGAGCCTACAGGGGTAATCTCATATAACGCGGTTACACTATGACCTGCGCCTATTTCGCCTGCATCAACCGTGTCATTATTGAAATCCTCACGGCTTAAAATGCGGGTCTCATAACCGATCAACCTGTATTCCGCGACTTTGGCAGGATTGAATTCCACTTGTATTTTAACATCATTCGCAATCGGGAAGATTGCACCAGATAACTGATCTACCAGCACTTTTTGCGCCTCGGCCAATGTATCAATATAAGACGCTGTTCCATTGCCGTTCTGGGCTAAAGTTTGCATCATATCGTCACGATAATTTCCACGCCCAAAACCAAATACGGATAGATAAACACCTGTTTCACGTTTGTCTTCTACATATTTTTTCAACGCTTCAGGGTCAGAAATACCGACATTAAAATCACCATCTGTGGCCAGTAACACCCGCCCGATGCTACCATCTGATTGCATTTTTTCGGCCAACGAATAGGCCTGTTGCAACCCAGCTTGCCCAGCAGTAGAGCCGCCCGCAGAAAGGCGGTTCAGACTTTCCAGAATTTTACCTTTTTGATCGGCACTGGTAGGTTCCAACACAGTGCCCGCACTACCCGCATAGGTGACAATCGCCACTTTATCGGTAGGGCGCAGCGAATTTAGCATCAAACTGAATGATTGCTTTAACAGTGGCAGTTTGCTTTGTGCTTGCATTGATCCAGACGTATCAATCAGAAAAACTAAATTCAAAGGTGGACGATCATCAATAGCAGGTTTGGCGCCTTGAATGCCTATGTGCAGTATCTTGGTATCCGTGTCCCACGGTGTTTGAAAGACCGATACACTTGTTGAAAAAGGTGCCTCTGAAATATCAGGGGCCAGATAATCATATGGGAAATAGTTAATCATTTCCTCAATACGAACCGCTTCGCTGGGGGGCAGCATCCCACCCTCAATAGAACCGCGGATATAAGCATATGAGGCAGTATCCACATCTATGGAAAACGTTGAAACTGGGTCTTGCGTGACAATCTTCAATGGGTTGGGCGCCTCATTCGAAAAACTTTCGTTTGATTGTTGTGGTAGGGGTTGTACAATCTCTTCGGCTGAAATTACGCGTCTCACTTTACCTGCCACGATAGTGCTTGGTGCAGGTGCGCTAACAGTGGGGCGGCTGGCATCTTGTGAAAGACTATCACTTAGGGTCGAAATCCGTTCCTTTTTAGGTTTAACCTTAGCTTCAACGGTAGCCCCCGCAGTGGAGTTCCATGCACCCTCATCCGCTTTGGATTTTAACTTTTCAGATACTTGGCGCTTTTCCAAAGAAGCTGTCTCTGCTTCATTAAAACTGTCAGTTAGCCCCATCGGCCCAACTGTAAATGGTTGTGTAATGATAATAGCCAAGCCGCCGACGCAAAGTGCGCTTGTGGCATAAAGTGCGGGGCGTAAATTAATTGATCTAAACATGTCTTTAACTCCTGTCCAAATGTCAGGCACGTTTTGTGCTGACTTATGGGTAGGACGCGGCGCAGCCGCAGTTTCTTGGCTTGCATCGAAATTTTTTCGCGCCATGGCCAATATTTCTGCTTTTCGATCTGGGTTTGCACTGGGTTTTGTCGCCTTAAGTGCTGTTTCCAATCTGTCAAATTCGTCACTCATGGATATGCCTCCTCTGATTGCGCCAATGCGCGCAGATGTTTTTTGGCTTCACTGATGCGCCAGGATATTGTGCCTTCAGGCACGCCTAAAACTTCGGCTGCTTCCGCCTGTTTCATGTCTTCAGTTAAAATTAATACCAAAGTTTCGCGTATATCGGGTGGTAAAACTGTCATTGCTTGCGCCAACCATGCGCGATCATTGGCTTTCTCGCTTGCATCATGTTGTTGTAATTCAAACATATCGCCCCAGCCTTTTTGCGCATTTTCGTGGGTTCGCTGTTTGCGCAAATAATCTTTTGCCGCATTCATAGTTACACGGTAAAGCCAAGTGGTAAATTTGGCGTCGCCCCGAAACGAACCCAGCTTGGTGGGTAATGCACAGCACAAATCTTGCGCCAATTCTTCGGCCAATGATTGTGTGCCCAGCATCCGATACCCCAAGCGCAGGATCATATCATAATGCCGTTCCAGCAACTGCCCAAACGCATCACCGTCACCCGCTTGGGCGCGATCCACCAAAATTTCATCACTGGTTTCCATCTTCATACGCTATTAGACGTGTGCCGCTTGTCAATTCTTGGGATGAAAATAAAAAAAGACTGCCCCCAATAAGGACAGCCTATTTTTTCGAGAAATATATTATAATTCAATAGGTTAACTATGTGTCCCAACTGGGACATCTGGGTTTCTGCAAGTCTTTTTAGACTTTAACAGTCGTACAGATGTATTTCAATTCCATGAAGTCATCCATACCGTAGTGTGATCCTTCGCGACCTAAGCCCGATTGTTTTACGCCGCCAAAGGGGGCAACTTCGGTTGAAATCAGCCCTGTGTTTACGCCAACCATGCCATATTCCAAACCTTCTTGTACGCGGGTAATGCGGTTTAGATCGTTGGAATAGAAATAGGATGCCAGCCCGTAAATTGTATCATTTGCAGCCGCAACAACCTCTTCTTCGGTTTTGAATTTGAACAAGGGTGCAACAGGCCCGAATGTTTCGTCTTGGGTCAGGATCATGTCAGACGTCACATCTGTCAGAATTGTCGGCTCAAAGAACGAGCCACCCAAAGCATGGCGTTTACCACCAGCCATGATTTTTGCACCTTTAGAGACAGCATCATTGATATGCTCTTCAACTTTTTCAATTGCTTTCATGTCAATCATCGGGCCCGCGGTTGTACCATCAGTCAAGCCGTCGCCAACTTGCATTTTGGATACTGCTTCCGCTAGACGCTTAGAAAACTCATCATACACGCCTTCTTGCACGTAAATACGGTTTGCACAGACGCATGTTTGTCCGTTGTTGCGATACTTTGAAATCATCGCACCACGCACCGCATCATCAAGATCAGCATCATCAAACACGATGAACGGTGCGTTGCCACCCAATTCCAGTGAAAGCTTCATGATTTTATCAGAGCATTGTTTCATCAAAATACGGCCCACAGGTGTAGAGCCGGTAAAGGTCAACTTACGCACATGCGGATTGTAGCAAAACTCTTCACCGATAGCGCGTGCACGTGCAGATGATAAAACACTGAACACACCTTTTGGCACGCCAGCACGTTCTGCAAGTACAGCCAATGCCAGTGCCGATAGGGGGGTTTCTGATGCAGGACGCGCAACGAATGTACAGCCTGTGGCCAATGCAGGGCCTAATTTGCGGGTAATCATCGCTGACGGGAAATTCCACGGCGTAATACAGGCGACCACACCAACGGGTTGTTTTAAAACCGTGATGCGCTTGTTGCGCATGTGACCAGGAATAGTTTCACCGTAAACACGCTTGGCTTCTTCTGCGAACCATTCCAGAAAACTGGCAGCATACATGATCTCGCCTTTGGCCTCGGCCAAGGGTTTGCCCATTTCAGCGGTAAGAATAGCACCTAAATCATCAACGTTTGCGACCATAAGCTCGTGCATTTTGCGGATAACAGCGCCACGTTCTTTGCCTGTCCAAGCGGCCCATGGTTTCTGGGCTTTTTCAGCCGCATCAATAGCGCGTTTTGCATCTTCTACGGAAAGATCAGGCAAGGTTGCCAGAACATCCCCACGCGCGGGGTTTTTCACTTCAAAAGTTGCACCGTCTTTTGCATCTACCCATTCACCTGCAACATAGGCTTTTGAGCACAACAGGCTGGGGTCATTCAAACGAGAATTTAGGTTTGTATCATCAAGCATTTTAGCACCTTTTGCGTTAATATATGTATATTTGCTGAATGCGTGACACATTCTCTTCGCAGGTGCAACATTAATCAGGTGTTTTTTTATTTAGGCCACTTGATCGTCATCCATAACATAAGGGCCAGTGCGAATTTCCACATACCTTAAAGGGATTTTCCCGAGATTGATAATCTCATGCGCTGTACCATTTGGAATGTTCAACGAGTGTCCTTCAAACAGTTTTATACAAATAGTGGGCATTTCCACTTCGGCATACCCATCAAGAATGGTAATTCTTTTACTGGCATGAATATGACAACATTGAGTAACAGATTGGTTGGGTGCAACCTTTGTAATTAAAATTCGAGAACGATCATCGATAAACAAATCATGGTGTTCATGGCCGCGACTTGAGGGTAGATTAACAGGGTTAGTAATGCCGTGTACGATGGAAAAACCATTATGTGCAGGGGCGCGTTCGGGTGCGTGTGTAATTTTATTAACCATAATCCAAGCTTAAGGACGGAAAGTTAACGAGAAATAAACAACCGGCTAGAATTTGATAAACTTTGGATGGTAATCCTCTCTGAATACACCATATAGAAGGATGACAGATAAAAGGATGAAAAATGCGCTGGGTTAAATGGATTGTGACAACTGTGTTGCTGATCTCAATAGTTGGGTTGTTTCACTATGTTCTACCTCAACGTGATATTGTGCGTATCATTGACGCCTATGAAAAACGTCAGGATTTTGGCACTAACAGCATCTTTTGGGCTAGCCCTGATGCAGGAACCACAGCCTTACCTTCGCGTGATGTGCGTTTTATTGATACAGTCATGCCAGATGGCAGTGTTATGGTTTACCGTAATGAGGACACCAGTTTTGACTGGCCGTTTTATTTTAAATTCGACAGTGCTGACATTAACGCCCAAGCCAAAGAACTGGTTTCCACCAAAGAGCAACCAGTTTGGGTAGCCGTGCGCCACTATGGGTGGCGTTTTGTCTATTGGACGATCTTCCCCAACGCGACATCTCTCAAAGTTGTTGATGGGCCAGATACACCTTTAATCCCGTGGTTCAATATTATTTTCTTCATCGTATTCGGTTTTATAGGTCTGGGTATATTCCGCTTGCTGCAACGTTTCAAACGCCGCAGTATTGATCCTGTTTTAGAAGATATCGAAGACGCATACGATGATGCCAGCACAAGTACACGCGGATTTTTCGGGCGTATTTGGGATAAAATAACAGGCGCGTAAAATTACTTAACCGAATCCTCTGGAAATTTTGTTCTAGGTCATGCAAAACCTACCCAAGCAATCTTTCGGAGTTAACCCATGATCCCATATCGTTCACGTACATCCACACACGGCCGCAACATGGCAGGCGCACGCGGGCTTTGGCGCGCAACTGGCATGACAGACGGGGATTTTGGCAAACCGATTATCGCGGTGGTCAACTCTTTCACGCAGTTTGTTCCGGGTCACGTTCATTTGAAAGACATCGGGCAACTTGTTGCGCGTGAAATTGAAGCGGCAGGTGGTGTTGCCAAAGAATTCAATACCATTGCAGTGGATGACGGTATTGCGATGGGTCATGACGGCATGCTTTATTCGCTGCCTTCGCGCGAAGTGATTGCTGACAGCGTGGAATATATGGTTAACGCGCATTGTGCAGATGCGATGGTCTGTATTTCCAACTGCGATAAAATCACGCCTGGTATGATGATGGCAGCTTTGCGCCTTGATATTCCCGTGGTCTTTGTGTCTGGCGGGCCGATGGAAGCCGGCAAGGTGGATATTGATGGCGAATTACGCGCGGTTGATCTAATTGATGCGATGATAGAAGCGGCCAACCCTGACCGTACTGACGCCGAAGTGAAAACCTTTGAAGAAAACGCTTGCCCAACATGTGGGTCATGTTCTGGTATGTTCACCGCCAATTCAATGAATTGTCTGGCAGAAGCTTTGGGGTTGGCTTTGCCCGGTAACGGCTCAACATTGGCGACCCATGCCGACCGTAAAGGCTTGTTTGAAGAAGCAGGTCGTTTGATCGTCAAACTGACCAAAGAGTATTATGAGGATGGTGATACGTCTGTTTCTGCGCGTGGCATCGCCACCAAAGCTGCTTTTGAAAATGCTATGACGTTGGACATCACCATGGGTGGCTCCACGAACACAATTTTGCACTTGTTGGCAATCGCGCAAGAAGGTGAGGTAGATTTCACTGTCGACGATATTGACCGCCTAAGCCGCATCACGCCTTGCCTGTGCAAAGTAGCCCCTGCGATATTGAACGTACACATGGAAGATATCCACCGCGCGGGCGGGATATTTGCGCTGTTAGGTGAATTGGAACGTGCGGGCCTGATTAACAGTGACGTTGCTACCATTCACTCACCAACTATGGCGGAAGCGATCCAGAAATGGGATATTCGTGTGACCAATGATAAAGACGTGCATGAGCTGTTCTTGGCCGCCCCTGGTGGCGTTCGAACAGTTGAAGCTTTCAGCCAGTCGCGTCGTTACAAGGAACTGGATTTGGATCGTGCGGGTGGAATTATCCGTTCCGTTGATAACGCGTTTTCTCAAGATGGCGGTTTGGCGGTTCTGTTTGGCAACATCGCCCAAGAAGGCTGCGTTGTGAAAACAGCAGGTGTTGACGACAGCATCTTGAAATTCAGCGGCCCTGCGATTGTTTGCGAAAGTCAGGATGAAGCGGTCAACCGGATTTTGAACAAAGAGATCACAGCGGGGGACGTGGTTATCATTCGCTACGAAGGCCCACGCGGTGGCCCCGGTATGCAAGAAATGTTGTATCCGACATCTTATCTGAAATCCATGCGTCTGGGTAAGGTTTGTGCCTTGATTACGGACGGGCGGTTTTCTGGTGGTACGTCTGGCCTGTCTATCGGGCATGTATCACCCGAAGCGGCAGAGGGTGGCAATATCGGGCTGATCGAAGAGGGCGACATCATCGAGATTGACATCCCGAACCGTAAAATCGGTGTGGCATTATCGGATGAGGTTCTGACTGATCGCCGTGCGGCGATGGAGGCCAAAGGCGATAAGGCTTGGAAGCCTAAAGAGCTGCGTAAACGTAAGGTTTCAAAAGCTTTGCGAGCCTACGCATCTCTGGTTAGCAATGCTTCATTAGGTGCTGTTCGGATGGAGCCGAAGTAGGGTTTTATAGGTAGTTTGGCTGCTGATATTTAAATGTCCTAGTTGGGGCACATAGTTAAGTCGCTGTAATTGCTTGATTTACTAAAAAAACCAAAGATTGTTGAAACTTTTGCGAGAGTTGCGTCAAAGGTTCAACGGCACCAGTGTACGCTGTATTGACTTGATGGAAATTCCATAGCTAAATTGCGATGAATTTGGGGGAATTTATTGTGAAGAAAATTGTTTTAGCTTTTGTAACCACACTGATATTTATGGGCATCAATCCTTTGGGTGCGCAAGATTTTGACAAGGGTAATGCTGCTTATATAGCTCATAATTATGCGATTGCACAAAAGGAACTAGAGCCTTTGGCTGTGCAGGGTAATGCCGCTGCCCAAGTAATACTGGGTGAGATGTATGGGCAGGGTCTTGGGTATCATGTGGATTACAAAGAAGCGTTGAAATGGTTTAGATTATCGGCCGAACAAGGTAATGCCAGTGCCCAGTTTTATGTAGGTTTGTTTTATCGGCAGGGTTTTAGTGTTCCGCAGGATTATAAGGAAGCTGTGAAGTGGTATAAATTAGCGGCTGAACAGGGTGATGTGAGTGCCCAAAATAATCTGGGTGCGCAATATGCCAAGGGCCGAGGCGTGCCTCAGGATGATAAAGAAGCGGTGAAGTGGTATAGATTAGCGGCTGAACAAGGTGATGCCGATGCCCAAAAGAACATGGGCCGTATGTATAATTTAGGTCGTGCGCTTCCACGAAATTATAAGGAAGCCGCAAAATGGTTTAGATTATCAGCCGAGCAGGGCAATGACAGCGCGCAGTTTAATTTGGGTGTGCTATATGATCTTGGCCTAGGCGTGCCGCTAGATGATAAAGAAGCGTTGAAGTGGTATGAATTATCGGCTGAACAGGATAATGTCAGTGCCCAGTTAATTCTGGGTTACGTATCTGATAGTGGCCTAGGTGTGCCACAGGAATACAGAGAAGCACAGTTTAAGTTCAGACGCGCAGCGCAACAAGGTAATGCCAATGCCCAGCTTAATATGGGTTACATGTACGAATATACGCAAGGCGTTCCATATAATATTAATGAAGCCGCGAAATGGTACAGACTAGCGGCCGAGCAGGGTAATGCCGCAGCCCAGTATAGTTTGGGTGCGATATACGATTTCGGTCGAGGCGTTCCTCAGGATTTTAAAGAGGCGGTGAAGTGGTACAGGTTATCGGCTGGACAGGGTGATGCCAATGCCCAATCTGGACTAGGTATGAAATACGGGGACGGTGAAGGCGTTCCACAGGATTATATAATATCTTACATGTGGTTTAATCTTGCCGATACTAACGGTAATAGTGATGGGGCTAAAGCCATGGAATTTTTGGCTAATGGAATATCGCAAGCTGACATTTCGAAAGCCCAAGAAATGGCACGTTCGTGCATTGTGCAGAAATATAAAAATTGTGGATACTAGCTAGCAAAAAAGACGGAAGGTTTTAAAAGCTTTGCGGTTGGGGCCGAAGTAAGGCTTTACATGTGATTAGGCTAATGTCTCGATTGGGAAATATCTCTAACATATTGTAATTGTTTATTTATACCTGAGAATATAAAAGCCCTAGTTTTTAACAATATCACCCCAACGCAGATTTCGCCGCTGTCACCAGCGCGTGGTGAATAGACCCAGCCGTTGAGCGTGGCCCGTAGACGCTGAAGTGATCGGATTTGCGGCACAGGATAAAGCAGCCTGAATGTTCTAATGATGTGCGTGAAACCGCCCCATCATCCATCGTGCGTGTGTCCAGAATGCAAAGCCGTTCAAACACGTTGGAACAGCCAGAGCCCGCCACATCAAACCGTACCCAGCCGCCTGTTTGGTCAGTTATCGAAGCGGTTTGTTTAAGCGCTGTTGCAAGTGTGTCTGCAAGCAGTTCATTATCTGCAATCGGGGCCTCAATAAAGTATTGGTCGGGGCCTGTCCAAAACGCGGTTATGTCACCCTTTCCAGTGCTTTGCATCGGTTTCGGCAGGCCAAACCCCATGGCTTTTTTGAAAGCGGCAGCCAGCGGTTTTTCGCAGTTATGTCGCGCGGCAACAGAGGCTATGGCCCAGTCGGGGCATTCGGTAATTGTTAGGCCCGCAATGGTATCAACTTGCGCTTCTGAGCCGCCTAATGCGGTGGTGGCTATAAGACTATGCACGTAACCGCTCCCCTTCTGGATCAAAGAAGTGCATACTGACCACTTCCAGTAAAACTTCTTGATTTTGCAATGGGTTAACTGCGCGGATAATCTCGCCCTTGCGGTTGCCACCATCCTTTAGATACCCTAATCCGATGGATGTTTCCAGGATCGGGGAATAGGCGGCAGAGGTGATGTACCCTTGATCTGTTTTCGCATTCACTGGCCCTGTTTTGGCTATTAAATGTGAACCAGCGACCACGGGCTCTGACGGGTCAACGGGCCTTAAGCCCACTTGCATCAAGGCATCGTCCTCATTCAATCCCGCGCGTTCCGACAGCAGCGATCCGATACTGTCTTTTTTCTTCGAAATCATACGGCCCATGCCTAGGTTTAATGCGGTGGTTGTGCCGTTCAATTCGTTGCCTGTGGCGTGGCCTTTCTCAATGCGCATAACACCCAAAGCTTCGGTGCCATAAGGGGTGGCATCAAATTCTTTGCCTGCGTCCATTAGCTTGCGCATTAACGCATCGCCGTAGCGCGTGGGAACGGCGATTTCAAACGCTAGTTCGCCCGAAAACGAGATGCGGAACAGCCTTGCGGGCAACCCGCCGCATATGGTGATGTTGCCACATCCCATAAACGGAAAACCCTCATTCGTGATGTCAAATTCAGGGTCAACGATTTTTTGTAATAGCTTGCGGGCGTTCGGCCCTGCGACCGCATATTGCGCCCATGCCTCGGTTGTGGAAATCAGTTGCACATCCAGATCAGGCCACAGACATTGGCGGCAAAATTCCATGTGTCGGTAAACACCTACCGCATTGGCGGTGGTGGTGGTGACAACGAAATTATCCTCTGCTAGGCGGGCGGCGGTGCCGTCATCCATCACAATACCGTCTTCGCGTAGCATCAACCCGTAACGGGTTTTGCCGACGGCGAGTTTGGCGAAACCGTTGCAGTAGATTTTATTCAGGAAGGTTGCGGCATCGGTGCCTTGTACATCAATTTTACCCAATGTGGTCACATCGCAAATTCCAACGGATTTGCGGGTGGCTATAACCTCTCGATCAACCGATTGCCGCCAGTGGGTTTCGCCCTTTTGCGGATACCACTGTGCGCGTAGCCAGTTGCCGACCTCAACAAAGATTGCACCTTGTTCTACCGCCCAATTATGACTTGGGGTTTCGCGCGTAGGATGGAAGTGTTTGCCAACGGCACGACCGCCAAGAGCACCCATTGAAACGGGGGTATAAGGTGGGCGGAAAATAGTGGTGCCAACCTCTGGGATAGATTTGCCAGCCAATTCGGCCATGATAGCCAAGCCACCCATGTTAGAGGTTTTGCCCTGATCGGTAGCCATGCCAAGTGTGGTATAGCGTTTCAGGTGTTCAACAGAACGGAAGTTTTCCTGATGCGCAAGCTTGACATCTTTCACGGTGACATCATTTTGTTGATCCAACCATGCGCGGCCTTTACCGCTTTTGACGTGCCAGAAAGGTTGCAGATTTACAGGGGCATCTTCGGCGCGTGGCAGTTTGGCTACTTTGGCGTTGATGCCTAGGTCTTTTAACGCAGCGACAGCAGATTTAGCGCCGCTTTCCAATGCGCCTGCGGTTGAGAATATGCCAGATGCAGCACCGGCAGAACTTAGGCCTGGTGGGCCGTTTTTATCGGGAACGAAGGCGGCAATGTCGGCGCGCCATTCAGGGCGGCCACGTTGGTGGCTGCTGATGTGAACGTTGGGGTTCCAGCCACCCGATACGCCCAAAGCTTCGCATTGTACGTGGCGTTTTGATCCATCTGCCAGTTGAACGGTTAGTTGCTTTACGCCCAAGCGGCCCAGTGTATCTGTGACCTGCGCACCTGCGAGAACCTCAACTTCAGAAGAGTTTGGTGCATCTGCGCGGGTATCAATAATTGCAGAGACATTCACGCCTTTGGCAAGCAGATCGGACGCAGTGTGGTGGCCGTCATCATTGTTAGTGAAAATCGCAATGTTTTGTGCGGGTGTCGCGGCCCAGCGGTTGGCATAGGAACGAATGGCACCTGCTAGCATGATGCCGGGACGGTCGTTGTTTTCAAACGCGATGGGGCGTTCAATGGCGCCCGCGCAAAGTATGCTGCGCTTGGTATAGATACGCCACATGATTTGTCGCGGCTTATCTGGGGCAGGGGTTGCAAGGTGGTCTGATACCCGTTCAACCGCGCCGTATATGCCGTGATCGAATGCACCAATAACTGTTGTGCGAGGCATGACGCGCACGTTTGAAAGGCTGTTCAATTCAGCCAGTGTTGTGGCAATCCAGTCAGCTGCGGGGGCATCATCCAGCGTGAAAGTTTCGGAATTTAGGCGCCCGCCTATGGTGTAATCTTCATCGGCTAGAATGACGTTTGCACCAGCACGACCTGCGGTTAGGGCAGCGGCAAGGCCTGCGGGGCCAGCACCGATGACTAAGAGGTCACAATGCAAGAAGCCTTTGTCGTAAGCATCGGGGTCGTCCTGCATTGAAAGTGATCCAAGACCTGCGGCCTTGCGGATGATCGGCTCATAGACCTTTTCCCAAAATGCGGCGGGCCACATGAAGGTTTTGTAGTAAAATCCTGCGGTCAGGAAGTTGGAAAAGCGATCATTGATTGCCATTGCATCGAATTGCAAAGAGGGCCAACGGTTTTGGCTTTTGGCGACAAGCCCATCAAATAGCTCGGCCGTGGTGGCGCGTGTATTGGGTTCAAGTCGCGGCCCTGTGCGCAGCTCGACAATGGCGTTTGGTTCTTCTGACCCTGCGGTAAGTGGACCGCGCGGGCGGTGGTATTTGAAGGAACGCCCCATGAGGCGCACGTCGTTGGCTAATAGGGCCGAGGCCAGTGTATCGCCTGCGCAACCTTGGTAGGACTTGCCGTCAAATGTGAAATTCAGAGATTTGGAATGGTCGATCAGGCCACCCTGTAAACGGTTCGGTTGGGTCATTTACTGTTCCCCCCTGCACGGGCTACATCACTGGCAAGTTCAACTTTGGATATTTCGTGGGTCAATGTATTTCGGGTGACAAGCAGCCAACTGCGATCACCTTGTTCATGGTACCAAAGTTCGCGGTGTACGCCTGCCACATTATCGCGCAAATAAAGATATTCATAGAATTGCTCAGCGGCATCTTTTGCCTGCCAGTCGGGGCGGTTTAAAAGCGACGCGTCACCCAGATAAGTGAATTCAGCGGCGTCACGCGGGCCAAGGATGGGATGGTTAATAATCATATCAATGCAAATTGGGCTGTGCGCCCATCCCTTTTTCGTCGATTAAGTGACCGCGCTGGAAACGATCCAAACGGTATGCGGTGGCAACTTCATGTGGCTCGTCTTTTGCAAGCAAGTGTGCATAACACCAACCCGAAGCAGGTGTGGCCTTAAAACCGCCGTAACACCAACCGCCGTTAAAATAGAGCCCGTCAATATGGGTTTTGTCGATGATGGGTGAGCCATCCATAGACATATCCATGACGCCACCCCACATGCGCAACAGACGTGCACGCCCGATCATCGGCATAATGGCCATGCCGCTTTCGCAAACGTCTTCAACCGTGGGTAAGTTTCCGCGTTGGGCATAGGTGTTATAGCCGTCAAGGTCGCCACCAAAGACCAGACCGCCCTTATCAGATTGGCTGACATAGAAATGGCCTGCGCCAAAGGTGATGACGCCGGGGATAACAGGCTTCAGTCCTTCGGATACGAACGCTTGCAACACATGGCTTTCAATCGGTAGGCGTATATTGGCATGCGCCATAATTCGGCTTGAAGAACCTGCGACGCAAGACCCGACTTTGTTTGCACCGATAAATCCGCGCGAAGTTTCCACACCTTTGCAAACACCATTTTCGATGCGCAATCCTGTTACTTCGCAGTTTTGAATGATATCAACACCGTGTTGATCCGCACCACGGGCATACCCCCATGCAACCGCATCGTGGCGCACAGTACCGCCACGTCTTTGGGCCAGCCCACCTTTGATCGGGAAACGTGCATCGTCGAAATTTAGAAAGGGGCATTCAGCCCGTATTTGCTCAGCTGTTAGATATTCTGCATCGGCCCCGTTCAGTATCATTCCATTGCCGCGCCTGATAAACGCATCGCGTTGGCCGTCAGAATGCACAAGGTTTAAAATACCGCGTTGACTGACCATGGCGTTATAGTTGAAATCTTGTTCAAGACCTTCCCACAGTTTTAGGGAAAATTCATAAAATGGCTCATTGCCGTCTAGCAGATAATTTGAACGGATGATGGTTGTATTGCGCCCGACATTGCCACCACCAATCCAGCCTTTTTCCAGTACTGCAATGTTTTTTTGGCCAAACTCTTTGGCCAGATAATATGCGGTTGCAAGCCCATGACCTCCGCCACCGATGATGATGATATCGTAATGCGGTTTTGGTTCAGGATTACGCCATTGCGGCCCCCATCCTTTGTGGCCCATTAGGGCCTCTTTGATAACTTTAAAACCTGAAAAGCGCATACATATGTCTCCTGTCCGAAAGACGGTACTAAAAACCATCATGGCGCGTCTTGATGGTTTGCGACAACGATAGATTTTTATCCGACATAGGAAGTTTGTGAAAATACTAAACTAGTTTACTGGTTTAGTATTTAAAATTTTGTTGGCGTCATATCTATTTGTTATTTAAGGTCTACCAAGAATGCTGAAAATATGCATATTTAGTAAGGGATGTTGTGGCAGATATAAAACCGAAACGCTTAGGGTTTTTGATATTTCATGGTTTCCCCATGTCATGCTTAACATCTATGATCGAGCCACTGCGCGCTGCAAATGAAATTTTAGGCCAGACTGCGTTTACCTGGGAAGTTATTGGTGAAACAGATATGCGCGTGACTTCCAGTGCGAAAGTGGGCTTTGATCCAGACATTGCCTTGGCAGATGTGCGCGGGTTGGATTACCTGTATTTGATGGGTGCACCTCAATCAAGTTTCGAAAACCCCAAAGCATCAAATGGAGTTTTGCGCAAGTTAGTTCAACATGGCATGTTTATTGGTGGCATTAGTGGTGGGGTTTTTCCACTTGCGCGAACAGGTTTAATGGAAGGCTATACCAGCAGTGTGCATTGGTGTTATCGCGCGGCGTTTGAGGTGGAGTTCCCAAATATTGATACCGTTGATGATGTGATATTTACGGATCGTACACGCTTAACAATCTCTGGTGCCGCCGCTGGGTTTGATGCGATGCTCAATTTGATAGAGCGTGAATTAACCTCAGAAATAATGACCGAAGTCGCGTGTTGGTTCCAACACCCGCTTGTGCGGGGGGCAGGGGTACAACAACGCATACCGACGGTGGGGTCAAGCAGTACTGATGATATGTTGCCTGGGCCGGTTCAAAAAGCGGTACAGTTGTTTTCGGATAGCTTTGAGGAACCGATAAGTGTTACGGATGTTGCTAAAATTGTTGGCCTGTCGGCGCGCCAGCTTGAGCGAAAATTCAAGCAGGCAACAGGGCAAACCCCGTTACATTATTATCGCAGTAAAAGAATGAATGCCGCGCGACAGATGGTGCTTTATTCTGGTGATAAACTTTCAGAAATTGCACTTTGTGTGGGTTATGTTACCCCTGCGCCATTCATAAAGTATTATAAAGATGAATTTGGCTTGTCGCCTCTGGAAGACCGTGAAAAAATAAATATGTTTCGCGTGAATAAGAATGCACCGGTGCCATCGGTTTAGTATTCTGCGCGCATTTCTGGAAATGATACTGATATGACAATAGCAATACAGATATTTTGGGGCAGTATCGTTCTGGGTATATGTTCAGTGGTCCATATTACGATTATTGTATGGTCAATATCGCTGATGAAAGTTTTGGGCCCAAAGTTAACACGATATTCTGCCAAGGTGCGGTTAAGTGTTTTGCTGGGCAAGGCATTTGGGTTTGTGATTATTTCGCATTCTATACAGGTTTGGATATTGGCGTTTTCTTTTGTTATTTCAACAGCAATTCCGCATATTGGCGACGCAGTGTATTTTTCGCTGACCACCTATACAACGCTTGGGTATGGTGATGTTCTTCTAGGCGAGGATTTTCGGATTTATGGCGCAATGGCGTCAGTTACGGGGTTGCTAAATATAGGGTTAAGTACGGCATTTCTGGCAGGCCTTCTGAGTAAGTTACTACCGTGGGATCGCCCCTAAACCATATCGCCGATGAAAATATAACCGGCCCCATAAATTGTTTTGATAATCTTCGGGTTCTGCGGGTCATCCTGTAATTTAGTACGCAAGCGGGATACCCGCACATCCATCGCACGTTCAAAATTATCGCTTGCAGTACCACCCAGTTTTTCCAACATATGATCGCGTGAAATCAGGCGGTTCGGGGCAGATAAAAACAGATGTAGCACTTGCGCTTCTGCAAAAGACAGGCTTTGGATATCACCCTTGGGTGAGGTCAGGATATGTTGATCAAAATCAGCAACCCAGCCTGAAAATTTCATAATCTGGTTTGCAGGTTTATTGGTTTCAACTTTGCTGCGGCGCAATAATGCACGTATTCTGGCCACCACTTCAGCGGCTTCAAAAGGTTTTGTGATATAGTCGTCTGCTCCTAGCTCCAACCCTACCACTTTGTCTTGCACCATTGAGCGCCCAGAAATGATGATAATCGCAGCACCGCTTTCCAAAGCAAGTTTGTTGACCAAGGATAACCCGTCTTTGTCTGGCAAGCCAAGATCAACGATGCAAACATGTGGCGACATTGTTTTAATTGCATGCTCGAATTCGGTTGCGCGGGCAAAGCATTTTGTTTGAAAACCTGCATTTTGTAATGCAACTGACAGTATTTCCCGAATTTCGGGAGAGTCGTCTAAAATAGTGACCAGTTGGGGTGAAGTTGTCATTTGGCGGCGCTTTCTTGGAAAACCGTTGCAAGCTGTGCATCAGTGAAAGGTTTGTGCAGAACTGGGAATGATTCAGATGCCGTGTGTCTTAACGGATCATCTTTGGGTAGGCCCGTGATGATGGTTATCGGTAATGTTATACCTTGGTCACGTAATTGTTTTGCCAGATCATAGCCTGTCATCACACCCTTTAGCATCAAGTCCGTGATGATGTGTGTCAGATCGGAAATATTGCTTAACTTCAGGGCTTCTTCCGCGCTGTCCGCTTCCAAAACAGAGTGGCCCATATCGCGTAGGTAATCACGGATGGTTTGGCGGATATTGGCATTGTCTTCGACCAGCAAAACCAGGCCAGGCTCAACCTGCACTGCTTCGGCATAAGGGATGCGCATTGATACAATGGCACCGCCGTCTTTGTGGTTTTTCACATCCACACGGCCGCCGCTGATTTTGGCAAAGTCAAAAACCGTGGTTAACCCAAGGCCGCGCCCAGTAGCACCTTTTTTAGTCGTAAAAAATGGTGTGAATACATTTTTTATAGCGTCCTTGCTAAAGCCAGTTCCGGTATCCCGGACAATGAATTCCAGCCAGTTTTCAACATGCCGTACGGTTATAGAGATTGTGCCCGAGCCATTGATTGCTTCACGTGCGTTCAGGATTAGATTCAGCAAGGCATCTTGCGTGAAACCTTGATCCAGAATGACACGAACCGAGCCAACCTGATTGTCAATATCAAGGTGTATATCTTCAGGTAATGTAGCATTTCCAAGACGGCTTAAATTATTGATAAGGTTCGTAAAATCAATAGAACTAGGGGACAGGCTACGTTTTGCGTCAAGCTGGGAAAGGCCATCAAGTAAGGCGCCGCCGCGCAGTGCTGCGGTTTTTGTTGTGGCGACGATTTCTTTGACGCGCGGTTGCAAGTCATCAATGGCTTCAAGTTTGTTTTGCTGGCCTAAAATAATCGTCAGTAAATTGGAAAAATCATGCGCTAGCCCGCTTGTTAACTGCGCTGCTAATTCGCGCCTGCGGGCGTGCATTAGCGCGCGTCTTGCGTTTGCTTCTTCCGTAATGTCCATCGACAAAAGATAGGCCCCGATTACGTGGCCATTTTTGTCTTCATCGGGGGTTAATGCCACGCGCACCTGTTTGCCACGATCCTTCAACGCAAATTCAAAGGCACTTGGTTGCCCTTTCAGGGCGTTCAAAAAATGAGGGTAAACTTCTTCATAAGCTTCAACGCCCAAAGCTTCTTTGTAATGCTTACCCAGAATATTCTTGGGTCGCCCGGGAATGACGCTGTCCAGTTTTTGGTTGGTGTAGGTATAACACCCGTCAACATTGATCCGTGCGATATGTGCGGGGATCATCGAGTTTGTCAGGTTAAGACGCGATTCGGATGCAATCAGTTCGCGCTGGGCCTGTTCAAGTGCAATGATGGATGCGGTTAATTCACGGTTGGTCTGGGACAATTCTTCGGAACGGGTTAACAGTTGGTGTGATAGATCTTTTGAACGGTCACGTAGCAAGGCTTCCTGTTTTTTGATGTCGGTGATGTCGGTGTAAACCGTAACCCAACCGCCTTGGCGCAAAGGGCTGCCTTCAATAGAAATTCGGGTGCCGTTCGCCCGATCACGTTCAATGTAATGTGGCTGAAACGCTTTGGCTTGCTTAACTTTTTCGGCCACGTATGCATCAAGATCTTCAATCGAGCCGTAGTCCCCTTTTGAAGCCAGATAGCGGATGCAATCGGCAAATGGTTTGCCAATTTCAACCAATTCATCAGGAAGGCTGAACATGTCCTGAAACCGTTGGTTGGATACCGCAAGTTTCAGATCTGCATCATAAATGGAAATAGCCTGTTTAATCAGGTTCAAACCCGACTGGGTCATTTGGGCGATTTCATGTACGGTTCTGGTCATGGGGTAAGTGCTATCATTCATAGTCGCGGTTTGACCAGAGCCAGAAAATCTGCACTTGTTACATTTCGTAACATTTCAGAAATAATTCTGCAAAACCTATATTGCAAGTTAAGCTTGAGGAATAACCTAGATTCGGTTTGTCTGGGCGCGTCATTTATGACGTTGGGAGGATGTATGACTAATACGACGACTGCTGCTGCATTGGATACGGTGCCAAGGCTTCTTGCACGAAACGCTAAGACTTATGCTGAAAAAGCGGCCTATCGTGAAAAAGAATATGGTATCTGGCAAAGCTGGACTTGGGGACAGACTTTTGAAGAAATTCAAAGTTTGGCTTTGGGGTTGTTGACCCTTGGGGTGAAACCTGGTGATCATATTGCCATTGTTGGCCGAAACCGCCCGTATTTTTACTGGGCGATGGTTGCAGCCCAATCTGTAGGGGCCGTTCCTGTACCTTTATACCGTGATGCGGTTGCGGAAGAAATGGCCTATGTTCTGGATCATTGTTCTGCGCGTTTTGTTGTGGCCGAAGATCAGGAACAAGTCGATAAGATGATCGACGTGATGGATGATTTGGAAACTTTGGAAGGCATCATATTTTTGGATCCAAGTGGGATGCGCAAATACGATAAATCTGCCCTTTCTAGTTACCGCGAATTGCAACAAATCGGGCGTGACCGAAAATCTGAATTGCAAGGTGAGTTGGATAAACGTCTGGCTGCACAAGGCTCTGATACAACCTGTGTTATGCTGTATACCTCTGGCACTACAGGCCGGCCAAAGGGCGTGGTTTTGTCGAACCGCAACATTATTGAAACCGCAAAAAATAGCTGTGAATTTGACAGCCTTGTCGCAGATGACAGTGTACTTGCCTATTTACCGATGGCGTGGGTTGGTGATTTTATCTTCTCTATCGGTCAGGCCTATTGGAGCGGGTTTTGTGTGGGGTGCCCTGAAAGTCAGGAAACCATGCAAAAGGATTTAAACGAAGTTGGGCCGACCTATTTCTTTGCCCCACCGCGTTATTTTGAAGGCTTGTTGACCTCTGTGCAAATCCGCATGGAAGATGCGGGGCCGTTCAAGCGTTGGCTGTTCAAAATTTTTATGGATCACGCAAAAGTTGTTGGACCGAAATTGCTGGACGTTAAACCTGTCGGGCTGATGGATCGGCTGAAGTATAATCTTGGTGCAATCCTGATAACAGGCCCTTTGAAGAATACATTGGGTCTTAGCCGTGTGCGTGTGGGCTACACGGCGGGTGAAGCGATCGGCCCCGAACTATTTGATTTTTACCGATCCCTTGGTATCAATCTAAAACAACTTTATGGCCAAACCGAAGCCAGCGTTTTTATCACCCAACAAAAAGATGGTGAAGTGCGCGCCGATACGGTTGGCACACCGTCGCCCGGTGTAGAGTTGCGTATTGCTGACAATGGTGAGGTTTTTTACCGTTCTGCGGGTGCGTTTGATCATTACTATAAGAACCCCAAAAGTACCAAGGAAACAAAAGATAAAGAAGGCTGGGTTGCCACGGGTGACGCGGGCTTTATCGAAAGTGACAGCGGGCATTTACGGATTATTGATCGTGCCAAGGATGTGGGCAAGTTGAAAGACGGCTCCATGTTTGCGCCTAAGTTTGTGGAAAACAAGTTGAAGTTTTATGCAAATATTCTGGAAACTGTGGTGTTCGGTAACGGCAAAGATACCTGTGTGGCGTTTATCAATATTGATTTGACAGCCGTAGGCAACTGGGCAGAACGCAACAATATTGCTTATTCCTCTTATCAAGAACTTGCGGGACATCCCGAAGTTTACAGTATGATACAATCCAATGTGCAGGCGGTGAATGCGTCAGTGGCGCAAGATGAAATGCTATCGGGCTGCCAAATCACGCGTTTCCTGATCCTTCACAAAGAACTGGATGCGGATGATGGTGAGCTGACCCGCACACAAAAAGTGCGTCGCAATATTATTGCCGAGAAATATGATGATCTTCTGGGCGCACTTTATGATGGTTCGGATAGTATATTTACCAAAACCGAAGTGACTTATGAAGACGGTCGCAAGGGTGCTATTACAGCGACATTGGAAATTAGGGATGCGCAGACTTATGACCGTAAAAAGGTGGCGGCATGAACGCAGTTGACACATATATAACCGCTGACGGGCGCACTATTGGCGCACCTTTGATGGAGATGAAAAACATCACTTTACGCTTTGGTGGGGTGACCGCAATCCAGGATATTTCGTTTGATATACGAGAAGGCGAAGTGCGGGCGATTATCGGGCCTAATGGTGCTGGTAAGTCGTCTATGTTGAATGTGATTAACGGGTTTTATCACCCGCAAGAGGGCGAGGTTTGGTTTCGTGGCAAAAAACGCCTTGCGATGAAGCCACACCAAATTGCCAAGCAGGGTATTGCGCGGACGTTCCAAAATATCGCCTTGTTCAAGGGTATGTCGACGCTGGATAATATTATGACAGGTCGTCTGACCCATATGAAATCAGGCCTTTTTTCGCAGATGGCTTGGTGGGGCGGTGCGCAAACAGAAGAGGTTGCTAACCGCGCGATTGTGGAAAAAGTCATCGACTTTCTGGAAATTCAGGCGATCCGCAAAACCCCTGTTGGCCGTTTGCCATATGGCTTTCAAAAGCGGGTGGAATTGGGGCGTGCGTTGGCCGCTGAGCCAAAGCTATTGTTGCTGGATGAACCGATGGCGGGGATGAATGTGGAAGAAAAAGAAGACATGTCGCGATTTATTCTGGATGTGAACGACGAGTTTGGCACTACGATCGCGCTGATCGAACACGACATGGGCGTGGTGATGGACATCGCCGACCGTGTTGTTGTGATGGATTACGGTAAAAAAATCGGTGATGGCACGCCTGACGAAGTGCGCAACAATCAAGACGTCATTGACGCATATCTGGGGGTGGCACATGACTGATTTGTTGCACACATCTGTTATCGGAGGCTCATATGTCTGCTAATTTCTATTACGGGATCGAAGTATTCCTAAACGGCATGATGGCCGGCGTGCTTTATTCGCTTGTGGCTTTGGGATTTGTTTTGATTTTCAAAGCGTCGGGTATTTTCAACTATGCCCAAGGGGTGATGGCGCTATTTGCTGCTCTGACGCTTGTGGGTTTTCAAAACGGTCAAATCCCATTTTCACATTTGATTAATGCGGTTTTTGGTACCAATATTCACCATTTCGGTTGGCATATGCCTGCAATTCTTGCGATTATACTCACATTGCTGGTGATGATTTTATTCGCTTATTTGGTAGAAAAATATGTGCTGAAACATCTGGTCAATCAAGAACCAATCATTCTGTTTATGGCCACCATCGGGCTGGCCTACTTCATGGAAGGTTTCGGTGATTTGATGTGGGGTGCCGACATCAAGAAACTTGATGTGGGTCTGCCGCAGGGCGGTAATGTCTGGTTGGAAGAACATACAGCATTTCTGGGCGGCCCTGATTTCTACGGTTTCTATTTGGATAATCTGGATATGTGGGCCACGGTATTTGCGGGCCTTCTGGTGGTGTCACTTGTGTTGTTTAGCCAATATACCAAAACTGGTCGTGCGCTGCGTGCAGTGGCTGACGATCACCAAGCGGCCCTATCCGTAGGTATCTCATTACGTGCAATCTGGGTGATTGTCTGGTCTATCGCGGGTTTTGTAGCGTTAGTTGCAGGCATCATGTGGGGCTCTAAATCGGGCGTTCAGTTTTCGCTGTCATTGATCGCGCTTAAAGCACTGCCCGTGCTGATGCTGGGGGGATTTACCTCTATCCCAGGTGCGATTGTCGGTGGTTTGATTATTGGTGTCGGTGAAAAAATGTTCGAATTCCTGATAGGTGTACCCTATCTGGGTGGTGCTACAGAAAACTGGTTCGCCTATATGCTGGCCTTATTATTTCTTGTCTTCAGACCGCAAGGTCTGTTCGGCGAGAAGATTATTGAGAGGGTTTAGATATGTTGTACCGTGAAGCGGGCGATTACAAAACGTCTTATGCCAAAGACCAACAAACCTTTCCCATCGCGTTTGACCGCTATGGGTATTTTCTGACCATTGCATTCGCTGTTCTGGTAGTTCCGTTTGTACTAAACGACTATTGGACGAATGCGGTTGTTCTGCCATTCCTGATCTATGCGATTGCAGCACTGGGTCTGAATATTCTGATCGGATATTGCGGGCAGGTTAGCCTAGGGTCGGGTGGCTTTATGGCTGTGGGGGCTTATGCTTCTTATAAATTGATGACGGCTTTCCCAGACCTAAATATCGTTTTTGTTATCCTGCTATCTGGCGGTATTACCGCCCTTGTCGGCATACTTTTTGGCCTGCCAAGCCTGCGGATCAAAGGCTTTTATTTGGCGGTGGCGACACTTGCAGCACAGTTCTTTCTGGTCTGGTTGTTTAACAAAGTGCCGTGGTTTTATAATTATTCTGCTTCTGGCCAAATCAGTGCGCCCGAACGCAGCTTGTTCGGGTTTGCGGTAACTGGTGCCAATGCAAACCCTGCCACAAGTTACTTGTTCTGCCTTGGCTTTGTGTTTGTGATGGCGTGGGCTGCACGCAATATGACGCGTGGTGCTAATGGCCGTAAATGGATGGCAATCCGCGACATGGATATTGCTGCCGAAATTATCGGTGTTGACCCGCTGAAAGCTAAATTGACGGCGTTTGGTGTTAGCTCTTTTTACATTGGTATTGCAGGCGCATTACTGTTTGCAGTCTACCTTGGGGCCGCAGAAGTGGGCGAAGCTTTTGGAATAGAAAAATCATTTCTGATCCTGTTCATGGTAATTATCGGTGGGCTAGGATCTATATTTGGTTCATTCGCGGGTGCTGCCTTTATGATCCTAATGCCAGTATTGTTGAAGAACATCATGGTTGGCCAAATGGGTTGGCCTACTGATCTGGCATCACATTTTCAATTTGTTATCGTCGGTGGTCTGATTATAATATTTTTGATCGTAGAGCCACACGGGTTAGCGCAGCTTTGGCGTCTGGCAAAAGAAAAACTAAGATTATGGCCCTTCCCACATTAGGGCCAAATACTCCGCGTCGCACACGACGCATCAAACTATGTCAACCTAAGGGAGGAAACTGACATGAAACTAACTAAACTGGCAGCAATAGCTGTAGCGGCAACAGTAGCCGCAGGCCCGGTTTTGGCGGACCTTGTGTTCCCATCACTGGACTATCGTACTGGCCCATATGCGGCAAACGGCATTCCGTTTGCAGATGGCTATGCGGATTACTTCGCACTTGTAAATGCACGTGATGGCGGCATCGGTGGCGTACCTGCTAAGGTTGTTGCATGTGAAACTGGCTATAACACCGAAAAAGGTGTGGAATGTTATGAAAGCACCAAAGGCCAAGGCGCACTTGTGTACCAACCGCTTTCAACAGGTATTACATACCAGTTGATCCCGAAAGCTACGGCTGACGGTATTCCTGTACACTCTATGGGTTATGGCCGTACGTCTGCTGCAAACGGTAAAGTTTTCCGCAACATCTTTAACTATCCTGCAAACTACTGGAATGGTGCGTCAATCGCGGTTAACCACATTTTGGCAGAAGAAGGTGGTGATGTTAAAGGTAAGACTATTGCGCTAGTCTATCACAACTCTGCTTACGGCAAAGAACCTATCCGCACATTGGAAGAGCTATCTAAAAAGCATGGCTTTAAACTAAGTCTTCTGGCTGTGGATCATCCGGGCCAAGAACAAAAATCACAATGGCTGCAAATCCGCCGTGAAAAGCCTGATTATGTTTTGATGTGGGGCTGGGGTGTTATGAACCAAGTTGCCATTCAGGAAGCTGCGAACATCCGTTTCCCAATGGATCACTTCATTGGTATCTGGTGGTCAGGGTCTGAAAATGACACGCTGCCAGCTGGTGACGGTGCAAACGGTTACAAAGCTTTGAACATGCACAATGTTGGTTCTGATTTTCCGCTTTATGCTGATCTGAAAACACACGTTTATGATGCAGGTAATGCAGCGGGTGCTGGCGACCAATCTGGTACGGTGCTTTATAACCGTGGCATGTATGCAGCGATGCTTGCAGTTGAAGCGGCGAAAACCGCACAAGAAATGCACGGCACAGCAAACATCACACCTGCGATGATGCGTGATGGCATGGAAAACCTTGTGATCGACGAAGCTAAAATGGCAGCTTTGGGTATGCCAAACTTTGGCCCATCCTTCAGCGTTTCATGTGAAAACCACGGTGGCCCGGGTCTGGGTGTGGTTCAGCAATGGGATGCGGCTGCAAAATCTTGGTCTTTGATTACTGATTTCGGCCCATCCGATATGGAAGTTATCGGTGCGTTGATTGCAGAAGATAGTGCTGCGTTTGCTGCTGAAAACAACATTACTGAAGGCTGTAACTAAGCCCTAATACGCCCTCTGGCCCCATGTGCGGCCAGAGGGACAATCTTGAATTTTAACCGCTGGAATGACCTTATGTTAGACGCGACACCGACATCAGAAAACCTATTGGAAGTGAACAACATTGAAGTGATCTACAACCATGTGATCCTTGTGTTGAAAGGTGTTAGTTTGTCAGTTCCCAAAGGCGGCATCACGGCCCTTCTGGGTGGAAACGGTGCGGGTAAAACTACCACACTGAAAGCAATTTCGAACCTGCTGCACTCTGAACGCGGTGAGGTAACCAAAGGCTCGATACATTATCGCGGCGAGCCGATTGCAGAGCTGAATCCAGCCGCATTGGTGAAATCAGGTGTGATCCAAGTGATGGAAGGCCGTCACTGTTTTGAACACCTGACAATAGAAGAAAACCTGCTGACAGGTGCCTATACACAAAAGTACAATCGTGCCCAACTGGCTGACGCTTTGGATATGGTCTACACGTATTTCCCGCGCCTGAAAGAGCGGCGCAAATCACAGGCAGGTTATACGTCTGGTGGTGAGCAACAAATGTGCGCTATAGGCCGCGCTTTAATGAGCAGCCCTGAAACGGTTCTGTTGGATGAGCCTAGCATGGGGCTGGCACCGCAACTGGTGGAAGAGATTTTCGGCATTGTGAAGGATTTGAATGAACGCGAAGGCGTGTCATTTCTGTTGGCCGAACAAAACACTAATGTAGCACTACGCTTTGCCCATTACGGCTATATTTTGGAGTCGGGTCGCGTGGTTATGGATGGCCCTGCCGCTGAACTGCGCGAAAACCCTGATGTAAAAGAGTTTTATCTGGGTATGTCAGACGAGGGCCGCAAATCGTTCCGCGATGTGCGTTCTTACCGCCGTCGCAAAAGATGGCTTAGCTGATGGCTGGTTTTTATGACAACTTAGAGACCCGATCGGACGATCAACGGGCGCATGATTTGTCGCGTGATTTACCGCAACAGATCGCCAATGCGCAGAAGAATTCCGCTGGTTTTGCGGTTGTTTTAGCAGGTGTTGATGTTGGTGAAATCACTCAAGTAGCGGACTTGGTTAGCTTGCCCGTTTTACGCAAGTCCGATTTGAGTTCTGCTCAAAAGGCCAATGCCCCTTTGGGTGGGTTTGCCGCCCTTGCACCAAAAGATATACGGCACCTATTTCAATCCCCTGGCCCGATCTATGAGGTGGGACAAAAAAGCCATGATTGGTGGCGGTTTGGCCGCTTCCTGCACGCGTTGGGTGTGGGCGCGGATGATGTGGTGCAAAATACATTTTCATACCATTTCACACCTGCGGGCATGATGTTTGAAAATGCCGCTGAAGCGGTTGGGGCAACTGTGTTTCCTGCGGGGCCGGGCCAAACTGAATTGCAAGCCCGTGCTGCGGCTGATCTGGGGGTGACGTGTTATGCGGGTACACCAGATTACTTGAACACAATCTTGCAAAAGGGCGATGCGCTGGGGCTGGATTTGTCAAAAATTCGTGCGGCAGCAGTTAGTGGTGGCCCATTGTTTCCACAAATTCGCCAAGGTTATATTGATCGCGGTATTACCTGCTTGCAGTGCTATGCCACCGCTGATTTGGGTCATATTGCTTATGAAACCGAAGCAATGGATGGCCTGATTGTTGATGAATGTGTGATTGTTGAAATCGTTATTCCAGGCACTGGAATACCAGTTGCCGCTGGTGAAATCGGTGAAGTGGTTGTGACAACCCTAAATCCAGATTATCCATTGATCCGTTTCGCTACGGGTGATTTGTCGGCCATCTTGCCGGGTGTTAGCCCATGCGGGCGCACCAATATGCGTATCACAGGTTGGAAGGGGCGTGCAGATCAGGCAACTAAAGTGAAGGGTATGTTTGTGCGCCCTGAACAGGTGGCTGCATTATTGGAACGCCACCCAGAAGTGCATAAAGCACGTGTCGAGGTTAACCATGACGGTCAAAATGATACGCTTTTGGTGCGGCTTGAAACCGAAAGCACCGAATGTGCTGGTTATGAAAACTCTATTCGTGAATTGTTGAAATTACGGGCCGATGTCGTGCTTTGCCCCAAGGGTGATCTGCCACGTGATGGTTTGGTTATCGCGGATAGGCGCGTTACAGCCTAAGGTGCTGATATGTTAAAAACACGCCTGACAGAAAAACTGAATATTGATGCGCCGATACTGTTGGCCCCAATGGCCTTTGCTTCGGGCGGTGCTTTGGCCTCTGCTGTAACACAGGCGGGCGGCCTTGGATTTATCGGCGGTGGATACGGCGATAAAGACTGGCTGGAACAAGAGTTTACTGCAGCTGGTAATGCAATGGTCGGGTGTGGTTTCATCACTTGGTCATTGGCTAATCAGCCAGAGTTATTAACCCAAGCCTTGGAACGTAGCCCAAAAGCGATATTCCTTTCCTTTGGTGATCCCGAACTCTTTGTAGAACAAATCAAACAAGCGGGGGCTTTGCTGATTTGTCAGGTGCAAACGTTGCGAGACGCAAAACATGCGATAGATGCTGGTGCGGATATTATCGTTGCCCAAGGCGCCGAAGCAGGTGGGCACGGTGAGAAACGTGCAACCTTTACACTGGTGCCAGAGGTCGCAGATTATATCGCGAAAACCGCCCCTGATGTGTTGTTGGTTGCAGCAGGCGGAATTGCCGATGGGCGCGGGTTAGCCGCAAGTTTGATGCTGGGTGCGGATGGTGTTCTGGTAGGTTCACGGTTTTGGGCGGCATCAGAGGCTTTGGTGCATCCTAACATGTGGCAGGCCGCTATTGATGCGACAGGTGATGACACGTTGCGTTCCAAAATCGTGGATATTGTGCGCAGCCGCGATTGGCCAGACCGCTATACTATCAATTTGGTGGAAAACGATTTTTCCAAAGATTGGCACGGGCGCGAATCTGCATTAAAAACAGATAAAGTGGCACAGCAAACATGGAATGATGCGTTAAGCGCGGGCAATACAGCTATTGCCAATACCTTTGTGGGTGAGGCGACAGGATTGATCCATGATGTTAAACCTGCGTGGGAAATCATTGATATGATGGTTTCACAGGCAAAGATCTGTTTGAGAAGCTACAGCTAGGATATGTCATTTTCCTTGACATAATCTTATTAATTTATTAAAAGAACGAACGTTCATTTAATTGAGAGTCGCATGGCACGTATAAAAGGATCAATCGGGTCGCAAACTAAGGCCAGTATTCTGGAAAAAACTTTGCCGCTTATTGCGCGGTTTGGTTATGCCGCTGTGTCGATGCGTATGATCGCAGATGCGGTTGGTGTGAATGCAGGTGCGCTTTATAATCACTTTCCATCCAAGCAACATATTCTGGTTTTACTGATGTCAGAACACATGGATGGTTTGCTGGCCGCGTGGGCAGATGTTGATACGCAGAGTATGACGCCTGTTGAGCGGTTAGAAAGTTTTGTGCGCTTTCATATCAGCTATAATATTACGCGTGCCGATGATGTTTTTATCTCGTTTATGGAATTGCGCTCATTAGAGCCTGAAGGCCATAAAAGAATAGAGCAAAAACGTAGCGCTTACGAAGATGTGGTACGAAAAATTATCCGCGAGGGTCAAGAAACAGGCCAGTTCAATGTCGAAGATGCGCATGTTGCGGCAATGTCCGTATTGGGTTCCTTGATCGGGGTAAACACATGGTACCGCGCCAAGGGACGGTTATCTAAAGAAAAAATCGAAGATTATTACGTTGCCATTTTATTGCGCAGTGTTGGCTATGATGCAAAAGGGAAGACAGATGTTTGATGCAACAATGAATTTTAATCTTGGCGAGGATATTGACGCTTTACGCGAAACTGTGCGCCGTTTTGCAATGGATGAAATTGCACCGCGTGCGGCTGAAATAGACCAGACAAATGAATTTCCCGCTGACCTGTGGGAAAAAATGGGCGCGCTTGGGCTACACGGTATCACGGTTCCAGAAGCGGATGGCGGGGTCGCCATGGGATACCTTGCGCATTGCATTGCGATTGAAGAGATTAGCCGCGCCAGTGCATCTGTAGGCCTGTCATATGGGGCACATTCCAACCTATGTATCAATCAGATCAACCGCTGGGGAACTGCTGAGCAAAAGGCAAAATATCTGCCGAAACTGATCTCCGGTGAACATGTTGGGTCTTTGGCTATGTCCGAACCGGGTGCCGGATCAGATGTTGTTTCTATGAAGCTTAAGGCAGAAAAGCGCAACGATGGCTTTATGTTGAACGGTAATAAAATGTGGATCACCAACGGGCCGGATGCAAATACGCTGATTGTTTATGCCAAAACTGATCCTGATGCTGGTTCCAAGGGCATGACTGCCCTTTTGGTTGAACGCGACATGGATGGTTTTTCTACTGGCCTAAAGCTGGATAAACTGGGGATGCGCGGGTCAAACACCTGCGAGCTGATCTTCAAAGATTGTCTGGTGCCTTTCGAAAACATTCTGGCCGAAGAAGGCAAAGGCGTGAATGTTTTGATGTCGGGTCTGGATTATGAACGGGTTACTTTGGCCGCTGGGCCTGTTGGTATAATGGCGGCAGCAATGGACGTGGTTGTACCTTACGTGCATGAACGTGAACAGTTCGGCAAGCCTATCGGCACCTTCCAGCTGATGCAGGGAAAGATTGCTGATATGTACACCACGATGAACGCGTGTCGCGCCTATGTTTACGCGGTGGCGCAGGGGTGTGATCGCGGGCAAACGTCTCGTAAAGACAGCGCTGGGTGCATTTTATATGCAGCTGAAAAGGCGACGCAAGTGGCACTTGAAGCGATCCAATGTTTGGGTGGTAACGGCTATATAAACGATTACCCGACGGGCCGTTTGTTGCGCGATGCAAAGCTTTACGAAATCGGTGCGGGCACCTCTGAAATCCGCCGTATGCTAATCGGGCGAGAGTTGTTTAATGAGACTGCGGGCTAACCCATGCTGCACCCCGCCACATCATACGATGACTTGTTGACTAGCTTCGTTTGGGACATTCCTGAACGGTACAATATCGGTGTGGATGTGTGCGATAAATGGGTAGAAATTGATCCTGATCGCACCGCGATAATAGACCTGACAGACGGCGAACGTTCAGAAGTTAGTTTTGCTGTATTGCAATATTTGTCAGATCATCTGGCGCACCACATGCAAGCCAATGGCATTGGCGTGGGTGATCGCGTTGGCGTGTTTCGCACCCAGTCGGTTTGGACGGCAGCGGCACATATTGCGATATGGAAGTTGGGTGCAATTTCCGTTCCATTATTTACTTTGTTTCGGGCAGAAGCGTTGTTGTCACGCTTGAGTGATGCGGGCGCGAAAGCCATTGTGGTTGATGAAAGTGCATTGCAAATCATCACGCCTTTGCTGGATCAGCTACCCGTTATAGAACATGTGATATGCCCTGAAACCATCGCGTTTAATCAAGATGCTACAGGGTTTGAGCCGCATGATACTTTGGCCGATGATCCTGCAATTTTGATTTACACCTCTGGCACTACGGGCGCGCCTAAAGGTGCATTGTTGGCGCACCGCACATTGCTGGGCCATTTGCCGGGCGTTGAGATGAGCCACGATTTTCTGCCACAGGAAGGTGACTGTCTTTGGACACCCGCGGATTGGGCATGGATTGGCGGTTTGCTGGATGTGCTGATGCCGGGCTTGCATCACGGCATACCTGTGGTTGCTGCGCGCATGAAAAAATTCAACGTGGCGGGTTGTCAAAAAGTCATCGAACAAGGTGGCGTTCGCAATGTGTTTTTCCCGCCTACGGCCCTGAAAATGTTGAAGCAAGAAGCTGCGCAGATTACCGGATTGCGCACGGTCGCATCGGGTGGTGAACCCTTGGGAAGTGAATTAACAAACTGGGGCAAACAGGCCCTTGGCGTGACGATAAACGAGTTTTATGGCCAGACGGAATGCAACATGGTTGTGTCGTCTTGCAACGTTATTTTTACCTCCCGCGATGGTTGTGCGGGCCGTATCGTTCCCGGTCACGATGTGACTGTGATTGATGAAAACGGTCTGCCAACCAAGCATGAAGGCGATATTGCGGTGCGCCGTGGCAGCCCCGTGATGATGTTGGAATATTGGCAAAACCCAACTGCCACCGCTGAAAAGTTTCGCGGCGACTGGCTGGTGATGGGCGATCGAGGTATTATGGAAGATGGATTTATTCGGTTTGTCGGGCGCGAGGATGATGTGATTACCTCGTCGGGGTATCGCATCGGGCCAAGTGCTATTGAAAACTGTTTGTTAGCGCATGCGGCAGTAGCGGCGGCGGCTGTTGTCGGTAAACCTGACCCTAAACGCACCGAAATTGTGAAGGCCTACGTGAAGCTAAGTGATGGTATCTTGCCAAGTGGCGCGCTGGCTAAAGAACTGCAATCCCATGTTAAGCTGACCTTGGCCGCCCACGAATATCCGCGTGAGGTTGCTTTTGTAGATGCCTTGCCGATGACGGTCACGGGCAAGATTATCCGTAAAGAATTGAAAGCGCTTGCATGCGCAGAAGCAGGGGCTGAATAATGGCTGTGATTAAAACAAAACTGAATGTTCAAGGCGCGGATTTTGAGCAGAACACAGACGCAAACCAAGCTTTGTTGGATAAGGTTTCTGAACTTGCCGCCGAAATTTCAAAAGGTGGCAATGAACGCTCACGTAACCGCCATATTGCACGCGGTAAGATGCTGTCTCGCGACCGTGTCGCGGGGTTACTTGATGCAGGCTCCGCTTTTCTTGAAATAGGTTTGTTTGCAGCCCATGATGTTTATAGCACCGATCTGCCTGCCGCTGGTGTAATTGCTGGGATCGGTAAAGTTGAAGGTCGTGATTGTATGATCCTGTGCAATGACGCGACTGTCAAAGGCGGCACTTATTTTCCGCTTACAGTGAAAAAACATCTGCGTGCCCAAGCTATTGCCGAAGAAAATAACCTAACCTGCATCTATCTGGTTGATAGTGGTGGGGCCAACCTGCCCAACCAAGATGAGGTGTTTGCCGACAAAGACCATTTCGGGCGGATTTTTTACAATCAAGCGCGGATGAGTGCCAAGGGTATCACCCAAATCGCTGTGGTTCTGGGCTCATGTACCGCTGGTGGGGCTTATGTGCCTGCGATGTCTGACCAGACGATTATCGTCAAGGAACAAGGTACGATTTTCCTTGCAGGCCCGCCGCTGTTGAAAGAGGCGACGGGTGAGGTTGTGGATGCCGAAACATTAGGCGGTGGCGATACGCACAGCCGCCTGTCAGGGGTTGCGGATTATCTTGCAGATGATGATGCCCATGCGTTGGCATTGGCACGTCAATGCGTGCGCAATCTAGGTGATATACCAGCACCTGCCATTAAAGGGCGTGCGCCCAAACACCCTGCACTTGATCCATCCGAAATGTTGGGTGTTGTCCCCAAAGACGCCAAAAGCCCGTTTGATATTCGTGAAATAATCGGACGGATTGTTGACGGGTCAGAGTTTGAAGAATTCAAGGAACGCTTCGGGGCTACATTGGTTTGCGGCTTTGCCCATATTGATGGCATGCCCGTGGGCATTCTGGCCAACAACGGGGTGTTGTTTTCGGAAAGTAGCCAGAAGGGCGCGCATTTCATTCAACTGTGTTGCAAACGTAAAATCCCGCTTTTGTTTTTGCAAAACATCACTGGTTTTATGGTGGGTTCCAAATATGAAGCAGGCGGTATTGCCAAGGATGGGGCCAAACTGGTGGCCGCTGTTTCTTGTGCGGATGTGCCGAAAATAACCGTGGTGGTTGGCGGCTCTTATGGTGCGGGCAATTACGGTATGTGCGGGCGGGCTTACGGGCCACGGTTTATGTGGATGTGGCCCAATGCCAAGATCTCTGTGATGGGTGGTGCGCAGGCTGCAGGTGTGATGGCGACTGTGACGCGGGACGCGATTGAAGCCAAAGGTGGTACTTTTAGTGCTGAAGACGAACGCAAGTTAAAGCAACCGATACTGGATCAGTTTGAAGAACAATCTCAACCGCTATACGCGTCAGCGCGGCTTTGGGATGATGGCATTATCGACCCGCGTAAAACCCGTGATGTGGTGGCTTTATCGTTAAAGGCGGCTTTGAACGCGCCTATAAAAGAGACGCAATTTAGCGTCTTTAGAATGTAGGGGTGAATTATAATGTTTGAAAAAATCCTGATTGCAAATCGTGGTGAAATTGCTTGCCGTATTATCAAAACCGCCAAACGCATGGGCGTGACCACTGTAGCAGTTTATTCGGATGCGGACGCGGATGCGATGCATGTGGCAATGGCTGATGAGGCCGTGCATATCGGTGGGTCTGCGGCAACGGACAGTTACCTACAAGGTGACCGTGTGGTTGCAGCCGCTTTGCAAACCGGGGCGCAGGCGGTACACCCGGGCTATGGTTTCTTGTCGGAAAACCCTGATTTTGCCGAAAAATTGGCGCAAGCGGGGTTGGTTTTCATTGGCCCGTCTGCTGATGCTATTCGCAAAATGGGGTTAAAGGATCAGGCCAAGCATTTGATGGAAAAGGCAGGGGTTCCAGTTGTACCAGGTTATCATGGTACCAACCAAGACGCTGGTTTTCTAGCGGATGAGGCCGCTATAATCGGGTATCCCGTGTTGATCAAAGCCCGTGCAGGTGGCGGCGGTAAGGGGATGCGTCTGGTTGAAGTAGCAAGTGAATTCCATGTAAGTCTTGCATCTGCACAGCGCGAAGGGCAGGCCAGTTTTGGTGACGCCCATGTCTTGATCGAGAAATATATCACCGCCCCGCGCCATATTGAAGTGCAGGTTTTTGGTGATAGCCACGGCAATATCGTGCATCTTTTTGAACGCGATTGTTCACTACAACGCCGCCACCAAAAGGTAATTGAAGAAGCCCCTGCGCCAGACATGCCGATAGATGTACGTGCGGCGATGACAACAGCTGCAATTCAGGCAGCGGCGCAGATTTTTTATGAAGGTGCTGGCACTATTGAGTTTATCGTAGATGGGTCAGGCCCCCTTCGCGTGGATGGTTTTTGGTTCATGGAAATGAACACGCGTTTGCAGGTGGAACACCCTGTGACTGAAGCGATAACCGGACAGGATTTGGTGGAATGGCAGTTGCGTGTGGCAGCAGGTGAGCCGTTGCCATTGGCCCAAGACGCGCTTGCGATAAATGGTCATGCGTTTGAAGCACGTATCTATGCCGAAGATCCGCAGAACGATTTTATGCCCGCGCCGGGAACGTTGCATCATGTGCAGTTCGGTGCTGAATGCCGCGCTGATACAGGTGTGCGCAGTGGCGATAAAGTAAGCCCGTTTTATGATCCGATGATCGCTAAACTCATCTCGCATGAAGCCACACGGGGTGCTGCTTTGACTACGTTGCAACAGGGCTTGCACCAGACGATTTGCGCGGGAACGCAAACCAATATGTCATTCTTGTCGCGGCTTTGCGCTGACCCAGATTTCGTGAAATCCAGTTTTGACACAGGGTTGATCGCGCGTAAATCTGGTAGTCTTATGGCAGAAATTACGCCGCCGCCTTTTGCCTATATGGTGGCAGGTCTTGTGGCGGGCGAAATTGACCCTAGTGCGGCTCGGCTTGGCTGGCAGTTATGGGGCAAGGCGACACAACCTTTGAATTTAGCTGATGTCGCAGGAGCTTTGCAGTTTGATGGTGCGCAAAATATCAGCTTGCTGCAGGATGATGAAATTCATGCCTTTCAGAATGTGACGCGTAATGCGGCCCATGTCTCCGCGCGGGCTGGGTCAAAAAACTTGATGGCCCTTGTGGTTAAGCAGGGTAGATCGGTTACGGTAAAAATTGATGGCGAACAATTTAGCTTTGAAGTTAACGATCCACTTGATGCAAGCCATGCCCAAGATGATAACGCCGATTGCGTTTTTGCACCAATGACAGGTGTTGTGACAATCGTGAATGTGGCTGCCGGTGACCGCGTGACGAAGAACGATCCGTTGTTGGTGTTGGAAGCGATGAAGATGGAGCATGTTATGGTAGCACCGCGTGACGGGGTGATAGCCGAAGTGATGTGCATTCCATCAAGTGCCGTGGATGAAGGCAACCAGTTGATTGTGCTGGAAGAGTTGGCCGAATGACCGATAAATTCGTTACCATATACGAAGTTGGCCCGCGCGATGGGTTGCAAAATGAAGCGGGGATTGTGTCGACTAAGCATAAAGCCGGGTTGATTGATCTGCTGTCTGACACAGGGTTGCGCTTTATTGAGGCCACAAGTTTCGTGTCACCTAAATGGGTGCCGCAAATGGCGGATGCGCTGGATGTGATGGCGGGAATTACCCGTAAAAAGGGTGTGATCTATGCGGCTTTGACTCCGAATATGCAAGGGCTGGAAGCCGCGTTAAGGGCTGGAGTGGATGAGGTTGCTATTTTTGGGTCAGCGTCGGAAAGTTTCAGCCAGAAGAATATAAACTGTAGCATTGCGGAAAGTCTGGAACGCTTTGCACCTGTCGCCAAAGCGGCCCTTGAAGCGGGTGTTTCTTTGCGCGGTTATGTGTCTTGTGTTATTGCATGCCCCTATGAGGGCGTTATTGCACCGGCGCAAGTGCGCAAGGTAGCGCAAGCGTTGCTGGATTTGGGCTGTTATCAAGTTTCATTGGGCGATACTATTGGTAAAGGCTCGCCTGAAACTACGGTTTTATTGCTTGATGATTTGCTGAAATCTGTACCTGCGAATAAGCTTGCTGGGCATTTTCATGATACTGACGGTACTGCATTGGCGAATGTCACAACGGCACTAGATTACGGTTTGCGTTGTTTTGACAGTGCCATTGGTGGCTTGGGCGGCTGCCCTTATGCGCCAGGTGCCAAGGGGAATTTATCTACCATCCCATTGGTAGAAATGTTGCATGATAGTGGCTGGGAAACCGGGTTGGATATGGAAAAATTACGCATGGCACAGGCCTATTTGCAAAAAAATATCGCAGGGGTAACACATGGCTTATAACACCATCGAAGTTTCAACGGATACACGCGGCATTGCTACGTTGACATTGGCACGACCTGAAAAACACAATGCGATGAACAGCGAAATGATGGCAGAGATTACAGCTGCGACTAAAATGCTTGCCGCCGATAGTACGGTGCGTGCGGTTATTCTGACCGCGCAGGGTAAAAGCTTTTGTGCAGGTGCCGATCTGAACTGGATGCGGGCACAAGCAGCACAAGACCGTGCAGGTAAAATCGCCGAGGCCCGCGTATTGGCCAATATGCTGGCAGGTCTGAACACCTTGCCAAAACCCTTGATCGGGCGGTTGGAAGGCAATGCTTATGGCGGTGGTATCGGCATGATGGCGGTTTGCGATATTGTTGTTGCCACTAAAGGTCTGCGTTTTGCCCTAACCGAAACCAAATTGGGTTTGATCCCGGCGACCATCGGGCCTTTTGTTTTGCGCCGCTTGTCGGAAACTTATGCGCGCCAAGTATTTTTTACGGCCAAACCGTTTGATACGGAACTGGCCCTGCGTGCGGGGTTGGTCAGTTCGGTTTGTGCGGCAGATGAAATGGATGCAGCGATTGAGGCGGAAATTAAACCAATTTTGCAAAGCGCACCCGGTGCTGTGGCGCAGGCTAAAGCCCTGTTGCAACAGATGCAGGGCCGTGATGTGGAAAATGATATTGAATTGACGGTCAACGCCTTGGCAGACCGTTGGGAAACATACGAAGCACAGCAGCGTATTGCTGCTTTTTTTAAGGATATGACATGACAAAAACAGTTGTAATTGTGGGTGCTGCCCGCACGCCAATGGGTGGATTTCAAGGTGATTTCGCAGGTACCCCTTCGCCTGAACTTGGGGCTGCTGCCATTAAAGGCGCGCTAGCCAATGCCAAAGTAAGCGTTGATGATGTGGACGAGGTTCTAATGGGCTGTGTTCTGCCTGCGGGTCTGGGACAGGCGCCGGCACGTCAAGCAACATTGGGTGCGGGATTGCCGCAATCTGTGCCTGCGACCACGATCAATAAGGTTTGTGGCTCTGGTATGAAAACCGTGATGGTGGCACATGATCAAATCATGGCTGGTTCACAAGATTTGATGATTGCTGGTGGTATGGAAAGCATGACGCTTGCGCCTTATCTGTCCTTGAAGACTCGTGGTGGTTCACGGTTGGGACATGTGGAAATGAAAGATCACATGTTTCTGGACGGTCTGGAAGATGCCTATGAAAAAGGTACGCTGATGGGGCAGTATGCTGAATTATGTGCTGAAAAGTATCAGTTTACCCGTGAAGATCAGGATGCTTACGCATTACAATCTTTGACGAACGCACTGGAGGCGCAGAAAACAGGCGCCTTTGATGCTGAGATCGTCCCCTTCACAGTAAAAACCCGCAAAGGCGATGTTGAGGTAACACGTGATGAACAACCAGCAAAAGCACGTCCGGAAAAAATACCAACTTTGCGCCCCGCTTTTAAGAAAGATGGCACAGTAACCGCGGCGAATGCTTCGTCTATTTCGGACGGTGCAGCGGCGATGATTGTGACCAGCGAAGATGTGGCACATGAAAAAGGCCTGACTGTTCGAGCCCGTATCGTAGGCCATGCCAGTCATGCGCATGAACCTTGTTGGTTTACCACAGCACCAGTTCCTGCTGCTAAAAAATTATTGAAAAACATCGGTTGGGATGTGTCGGATGTTGATTTATGGGAAATTAACGAAGCTTTTGCAGTTGTGCCAATGGCGTTTATGAAAGAGTTCGGCATTTCGCGTGATATTGTCAATGTGAACGGTGGTGCTTGTGCATTGGGCCACCCGATCGGGGTTTCAGGGTCTCGGATCATTGTGACACTGCTGAATGCGTTGGAAACACGCGGGCTAAAACGCGGCGTGGCGGCAATTTGCATCGGTGGCGGTGAAGGTACTGCCATTGCTATTGAAAGGGTCTAAGTGATGAATAATATCGACCAGTTTTCTGCCATCATTACAGGCGGCGCCTCTGGCCTTGGGGCCGCTGTTGCTAAGTTACTGGCATCAAAAGGCGTGAAAGTGGCCCTTTTGGATATGAATGTGCAAGCGGGTGAGGCGCTGGCAGCTGAATTGGGCGGCGTGTTTTGCCAAGCCGATGTCAGCGATCAGGCCAGTGTGGAAAATGCGCTTGGGAAAGCCCGCGCCGCCAACGGTCAGGAACGTATTTGCGTGAATTGTGCAGGTATCGCACCTGCAGCAAAAACAGTGTCACGTGGGGCGGCGCACGATCTGGCATTGTTCCAGAAAGTCATCAACGTGAACCTTGTTGGTACGTTTAATGTCTCCAGTCAGTCGGCATTGGGTATGTCAAATGCGGATGTTTTGAACGACGATAATGAGCGTGGCGTGATTATCAACACCGCATCCGTGGCCGCCTTTGAAGGCCAGATAGGGCAGGTGGCATATGGCGCATCCAAAGGTGGTGTCGCTGCAATGACCCTGCCCATGGCGCGCGACTTGGCAAAATCAGGCATTCGGGTTTTGTCTGTGGCACCCGGTATTTTTAAAACCCCGATGGTTGCCGCATTCCCGCAAGAGGTGCAAGATGCGTTGGCTGCGAACATTCCGTTCCCATCCCGATTGGGTGCCCCAGAAGAATTTGCTTCCCTTGTATACCACATGATTGAAAACAGTTTTATGAACGGCGAGGTCGTGCGCTTGGATGGTGCCACGCGGATGCAACCTAGATAGGGATATGACATGCAGTTTAATTTGAACGAAGAACAACAGCTGTTTTTTGACACCGCTTATGCGTTTGGACAGGACGAAATTGCACCCAATGCACAGGCATGGGACGATGATCGCACGATCCCGCGTAGCGTGTTGAAAGCGGCAGGTGATTTGGGTTTTGGTGGTATTTATGTGCCAGAAGAATTGGGTGGCACGGGGCTTAGCCGTCTTGACGCCGTGCTGATCTTTGAAGCCTTGGCAATGGCCTGCCCATCGGTGTCAGCGTTTATGTCTATCCATAATATGTGCACCAATATGGTGGCAAAATATGCCACTGATAGCTTTAAATCCGAATGGCTGGATCGCCTGATCGGGTTTGATATTTATGCTGCTTATTGTTTGACCGAACCGGGTTCAGGATCAGACGCCGCTGCCTTGCGCACCAAAGCGGAAAGAACTGACAGTGGGTTTAAACTTAGCGGTAACAAGGCATTTATTTCTGGTGGTGGCTTTGCCGATCTTTACTTGGTGATGGCGCGTACAGGTGATGATGGGCCTAAGGGTATTTCCACAATGTTGGTGCCAAATGGAACCGATGGTCTGTCTTTTGGCGGGCAAGAAAACAAAATGGGCTGGAAATCACAACCGACTGCGCAAGTGCAAATGGATGCCTGTGAAGTACCAAGCGATCATTTGATGGGTGATGAAGGCTCTGGCTTTAAATACGCGATGGAAGGGCTGGACGGCGGTCGCTTAAACATCGCCGCATGTTCCTTGGGGGCAGCAACACAAGCCGCAAAAGTCGCGGCAAACTATATGGGCGAACGCAAAGCTTTCGGCAAAACCATAGACCAGTTTCAGGCCCTACAATTCAAGCTGGCGGAAATGGAAACCAAGCTAGAAGCCGCTCGTGTGTTTTTGCGCCAAGCTGCGTGGAAATTGGATCAAGGCGCACATGATGCGAGTAAGCATTGTGCTATGGCCAAGCTTTTTGTCACCGATAACTGCTTTGATGTCGCCAATGACGCGCTGCAACTGCTGGGCGGCTATGGGTACTTGCAAGATTACGGCATTGAAAAAATCGTGCGCGATATTCGTGTTCACCAAATTCTTGAAGGCACCAATGAGATCATGCGTATGATTATCGCACGTTCCGTTCTAAATGCGCGGGGTCTGTCATGAGTGACTTGATAGTGCGTAAAGTGGGCCGTGCGGGACATGTGACATTGAACCGCCCGCAAGCCCTGAACGCGTTGACCCACCCGATGTGTCTTGATCTTGAGGCCGCAATGTATGACTTCGCAGCGGATGATGATGTTAGTTTGTTGCTGATTGATGCAGCAGGCGAAAAAGCTTTTTGTGCAGGCGGTGATATTGTCAAAATCTATAACGAAGGCAAAAGCGGGGAGGTGAAAAATGCGTTGAAATTTTGGCGCGATGAGTACCGACTGAACCACGCGATTTCGACCTATGCAAAACCCTATGTTGCGATCATGGACGGGATCGTGATGGGTGGCGGGGTTGGCATTTCTGCACACGGCTCACACCGCGTTGTCACAGAACGCACAATGTTTGCGATGCCCGAATGCGCCATTGGCCTGATCCCTGATGTGGGTGGTACGCATTTGCTGGGGAAAATGCCGGGGGCTTGCGGTGAATATGCAGGTCTTACAGGTGCGCGCCTGTCAGGGGCCGATTGTATTTATACAGGGGTAGCAGATTATTTTGTGCCATCAGATAAGCTGGTAAGCCTGAAAGCCGCATTGCTGGAAACAGGCGATGTAGCAGTGTTGCAGGATTATGCAATGGTACCAGAGTGTTCTACACTAGCGGAAAATCGCAAGGCGATTGATGCGATCTTTGGGCAAGGTGATGTTTCGGATATTATGCAAGCTTTGGAAACAGATCCGTCGGATTTTGCAAAATCAGCCCTGAAAGGCGCATTGCGCGGCGCGCCTTTGTGCCTGAAGACTACTCTGGCTGCTGTTCGCACTGCCCGTCAAAACGGATCGTTGGAAATGGCTCTGCGCAATGAATACCGCATTGTCAGCACTTGCTTGCAGGACGGTGAGCTGGTTGAGGGCATTCGTGCCGCAGTGATCGACAAAGACCGCGCCCCAAAATGGAAATACCCAACGCTGGAAAGCGTGCCGCAAAGCATGATTGATCGTTTGTATCAATCCGCCGCAGATGGCGATTTTGCTGTAGTAACGTGAAAGGAAAAATCGATGTTAGAGACCCTGAAAATCATCCGTGAAGGTGGCGTTGTTTTGGTACAGATAGACCGCCCCAAGCAGTTGAATGCGTTGAACGCGCAGCTGCTGGAAGAAATTATTACCGCGTTGACCCCGCTGGACAAGGATCCCAGTGTTGGCTGTTTTGTGTTGACCGGCAATGAAAAAGCCTTTGCGGCGGGGGCGGATATTAAGGAAATGCAGGGTAAGGATTATGCGGATATGGCTGCTAGTGATTACTTTGCTGACTGGGATGTTTTCACGGCATTTCGCACCCCCAAAATTGCTGCCGTCAACGGTTTTGCGCTGGGTGGTGGGTGTGAACTGGCGATGATGTGTGACTTCATTATTGCGGGTGAGGGCGCCAAGTTTGGTCAGCCAGAGGTTAAGCTGGGCGTGATGGCTGGTATGGGCGGCTCGCAACGGATGACCAAACTTATTGGCCGCGCTAAATCGATGGATATGCACCTGACAGGCAGGATGATGGATGCGGCAGAAGCCTTAGCTTGTGGGCTTGTCGCGCGGGTTGTGGAGGACGAGCAAGTTGTTGAAGTTGCTATGAAAGCTGCCGCAACAATATCTGATTATTCAAAACCGGTAACCGGGCTTATCCGTGATGCGGTGAACCGTGCCGATGAGGTAAGCCTTGCCGAAGGCCTGCTGTTTGAACGGCGTGTTTTTCATTCACTGTTTGCAACAGAGGATCAAAAAGAAGGCATGACGGCATTCGTTGAAAAACGAAAGCCCGTGTTTAAAGGTCGATAGATTACACCTTAAAATGGCGTACGATACCCGCATGGCCTGCGGGTGGTTTGTTAATGCGGGGTACGGTTGGGTAAGGTTTTGGGAATTGGCCCGTATTGGGCTGTATGGAAACCGTATGGAATGTGTATGGAAAACGTATGGCAAACGCTGGGGTTTGAAATTGTTAAGGATTAGCCGCAATTCTGGGGTTTTTAGACAGGATGCCGCTGATGAAAACCAAAGCCCAACGCCGCCACGATGTTAAAGCCGCCCTTGCGCGGATGCAGCACGATATGTCTGACGCATGGGTCGACCGCAGTATTCCCGAAGGCTGGAATTTTCTGGAAGTAGATAAACCGATCGAGCCGCATAAAACCAAAATCACCATGCGCGTGGACGCGGACATGTTGCGCTGGTTCAAAAAAAATGGGGCCACGCTATCAGGCCCGTATGAACCAAGTTCTGCGGGTTTATTATGTGGCGATGGTGCAGGGGTTGCTAAACACGCATTTCGCCAAGAACGAGGAAAACGCGCTGGCGCATCAGTATTTTGAAGAGGTTATGAAACAGAGTTGGGAAGAGGAATGAAGGCGCATTCGCACCCCCCTATGGAATGCCAAAAGGTTTTGCCTTTTTGCAATCGCTAAAGGGGTTGGTATTAGGAGGGCGGAAAAGTGAATGACGCACCACTATTGCCTTTATGGACACATAGCTTTGCCTATGGGTAGCAGACTTCAGAAATTCCTGACCAATGGCGGCTGAGCGGACAAAGCGGTTACTCAGTATCAAGCCGATATTTAAGAAACGTTGCGCCATCATATTTTATCTCATCGACAAGTTTTGCTCCAAGTCTATCAAGCGCGCCTAGGTTTTTACGTGATGGTGGTAAGAGGAAAGTTACGAAAGGAATACGCTCATCTGCAAGGGCAAACTCGATTGCTTTTCTTGAAATGCGTGTTCCTAGCCCAAAGGAGTTTGGCTTTAAAACTAAACCGTAGTCCCACTCGTCTCCCTCCTTTTGAAAGCCGCCCCAACCGACATATTTATTGTTTGACAATATAGCCCAATGCCCAAGCCCATCGCGGCTCCAGCATTTTTCCTTAGTCTTGATAAATTTGGTCACAGCAGCCTCGTCCCATTCGTATGTGAGTAGCGGCATGTGTTCCGCAACACGAGGATCAGACATGTGCGCAATTATTTCTGCCGACTCAATCTCATGCAATCGGGCAAAGGTGATTTTGTGTTTCATTTTAACTTCTTTAGACAATGACAAGAGTGTCTTATTAAGCGAGCACCTGCTTGCGAGCAACAGCCGTGAATTCAAGTGACCCCGAAATCAATTTTCATTGAATGTTATAGAAGGGCTATAAGCAGTCATCTGACATTTTCTATCAGGTATTTTCTTCCTGAAAACGGCCCAACGGCAGTTATGCGGACAAAACCGACTTTCGCTGCGATTGGGCCAGCGGCAGCCTCTGGGAGCGTATTAGGCGGGTAGTAGTGATTAGATTATTTGATGCGGATGGCAGCAATGAGCGGCTACGAACCCCCAGATTAGGAATTGTTTGGCCATTGTGATAAGCATGGAACTCAGATCGGCCCAAGTTGTGCACCGGGAATGGAGTGAAAATGCGTATTCTAGCAATCAGCATCGGTAAACCAAGAACGATCCAGTATATGGGCAAAGACGTTCCAACGGCCATCTACAAAATATCAGTTGGCGGACAGCACATGGTCCATAAGACTGGTATCGACGGGGATGAACAGGCCAACCTGAAAGCACATGGCGGCCCCGATAAAACAGTGCTCGCTTCGCCGGTCGAACATTATTCCTTTTATCACGATCTCTATGGGCAAGAGCCGTTTGAATTCGGGCATTTTGGTGAGAACCTAACGACAGAGGGGTTGGTCGAGAACGAAGTGCGAATTGGTGACCAATTCAGGGTGGGTCAGGCTGTGTTTGAAGTTACGATGCCGCGTATGCCCTGCTTTAAATTCGGCGTAAAATTGGGTGACTCTAAGGCACTCGAAACCTGTATATCCACTGCTAAAACCGGGTTTTACCTTCGTGTGCTTCAAGAGGGCGCGATTGAGGCTGGAAATACAATCGAATGTGTGAAAACAAACGAAGCAGCCCCCAGCGTTGAAGAAGTTCATCGGCTTCGGTTCTTTGACAAGCAAAATGTAGGTAAAATGCGCCGTGTCGTGCAGACTGCAGCCCTGTCGGAGGTCCTGAAAAACCTGTTTGCCGAGCGAATTTCGGAATTAGGAGCCAATTAAGTGGCTTCGGAATGATTATATTCGATTGTCTGGATGGATACCGCATTGAAGGCAGACCTTAGCTGCGTCACAGAAAATAGGTATAAGGGCTTTAACCTGTCATCTGACTATTTTACTCAGATGACCGCTTTCCCAATTATTTAGCCTTATAAGGCAAACCTATCTGCCCATAAAGGCAAAGGTTTGCATCGAAAAGGCATAACCTTGTGACAATTTACAGCACCTGCGCGTCAGGTGTGACCCTGATGTTTTTGCTACGCGTGGGCTGAAGCCCACCCTACGGTGTTTTATGATCGGCGTTTCGTAGGGGTAATTGTGCGGTTTACACAGTTTTTCGCTTTTTTGTATGGGTATCATTTAGCCTTTGGGCGGCGCGATCTAGGGCCTTCATACTGTCGGAATGCAGCACGGCTTGGTCTATTTCATCACGGGCGATGATTTCGAATTTTACATAGATTTCCATCATGGCGATGTTGTGGATCAGCCGTTCTGAAATTTCTTTGAGTTGAAGGGTATAGGCATCGGTCATTGCACAGCATTTGGGCGGTTACACCTGATTTGACAAGGCGAATTTGTGCGTGTGGTCAATTCGGTTAAGTTTTGCCGATGGGACTGGGGCGCGCGTTTTATTGCGCACCCCGTTTTGTTTATGCGGCTACGATATTATGTTCGGGTCCGTAGGGGAATTTGGTAATGTTTTCTTCACCTTTGTCCGTTATCACCACGATATCATGTTCGCGATAACCGCCTGCGGCAGCGTCTGTTTCTGGTAATGTCACCATAGGTTCCATTGAAACAACCATGCCAGGGGTCAACATTGTGTCGATGTCTTCGCGCAGTTCTAGGCCTGCTTCACGGCCATAATAGTGGGATAGGATGCCAAAGGAATGGCCGTAACCAAAGCTGCGGTATTGCAGCAAATTATGCGCTTCAAACAATGCGTTAATCTCATTGCAAATACCTGAACAGGTGGCGCCCTGTTTGATTAACGAAAGGCCAAGCTCATGCGCTTCGACATTTGCCTGCCAAACCCGCATTTGTGCTTGGTTAGGCTCGCCTACAAATAACGTGCGTTCTAGGGCTGTATAGTAGCCGTTGATCATCGGGAAGGTGTTCAGGGATAGTATATCGCCCGCTTCCAGACGGCGGGTGGTGACGGGGTTATGGGCACCGTCAGTGTTGATACCTGATTGGAACCAGACCCAGCTGTCACGAATTTCGCTGTCTGGAAATGATTTGGCGATTTCCAGTTCCATCGCATCACGGCCTGCCATGGCCACGTCTATTTCACGGGTACCGACTTTGATCGCATCACGAATGGCGAAACCGCCGACGTCTGCGATACGCGCACCTTCCTTGATGAGTGCAATTTCAGCAGAGGATTTTATCATGCGTTGCAGCATGGTGGCGGGTGCGATATCAGCTACTTTTTTAGGGCCAAGGAATTCTTGTAGTTTTTGTTGCGCCATCAAGGTCAGGTGGTCGCCTTCTATGCCCATGGATTTTGCGCCATTGATGCAGGATTTAATTGCACGCCAGTAATTATCGCGTTTCCAGTCAGTGTAGGTGATGTTATCACAAGCTGAACGCCGTGCAGGCTGGCCCGCGTCAATGCCCGCTGAAATCGTGTGGGTAGTGTCATGGGTGACAACGCATGCGTAGGGGCGACCGAAGCTGCAATATAGAAAGCCTGAATAGTAGGCGATGTTGTGCATTGATGTCAGGACGACCGCGGTCAGATCCTGATCTTGCATAATTTTGCGCAGGCCAGCGATACGTTGATCGTATTCGGCTTGGGCAAACGGCAAAGGTGCCATGGCTTCGTTGTGGTAGGTGTAAAATTCTGGACGTGTTGAATGGGTATTTTCCATCAGAGCCTCCTAATAGGGGCTTATCCAAACCACCCCTAGAGATGTCCGGGCGTTCAGGACAATGTGATGAATTGGGACGACGCCATCGTCCTTAAAGAGTGTATAGGTTCTGGCGTATGGTTGGGCATGTCAGAAAACGACATTTTGTCACGAGATTGAGTAATTAATCCGGCACATTATCAATGCCACTACCGCCCCACGGATGACATTTGCTAATTCTACGGATCGCCAACCAACCGCCTTTGATCCCACCGTGTTTTTGCAAAGCTTCTAAGGCATATGAAGAACATGTGGGATGATACCGACAATTTTGCCCAATCAAAGGGCTAAGTATCAGGCGGTAAGCACGTATGAAAAGGGAAAGTATGTAGGCGAGTGGGGTCATGGGGATTTGCTAAACTGTTTAGAATGGGTAATCTATAGAGAAAATTAACTTATTTGTGGCCATATGGCAAAGCAAAGAAATTGGGTAAGGGAGGAAGTCTGGGCGGCCCTTGCCTTGTATTTGAAAACAGAATTTGGCCGTATTCACAAAGGTAACCCTGATATAATTGCCCTTAGCGAGAGAATAAACCGCACGCCTTCTGCGGTTGCACTTAAGATGTCCAATCTTGCTGCACTTGATCAAACACTCGATCGAAAAGGCATGAGGCATGGGAGCAAAATGGATAAAACTGTTTGGAAGGAATGGACATCTGATAAAAATCTGATCGTGAATTTTTCACAAGATACTTTGAGTTTTAAGAAAATCACACAAGGCACGAAGACTAGAGATGACGCCTATGGGTTTGCGGAAGGCCAAGACAGGTTTGTTCAAAGTAAACAAAGAGTAGGGCAAGATGTTTTCCGTGATATGATACTAAGCTCATACCGCAGCAAATGTGCGATGACTGGTATTGATGAGCCAAGGTTACTTACGGCTAGCCATATAGTTGGATGGGCCGAAGATAAAAAGAGTCGATTGGATCCAAGTAATGGGATTTGTTTAAATGCTCTTCATGATCGCGCTTTTGACAGACACTTGATCAGCTTTGATCAAAATTATAGAATGCTTGTATCAATGAACATTCCTGAAAGAGCGCGTGAAAAATTAGAGGATGTTGCAACTGTTGAATTACGAATGCCCGATAAATTTTTACCAAATCAAGATTATCTTGAACGGCACCGGAGAAAGTTTTTCGATACGCAATTGAATTAAATTCCCGTCACTCATGCACCTTCTTCAAAGCATACCGCATATCTGCCAGCATAACTTGAAAATCGCGCGTTGCCGTAACTTCGCGTTTGCCGATCAGGACATAATCCCATCCGGCACGGCCCATCGTGGGTAAGCTTAAGCGGGCAACTTCGCGCAGGCGGCGTTTGGCGCGGTTGCGGGCGACGGCGTTGCCGACTTTTTTGGAACAGGTGTAGCCGATGCGAATGTCGTCAGTGCCGTCTTGGCGGTCGCGGCCTTGTAGCACGAAGCCTTTTACGCCGCGATAACGGCCTTTGTTGCAAGCCAGAAAGTCACTACGGTTTTTAATTACCACCAGACAAACGGAAACCGCCGGGGGCGTTTCACCGGCTTTCCCTTGGGTGCCTTGTGTCGCCTCCGACGGTTTCATAATTTCATAGACCTTATGGCCCGCGCCTTATGCAGACAGTTTTTTGCGGCCTTGATTACGGCGGCGGTTCAATATGATACGACCGTTTTTGGTGGCCATACGTGAGCGAAAACCGTGGCGGCGTTTGCGAACTAGATTGCTCGGCTGGAATGTGCGTTTCATTTCGATCTCCTGATCGGGTATTTTGGGCAAATCCGATATAGATTCGAACCCGTCTATTCTGAAGCTGCTGTTTAGGGGCGAAAACCAATGAAGTCAATTCGCTTTGCAAGGAATTTATCATGCAAAATGCATTATTTCCAACAAATTTCGATGTGCTTTGTTACAGTTCTTGCCTGAATTGAAATGAAACAGGGTAAAACCATCACCTATCATCACTGGCTTGTGATCGGTCTATCTTCTGCGGCAAATATCGCGCACATAAAGCGTAACAGAATAATAATGTATAAGTTTGGATGAAATTATGAACACCCCCCCATCACAAGACAGGCAAGTGGTGCAGTCTAGGTTTTCTGTAAAACGCATGGCGCCTTTTGCCGTAATTATTCTTGTGGCAATTTTGGGTTTTGTCTTTTTAAAAGATTACCTGAGCTTTGAGCAATTAGCGAAAAATCAAGAAGCCTTGCAAGCATGGCGTGATGGTAATTTCATTCTGGCCTCGCTGGTGTTTATGGCAGTGTACGTTGTTGTTGTTGCTTTTTCCCTTCCGGGTGCCGCGATTATATCCCTAACAGGGGGGTTCCTGTTTGGGTTATTTCCGGGTGCGGTTTATAATATTACTGCCGCGACCATAGGGGCGACAGTAATATTTCTAGCGGCCCGTATGGGTTTTGGTGAAGCTTTGTCGGCTAAAATGGATGGCTCGCAAGGGGCGGTGAAGAAGATTAAAGACGGGTTGAAAGCGGATGAGGTCAGTTATCTGTTGATAATGCGCCTAGTGCCTGCGGTACCTTTCTTTATAGCAAACCTAATTCCTGCTTTAGTTGGTGTTAATCTGAAACGGTTTGTCTGGACGACATTTGTAGGGATCATACCGGGTGGTGTGGTCTATACATGGGTGGGGGCAGGTCTTGCAGATGTATTTGCAAAGGGCGAGACGCCGAATTTAGGAATAATTTTTGAATGGCAAATTCTGGGCCCATTACTAGGTTTGGCAGCCCTTGCAGTGCTTCCTGTCATCATCAAGAAAATAAAAGGTAAATAGGTATGGTTAAACGTATAAAAACTGATCTGTGTATTATCGGCGGCGGTTCTGGTGGTCTTTCGGTTGCGGCGGGTGCTGTGCAGATGGGTGCGGATGTGGTGCTAATAGAAGGCGGTAAAATGGGGGGGGACTGTTTGAACTACGGTTGTATCCCATCAAAAGCTTTAATCGCTGCGGGCAAACATGCGCATGGCATGACGAACGGGGCCGCATTTGGGGTAACACCAGTGGTGCCGACTGTGGATTATGCAAAAGCAAAAGACCATGTGCGCAGCGTGATTGCAGGGATTGAGCCGCATGACAGTGTTGAACGATTTGAAGCGCTAGGTGTTAAGGTTATCACTGAATACGGAAGCTTTATTTCACCCACAGAAATTCAGGCGGGTGATACAATTATTCAGGCACGCCGATTTGTGATTTCAACGGGGTCATCGCCTTTTGTGCCGCCCATTCCTGGGTTGGAAAAAGTGAAATACTACACCAATGAAGATATTTTTGAGTTACGCGAGCAGCCTAAACATTTGCTTGTTATAGGCGGCGGCCCCATCGGGATGGAGCTTGCGCAAGCGCATGTGCGTCTTGGATCAAAGGTAACAGTCATCGAAGGCTTTAAGGCGCTTGGGCGCGATGATCCTGAAATGGCTGCGATTGCACTTGAGCGCATTCGGGCCGAAGGCGTAGAGATTGTTGAAGAGGCTTTGGCCTCTAAAATCAGCCAAAGAGGTGCTGTTATCACCGTGGAAACCAAGGATGGCGTAAAATACAAAGGATCACATTTGTTGATGTCTGTGGGGCGCAAGCCAAATACAGATAAGCTGAATTTAGAAGCTGCAAACATAGAGCCAACACGCGCGGGCGTGAAGGTTGATGCGTCTTTGAAAACCACAAATAAGCGGGTTTATGCGATTGGTGATGTGGCAGGTGGTTTGCAATTTACCCATGTTGCGGGATACCATGCAGGCGTGATTATAAAATCTGCTTTGTTTGGGCTACCATCCAAAGCCAGCTCTTCCCACATTCCTTGGGCGACCTATATAGACCCAGAGATGGCACAAATAGGTTTAACCGAAGCTCAGGCAAAAGAGGTACATGGGGAAAAGTTGGAAGTGTTGCGTTTTGAATATGCTGAAAATGACCGTGCGCGGGCAGAGTTGGCTACAACCGGTTTAATCAAGGTGATGATTGTTAAGGGTCGGCCTGTTGGCGCCAGTATTGTTGGTGCGCAGGCGGGTGAACTAATTCAAACTTGGGCATTGGTTATCGCAAATAAGTTGAAAATCGGGGCAGTGGCCGCGATGGTGGCACCCTATCCGACTTTGGGCGAGATTAACAAACGTGCGGCGGGGCAGTATTACACGCCGCGCCTATTTGAGAATGATTTTGTGAAAAAGGTCGTAAGGATGGTGCAGCGATTTTAATTTTGCGCGTGATTTTGCTGATCTAAAAAAGCAGAGTTGCTAGATAACGAACAGCACCATAACTTTAAGTCATAAAAGAGGGGACTATGTTTTTCAATTCACTTTCAGGGCGTTTCTTGTTGCTGACGATTGTCTTCGTGATGCTCGCTGAGGTGTTGATTTTTGTTCCATCAGTTTCACGGTTCAGAATGGACTACTTACAAGCAAGGTTAGACAGCTCACAAATTGCCACACTTGCATTGCTGGCCGCCCCTTCGGAAATGGTGGAACCAGAACTAGAAGCGGAATTACTGCGTAATGCGGATGTTCTGAACGTGGCTTTACAACGTAATGCCATTCGTGAGTTGATGTTGAGTTCACCAATGAAGGCCCCCATTGGGCAAACATTTGATCTTCGTGACCCGCCTGCGTGGGAGCTTGTCATGGATGCGATGATGACGCTTTGGCATGATGATGATCGTGTCATTCGCGTTATCGGAGAACCCGTCAAAGAAGCAGGGCAACTGATTGAAGCGTCATTATATGAAAAGCCGTTGCGCGATGCGATGTTGGATTATGGTAAAACCATTTTCAATTTGTCTTTGTTTATTTCAGTTGTGACAGCTTCTATGTTGTTTATCGCTGTGCGGTTTTTCATCGTTCGTCCAATGAGCCGTCTGGTGCAACAAATTCGTGGATTTTCAGCAGCCCCTGAAGATGCGCGGCAAATAATTCAACCACAAGCGGGTGTGATTGAATTACATGAAGCGGAAACGGCACTTCAATCTATGCAGTTGCAATTAAGTCAATCCTTGAAGCAAAAAGGCCGAATGGCAGCCCTTGGCGGGGCTGTTTCAAAGATCAGCCATGATTTACGCAATATACTGACGACAACACAGTTATTGGCAGACAGAATGGAATTAAGCGATGATCCAGCCGTTAAAAAGACGGCACCAAAACTTGTGACATCGTTGTCACGTGCTGTGAACCTTTGTGAAAGCACCTTGCGATTTGGCAAGGCCGAAGAAACCCCGCCTCAGTTGAAAAGCTTTTCCATGAAACCTTTGCTAGTGGAGGTTGTTGAAGGAGAGCATTTGGCGATTGGTGAGGCTGAGATAGATATTTCACTTGATGTAGCGAACGGAATTAATGTGAAAGCTGATCGTGAACAGCTGTACAGAATTGTCAGCAATATTGTGCGAAATGCGCGCCAAGTTCTAACGGCAAGAAAGCAGAGTGGTAAAATTTTAGTCGAGGGCCGCGAAACTGAAGATAGCTGGATAATATCCATTTCAGATGACGGCCCGGGCCTACCCAAAAAAGCAATGGATAACCTATTTACTGCCTTTGAAGGCGGTGCGCGTAAAGGCGGCTCTGGGCTTGGGTTGGCTATTTCGGCGGAACTTGTCAAAGGTCATGGTGGTTTGCTTGAATTAACTTCAACAGGCTCTGACGGCAGTACATTTTTAATTACACTGCCGAAAGAAACGCCGTGATTATTCCACTATCGTAATAGCATTGCCTTACTACGATGTTGCAGAGCTTATTACCCCTAGAAAGTTGAATGAAACCCCCCTATTTATGACGTGATTCTGCGCAAAAATGCATAGAAAACAATAAAAACAGGGGCAGACATGCAATTAACGATGATAGGAACGGGTTATGTAGGGCTGGTTTCAGGCGTGTGTTTTTCAGATTTTGGCCATGATGTTACATGTGTTGATAAGTTGTCAGAAAAGATCGCAGCTTTGCACAAAGGTGAAGTGCCGATTTATGAACCGGGCCTTGAAGATATGATGGCCAAGAATGTCGCAAACGGACGGTTGCAATTCACACTAGATCTGAACGATGCAGTTGGCTCGGCGGATGCTGTATTTATTGCAGTTGGAACACCTACGCGGCGCGGCGATGGACATGCAGACCTGACCTACGTGTATGATGCAGCACGTGAAATTGCGCGCGCATTAAAAGACTATACAGTAATTGTTACTAAGTCGACTGTACCCGTGGGAACTAACCGCGAAGTGGAACGTGTTATCCGCGCTGAAAACCCAGATGCTGATTTTGATGTATGTTCCAACCCCGAATTTCTACGCGAAGGGGCAGCGATAGAGGATTTTATGCGCCCTGACCGTGTGGTTGTAGGTTTGGAAAGTGAACAGGCCAAAGATGTTATGGCAAAGATCTACCGCCCGCTTGCACTACGAGAAGCGCCGATCGTTTATACCGACCTAGAAAGTGCAGAGATGATTAAATATGCTGCCAACGCATTTCTGGCGACCAAGATCACCTTTATTAATGAAATAGCCAACCTATGTGAAAAAGTTGGCGCAGACATTCAGTCTGTTGCCAAGGGTATGGGTATGGACAACCGCATTGGTGGCAAGTTCCTACATGCAGGCCCAGGTTATGGCGGGTCATGTTTCCCCAAAGATACCAAAGCATTAGCGCGGATTGGGCAAGAGCATGCCAGCCCGATTAAAATCATTGAAACTGTAATAACGATCAATGACGAACGTAAGCGGCAAATGATTGATAAAATCATGCATTTATGCGGCGATAAAATGAAGGGTAAAAAAATTGCGATCCTTGGTGTGACGTTCAAACCCAATACGGATGACATGCGCGACAGCCCGTCTTTGACGATTGTACCTGCTTTGGTGGGGGCGGGTGCTGATGTGTATGTGGTCGATCCACAAGGGCGCAAAGAGGGTGAGGAAATGTTGCCGACAGTTACGTGGATTGAAGACCCGTATGTTGCTGCAACAAATGCGGATGCGATAGTTGTTTTGACTGAATGGAACGAATTTCGTGCACTTGATCTAAAACGGATAGCGGATGAAATGAAAACACCTAAAATGGCTGATCTGCGCAATATATATGACCCGCGTGAAGCCAAAGAAGCGGGCTTAGATTACGTTTCAATCGGGCGGTAGTAATAGGCAACGAATGATTATTTATATCTGGTATTCATATAAAATGTGGGTAGTTTAAAAAAACATTAAATGTAGAATCGCTATGCCTGATATTACCCAAGAAGCATTGCAATCAATCCACCAGATGATGGTAGATTTTCGTCGTGATTTGCACCAACACCCCGAGCTGGGGTTTGAAGAGCATCGTACAGCTGCAAAAGTTTCAGAAGCATTGCGCAGTTACGGCATTGAAGTGCATGAAGGTATCGGCGGTACGGGCGTTGTCGGGGTTTTGCGTAATGGCGGTGGCAACCGCACGATCATGCTGCGTGCTGATATGGACGCACTACCGATCACTGAAACAAGCACACATGGGTATACGTCTAAACATTCAGGTAAAATGCACGCGTGCGGCCATGACGGGCATACAACGATGTTGCTGGGTGCGGCGAAATATTTGGCAGAAAACCCTTTGTTTGACGGTATTGTGGTATTTCTATTCCAACCGAATGAAGAACACGGACTGGGCGCGAAAGCGATGATAAAGGATGGGTTGATTTCGCAATTCCAGCCAGATGAGGTTTTTGGTATTCACAATTTGCCGGGCGCACCTTTGGGCGAATTTTCATCCCGTGAAGGTACCATATGCGCCAGTGAAAGCCTGTTTGAGTTTGAGATTTTCGGCCAAGGTGGCCATGCTTCCATGCCACAGGTTGGGGTGGATGCTATTTTGGTTGGGTCTGAATTAGTGCAAGCGTTGCAAACCATTGTTGCACGCAAACTGGCACCCGCTACTGGTGCCGTTGTTTCGGTCACGGAATTTATCACTGACGGGCAACGCAATGTATTGCCGGGGCATGCGATACTGAAGGGTGATACGCGGTCGTTTACATCCCAAGATCGCAATGAAATTGAGCGGCTGATGCGCCAGATTGCCAATGGCATTGCAACGGCGCACGATGTTAGAATTGACGTGCGTTTCAATACGGAATTTGAAGAGACTGTGAATGCGCTAGATCAAGTGAAGGCGGCGATGCATGCGGCCAGTGGCATAAGCGATCAGGTTCTGCCAAACCGCGCACGGATGTCATTTTCTGAAGATTTCGGCCGTTTAAGTGCCGAAGTTCCAGGCTGCTTTATATTGATGGGCAACGGTACCGAATATCCGAATAACCAACCGTTGCACGCCTCGGATTATGATTTTAATGACGATGCTTTGACATTGGGGGCTGCTTTTTGGGCGCGCCTTGTATCAGAACAATTACCACAAAAGGACAGCTGAATGTTTGAAGATTTTAAAACTGCCAAGATTGACCACAGACCTATGCAGGTAGCCGTTGGCAATGCGCATGAAACGGTTATCAGCCGTGATGATTTTGCGGCCTCATTCGCAGAAATAACTGCATGGAGTGGCTATGCACCAACGCCGTTGTACGCCCTTACAGACCTAGCTAAATCTCTGAATTTGGGCGATATTCTATACAAAGACGAAGGCCCGCGCTTTGGGTTGGGTAGCTTCAAAGCCCTTGGCGGATCTTACGCAGGTTTAAGGATATTACAACGCGAGTTAAGCAAGCGTCTGGGTAACGCTGTGACATTGGTTGATATTCGCAAAGGTGTTTACGCGGATGACGTGGCCAAGATTACTTTGGCATCAGCCACGGATGGTAATCACGGGCGGTCATTGGCTTGGGGGGCAGGACGGTTTGGCGCACCTTGTCAGATATATATCCACCGCGATGTTAGTGAGGGCCGTGCGCAAGCGATGCGGGATTTAGGGGCTACTGTTACCCGTGTTGACGGCGATTATGATGCTTCTGTTGATGATGTGCGCCGTGATGCTGATGCAAATGGCTGGTTCATTGTGTCTGATACCTCATGGCAGGGATATACCCAACCGCCTACGGATGTGATGGCGGGATACGGGGTTATGGTAAACGAGATAGAGCAAGAATTAGACACCCCGCCAAGCCATGTGTTTTTGCAAGGCGGTGTTGGCGGTTTGGCGGCAGGTGTGGTTGCAGGCTTGCGTCAACATTGGGGGGATAAAGCACCGCGTGTTGTGGTGGTGGAACCTGAATTGGCGGCGTGTTTGTTTGAAAGTGCAAAAGCGGGTGTTGCTACTAATGTGGTGATTGAAGAAGAAACCCTGATGGCTGGTTTGTCTTGTGGTGAGCCATCACCATTGGCTTGGAATATCTTGCGTGAAAACGCGCAGGATTTTTTGACTATTCCAGAAAGTACCGTGGCACCTGCCATGCGACTGGCTGGCAGGCCTATTGGTAATGATCCAAGCATTATAGCGGGCGAGAGTGCTGTGGCTGGGTTGGCAGCGGTGATTGCAGGGGCCAGTCAGGATGATTTGCGGGCTAAACTTGGCTTGAATGAGATGTCACGCGTGTTGCTGATCGGCTCGGAAGGGGCGACTGACGTGGAGATTTATGAACAGTTGATGGCGGATTAAAATATAAGAAATTTACGGCGATCTGCGCCCATGTCCCAGTTGGGACATGGGGTTAAGTATTTAAATTTATAGTAATTTGTTAAATTTTAGGAGTGTAGTTGTGAGAGTTACTATTCCTGATACCTATGTACCGAAGCAGGTATAGTATAAGAAATTACACCCAATAATAACAACGGCCCTAAATTCTTACCAAGCACAACTGAAGTTTAGATTTACAAAACCTCTCCACCATTCCCAGACCTCGTCCCCAGACGAGGGCCGCGCCCGACCCTCCCCACGGGAGGGCGCACATGCGCCCACCCAGGGTCAGGCGCTTCGTGTGTTATTTGTGAACTTGGTAAAAGATTTGGGTGGGGGCAGTCTAAAACAGCTATCTACCGAGACCGTACAAACCCGACAATATCATATGCGTCTGCCAATATAGGCTCTGCGATCTCGGCGGCGCGGTTGGCGCCATCGCCTAAGATGCGGTCGATCTCGGTGACATCATTCATCAGGCGGCGCATTTCATCTGCTATGGGTGACAGGTGGGCGACGGCTAGGTCGGCCAGAAGTGGTTTGAATTGGCCGAATTGTTGGCCTGCGACCTGCGCAATCACGGCTTCGGGGGTTTGGTCTGAAATGCCTGCATATATGTTAATCAGGTTACGCGCCTCTGGGCGGCCTGCAAGGTCATCCAGATTATCGGGCAGGGGTTCTGGATCAGTTTTAGCTTTGCGGATTTTTTTGGCAATCGTATCTGCGTCATCCATCATGTTGATGCGGCTTAGGTCACTTGGGTCGGATTTTGACATCTTTTTGGTGCCATCACGTAATGACATCACGCGTGTGCCAGCCCCGTCGATGATCGGTTCGGGCTCTGGGAAGAAATCCACTTTGTAGTCGTGATTGAACTTATTGGCGATGTCGCGGGTCAGTTCCACGTGTTGTTTCTGGTCTTCGCCCACAGGCACATGGGTGGCTTTGTAGGCCAGAATATCGGCGGCCATAAGCGACGGGTAGGCGTAAAGCCCCAGTGACATTTTTTCGGCGTTTTTGCCCGCTTTGTCTTTGAACTGGGTCATGCGGTTCATCCAGCCAAGGCGGGTGACACAGTTAAGCAACCAGCCCAGTTGGGCGTGGGCGGGAACCTGACTTTGGTTGAACAGAATGGATTTTTGCGGATCAAGGCCACAGGCAAGGTACGCAGCGGCCAATTCACGTGTGCGTTGGCGCAAATCTGCGGGGTCTTGCCAGACGGTAATTGCGTGTAGGTCGACCATGCAATAGATTGTCTCAATCCCTGTGTTTTGCATTTCTACAAATCGACGAACGGCACCCAGATAATTGCCAAGCGTCAGGTTGCCCGATGGCTGAATTCCTGAAAAAACGCGCGGTGTGAATTTTGTATCTGTCATAGCAATCTATTCCCGTCTGGATTACATAGGGCTTATCGCGTTATGCACGCGTGGCGTCAACCAAGGTTTGATATGTATAACGACGATTTAAATGCGCACCCGATCAATCCGTTACCCGCGGTAGTGATTGTACTAACTTGCCTAATAGGCGGTGTAGAATTGGTATTTCAGGCGGCTGAGGCAGGAATTATTGGTGGGCCACAAGGTATTGGATGGCGCGTTGAGGCGGTACAGAAATTTGCTTTTAGTGATACGATATTTGACTGGATGCGCCTGAACCATATTTATTCTGCGGATAATATGGTACGATTTTTCAGTTATATGTTTATTCATCAAACTTTGACGCACATGGTTTTGTCGCTGGTATTTATTCTAGCTCTTGGAAAATATGTTGCCGAAATTGTGAACCCATTTGTGGTTTTGGGTATATTCTTGGCAAGTGGTGCAATCGGGGCGGCGGTGTATTCTATGGCGTTCGATGAACGGTATGCCTTAGTCGGCTCAACACCTGCGGTATATGGCTTCATCGGTGCCTTTACATGGTTGCGGTTTAGTAAATTGAAAAGCGAAGGGGAAAATGGATTTAAAGCGTTCTATTTAATTATTTTCTTCATATCGATTACGATAATATTTAAGATTATTTTCGGCGGTTCAAATAATTGGCTGGCAGAGTTCACTGGCTTCTTGGTTGGTTTTCTGATGACCATTATTCTGGGGCCAGATGGCAAACAGCGGATACTGTATTTACGTATGTTATTGCAGCAACGTTAGCCGCGTTTTGTAAATTGTTTGATCTCTTTAAGTGAATATGTGCCAAAACCAAGTAAGGCTGCGGCATAACTTATAATGCCTGATGCAACCAACCCTGATAGCGCTAAATAACGCACCCCATCGGTTACGAGGGCTTGTGATAAATACTTTTGGGTAAAGTATATTACGACACTCATCACGGCGGTTGCAAAAATGATTTTTGGAACTGTCGTAAAAAACTGCGCATCAAATTGTGCAGCTGTCCCCATATTGCGTGTGCCAGACCATAATAGAGCCGTCATGCCCCAAGCAGAAACTGTAACCCCGACCGCCGCAGATAAATACCCGATTTTATACGATAGGCCGACAGCAATCACGACGTTTATTATCATAGATACCACTGCAAAATAAAACGGCGTTTTGGTGTCTTCACGGGCAAAATAGAGGGGTTGAATTACTTTTTGAAAGACAAAGGCAGGTAGGCCAATACTATAAATCGCAAGGGCTGTGGCGGTGGCCTGTGCATCATACAATGTAAAAGCACCGCGTTGGAACAGAACTGAGATTAACGGTTGGGCTGCAAGAAACAATGCGGCGGCGGCGGGAATGGTTAAAGCCAATGCAAATTCAGCAGCACGGTTAAAGGCATGTCGTCCGCCATCGGTATCTTTTGCGCGTATTTTGCGTGACAGGTCAGGTAGTAAAACCACACCGATTGCAATGCCCACTACGCCTAAAGGTAATTGGTAAAGCCTGTCGGCCACAGAAAGCCACTGAATGGCGCCATCATAAAAACTGGCAACTTGGCGGCCGACTAAAAGGTTGATTTGTACAACCCCGCCTGCCATTGCCGCAGGGGCTGCTATTATGGCCAGTTTTTTCAATTCTGGGGTCATTTTTGGTAAGCGTGGAATTAACCGCAATCCTGCCTTATCGGCGGCAAACCAGACAAGTAGCATTTGGGCAATACCTGCAACTGGTACGGCCCATACTAGGGCTTTTGCAATGTCCCAACCTAACCAGTATGCCCCACCCATTGCCCCGACAATTATTGCGTTCAATAAAACGGGGGCGGCGGCTGCGGCTGCGAAACGCCCGCTTGCATTTAAGACACCACTTAAAAGGGCTGCAAGCGAGATGAACAGAATATAGGGAAAACAGATGCGCGCGAAATCGACTGATGTATCAAATCGCGCATCGCCCACAAAACCACTGGCCATGGCCCAGACGAACCACGGCATGAAAATCTGGGCAATAAGTGTGAGGACAATTAAAAGGGATGCAAGGCCAGAAAAAGCATCTTGGGCAAATTCAACAGCGCCGTCATCCGCTTCCAATTTTTTGGAAAACATCGGTATAAAGGCCATGTTGAATGCGCCTTCTGCGAAGAAACGGCGAAACATGTTGGGCAAGGCAAAAGCGACTTGAAAAGCTTCTGCAATCGGGCCTGCACCAAAGAAAGCGGCGATTAGGATGTCGCGCACAAAGCCAGCTATACGGCTTAGGAATGTCCATATACCGACTGTGAAAAATGCGGATACAAGTCGAATTTGTTTTGTCACGACATTGCACCTTTCGCGCCCTGAACGATTGCATCACGCAGTTTTTTCTCAATAGTGTCACGTTTGGTTTTTGCGTGAATTTTGTGGCCAAACATATCTTTTACATAGAATACATCAACAGCCTGAACGCCGTAAGTGGCAATTACAGCAGATGCGATGTAAATATTTGCGTGGTTTAACGTATGGGTAAGATCATGCAAAAGACCTGGGCGATCACGGGTGTCGACCTCAATAATTGTGTATATCTCGGAGCCTTCATTATCAAAAGTAATCACTGTGGGGACAATAAAATCACGTTCGCGCTTCTTTAGCTTATCACGTGTTTTTAGGGCTTCACTGGCGATAACTTCGCCTTTTAATGTTTTCAGGATCATATTTCTTAACCGTATGATACGGGCTTCTTCATAAGGTTTGCCATCCATGTCTTGCACCCAAAAAGCGGCGGTGGCGTAGCCATCATTACTGGTATAGGTGCGCGCATCCACAACATTAGCCCCTACAAGTGCTAAGGCACCTGCAAGGCGGGTGAATATACCAGGATGGTCTTGCATAACAAAACAGGCCTGTGTTGCATCACGATCGGCATCAGCGATAATATCAATGCCGATTTTATCGCCTTTCAGTTTTTCAAAAAGCTTTGCAAAAATTACATGTGTTGCGGTATCTAATCCTTGCCAATACGGATCATAATGACGCTCTAACTCTGCAAGGTACAAAGTCTCTTTCTTTTTGCCCAACGCATCTTTCAATGCAGTTTTAGCTTCTTCTAAACGATGCGGTTGATCTGTATGGACTGCACCGCCTTGTAATGCCTGCTGGCTGGCAAAATAAAGCGTGCGAATTAGCTGGGCTTTCCAGTTATTCCAGGTGTTTGGCCCGACACCGCGAATGTCGCAAACTGTAAGGATGGTTAACAGATGCAACCTGTTTGTACTTTTGACAGTTTGCACAAAATCACGCACTGTTCGCGGATCAGACAGATCACGTTTTTGCGCTACATCCGACATAACCAAATGGTTACGGATCAGCCAGACAACGGTTTCGACCTCTTGTTGGTCTAGACCTAACCTAGGGGCAATGGTTTCAGCCATACGGGCACCAGCTATAGAGTGGTCTTCCGGCAAGCCTTTACCAATATCGTGCAACAGAAGGGCTACATAAATTACCCTTCGGTTTATGCCCCGGTTTAATAACCCCGATACAATCGGCAGGCTTTCTTTTAATTCACCCCGTTCAATTTGCGCAAGGTTAGAGATGCACTGGATTGTGTGTTCATCGACCGTGTAGTGATGATAAACATTGAATTGCATCATCGCAATTATGCGTTGAAATTCTGGTATAAAGGCCCCTAGAACGCCCAATTCGTTCATACGACGTAACGCCCGTTCGGGATTGCCGCATTCAATAAGCGTATCTAAGAAAATCCGAATTGCTTCGGGGTTACGTCTGAAATTATCATCTATCAAGTGCAGGTTGGCGGCAATCATCCGCATGGCATCTGGGTGAATTAAGACCTCTGAACGTAAAGCTTCCTCGTAGATGCGCAATATGTTCAGGGGGTCTTCAAACACAGTGTCTTCGTTATCGAACTTCAGACGGCCATGTTCGATCACATACCCATCGGCCGCGGTTTCACGGCCCCAACCCACGGCATGCATTAATCTGCGCCCGATGCTGGGTTGTTTTTTGACGTGCTGTGCTTCTAATGCAGTCAAAAATATGCGTGTAAGGTCGCCCACTTTAGTGGCGTGGCGAAAATAATCTTGCATGAATTTTTCTACGCCACGCTGACCATCTTGATCGTTATAGTTTAGGGCCTGTGCAACCTCAATTTGCGTGTCAAAGGTTAGCTGTTCAGTTGCACGTTTTGTAACTATATGCAGGTGGCATCGAACTGTCCATAAAAACTCTTCAGCTTCATAGAATTGCTCGTGTTCTTCAGTGGTAAAATACCCCTGTTTTATCATTTCTTCGGGGTTTTCAGCGTGGCTTAAGTATTTGGTAATCCAGAATAATGTTTGAAGGTCGCGCAAGCCGCCTTTGCCTTCTTTTACGTTGGGTTCCAGCATAAACCTCTGCCCGCCTTGTTTTTTGTGGCGGGTTTCGCGTTCAATAAGTTTTTGTTCAACAAACTCAGGGCCGGATTTGCGAAATAAGTTTTTCCACAAGCGTTGGTCTAGTTGTTTGGAAAGTGCTTTTCGGCCCGTCAGGTAGCGGCATTCCAAAAGCGATGTGCGTATGGTTAAATCTTCTTTGCCAAGTTCCACACACTCATCTATCGAACGAGTTGCATGCCCAACTTTTAACTTCACATCCCACAGAATATAAAGCGTGGCCTCAATTACAGTTTCCACCCATTCGGTTGGTTTATTCGTGGTGACAAACAATAGATCAACATCTGAAAATGGTGCCATTTCGGCGCGACCATATCCACCGACGGCCATTATGCATAAACGATCATGCCTGTCGGGAGTTTCATTGGGGTGAAGTGTATTCCAAGCAAACTCATAAGCCTGACATACAATTTTATCTGTCAAAAATGTATATGATGTAGTGAGTTGGCGTGTGTTAAATGGCGCACGCGAATAGGCGTCTTCTATCGCCAGACGGCCCTTTGCATAGGTTGATTGCAAAAGTGCTGAAAAAGCGTTTCGGTAATCAATTTCATCGCTGTCATTAATGACAGTTTGCATATCTTGTTGCAGTTGCGACGCGTTAAATATCAAATCTGGGGAACAGATTAAATCGCTTGCGGAAGGTGCAGATTGAAATTTCTTTGAAAGGTTAAGAGCCTGCTCCACCAAATCCCCTCGGTGCTGGATCAATTACAACTGCTTTTCCATCACGTACCTCTGCAATGGATAGGGCGCGTTGATTGGTTCCGTCAGACAATAATCTGAAAACCCCGTTCACACCAGCAAAACCATCAGGGCGTGTTAATTTTGTGCGTGTTAAAGCATCAGGTGAGCCCGTTGCCAAAAGCGCGCCAATAGCGGCTATACCATCATAGGCAAAACCCGCAAGCGGATGCGGACTTTCGCCGTAAGCGGCAGAATAACGGCTTGTGAATGCAGACATTGCACTGGTGTCAGGCAGGGTGAACCAGCCACCTTGCAAGCCTGGTGTATCTAATGTTGATGCAGGTAAATCCCAACGGGTAAGCCCCATGTATTTAACAACATCAGGGGTTAATCCGTTTTCAGGTAACAGTTGTGCAAGAATAGGGAGTGCACCAGCTGAATCAGACGAAAATACCAGTGCTTGTGTTCCCGTGCTTGTAACTTGTGATTTTATGGCAGCGACAGCGCCTACAACACCTTCTGTCGAGAATGCATAAGAAGTAGAGCCAGTATAGTTTGCACCTGCTGCAGTTGTGGCTTTGCGTACCGCATCAAGGGCAATCTCACCCGCTGCGTTTTCAGATGCTACGGCGGCAATATTATTCAAACCGTTGCGCGCTGCATATTGCACTAGACGATTGGCGGTATTTTCAAAAGTATTTCCTAGAACGAATACGTTTCCGCCTGCAATTTGTGTGTTATTTGAAAGGCTTAGAACATTTATATTTTGGCTTGAAACCGCACTGCCAACAGAATTCGCCGCCTCGGCAAATAATGGGCCAACAATGATTTTTGCCCCATCAGCAACAGCTTGTCTTGCAACTGTAGCAGCCTGCGCGGAATTCCCAGCAGTTGCATAGATCATCAGGTCTATTTGGGCCCCTTGTACATCACTTGCGGCAAGCTTTGCTGCATTCACAAGGCTATCTGCCAATGCATCTTGTTGTGCTTGCCCACTTCCTGCGGGAACCAGAATGGCAACTTTTACGGGCTTACCAGGATCAACACGACGTCCAACGCCAGAGGTATCAATACAAGCTGCGAGCAATGGTATTGATAATATCATGACGCTTATGCGTAAAATTTTTATAATTTGTTTATCTATGCGCATATGATGGCGCCCCCTAAATCCCATTAACGACTCGTTTGCCAACAAAGGTAGGTACTGTCATAAGCGAAAGCAACGCCTTGACTTAAATAGATGGGAAATAAGCAAGTGAGTGCTGCAAAACTATCATCTGGCCTATATATTGTATCTACACCGATTGGCGCTGCCCGCGATATTACTTTGCGGGGCCTTGATATATTGACAATGGCGGACATTATCGCAGCGGAAGATACCCGTAATACGCGAAAACTGATGGATATTCACGGTATTTCGCTGGGGGATAGAAAGCTTATTTCGTATCATGACCATAATGGACACCAAAAACGTCCATATTTGTTGGATGCATTGGAAAATGGCAAATCTGTTGCCCTTGTTTCAGATGCAGGAACACCTTTACTGGCAGACCCAGGGTATCATTTGGCGCAATATGTGCGAGATGCAGGGCATAAGGTTATAGCCGCACCTGGTGCCTCGGCCCTGTTGGCAGCCCTTTGTGTGGCAGGGCAACCAACCGATAAGTTCTTTTTTGCGGGGTTTTCCCCGACCAAATCACAAGCCCGTAAAAATTATTTTGTAAGTGTGAAGACAATTCCGTCTACAGTTGTTTTTTACGAGTCTCCGAAACGCTTATTGAAGTGTTTGAATGACATGGTTGCGGTATTCACGGGAGAGCGCAGTGCGACAATCTGTAGGGAATTGACCAAAAAGTTTGAAGAGGCGCGTAATGGTACACTACAAGAGTTGGTAAACTATTATGCGCAAGCCCCGACGCCAAAGGGTGAAATTGTCATTGTTTTAGGCCCGCCTGTGGTGCCAGAAATAACAGAGGCTGAAATTGATCGGTTGATTTTAACTTCTTTGAAAGAAATGACAGTTAAAGATACCGCTAAACATGTGGCCCAGTTGTTGGGCATACCGCGCAACCAAGTATATATGCGTGCATTAGAGGTGAAGAAAGATGATGAATAACGCATCGTACTACAAGGGTATTGCGGCTGAAAATATTGTGGCGGAGCATTATAAATCTAGGGGGCATCTATCAAAAGCCATGCGGATGAAAACGGCGCATGGAGAAGTTGACCTTGTGATGGAAAAACATAATCAGTGGGTGTTTGTAGAAGTGAAATGCAGCAAAACAATAGCGCAAGCTGCGGTTCGCATCACGCAACGCCAAATCGACCGCTTATATGCAGCGGCTGAAATGTATCTAGCGACGCTCGGGTTGCTTGGTGTGGTGGATTGTCGGTTTGATGCAGCATTTGTTGACGCAAATGGGCATGTGGAAATTGTTGAAAACGCTTTCATTTAAATGTGAAGTATAAAAGTTGGATTGCAAGTTCCTGCACTCTGGTTCATTTAGGAAGAGTTCTAATTAATCAGGTGATCATATGCCCCTTAAAGTTGCCCTTCAAATGGATCCAATCGATCCGGTAGATATTAACGCAGACAGTTCATTTCGCATTGCCGAAGAAGCTCAAGCCCGTGGTCATGAGCTGTTTTATTATACGCCTGATAAATTGGCCTACCAACAGGGCCGTGTAACAGCAAAAGGCTGGCCATTGGAAGTGCGCCGCGAAGTGGGAAATCATTTTACGCTTGGCGACTTTCAGGAAATTGATTTAAGCACGCAAGATGTGGTCTGGCTACGACAAGACCCACCGTTCGATATGGGTTATATCACAACTACGCATATTCTGGATATGATCCATCCTAAAACTTTGGTGGTAAATGATCCAACATGGGTGCGGAATTATCCTGAAAAACTATTGGTTTTACAATTCCCAGATTTAACGCCACCCACAACGATTGCACGTGATTTGGACACGCTTAAAGCTTTCAAAGAAGAACATGGCGATATTATTTTGAAACCGCTTTATGGCAATGGTGGTGCTGGTGTTTTCCGTTTGGGGCCAGATGATAAAAACATGACTTCGCTGCACGAATTGTTCAGTGGTATCAACCGTGAACCTCTTATTGCGCAAAAATTCCTACCTGATGTCAGCAAAGGCGACAAGCGTGTGATACTTATCGACGGTGAACCAGTAGGGGCAATTAACCGCGTGCCTGCCAAGGGGGAAACGCGATCAAACATGCACGTGGGTGGCCGACCTGAAAAGGTGGAAATGGATGCACGTGATTTGGAAATATGCGCCCGTATTGGGCCATTATTACGTGAAAAGGGCCAGATATTTGTGGGCATTGATGTGATCGCGGGCAATCTGACAGAGATTAATGTGACCTCACCAACCGGTATTCAAGAACTGGAACGGTTCGATGGTATCAATGTTGCAGAAAAAATATGGGAAGCGATTGAAGCACGACGGGCAAATTGATGTCGCTACGTTTCAAAATCGCCGCTTTTTCTTCAAAGTTGTTTTTCAAATCAGCTTTGGCACGTATCCGTAATTTACAAAAATTGCGACGCTATCTTGATTTTGTGACCAAATTGAATGGGATCAACCCAAAGGGTGCGCGCTATGAAATAGGCACACTTTCGCACGGTGGTAAAAGCATACCTGTCGTTTGGGCAAGCCTTGCTGACCCATCTAAATCACATGTGTTGTTGTATATACATGGCGGTGGTTTCGTTTTTGGCAGTGCTGATACACACAAACATATGGTGGCTGACATAGCTGGGCAGGCGGGGATAAAAGCGGTATTGCCCAATTACAAATTGGCCCCTGAAAACCCATACCCAATGGGCTTTGATGATATTGTGGCCAGTTATCGAGCTTTGATAGAAATGGGGTATGAGCCGCAAAATATTGTGATCGGGGGTGATAGTGCAGGGGGCAATCTGACCTTTGCATTGCTGGCCTATATCAAGGCAAATGAGCTGCCAATGCCTGCATGTGCCTTTACCTTCGCGGCCCTTACCGACATGACTAATACGGCGGAAAGCATCACAAAAAATGCATCGAAAGATTGCGTTTTGGTGGCCAATCGGTTTGATGAAATGGGTCGCGCTTATGCACCCGATCAGGATATGAAATTGCCTTATCTATCCCCTGTTTTTGCTGACTTTACAGGCGCACCCCCGATTTTGATGCAAGCTTCAGAAGGTGAGATGCTCATTGATGATAGCCGCTCCATGTTGAAAGTGCTGACAGATCAGGGTGTTGATGTGAAATTAAGTGTTTTCGACAATAGCTTTCACGTATTCCAAATACTGCGCGGTCTTGTGCCTGAGGCAGATCAAGCACTGGCAGAAGTCGTGGCCTTTATCAAGAAACACGCTTTAAAAAGCTAAACGGTAACTTAATGCCTCGGCAATATGGGGTTTGCGAACGCATTCCTGCGCATCTAAATCAGCAATGGTGCGGGCCACGCGCAAAACCCGGTGATAACCCCGTGCGGTCAGTTTAAATCTGTCTGCAGCTTTTGCTAACATTTCTGCCCCTTCTGTGTCAGGGGTTGCAACTGTTTCCAATACTTTACCTTCGGCATCCGTATTTAGGGCCACATCAGCAATATCACGGTAACGTTCGGCCTGCGTAAGGCGTGCTGACATTACCCGTTCGGCAATATCGGCACTACTTTCACGATGCGCCGTATCTGGCTGTGTCAAGTCCTGCATTGAGACAGGTGGCACTTCTACCCGCAGATCGAAGCGATCCATCAATGGCCCTGATATGCGCCCCAAATAATCTTGCCCGCATAAGGGAACGCGTGCGCATGCGCGTGTTGCATCTGCCAGATAACCGCACCGACACGGGTTGGCGGCACTGACAAGCATGAATTTGCAGGGATATTTTACATGTGCATTCGCCCGTGAGATCATGACGGTGCCGTTTTCAACAGGTTGACGCAGGGTTTCTAATACTTGGCGGGAAAATTCAGGCAATTCATCCAGAAACAAAACCCCGTTATGGGCCAGTGATATTTCCCCCGGTTTCGCACCGCGTCCGCCCCCGACGATGGCCGCCATAGAGGCGGTATGATGCGGATCACGAAAGGGCCGTACCTTTGATATTCCACCCTCGGTTAGTAACCCTGCTAGGGAATGGATCATCGAAGTTTCCAAGGCTTCTTCTGCGCCTAACACAGGTAAAATACTGGGCATGCGTGATGCCATCATAGATTTTCCCGAACCGGGCGAGCCGACCATAAACAGATGATGTCGCCCAGCGGCGGCAATTTCCATTGCACGTTTTGCGCGTTCTTGGCCTTTTACATCAGCCAAATCGCGTTCTTCGGTGCTTTTTAGAACTTCACCCGGTTCGGCGGATTTCAATACCAGCTTACCGTTGAAATGGTTCATCACTTGCAACAGGTTTGCGTGTGCTATGACGTTCACTGATCCCACCCAAGCGGCCTCGGCCCCGCATTCTTTTGGGCATATCAGGTCGCAAGATGCCTCAGCCGCTGCTAATGCTGCAGGTAATGCGCCGATCACGGGGATCAGCTTGCCGTCCAGTGACAGCTCGCCCAAGGCCACTTGGCGGGCGACCTCATCATTGGGAATAACTTCCATCGCGGCGAGTAGGGAAAGGGCGATTGGCAGGTCGAAATGTGAGCCTTCTTTGGGTAAATCAGCAGGCGATAGGTTTACCGTGATGCGCTTTGATGGCAGAGCCAAAGCCATTGAAGTTAATGCGGCACGCACCCTTTCGCGGGCTTCCGACACGGCTTTGTCTGGCAAGCCTACGATATTAATAGTATATATTATTAAATAGTAATAATTACATGCTGTTACCATAAAATAAGCTTGCAAAAATACGTTATTTAATGTATATTATAACAAGGGTATTTCTTGACAATTTCATGGGCTTTCCAACACGATCACCAAATAAGACTGACCATGTTGAAAATCCAAAAACATATCAACACAGTTGCAATGCTCTTTTAGTTTAACCGACTGTAGCTTGTCATATTGTAGCTTAACGAGCTCTTTGTCATGTGTCAGATTTAAACCAAGTTCGATTGAAATGCGTTTCATAGAATGGCTCCAATTTATTATTCTGGAGCCTATAATAATGGCAATTAGTTGCGATTTTATTAACAAATAATCGCTAAAAATTCATTTTCAAAACTTAGTTTGTATAAATAACTCATATATACGATTGGAATTTTATGTATCAAAACAGAAATGAAATACGGAAAGAAACAAGAGCCTTTCTTGTAAACACTGATTTAACGGATATGGTGGCTGTCACATTAACAATGAAGCAATTTATCTACCCTCAAAATCTCGATCTAATTGAGGCTTCGACAAACAATAGGCACTTTTTAAACCACCTGAATAGGAAAGTATATAAAAACACTTTCAAGAGGTTTGATAAAAAATTAGATGTTATTCCTGTACTCGAGTACTCACATCAGGATCGATTGCACACACATTTAGCAATTAGAAATCCATATCCTGACGATACAGCTAAATTTACTAATCTAATCAAATTATGTTGGGGTGAAACCCGTTGGGGTTATTCCAAGACAGATATCCAATACAATGCGAATTTTGGTTGGATCAATTACATTACAAAACTCGGCCCACTAGACGAAGTGGATTGGGATAATATGCATTGCGTTCGCTGAGCTAAGCCTCCTTACAAATCTTATTCATTTGTTGCAATTAACTAAAAAAGTATGACCGAGTTGTTCTTTAATTTTAGTTGTACCTAAAAGGTATTTTAACAATTCAATACATTAATCTAATAACTAAAAAGGTATTACCAATATGAGACCCAATACGGCATTGATGAATTTCAGATTACCAAAAACTCTAAAATATGACTTTGAACAAATATGCCAAGTAAATAACATCTTAATGACTACACAACTGAACCTACTGATTAGTGATCATATAAAGAATAACTCATCTGCAATGTATTAAAATTGTGGCCAGCCCACTAGACGCCATTCTTATTCTCAAATAAATCAGCATATAAATCTTCGATAACCTGATTTGTAGTTAAGTTAGTTTCTGCCTCCCATTCTTCTATTTCTTCACGGCGACCTTTTCGCATCTTCCCTTTGAAATAGTAACTAAATAGTTCATCAGCATGAAAAAGTAGCTCACGGAGACGAATGTCAGCATCTTGAAATAATCCGAAGACATATTTTTCATTTGGTTTTCCACCCGTAAACTTCAGGCCTATCAAAGGTTCCGTTTCAACAAATGGGTCCGTCGGAAATGTTACGTGCTTCCTGAAATAAAAGACAAAAGCATAAGCCCTTTCTCCATCTATTGAGAGTGTTTGACTTATGAACCAGCCATCGCGAATCCACTCACCATCACAAAGTTGTTTCCACACCTTGAAGTCAACAACAGGATAGGATTGATGTTTAACCGATAACACGTCGGATGCTTCATTAATTTCTTGTGCAGTCGCCTCAAATGCGGATTGAATTTCGTTCATTTTGTGTGCCCAAACTAAATATTGCTTGTGCTGTGCTCCTCGTTTTTTGTGATCAGCTTTTCTCGCCAACCTTTGCACCCAGATTGAACGCTCTTCCCGCTCATTTGCAATGCCACTGGCCTTCGAAATAATGCTAAGTTGGCTATTAGCTATAATTGCAACCAAGTCATCCCAATCGTCCTTATCTGCGGCTGCGAGAGCGTCATAGTAGTCATCACGTAATGCTGATGGAACCCCTGTTGGAAATAACTTCCCAGAAAGTAGTGTGAAATCTTGCAGCAAACGAGCGGTTCTACCATTGCCATCTAAAAAGGGGTGAATGTGAGTGAAGCGGTTGTGTATCCATGCAGCACGAACGATTGGATGTGCTGTATCATCATTTATAAAAACAGCGAGCATTTCATCTATCAAACTGGGTACGCTGGTGTGAGATGGAGGGGTAAATAAAGCTTGAGAGATTTTGATATCTCTTTCCCGATAACTCCCTGGGGTCTCGCCAATTTTATCTTCAATTAAAAAGTGAATTTGCCGCAATAATGTGGCATTCAATTTTTGCCCGTCTTCTGCTGCGTCTAGTGTAAGTTCGTCTGCAGATAGAGCATTAATAACCTCTTGCTCTGACTTAGAAGATGAATCGGCAATAGTCATTGAGTCCATTATGGCCAGAGTTTGCCTGCGAGTGGCAATTATGCCTTCCATATTTAAGCTGGATGTAATTCGATCCGGTAAAAAGGCCATCTTTATGCGATTTTTAACATCATCATTTAAGGGCCGTAGTTTATTGAACACTTTTATGGCTATGTCCACTTGCTCCAGCAACTGTTCAGTGTCTTGGCGCAATTTAATCCGAGAGGGCGTTCCAAATTCAATCATGTAGGTTCCTTATCTTCTTATAGTTAGCATAGTTTAATAAAAATTTGATACTTCTAGTTAATAAAATTAGATAATTAAATACATATGTCGTGCCTCCGTACAAGACTTAACTGATGGGTGGATATGTCCGATAAAGCGGTCATTAACTCAAGGCGCAACAATACGTCTGAGCTTTTTAAAGGTGGGTAAAACACCAAGCATTAATAATTGGAAAAATGAGGGTGAAATTATTTACAAACTGATGTGATTACTACACGAAGTACGACATAAATAACTGATTATAAATGATAAAATATATAATCAGATGCTATAAATTATTGATTTCATTACACATAATTGGCCAACTTATATATGTACAGGCATAACTGGTTATAATATAATAAATCCTATAATATTATCATTAATATCAGGGGGTTAAATGGGTCTTGAGAAGCAAGCTAAAACATTAAATCGCAATCAAATTGAAATGATAAACACCTATCTTGGAGCTAAACGAAACGGAATTCGTAACCAAGTTATTTTCTTAATGTCAGCTAGAGCAGGGTTAAGGGCAAAAGAGATTGCTAATATTACGTGGCCAATGGTTACAGATGCAAATGGGGAGTTGGGTGATTTTATTAACCTGACGAATATTGCATCAAAAGGTAAATCAGGTCGTATCATACCTATAAACAAGCAGCTTAAATCCAAATTGTCCGAATTATACATTCATGAAAAATCCTATTATAGGCACGATATAAGTTCGAGGATTGTTAGAACGGAAAGAACCGATGCCACGTCAGCTCAAGCAATCGTTAATATGTTTCAAAGATGGTATTCTGATCTTGGGTTAATTGGGTGTTCTTCACACAGTGGTCGTAGAACGTTTATAACGAATGCTGCAAAGAAGATATCGACCGTCGGTGGGTCATTAAGAGATGTTCAATTCTTGGCTGGACACACATCACTGCAAACGACACAGCGGTACATAGAGGGTGATAGTGAGGCGAGAATGAAAGTTGTCGATCTAATTTGATTAATTTATGAAAGTTAAGAGGCTCGTTGACGGAATTACTTAAGTTGGATCTTGTCGGCTCTCAATAAATTATATATAACTACTCTTAAGTGATTTGAAAGTGAACATGCGAGCAATTGATCTATATGCAGGTATCGGTGGGTGGAGCTTGGGCTTACGTCTTGCCGGCCTAGATGTTGTTGCATCATACGAATGGTGGCAACCTGCTGTTGATACGCATAATGGCAATCATGATACTGAATTAGAAATTACAAACATTAGAGAGTTAGAGCTATCTGATTTGCCAAAGAATATTGATGTTGTTGTTGGTAGTCCACCATGCACTCAATTTTCATATTCAAATCGAGGAGGTAGTGGCGACGTAGAAGATGGTTTAGTCGACCTTGTTAAGTATTTTGAGATTGTATCGTATTTAAAGCCAAAATTCTGGGCTATGGAAAATGTACCCCGTGTTGCTAAAGTTATTCAGCAAGGGTTCCTTGATGAGGAACATGTTCTTTACAAATACAGGCATTTGAAGCCGAATATAGCAATCTTTGATTTTTCTGAGTTTGGCACTCCTCAAGCTAGGAAACGGTGCATAGCAACAAATATTCCAATCTCAAAAATCCGGGCGTTTTCTACAGGAATATCTCGAGTAACACTTGGAGACGTGGTCACTTCTTTAGCCCAAGAAGGAAATGTTCATGACCCAGTCTGGGGGCGAATTATTGGAAGAGAACACCTTACTGAGACAGAGACTGAAGAATATCTTAACAGTGAAGAACTCCGAATAAACCGAGACGCTAAAACATATCATCCAATATATAATCTGTCTCTTATACACATCTCCGAGCCCACGAGACAGGCAGAA
>CAJXSR010000008.1 GCA_913061275.1 uncultured Paracoccaceae bacterium | reverse complement strand
TTCCTTGATCCTGAGGGCTATCAGATCGAAGTGCAAACTGCGGATCCTGGCCACTGATCATTAGATGAATACAACAAACTAGAGGTGGCAAACTGCGCCCCACATTTTGCATAAACCTATTCAGATTTTGGCCCTTCGAACGTTAATAAGACAGGCGACATAATTATGTCTACTTCGCATACGACTCAAGGAGGACAAATCAGTCTTAAGCCATTATAATACTTAGACTTTGTCACCCTTGTAATAACCAATTTGATCGCCATCCGTTGTGCATCCCAACCCGTTTAACAACCGGTTTGAATAGTTAAAATAGGCACAAACTTGGTTGACCTCCAATATCTCGCCATCCTCGCAACCCGAGATTTTCAGTGCTTCAAAGTCGGATTTGATCATCTGGCCGACATCCACGGTCAATTTGGCCGCATAGCGCAAGAACGCCAGTTCCTTGCCGTTAAATTCATCTTCGGGCCGATGCGCCTTTAGCGCCAAAAATATACGATCACTGCGCGGTTGATCGCTCAGCAAATTGCGAACATTCATAAAATGATGTGTCAGCGAATAGGTGCAATCATTCAAGATCGAGGCATTGTCAGATTAAACTGATTTGCTATGGTGGGCTGCGGATTTGGGCTGGTTTTAAATATAGGTGTTTGGCTATTTGCCAAGCAATACAACGAGCTTTGCCTAATCTGTGATAAGATTGGGGGGATTAGATCGCCCAACTTCGTTTAATCTGACAATGCCGACCTAATTACACTTAAGACCTTCACCGCAACATACTATAGGCTGGTATTAATGATATAAAACTCATGCGCTCTATGTTATTGTCGCCGTTGGTTTGACATCACCACCATCGCCAACGCCAGTGCATTTATGCGTCGAGATGCAGCATCAGACCTTGAATTTAACAATATAGGCACCTTGGCCCCAAGTATAAGACTCCCAGTCTCGGCAGAACCATGAAACTTCCAAGATTTAGCCACCGCATTTGCAGCCTCAATATTTGGGAACAACAATAAATCAGCCGCACCAGCCACATGAGATTTATCTAAGCCCTTTATTTTGGCGGCAACCTGATCAATGGCAACGTCATAGCCGAACGGTCCATCGATTGTGAAGCCTGGAAACGCTCCCGCAGCGCTTTCTTCACGCAAAATACTTCCATCAACCGTTGCAGGCAAGTTTGGTGAGATTTTTTCCGTTGCAGCAATCACTGCGGTGTTGTCAGAGGAACTTGACGTGAGTTTGGGGTGGACGTAAATTTCACAAATGCCAGCCAAAAACATCTTTAAATACTTCAAAACTTCCCCTGAAATTATCCGCTTGGCGGTGATGTATTACGTGCGATACCCACTTAGCTTCCGCCAAGTTGAAGATATCCTACATGAGCGCCCCTTTCGGGCTTTTGCAAAGCAAAACCCTACGGGCATCGGGAATTGATATTTGTCACGAAACAGTGCGGTTCTGGGTCGACAGATTTGGGAAGATATTTGCTGCAAAAATCCGGAAGAAGAGGGTGGGTCACCACTCAAACTGGCAATGGCATTTGGATGAAGTTTTCGTCAAGATCAATGGCGAACGTTTCTACTTGTGGCGTGCTGTTGATCATGAAGGTGAGGTGCTTGAATGCTTTGTCACCAAAAGGCGAAACAAGGCTGCAGCGAAGAAATTCATCATAAAAGCAATGAGGAAGCACGGATCACCAAGGATTATTACAACAGATAAGTTACCATCCTATGGCGCTGCTTTTCGTGAGATTGGCGTTGCAGACAGACAATTATGCGGTGGTCGATCAAACAACAGATGCGAGAATTCTCATTTGCCGTTCCGACGGCGAGAACGAGCAATGCAGCGCTTCAAAACGATTGCAACACTTCAAAAATTTGTTAGCTATCACAGCCAAATTTATAACCATTTCAATCATGAAAGACATCTCGAAACCAGGCATGCTTATAAACGGAAACGTACTGCTGCTCTGAATGAGTGGTTCCAAATCTGTGCTTCATAGGATTTTGCAATTACGGTCTTTTGAGACGCGTTCGAATTAGTCTGACAGCACCCTTGGGTGGCCGAAGTTGCCAGCTCTTCATACAAACCGGATTCATCGATGTGACTCCCCGTCTTCTCAAACAGCGATTCAGAGATGGCGAGCCTTTGGCGTGTCGGACGCACACCGTGTGAAAACAAATTGCTCGCCATTTTGCCTTTGCAGAATATTAGTTCACTGCCTCCTCAACGCGCTGCATAGAGGTACGCCGCGTGATGATCTGACGTCTGATGAACGCTGCGATAAACAATGCGGTCATAATGAGAATTATCGTTGGCGCAGGGGCACTGTCGAGAAAGAAGCTGGCATAAGTTCCCAGTAGCATCGACGCCATACATACTATGACAGACACCCATAGCATCGTGGAAAACTTGCGCACGACCAAAAACGCAATGGCACCCGGTGCGATCAGCAAACCGATTGCAAGGATTAGGCCCGCTGCCGACAGCGTGGCCACTATGGTCAGCGAAAGTGCTGCCAGCATTCCATAATGCAACCAGTTGACCCAAAGCCCCGACGCACGCGCTTGCGCCGGATCAAAGCTGTGTAGCAGCCAATCTTTCCATTTTAGCGCGAGTATCAACCCAACGCCAAGCGATATGATCCCTGCTGTCCACAACTCGTGAGGCTCAACACCCAGCATGTTGCCGAAGAGAATGTGATCAAGGTGCACGTTGGTCTCAACAGATACATAAAGCACGATGCCCACGCCAAACATTCCAGAAAATACGACCCCCATCACAGTATCCTGTTTCACACGGCTGTTGGTGGACAAATAGCCAGTCGCCAACGCGCAGGTCATACCTGCCGCGAACGCCCCGATGATCAAGGGGATACCGATGATATAGGCCAGAACGATCCCCGGCAGGACTGCGTGGCTGACCGCGTCGCCCATCAGAGCCCAGCCTTTCATCACCAAAAAGCACGACAGCAATGCGGTTGGAACCGATACAATCATAGAGATCAGGAACGCGTTCTGCATGAACGGGAACTGGAACGGCAGCATCAGGTTTTCGATATTCATTATTTGAACTCCGCTGCTAGATCGTCCGGACTGCGTTCTAGCGCTTGTTTAGCTTTACGTTTGGCAGCCAGCAGTCCGTATTTTGGCGCAAATACAAAAGCGACAAGAAAGATTAGGGTTTGCAAGGTTACGATGATGCCACCAGTCGCGCCATCCAGGAAATAACTAATGTAGGCGCCAAGAAAGCTGGTGATTGACCCGATTGCGACGGATACGATGATCAGACAGGGAAACCTGTCGCAGAGCAGATAGGCGGTCGCACCCGGTGTGACGACCAAGGCGATCACAAGAAATGCACCGACAGTTTGCATGGCGGCGACAACGCATCCAGACAGCAGGATGAAGAAGATCGCTTTCAACAGACCGGGACGCAATCCGATAGTTCGTGCGTGGTTTTCATCGAAAAACGTTATCATCAGGTCTTTCCATTTTGCCAGTAGGACGGCTAGAGATACAAAACCAATGATCGCCAATTGCAGCGTGTCTTCGGGTGTGATCGCTAGGATATTGCCCATCGTAATGGTCTGGATCGACACAGACATCGGATTGATCGACACGATGAACAGGCCCAGCCCAAAGAAGGACGTAAAAATCAAGCCGATGATCACATCGACCTTCAGGCCCGACCGTTCAGACAGGAACAACATCGCGCCAGCGGCCAGCCCACCCGCGATGAACGCGCCCAAGGCAAACGGCAGACCAAGGATGTATGCTCCCGCCACCCCTGGCACGACCGAATGGGACAATGCGTCACCGATCAAAGACCAGCCTTTCAGCATCAAGTAACACGACAGAAACGCACAAACGCCGCCGACAAGGGCTGACACCCACATGGCGTTAACCATGTAGTTGTAGCCGAACGGTTCAAGCAGGTATTCCATTATTTACCCCGCTTCGTGCGCTGGGTCTTGTCACCATATTGCACAAGCGGGCGTTCATCATCGGTAAAGATCGTTACCGATCGCGCATCTTCATCATCGTGCAACGCTTCGCCACCCAGCGTGAAATGCCGCAATACGCCACCAAAAGCTTCTTCGAGGTTTTCACGGGTGAATGTGGTTTCGGTTGGTCCGTGGGCCAGTACGGTCCCTTTGACCAGCACTGTGCGATCACAAAATTCCGGCACCGAACCAAGATTGTGGGTTGAGACTAACATCACGCGGCCCTCGTCGCGCAACTCGCGCAGTAGGCCGATGATTTGTTCTTCCGTTTTAACGTCTACGCCGGTGAATGGCTCGTCCAGGAGGATAACTTGACCGTCTTGCGCCAACGACCGTGCAAGAAACACGCGTTTGCGTTGGCCACCAGACAGCTCACCAATTTGGCGGGTTCGGAAATCTTGCATGTTGACGCGGCGTAGAGCCTCATCGACCGCATCATGGTCGGCTTTCTTGGAGCGTCTCAGGAAGCCCATATGGCCATAGCGACCCATCATGACGACGTCTTCAACCAGAACGGGGAACGACCAATCGACTTCCTCGGATTGAGGCACGTAGGCGACAAGGTTCTTGGCCAACGCCTCTTTCACATCCAGCCCAAGGATCTTGATGGTGCCTTTCGCCGCAGGCACGAAGCCCATGATTGCCTTGAAGAGTGTCGATTTACCTGAACCGTTTACACCCACCAACGCGGTTACGGTGCCGCGCGGCACTTCAAAACTGGCATTCCAAAGGGCGGTATTACCATTGCGATAAGTTACCGTTACATCCTGTGCCGAAATGCCGACACTGGTTTTGGTATTTTGATGGTCGGCTAAAGTCTCTTCGTCACTCATGTCGTTTCCTTTGGCGGGTACTGCCGTTGTAGTTTAACGCAGGTGACCTGCGGCAGAAACGCCACAGGTTAATTACAGGCGCCTTTAGTTCGTTGTAGACGTCAGACCATCGGCCACTGTGCGGGATGTCACACGCAACAGATCAAGGTAAGTTGGAACTTCGCCATCCGGTTCGCTGAGGCTGTCGACATAAAGTACGCCGCCATAGGCCGCACCGGTTTCGCGCGCCACCTGTTCGGCAGGGGCCGTGTTGACCGTACTTTCACAGAAGACTACCGGAATGTCATTATCCCGAACGCCGTCAATAACAGCGCGCACCTGCTGCGGCGTGCCGACCTGGTCTGCGTTCATTGGCCATAGATACAATTCCTTCAAGCCAAAATCACGAGCGAGGTAGCTGAATGCACCTTCGCATGTCACCAGCCAGCGGCGATCTGCGGGAATTTCCGCAATAGCATCGCGCAGTGGTTCGATGGTTGCGCGAAGCTCTTCTTTATAGGCCTCGGCATTGGCCGTGTAAGTGTCCGCATTGTTTGGGTCCTGCGTGACAAAGGCCTCGACGATGTTGTCGATGTAGATCAGCGCGTTATCCAAACCCATCCAAGCATGTGGATTGGGCTTACCCTCATAGCTGCCCGAGGAAATCGAAATGGGATCGATACCGTCAGTTAACGTTACGGACGGCACATCTTCCATGTTGGTGAGGAACTGTTCAAACCAGAGTTCTAAATTCATGCCATTCCATAAGATTAGGTCGGCATCATACGCACGCACGATATCTTGCGGCGTCGGCTCGTAGCCGTGAATTTCTGCGCCTGGTTTGGTGATGGATACCACGTCAGCCGCGTCACCCGCTACATTCGCAGCCATATCGGCAAGCACCGTAAAGGTCGTGACAACTTTCATGCGATCCTCTGCAAAAGCACCAGTTGCAGAGATCGCTGTGATAGCCGCGATAGCTGTCGTTTTAAGGAACCGAGATAGCATATAATTCTCCTTTGAGTGAAACTTAGTCTGTGTAAATGAAAATCAGTCGCAACTGTCAAGTGCTTTTGAGAACTATTTGCAATTAAACCCCTGACAGACTATTAAGTTTGTAGAACATGTAGGAATACAAGATGATCGCCCAGCCTGACGAGATTGATGGTATGCTGCGCGACGCGGGCCTACGCGTTACGCAGCAACGTCGAACCATTATCGCGGCCCTGGTCCAAAGCCATGATCATCCAAGTGCTGAAGGCGTGTACGCACGTGCTAAATTGGTGGATAACAGTGTGTCTTTTGCGACTGTCTATCGTGCGCTGGCTACGCTGGCAGATGCCGGTATCGTTCAACGCCTTGCGGTCGACGATGGTCCTGCTCGATTTGAGATGACACCAGAAACCGAGCATGATCATTTGGTCGATGTTGACAGTGGTGAAGTGCTGGAACTGGCATCTAAAGAGTTGGTTGCCCTTAGATCACGTTTGGCAACCGAGCTTGGTTACGAAATTCTCAGCCAGCATTCGGTTCTTAGGGTGCGTAAGTTCAAAAAACCTTGAGCCGCACGGAATTTTGCACTTTCGTGAATGTTCAAAATCAACAAATGCTGCCTTTTGACCAATAGCTAGTGGGACGCTTTTTAAATTATAGCATGCGATAGCCAGCTTTCGCTGCTCACGCACAGGATATTCGTGTTGAAGGTCCGCTTCTTCTTTAATTGAACTGAAGCTTCGCACCCGCAGCGAAGGTCCGCTTCCCGCCCTTAGTTACCATGTCAGCTAACGGCCCTAACCCGACCTTCGCCCGAATTTGGAGTTGCCGCGCAGCGACATGAAAAGCTGCCGTTCAGTCCAGATACATCAAAACCATACGCTTGAAGGCGTGCATAGCGGGACAAAACCACCGTTCGCTATCAGCCCACATAAAGAAATAGTAGGAACAGAAGAACGTTAGATTCTACACTCATATACGCCCCATACCGATAAACAGCTGTCTGTCCTGATCTTTGATGGCCCGCCGACCGTGCATAACGCGGGTATTGTCGATAATAGCAATGTCGCCGTCCTGCCAGTTGATTTCAACCGTGCAGCTTTCGGCAACTTCGCGCAGCTTTTCAATTTCGCCGCTTGAAACATTGCTGCCATCTTCCAACGTATAGGTCGGTGCTTCGTAGTTATGCGAAGGGCCAAGGATTGCATTTGCGAAAGCCAACCCTTTTGACAGGGATGAAGCACGCACTGGGGCGACCTGAATTTCATAATCCAGTGATCCGTCTTCATTAAGGGTGAAATCCTGATTGGGAATGGAGGCTTTGAATTGCAGGATATGATCCATCGTGACCTCTTCAGGTTTGCTGATCGCGGGGTGTTCATTGGCCAGATAGCGCTTCCAAAGTTCTTCAGGCAGGCGGCGTTTTACCGTCATTTTTTGTGACCAGCGTTGCTTTAACGGTGCGTCAAACGCTTCATACACTTTACGGCCGTCGCAAATCGTTGTTTGCGACCCTTCAAAGGCAGCTTTGGTGCTGTAAAAGGCCACAATGTCTGGGCATACAGGTGTGTTGCCATTTTCAATATGCAGGCCGATTGGGCCAAGGCCCGCGTCAACCTTTTGGGTGTTTTCCTCTGAATTTTCACGGGCAGGATCAAATGTGATTGTTTTACAGAACTGTTTTGTAAGATCGCTGAATTTTTGCATATCCACATCAAAACCGCGCAGAATTGCCCAGCCGTCAGATTGTAAATATTCATTCACAGATGCAATGACATCAGCATCAATGGATTTGCCGACAACCTCTGCTGCGCGTATTACGTTATAGCTCATATTCGAGTATCCTTATGATGTTTATAGCTTATTATGGTATGTTGCTTACTTGGAACTTACCGCATCCAGTACTTTTGGGTCACGCGCCTGCGCACCGACCGGTTTGTCGATAAGTGAGGGAAACAGGCGTTGGATTTTCACGAAAAACCGCTCTTTGCCTTTGGGGAAGCTTTCACGTTTTCCAGCCAGAATTGCAGCCCATGCCTGTTTGGCCACAACTTCGGGTGTGTCCAGTGTTATATCCATCGGCTCTATCAGGGATGCAAACTTGGTCTGAACAGCAGAACTTGTGGCGCGCGGGGCGATATATGTTACACCAACGCCTTTGCCCGAAAGCTCACGCCTTAGCGCATCCGAATAGCCGCGCAGGCCGAATTTGGTAGCGGAATATGTGGCGAAAAACGGATAGGCAATATCACCAAAGACAGAGCCGATATTAACAATACGTCCCTTTGCCAGTGTCAAAGCCGGAAGCAAATCGCGGGTCAGGGCCATGGGGGCGGTAAAATTAGTGGCTACCATCTGATTTATCTGTACATCTGTAATGTCGGCAATCTTACCTACACTTAATGTGCCTGCGTTATTGATCAAAATATCCAGTTTACCGCCAACGGCCGAAACAATATCGGCACGCCCTTGGGGGCTGGTAACATCGGCGGGGATTACTTTGATCGCAACATTTTTAATCATACCTGCGGTTTCATCCAAGGTTGACTTGGTGCGCCCCGACAGGATCAGATCAAAGCCTAGTGTGGCAGCTTGCAGTGCCAAGGCCCGGCCAATGCCGGACCCCGCACCTGTTATCAATACGGTTTTACGGGCAGTCATTATGCGGTCCTTTCGGATAAATCTGCGGTGGCAAGCGGCTCTGCGGCGCGACTATCCACTATGGTTTGTGCGGTTTTTCTGTTCGGTGTGCCAACCGGAAATAGAAAGTCAGGCTCGGTTGGGGCAACAAATATAACCGCTTGGGGCTGGGCATAATTGGGCAAATCTGCAAGATGCGCGATCAGGTCATTGCACGTAACGGGGGCCACTGCGGCAACAATCAACACCAAGGCCCCATCATCACGCCGTATGCTTAAGGCCGAACTGACAATGCGTAGGTCAGCATTGACCCGCTGCTCCACCCATTCAGGTGAAATATTGCGACCAGAACCAGCAACTAGCAAGGCGTCTTTACGGCCATCCACAACCAAACGTTCCCCTTCAAAGTGCCCCAAATCGCCTGTGTGCCAGCGTGCAGGGGCAGCTTTACCGTTTAGGTAGCCCACCATAACGGTCGGCCCCGAAACCGTAATTTCACCCTGCTCGATTGTTACATCCAAGCCATCCAAAACCTGCCCGACTGTGCCCGCAACACTGTCGTCGGGACGGTTCATTGCAACCACGGCACAACATTCCGAAAGCCCGTAACCTTCGCAAACGGGAATGCCTGCGGCTTGTGCCGATTGGATTAACGCAGGTGAGGATGAAGCCCCGCCAACCGCAACAAACCGTAAACTATCAGGCGGCGTTTGCCCGTTGGCCTGCAAATACGTAACCCACCGCCCTAAGACTGCGGGGGCAAGCAGGCTGGTTGTGGGGTTTATAGTCTCAAAAGCTTCAATTAAGGGTTCAATGGGTGCGCCGAACAGGGCTTTTGTAGCTTCAAACCGGAACACGGTTTTGGCCCCTGCCAAGATCGGCAGGAAAATACCGCATATCTGTTCCAGCAGTTGCGGCAGCGGTAAAATGGACAGATGGCAATCTTTAGGCGTTGCTGCCACCACGCCTTTTAATGCATTCAGTGATGCATCAAGTTGCCGATCCCCGATGATCACACCTTTGGGCTTGCCTGATGATCCTGACGTATAAATCACCCTCTCGGCACCACCTTGGTATTCTTGTAGGGGCACTGCGCGATTATCCGACAGTGCGGGATTAATGACATCCAGTTGCGGCAGGGCGGCAAACATGGCTGCATCATAAGCAATAACAGCACCTATTTTCGCATCAAACAGGATATGCGCATTTTGCTCTTTGCTGAAGAAAAACGGTAACGGCACTTGGCGCCGCCCACTTAGGGTAATGGCCAAATCAGCCACCGCATAATCAACCCCACCGGCCAAGGCGATACCGATGGTCTTGGGGGCATCCGATAGCCTGGCGGTGAGGTCGGCCACACGGGCCACAAGTTGTGCCCATGTGATTGTGGTTTTATCATCCTGAAATGCAATCGCATCGGGGCGGATACTGGCATTATGCTTTAATGCCTCAAAGACGCGGTGCATTAAACGGCATCCGCTTGTATTAGGGCGTTACGCGGGGACAGATGGTCAGGCACGTATAAAGCTTCATTGATCGTACAAACCACGGGTTCGGATTGATAATAAGTTCCCCAGCTTTCAGGGTTATCGACACGTGATATATCAGCCGTGCAAAGCTCGTTAAAATGTAGCCCTGTACGCTTTAGAAGCTTACGTAAAGGTTTTGTTATGGTGAATACGCCGCAGGTCATGCCTTGTTCGCGGCCCCATGAAAGCATGGCGTCGAACATTGGTAAAACCGGGAAAGGCGTGGTTGAGGCAACCGATACCACCTCCATTACCTGTGATTCTGGTGTGTTTGTGCCATCCTGTGCGCAAATGGCGGTATTTAAATCCGTATCAAGATAGGTATCGGAAAAGAAGCCATCTGATGCGGTGCGAATACCACCAACGCAAACCAACTGCCCATGCTGATTTGTAACCGTTACCAAAATTGGGGCAAAGGTTGTGATATGCGCACCATAAGTATCGAAGTAAACCTTGCGAATATGGTCTTTCGCGGCTTCTTGCCTTGGGTCGTCGATATTTAAAAACTCGATTTTCATATCCTGCCTCATACAAACCTTCATGTATTGTTTGAAGGCCATAAGAGGTGATCTGGCTTACGGTATACTTACAGAAATTATTTTAATAAATCATAGTCTTTCAAGTGGAACCATTTACGTGAAAAGATAAAATAAACCACCGATTCAGGCGACAGACTGGTCACGTCACCCGTCATGTTTCTTCTGTAAAAAGACTTAGTTTGGCTGGATTGCCAAACGGTTTTTTTAAGGTTTTTTCTCACTTCAGCAACATAGTCCTTTTGAACTTCAGGTTTCACATCAATGGCTTTAATAGTTTTATCCCGATTTACCGCACAAATAGCTTGAACCGTATACTTAGCCATCGCCTCCATATAACATAATTGCGAACTGTGCCCGGTGCCGGTGTTGGGGCCGTTTATTTTAAAATAATTCGGGAAGCCTGAAACCGTGATGCCCTTATAGGAAACCGCCTCTATTTCCCATTCAGCGTTCAGGTTTCTGCCTCCAATTCCATAGACTTCAAACGGAAGCATCTTTTTCGCATTTGAATACGCAAAGAATCCCGTTGCATAAACGATGATGTCCAATGGAATATCTTTCCCTTCTTTTGTGCGAATTCCTGTCGGGGTAATCGTCTCAATCCCGCTGATATCAACATCAACATTGTCTCTGGAAAGTGCCGGAAGGTAAGAATTTGTCGGGATCACGCGCCTGCACCCCAATTCGTAATCAGGCATCAAGAACTGGCGTAAATTGTCGTCATCAATGTATTTTTCAAGATTTCTTCTCAGGCTTCGCGCATATAGTTTTTTAATCAATCCGCTGAGTTTTAAAGTAAATGGAATGCGTCGAAACCCGATAAACCTTACTTCATGAACCATAAATATCATGAAACGATTAAGCTGGCGGATCACTGGAAGGTTTATAATTACCTGCTCTAAGGTGCTGTATGTCCTGTCCGAGCGTGGCAGTATCCACTCGGGCGTTCTGGTAAATACAGTTAGCCTGTCAACTTGATCTGCAATGGCAGAAACAACCTGAACGCCCGAACATCCCGAGCCAATAACACCTATTTTTTTTCCTTTATAAGGGACATTGTGATCCCATTGCGCCGTGTGAAATTTTTCCCCCAGAAAAGTTTCAGCACCTTTAATGTAAGGGGTTTTTGGGTTTGCCAGCACGCCGCTGGTATCGATAATGAAGCGCGCAGTATAGTTTTCGCCTGACGCCACCTCAACATGCCACAAACATTCATTTTCATTATAGGTCAGTTTGGTGACGTTTTGATTTACCCGTGTGTATTTTCTGATATCAAACTTATCTATGATGTAGTTTGTATAGGCCAGCAATTCGCTTTGCGGGGCAAATGTTTTTTTGAATTTATAAGGAATAAAGGAAACAGAATACAAGCCGGTCGGCACATCCACCTCGGCACCCGGATACGTGTTATCCTTCCAGGTTCCACCTATATCAGACCATCTTTCCAACAAGACAAAATCAGTACAGTTCTTTTTTTTCAGACGTATAGCCGCCAACAAACCTGAAAACCCTGTGCCGATAATCACGGTTTCAAAATATTGAGTATTTTTTTCCATTTTACCAATCTTAGTATGATTTTTGTAACAACCATGATTTGAAGGGCAATTAGGGCGGCTTGGCTTACGTAATACTTACAGAAGTGATTTTATCACTTAGTCGGGAAAATAAGTTCAAAGAGACTGCCGCCACCTTGGCGATCGTGAATGTTAATCTGTGCCGCATGGGCATCTGCCACCGATTTTACGATCGCCAAGCCGATGCCAGAACCGGGTGCATTGCCATTTGCTGCTGCCCCACGGTGAAAACGCTCGAACAAATGCAGCTTTTGTTCTTCTTTAATACCTTCGCCGCGATCCAAAATCCTGATACCGGATGGGTTTCCCAAAACCTCAATCTCCACCTCGGTGCCAACCGGTGAGTATATAAGCGCGTTACGAACCAGGTTTTTAACGGCAATCTGGATCAACCCTATATTGCCTGTGGCAAAGCTTTGATCGGCACCTGTTACAGCCAAGGATTTTTTATCCTTCAAAGCACCTGCACTCATGTCCATAGCCACATCAACAGCCAGTCGTTTTAAATCAACCTGCACATGTGCGCTCTTACCCAATGCATCGGCGCGTGACAGATCTATCATCTGTTCGAACATACGATCCAGCCGCAAGACATCTTCGCGAACGGTATCTTTTACTTCAGTATCCTCAATCATTTCAATGCTGGAACGTAACACGGCCAGTGGTGTTCTGACCTCATGCGCCACATTGGATGAAAAATCACGCTGTGCCTGATAACCTTTTTCCAGACGATCAAAAGCCCCGTTCACAGCCGTAATCAAAGGTGCTATTTCGGATGGAACCCGTTTTAATGACAAACGTTTTATCGTGGCTGTCGGCCCGATCAACTGAGCTTGTTTTTGTATTGGTCTCAAAGATATTAATGATCTTCTGGTTGCCAAAACGGCTGCGGCCAAAACCACCAGAACACCCAAAGCGACCCATATGATTTGTTCTTCCACTTCATAAGCAAGCTTTTGAAAATTTGTCCTTTCAGTAGCTTTAGGATAGGTGGAAACCAAAACGATGAAATCTTGATTGTCGATCTTTGCACGAAGCCCTATGCCCATACGTTCACCCAGCAAAGGTATTTCTGTCCTTTTGCCTATTTCCAATTTCAAAACCTGAGATTGCATCTGCGGTGATGTTTCATTGCCGGCAATCGGCTTTCCCGTGCCATCAAACACGGTATAGCGATATAACCCTTCAATCCCTGAAAACCGGATTGCGGTCGGGTTCAGCCCATATGTATCTTGATCGGGATCAATTTGTCCGATGATTTCTTTTGCTTCCTGATACAGTGCCTCTTCAATATTCTCTTCCAGATGTTCATAAAACTCATAGATCAAAACAACCGATGCCAATGCAATACATAGGCTTAAAGCGGCGGTGATATTTATGATCAAACTGCGCCGCAAAGAACTGCGTTCACCAAATAATGCGATAAAATATTTCATTGACCATCATCTTCCAGAATATATCCGATACCGCGCAGTGTTTGGATTTTTGATGTTGCCCCTAAATACAGCAGCTTTTTACGCAAGCGGTGAGTTGCCACTTCAATGGCATTCAGGGTTGGTGGCGCATCAAATCCATATAATGCATTTTCAATCGCCTCTTTCGATTGAATACGCCCTTTGCGGCGCATGAACAGCTCCAGTAAATCAAGTTCGCGTTTTGACAGCTTAGCGGATTTCCCTGAGATTTGAACAGAACGGTCTACCGTGTGGAAGTGGATATTCCCGGCTTCCAGAACCAAACCCAATGCCCCGCCTGGGCGGCGTAGAACGGCTTTTATTCTTGCGATCAGTTCGGACACATCAAACGGTTTCACTAGGTAATCATCCGACCCAGAGTTCAACCCTTTCAAGCGCTCATCCAGCGCATCACGCGCGGTACAAATGATCACAGGGGTTTCCGGTTTTACCAGCTTGATCTCTTTTAACACGATCAGCCCATCCACATCGGGCAGGCCTAAATCCAGTATAATCGCATCATACTCATAGGATTTTGCCGCATGAATGGCGTCTTCACCCGTGTGAACAACATCCACCGTAAAACTGCTTTTTTGTAAACTGGCACAAATGTTCTGTGCCAGCTTTTCATTATCTTCCACATATAGAAGCCGCATCGGCCAAGCCCTATTTTCGCACGTATGTCACTGTAGAACCATCATCCGCTTTAAATGATACACGCACAAGGGCGTCGTTAGCATCATACCAAAGATCGCGCTTTAGCTCACCAGAGATACGGTAATGGCGTGCTTGAATTTTCCCTCTTTTTGTAGGTACCATTTCAGACCCAAGATCAGCTGCACGCACCGACATAATCTTTCCATCTATTGTGTTCAACAGTTTCTTGCGGCGTACAATGTCAACATTCCAAAGACTGGCAGGCAGGTTCAAACTGGGGCCGGAATTAAGCTGGTTTGGTGTACCATCATCGTTTGTTGTGGAAGTCAGTTTTTGTAACTTGCCATTGCGCCACATCTCAACACTGGAATGTTGAAAACTATATGCTATTATCTGGATCAACGGAATTTTCGCAACGATGTTCGTAGTGACTTTCACACTGAAAGCGTTTGCCGATCCGTTGAACTTAAAGCTATGATCCCCGATATCTTTACCTTTGCGGATCACATCGAACTTTAAATTACCAGACGCAGGAAGCGATGCAGCATTAAGCGGTGCAGTTAAGGATACGGCAAGCCCGATCATTATAGTTAAGAATTTCATAGTTTTCTCCATGTATACGAGGGAATTTCAATGGGTGAAATGAACGGGAAAACTTACAAGATGCTTACAGTCTGTCGTCACCTATACTTTGGCGCAGTTAAGGACACATATGGGCACCACAATCATATTCGATTGGAATGTGTCGCGGTCAGCACCTATTATTGGACAAATTTGAGGTTTGCTGAGCTGACCGTGGGTGGCTGGTGTAAGGTTTTCCCTGCGAACGGCTGGTTTGGGGAAATCATTGGTAAGTTTTGCAACTAAGGCCAAAGTCCGCAATCCGCCCTTAGTTACCATTTAAACCGCAAACAGGACTGGACTTCGCCCATCAAACGAGCGGTACTGCTTACATAAGATATCCAACGTCAGCCCGCATCCCGGGCTTCTCCCGGTACGAGGCCGGGGCTTTCGGCTTTAACGAGAGGATATCTGAATGGGTAAAATTGCAAATATTCAAATGGCAGAAGGGGATTTAAACCGAACGCTGCTCATTAAACAGTGGCGTAAGGTATATGGCTGTCCGCCACCCAAATATCTGCCATTGCGATTGATACAATCCGCGTTGGCATGGGAAGAGCAGGCGAGGGTGATGGGGGGCGTTCCGGTAAAGACGTTGCGCACCTTGCGTAATGCCAGTGGGCCAGAACAGGTGGAGACAATAACAACGTTAAATGCGGGCGCAGTATTGGTGCGCGAATGGAACGGTCGCTCCTATCAGGTCAGTGTGCTGGAACATGGCTTTGAGATGGATGGGAAAGAGTATGCATCCCTCACAGCGATTGCCAAAAAGATAACCGGTGCCAAGTGGTCAGGCCCCAGGTTCTTTGGACTAACGGGCAAACGCGGTGTCAGGCATGCGTAAGATCCGCTGTGCGATCTATACCCGCAAATCAACCGAAGAAGGTCTGGATCAGGAGTTTAATTCTCTGGATGCACAAAGGGAAGCCTGTGAAGCCTATGTCGCCAGCCAGAAGCATGAAGGCTGGGTATTGTTGCCGGAGTACTATGATGATGGCGGCATATCAGGTGGCACGTTGAAACGCCCGGCCCTGCAAAGGTTGATGGCTCTGATTGATGACGGGGATATTGACCAGATCGTTGTTTACAAGATTGATCGCTTGACCAGATCATTGCCGGACTTTGCCAAGCTGGTGGACAGGTTGGATGCGAAAGAAGCGTCATTCGTGTCCGTCACACAAGCGTTCAATACAGCCACCAGTATGGGGCGCCTTACACTGAATGTGCTTCTGTCCTTCGCCCAGTTTGAACGGGAAGTCACAACCGAGCGTATCCGCGATAAAATAGCCGCCTCCAAAAAGAAAGGGCTGTGGATGGGAGGGAATATACCACTTGGGTATGAAGCAGATGGGAGAACACTGAAGATCAATGCAGAAGAGGCCCAAACCATCAAAACACTCTACGATCTATATTTAAAACATAAGCTGATCCGCTTGGTGAAAGAGGAGGCCGCCAAACTGGAGCTGCGATCAAAACGCAGAACAAATGCTAAGGGTATTACGCGCGGTGGTAATTATTTTGATCGCGGCCATATCTACCACATTCTCAGTAATCCGATTTACGCCGGGCGCATTCGTCACAAAGATAAAACCTATGAGGGGCAGCACGCAGCAATCATAGATCCTGACCTATGGGACAATGTACAAACCCTACTTGTGGCAAAGGCATCTTATGACAGAGGGCAGCCACCAAAAGCTGTGGAACCATCCCCGCTTGCGGGGAGGCTTTATGATGAAACTGGGGATAGGCTGACACCCAGCCACACGAAGAAAAACGGAAAACGTCTTCGGTATTATATCTCGCATCGTTTGATTAAGCAGTCCGGAGAGAAAGACATCACCGGATGGCGTCTGCCTGCACCACCGCTTGAAGAGCAGATCGCAAAAGCAATCCCTAAGTATATGAACGACAACGTTGCCTCCAGTATCCTGATTGCACCCACCACAGAGAGTATCAGTAAAGCGATGTCGGCGATTGCCAATATTGCGTGCGATAAAAACGTCCTCTTTGATCTGATAGGTAAAATATCGATTGAACCGGGGCGGATAATAATTGCCCTTGATCATAAACACTTAGCCGTATTGTTCGAAGCTACGAAAGATGTTTTGAACGAAGAAGCATTAACATTCACCTTACCCTTCCAAACCAGAAAGCGCGGCGTGGAAACCAAGTTGATCATTGGCCATGTTGAACCTGCGAAAGACATGACTTTAATCCGCAATCTGGCAAAGGCGTATAAATGGTTTGGTATGATTAAAGCAGGTTATACATTTGACGAGATCATCAAGCAGGAAGGTACGTCAAGAAGACGCATTCAACAAATCACTGAACTCGCATTCTTGGCGCCGGACATTGTGCAAATGATATCAGAAGGTCGCCAACCTACTGGACTAACCAGTGAATGGCTACTGCGCTACAAACTGCCCAGCGACTGGCAGGATCAAAGAGCGCTGTTTGCGACCCTTTAAGTTCAAACCACATAACGATTAAATCATAAAACGGATGGTGGAATTGGCCAGTGGAGACTTTTGGGGCATTGGCGGCTCTTTAGGGCCCTCTATAGCGTCTCCATTTGAAAACCGTATTCCCAACGCTTTGATAACACGCGACTAAACCGCTCTAAATATGCACCGTCATAATATGGGGAAGTGGTTGGTGCACCGAAAGGGATTCGAACCCCTGGCCCCCTGATTCGTAGTCAGGTACTCTATCCAGCTGAGCTATCGGTGCACGAGGTGGGATTTACTCTGCATCGGTTGCTTTGGCAAGAGACAAATACAAGCGGTGCTAACTATTCCAAGGCCCCCGACTTGGCTTGCAGATCAAGTGCTGCTGCAAGAAGGGCGCGGGTGTAATCTGTAGCGGGTGCATCAAAAATTTGCTTACCAGTACCACTTTCCACAACATCCCCTTGGCGCATAACAATTACTTTATGACTGACCGCACGCACGACCTTTAGGTCATGGCTGATAAACAGATATGCCATCCCGTATTTTTGTTGCAGGTTACGGAGTAGGTCAATGATTTGCAGCTGAACGGTTCTATCCAATGCAGAAGTGGGTTCGTCCAAAATAACCAGTTTCGGTTTCAGGATCATTGCGCGTGCAATGGCGATGCGTTGCCTTTGTCCACCAGAGAATTCGTGTGGGTAGCGATCAATCATATCCGCCTGTAAGCCAACTTCGACAAGAATATCTTCAACCAGTTTGCGGCTGTTCTGCCCTTTTTCCAACGCATGTATGCTTAGGCCTTCAGCGACAATTTGCTCGACGGTCATACGCGGGCTTAGCGACCCATATGGGTCTTGAAATACCATTTGTATTTCACGCCTTAAGGGCCGCATTTCTTTGGCTTTGAGCCCGTCAATATGTGACCCTAAAAATAGAATGGGCCCTTCTGACCGAATTAAGCGCATAACGGCTAATGCAAGCGTGGTCTTACCTGAACCACTTTCACCTACTATTCCCAGTGTTTCGCCTTCGCGCACGGTGAATGTAGCATCGTTTACTGCTTTGATATGACCAACCGTTTTACGCATCAACCCGCGTTTAACAGGGAACCAGACACGCAGGTTTTTGGTGCTTACAATTTCAGTAGCATCACTTTTAACGGGCTCAGGGCTGCCGGTTGGCTCGGCCGAAAGTAACTTTTTTGTGTATGCGTGTTGCGGATTTTCGAATATTTGTGCGGTGGGCCCTTGTTCAATAATTTTACCGCCTTGCATCACACAAACGCGGTCTGAAATTTTACGTACAACAGCCAAATCATGGGTGATAAACAGCAACCCCATGCCTTCGGCTTTTTGAATGTCTGCCAAAAGCGCAAGGATTTGGGCCTGAATAGTTACATCCAGTGCTGTCGTCGGCTCATCAGCAATTAATAGGTCAGGGCTATTGGCTAGCGCCATTGCAATGACCACGCGTTGGCGTTGGCCACCTGATAGCGTGTGTGGGTAATCATTAAGCCGTGTTTCAGCGTCACGGATACCAACCTTGTTTAGCAAATCAAGAATATGTCCGCGTGCAGCTTTGCCCTTTATTCCTTGATGCAAGGCAAGGCTTTCTTCTAGTTGCTTTTCAATCGTGTGCAGTGGGTTCAAGGACGTCATCGGTTCTTGGAAAATAAAGCTTATATCATTACCGCGAATACTTCTAAGAGTGGCCTGATCTGCCCCTACCATCTGTGTGCCGCGATATTTTACCGATCCAGATATAGCTGCACTATCTGGCAGTAAATCAATAGTGGATAATGCTGTAACAGATTTGCCTGAACCGCTTTCACCTACAAGGGCCACGGTTTCACCTTCGTTTACGGTAAAGCTTACATCGTCCACAGCGTTTTCGTCTTTACCAAAGCGTACGCTTAAGCCTGAAATTTCAAGTAGTGGCACACTCATTGAAAGGTTTTCCTAGGGTCAAATGCATCGCGTACGCCTTCAAATATAAAGACAAGCAGTGACAGCATAATCGCGAATGTGAAAAAGGCAGAAAATGCCAACCACGGGGCTTGTAAGTTTTGTTTAGCCTGTAACGCCAGCTCACCAAGGGACGGGTATGAGGCGGGCAGGCCAAACCCTAGAAAATCCAGTGATGCAAGACCGCCGATGGCCCCTGTCACAAGGAACGGCATCAAGGTTAACGTGGCAACCATTGCATTGGGTAATAGATGGCGAAACATAATTGTCCAGTCGCCAACACCTAAAGCGCGCGCAGCACGGGTGTATTCAAAATTACGCGCACGTAAAAATTCGGCTCGCACCACCCCTACCAGGGATGTCCAACTGAATAGGGCGATAAGAATGGTTAAAAGCGTAAACGTCATAGTGAAAAGGGCTGATAAGATAATGATGATGTAAAGGCTAGGAATATTCGACCATATTTCTACAATACGTTGGAAAACCAGATCAACCCAACCGCCGAAATACCCCATTGAAGCACCCGCTAATATACCAAGCAATGACGAGGTTATAACAACAGCGAAAGCAAACAGGGTAGAAATACGAAACCCGTAAATGATGCGTGATAACACATCACGGGTTTGGTCATCCGTACCTAATAAATGTTTTGCATTCGGGGCCGAAGGGGCAGTTTCGACATCGTAATTAATTGTGTTGAAACTGTAGGGTACTGGCGGCCATAAGATCCAGCCAGCCTCTACTGCGGCGCCATCAACATCACCGTCTGCTATATCTTGCATTGTTGCTTCAGGGTCATCCAGGCAGGCTTCTAATCCGCCTGACTGGATCAAGCATTGTACTTCTGGGGCAGGATATTCAGCCTCGGTTTCGAACTCGCCACCAAATTCGGTTTCAGCATAAAATTGAAAGGCTGGTGTGTATAAGCTGCCTTTGTAATTTATCAGTAGGGGTTTGTCGTTTGCGATAAACTCTGCAAACAGGCACAAAATGAAAATTACACAGAATACAATCAATGATCCATATGCCCTGCGATTGGCTTTGAAATTGGCCCAACGCCGCTGGGAAAGAGAGGTGCGAAATAGTGCCATCAAGTTTCCCTACTTTCAAAGTCAATGCGTGGGTCAACCCAGATGTAAGTCAAATCTGACAATAGATTAACCAACAAACCAATCAGCCCAAACACATATAGCGTGCCAAACAATACTGGGTAGTCACGGTTAACAGCTGCTTCAAACCCAAGCCGTCCTAAGCCATCTAGTGAGAATACGATTTCGATTATTAAAGACCCTGCAAAAAATATACCGATAAACAATGCGGGAAATCCAGAGATGATAATTAGCATGGCATTGCGAAAAACATGTCCGTAGAAAACTTTATTCTCGGTCAAACCTTTGGCGCGTGCAGTTACCACATATTGTTTCTTGATCTCGTCAAGAAATGAGTTTTTGGTTAACAATGTCAGCGTCGCAAACGCCGCGATTGTATTGGCTAAAACGGGTAGTGTGATGTGCCAAAAATAATCCAATACCTGACCTAAAAAAGAAAGCTCACTAAAGTTTTCAGACGTAATTCCGCGCAAGGGGAACGCTTTAAAATATGACCCACCGGCGAACAAAACCAAAAGAAGTATCGCAAAAAGAAAACCCGGTATTGCATAGGCGAAAATGATGATGCCAGAACTCCACGTATCAAACTTAGAGCCATCTTTAACGGCCTTTCGGATACCAAGGGGTATCGAAATCATATAAGCTAACAGGGTAGACCAAAGGCCTAGTGAGATTGAAACGGGCATTTTTTCCAAAACCAGATCAATAACGCTAATTGATCTGAAATAGCTTTCGCCAAAATCAAAACGCATATAATTACCCATCATAAGTAAAAAGCGTTCTAGTGGTGGTTTGTCAAAACCAAACTGCTTTTCCAGATCTTTAATAAAATCTTCGGGTAGGCCGCGTGCCCCTTGGTATTTACTGTCAGATGCGCCACCGCCACCAATTTCACCGCCACCACCAGATATACGATCTGTGGCAGAACTTTCTTGTTCTATTTGCGAAATAATGGTTTCAATCGGGCCACCTGGCAAAAATTGCACAAGGGTAAAGTTGATTATCATGATCCCAAGCAGCGTTGGGATCATTAACAACAGTCTTCGTAAAATATAGGCTCCCATTTCTTAGAATGCGCCTTCGGCCTGTAGTTTCTTTGCTTTATCTGCGTTGTACCACCAGAAATCCATTTCGCCCAGTGCATAGGGGGGTAATTCTTCAGGATGTTCATATACGTTTAAATACACCAAATTATGAGACGCCTTAAACCATTGTGGTATCCATATATGCATGGCGCGTAGGCTGCGATCTAGTGCGCGTACGGCAGTGTTTAAATCTTCACGTGATGTAGCCTGTTCTATCTTTTCCAGCAAAGTGTCAATCGCAGGATTATTCATGCCACTTAAATTTGTAGACCCAATGGCATCAACGGTTTCGCTGCCAAATATACGACGTAGCTCAATACCAGGTGTTTTGCTCATTACAAAGCGCTGTACAACAATATCGTAATCAAATGATTTTTGCCGTTCGGTTGCTTGGGCAGCATCTACAGATTCAAGTTTAGCATCAATACCCAAACGTTTCAGATTGGCTATAAACGGGTTTGTAATGCGTTCAAAAGCGGGGGAATCGTTTAGAAACTCTACTGAAAGTACGTCACCCTTAGCATTCGTACGCTTCCCGTTTACCACTTTCCAACCTGCGGCATCCAACAATTTGCCTGCTTTTCGCAAAGCAGCACGATCAAGTTGTGTGGTTTTTGAAGTAATGGGTACAAAGGCTTCTTGCGTAAAAACAGATGCGGGTAAATTAGCCTTTAAAGGTTCCAATAAGGCTAACTCGGCGTTGTTTGGTAAACCTGTCGCCTGCATATGTGAGTTTTCCCAAAAACTGTCGGTTCGGGTATAAAGCCCGTAAAACAGGGTTTTGTTTGACCATTCAAAATTAAACATCATACCAATGGCTTGGCGAACGCGTGCGTCTTTAAATTTTTCTTTGCGCATGTTTACCCAATAACCTTGCGTGCCAGAAGGGTTTCCGTCTGGCACGGTTTCCTTAACTACCCAGCCTTTGCTTAAAGATGGAAAGTTATAGGATGTGGCCCAAAGCTTTGAAAAGTTTTCTTCCCGAAAATCATAGACACCACCCTTAAAGCCTTCAAATGCGGCTGTGCTGTCTGTGTAAAATTCAACCGTTATCCGTTCGAAATTATTTTGCCCAATGTTAACGGGTAAATCTTTACCCCAATAACCATCGTTTCGTTTATAGGTAACAGTTTTCCCAGGAATGACTTTTTCCAACAGATATTGGCCAGAACCCAATGGCGGTTCTAGCGTGCTTTCAGCAAAGTCGCGATCAGCGTAATATGCTTTTGAAAAAACAGGTAGTCCTGCAACCAATGAAGGCATTTCACGCGTATTAGAGCCTTCCTTGAAGGTGAATTTCACTTTTAAAGGGGTTAATGCCTCTACGTTTTCCACATCTCGCAATACGGATTTAAGGCTAGGCCGGCCCTTTTCATAGAGAATATTAAATGAGAAAACCACATCATCTGCTGTTACTTGGCTGCCATCAGAAAACTGGGCTTCGGGGCGTAAATTGAAAGCGGCCCACTGACGGTTTTCGGGGTACTCAATGGTTTCAGCCAATAAACCGTACATGCTGTCTGGCTCATCTGAACTGCCAGTCATAAGGCTTTCAAAGAAAATTGATGATAATGCGGCGGCCTGACCTTTTAAAATATAAGGTGTCATGCTGTCAAAAGTGCCAAACCCCCATGTTGAAAATTCACCACCTTTGGGGGCGTTGGGATTTACATAATCGAAATGCTTGAAATCGGGGCCATACTTAAGATCCCCGAATGTCGATATACCGTGAGATTTGATAAGGGCGTCTTGTGCCAGTATCGGGCTTAAACTTAGCCACAGACCACTGCAAAAGGCAGCAAATAGTTTCACGATTGTTTTCATTTCATACACCTTGTGAATTTACCTTAATATTATGTAGGTAAAACAATGTGCAGGTAAACAGCAATACGCGATTGTGTGAGAGAATTGAAATGTTTTCAATAAAAAGCCGCCCAAAAGGCGGCTGTTTTAATTTTATGATAGGAAACTTATTTGATTGTCATCAGATAAGTAATCAGATTTGCGCGATCCATCTCTTTTTTCAGACCAGAAAAGCTCATTTTTGTGTCAGAGATTAATGCTTTTGGCTTCGCTAGAAATGCGTTCAGCGTGTCAATATCCCATGTGCCGCCAATGCCAGCCATGCCAGAGGAATATCCAAACCCTGCAACATTGCCAATTTCGCGATCTACAATATTAAACAGGTGTGGCCCAGTACTGTTCGCACCATCGTCTACTTTGTGGCAAGCTTTACATTTTGAAAAAACTTTCTTGCCTTTTGCCACTTCTGCAGATGCCATCATATCTTCAAATGTTGGGCCTGCGTCGGCTGTATCGGTCGCTTCGACTTCTTCCACTTCAATAACATAGCCTGCCGTATGCTCGCCTTCACCATGTCCACCACCTGTGCTGTACAGTGCATCTGCACCCCAGTTGATAAGCAGGTAAACCAATAGCGCGCCACAGACGCCGCCGACGATTTTTGTTAGGAACATTGTATCCATGGTATAGTCACCTTCGCTGCACGAAATCTTAATTCGCTGATTCACTGCGTCCTTCTAAGCCTTCCCTTACGCGCAATCAAGGTGTAGAACCGCGACGAAACGCCATAATAGGAAATGAATATGAACATATCCCCAGCAAAAGTAGCTTTTCAAGGTGTATTAGGCGCTTATTCACATCAGGCATGTTCAGAAGCCTTTCCAAATGCACAGGCAATCGCGTGCAATACTTTTGAAGGGGCTATTTCTGCGGTTAAATCTGGACGTGCAGATATTGCGATGTTGCCAGTAGAAAACTCTACATATGGGCGGGTCGCAGATATTCACAGTCTATTACCAGAGTCGGGTTTGCACATTGTCGGTGAACATTTTGTTCGTGTTCATATTAATCTGATGGCCAAAAAAGGTGTAAAGCTGGAAGATATAAAATTTGCCATGAGTCACACTGTATTACTGGGGCAAGTGCGGAAATTTTTGAAAAAACACGATATTGCACCTGTTGCGGGGGCTGATACGGCAGGCTCTGCGCAGGCTGTAGCAAGTACTGATGCAACTGATATGGGCGCACTTGCCTCTGAAATGGCTGCGGATATTTACGGGCTTGAAGTGCTGGCGCATCACATTGAGGACAACCAACATAACACCACAAGGTTTTTGGTGATGTCTCCCGAAAAAAACTTCCCTGAAAACGGTAACGACGAATTCATGACTACTTTCGTATTTCGTGTGCGCAACATTCCTGCAGCCCTTTATAAAGCGATGGGTGGTTTTGCGACCAACGGGGTGAACATGGTTAAGCTGGAAAGCTATATGATAGAGGGTTCTTTTACCGCTACACAGTTTTATGCAGATGTAATCGGCCACCCTGACGATCCGGAATTAAAGCGCGCCCTAGAAGAATTGACGTATTTTACCACACATTTAGAAATATTGGGCGTGTATAAAACGGATATATTCAGGCAAACGGCATAAACCTTCCCAGCTTTCTAATTACCCGTGATATTTTTCGCTGATTTTATTGGCAAAATCGTGCATACGAGCATCAAATTTCCTGTCCAAACTCTTTTTGGCAAGCCTTGCTGATTGCATTGCCACGCGGGCAGACAGGCCTTTGGGCTGCACATCGACCATAACTTTGATCCTAGTTTCGGTCTTGCTTAAGGGGATGATGTTAAAGTTGATGATGGCATTAAGTGATTTTGACGTGCAAATATAGGATAGGGTATCGCTTGGCGAATAGCTATCCAATGTCAGTTCAACATTCCGATCCTTGCCGCGCACATGGCCTTTTATATTCCAACTCATACCGGGTTGTGGCTGAGTATAATTGTCTTGGCGCATCACCTGTGCACCAAGGCGCATTGCGTAGGATTCGTAAAAGTCGAAATCTGCTAGCTGTTCAAACACATGATCAGCAGGTGCTTTAACGTCCTGTTTGCTTAAAAAATTCATTTTCTGCTCGTTTTTTATATTTAATTTCAGGCTATACTGTCTTTTACCCAATTTTCTATTAAAAACTGCGCGATTGATCCTTTTCTGGACGGAAGGATGCCATCACTGTTGCCACTAAGACTCTCTATGATGTCTTCTTTGGTGACCCATAATGCATCTTCCAGCTCGTTTTCATCCAGCTTTATTGCACTTGATGTGGCGTCACCCCAACACCCTATCATCAGGGATGATGGAAACGGCCATGGCTGACTGGTCATATAGCCGACTTTGCCTACGGTGACGCTACTTTCCTCAAAGACTTCACGGCGCACGGCGGCCTCAATCGTTTCTCCTGGTTCCATGAACCCTGCCAGAAGTGAGTACATTTTTTTAGGCCAGTGGGGGGATCGCCCCAGCAGTACTTTGTTTCCATCGGTGATTAACATTATTACCACAGGGTCTGTTCGCGGAAAATGTGATGTGCTGCATGTCGGGCAAGTGCGTTGCCAACCTGCGTCTGCCATTTCAGTGGCAGCACCGCATTTTGCGCAAAACTGGTGGCTAAGATGCCAGCTAAAAACGCCTTTGGCAGCGGCGGTCAGTTCGGCGTCATCACGTGATAAAACAGCCATAATGGCGCGTGTTTCCTGAAAAGCACTGCCGTTCGGGGCATCGGGGTGTTGTTGAACCGTTTCATCTAGAAATGACGCATCATCAGCAGAGCGGTCAGGTTCCCAATGGGAAATATCATAGGCAAACATGGGCAAGCTTGCACTTAATCCTAAAAATATCTGTGATTTCGATCCAATTAGAATCGGGTGATTTAACGAAACTTGTACAATTTTGGTAGTTTTGATGTCGACAAGCGGTTTGCCGCGCCACAATACAATCGCTTTGCTAGAAGGGTCTTTTGCCAGTTCTGGGGCGGATTTGCGCAAATGTGCTGCGCGGTCTAGGGATGAGGCCCCAAATGTGACGTTTTCGGCGGTTCGCATGCGTTTTAATCCACTCTTATTAATTGTATATTTTACATTAGATCACCTTGAAGCTGGGAATAGAAGTCTATAAATAGGCGCTGAGAGGTTGGCGCGGGTAAGCGCCTCGCCAACTTGGTCAGATCCGGAAGGAAGCAGCCACAACGAGTCCCGTTTGGGTCGCTGTCCAGCCTCTCACTTTTTCACAAGTATCGGCGTTTCTTGGAAATGTCCCAGTTGGGACATGGGGTCAAGTAATTGATATTTTTTAATAATCACATAAAATATGCGTGCATATGGTATTTGGTTTTAGGGTTCAATTATAACCAAAAGCCGTCGATTGAACGAATTCGACGAATAACTACTTTGCGCCCTATCTGCCCTAGCTGGAAACTACAAGCTCTTGCCCTAACCAATGAACATATTCTCGGATTGCGACTTCGTTGCGCTGGCAATATGACCACTTTTGGTGTTTTCGCACAGAGATGAGTTGAGCTTGCCTTAGAATGTCTAAATGACGGCTTACTGTTGGCTGTGCCACATCCAAAGCCTCGGCAATCAATGTCATGCAAACTCCAAATTCAGCAGGGTCGGCAGACCACTGCTTTGCAAAGTGTTTTTTCGGTTCAGCTAGCAAGCGCAGAATTTCCATCCGCGGCTCACTCGCCATGGCTTTGATTTGAGTTGACCTATCCATAGTTATCTTCATATAGTCATTTAGCTAATAGTCAATATGAGAATCGAAATGCTGCAACTACCCAATACATCAGAGATTAACGGAAACACAGTAAGATGGGGAAAAGAAGGAAACGGGCCACCCCTTGTTGCTATACATGGTACGCCATTTTCATCTCAAGTCTGGCGCAACATTGTGCCCCACCTCAAAGATAAATATTCAATCTACTTCTTTGACTTGGTTGGCTATGGTCAATCTGAGATGTGTGAGGGACAGGACGTATCACTTGGTGTACAAAACCATGTACTTGCTGCGCTTTTCGAAGGCTGGGGATTGGATCGTCCTCACGTACTTGCACATGATTTCGGCGGAGCAACAGCGTTGCGTGGATACTTCCTGAATGGTCTTCGGTATTCCTCATTGACGATCTTCGATGCAGTAGCACTCGCACCGTGGGGATCACCCTTTGTGCAGCATGTGAGGCAGTATGACGATGCGTTTTCGGGGATGCCAGGCTATATGCATATGGCGCTTTTGCGCGCTTATCTGCAAACCGCAGCTCATCAGACGCTTTCAGAAGAGACGTTGGATATCTATTCGGCGCCTTGGGTCGGTGACACAGGCCAACCAGCATTTTATCGCCAGATCGCACAGATGGATCAGGCATACACTGATGAAGTACAGGGGCTATATGAGCAACTGGATTGCCCAGTTAGCGTCCTTTGGGGGGAAGAAGATCAATGGATTCCAATTCAGAAAGGACATGATTTGGCAGCTTTGATCGCAGGCACCCCATGCAAACCTATCGCAAATTCAGGGCATCTTCTTCAAGAAGATTTTCCAGAGGCGATTGTGGCCGCAATGTTAAAACAGATGGATGTTGCGTGAACGGCAGGTTTGTCTGCACAACGGCCATTGCTGTAACACTATGAGCATCGCAACCAAATTAACCGTCACGCTTCTAGCGCGCCACAATCTATACCTTCCCCAATTTTCAAACTTTCCCGCGCATTTGCGTGATGTTGAACTGGCAATCTGCGCGAACTGTTAGTAGTGTCTGTGGGATCATGGGAGTAAGGTCTTAATGTCCAACACAACTGACACAGGCTATCAAGTGCTGGCGCGCAAATACCGCCCTGCAACTTTTGAAGACTTGATAGGGCAAGATGCGATGGTGCAAACGCTGAAAAATGCGTTTGAAGCGGATCGTATTGCCCATGCGTTTGTGATGACGGGTGTGCGCGGTGTGGGGAAAACCACGACGGCTCGGATTATCGCTAAGGGGATGAACTGTATTGGGGCCGATGGTACGGGCGGCCCGACGATTGCACCTTGTGGGGTATGTGATAACTGCACATCCATCACCGACGGGCGTCATGTTGATGTGATGGAAATGGATGCTGCCAGCCGCACAGGTGTGAATGATATTCGTGAGCTGATCGACAGTGTGCATTACCGTGCAGCGTCTGCACGCTATAAAATCTACATAATCGATGAAGTTCACATGCTATCGACCAGTGCCTTTAATGCGCTGCTAAAAACGCTGGAAGAGCCACCTGAACATGTGAAGTTTATCTTTGCCACCACAGAAATTCGCAAAATTCCCGTGACGGTACTGTCGCGCTGCCAGCGGTTTGATTTGCGGCGCATTGAGCCCGAAGTGATGATGGCACATTTGCAAAAAATAGCCACATTGGAAAATGCGGAAGTGGCCGAAGATGCGCAGGCATTGATAACACGGGCCGCCGAAGGCTCTGTGCGTGACGCGCTTTCCCTACTGGATCAAGCGATTGCCCACGGTGCAGGTGAAACCACCGTTGAGCAAGTGCGCGCTATGCTGGGCCTTGCTGATCGCGGGCGGGTTTTGGACCTGTTTGATCTGATTATGAAGGGCGATGCGGCAGGTGCGTTGAACGAACTGTCATCGCAATACGCTGAAGGTGCTGACCCTATGGCGGTGTTGCGCGATATGGCTGAGATTACCCACTGGGTATCTGTGATAAAGCTATCACCTGATGCCGCTGATGACCCGACCGTATCACCCGATGAACGAGAGCGCGGCAAACAAGCTGCCAGTGATTTACCAATGCGCGCCCTGACCCGTATGTGGCAAATGCTGTTAAAAGCATTAGAAGAAGTGGCAGCAGCACCGAATGCGATGATGGCGGCAGAGATGGCTATTATTCGGCTGACACATGTGGCCGAGTTACCCAGCCCAGAAGAGTTGGTGCGCAAATTACAAGATATGCCACCCACCCCACCAACAGGCGGTGGTGGCGGTGTTACATCCACTGGCAATGGCGGCACCCAAGCCACATCATCGGTTACTGTAACAGGTACTGTTTCCTCTGGCCCTACAGCGATGATTGCAGGTGGCGGGCAAGCGGTGCAACCGCAAGAACAATCAGAGACTGCGTTGGCAGGTTTCCCCGAATTTTCCCATGTGATCGCGTTGATTAAATCGCGGCGTGATATGACGTTATTGGTTGATGTAGAAAAACATGTGCGTCTGGCCAAATATTCACCGGGCCGCATAGAATTTCAACAAGCCAATGATGCACCGAATGATCTGGCCACAAGATTGGCAAAACGTTTACTAAGCTGGACGGGGGTGCGCTGGGGCGTGACTGTTGTCTCTGATGGTGGTGGGGCCACGTTGGCTGAAGAACGCACAGCCCACCGGGATGATCTGCAAGGTCAAGCGATGCAACACGACATGGTGCAGGCGGTTTTACTGGCGTTTCCGGGGGCCGAAATACGCGACGTGAAAACGCTTGCGGATTTGAATGCGATGAGCGATGCATCGGTGCAGTATCTGGAAGAAGAAGCGGACGATTGGGATCCGTTTGAAGATGTTTAACCTATAAGGAATACACAATGTTAAAAGGAATGGGTCAGTTGGGCGATATGGCTAATCTGATGAAACAAGCCAAGGAAATGCAGGGCAAAATGGAAGATGCCCAAGCAAAATTGGATGAAGTTGAGGTTACTGGTGATGCCGGCGCTGGGCTGGTTTCGGCAACTGTGACAGCTAAGGGTACGCTGCGGCGGCTTGATATTGACCCGTCAATTTTGGTGCCAAGCGAAAAAGAAGTTGTCGAAGACTTGATCGTGGCTGCAATTAATGACGCACAAGATAAAGCGGCTGTTGCATCAAAAGATGAAATGTCAAAAATCACCGAAGGCCTGAACCTGCCTGCAGGTATGAAACTGCCGTTCTAGAGGCGCGTGTGAGCAGTAAAAACACAGACATAGACAATCTGATTGCCTTGATGGCCAAGCTGCCTGGGCTGGGGCCTCGGTCTGCGCGTCGTGCGGTTTTGCATCTTATCAAGAAACGCTCAATCCTGCTGAATCCGTTGTCAGATGCCCTGTTCAATGTCGCCCAAACCGCCCGCGAATGCACGCTTTGCGGCAATATAGGTACGGAAGATTTGTGCGATATTTGCACAAACGGCAAACGCCAGAACGGCCAAATTTGCGTGGTTGAAGATGTGGCCGACCTATGGGCGATGGAGCGCGCTGCGGCCTTTAAGGGGCGCTATCATGTGTTAGGCGGATGCCTATCGGCACTTGACGGGGTCGGGCCAGAGGAATTGCGTATTCCGCTGCTGGTGACCCGCGTCAGGGATGAAAACATAACAGAGGTCATTCTAGCCCTCAACGCCACCGTAGACGGCCAAACCACCGCCCATTACATCGCAGACCAGCTGGAAGATATGGAAGTAGACCTAAGCCTGCTGGCCCAAGGCGTACCTATCGGGGGTGAGTTGGACTATCTGGACGACGGCACCATCACGGCTGCCCTTGCTGCACGAAAGGCGCTTTAGAACCGTAGGGTGGGCTGAAGTTCACACTACGGGTTAGCCCGTAGCAACAGGTGGATGAACAGGTGTTGTTGTGCTCTAGTTCCAACCTGTTTTTTCTGCAACCAAATCTTCATATTCGCAGCTTGCTGCTACCTGGGCACCTGATTTCCTCAGTTCCATTATAATATGCATAAGAATATCAAGGTAAATTTCTGGATCTACCTTTTCTGCGGTCAAACAAATTTCATCTACAGGGTCAATTTCAGCACAATACTTTGAGAAGACAAACCTTCTTTCACGCAAAAACCTTTTGCGATCACGGCTATCATTTAAACTAAGATCAATATAGATGAATTCGTTAGATATTGACCCCAGCGATATAGTTCCACCGAAAAGCGATGCTATCCGTTGTTGCAGCGTGGCGGGTTCTTCAAAGGTCTCAATATAAAGCAAGCAAGATAAGTCCATAAAACAATCCTATTGGAAATCAAAACTTAGTGCAGCAAGCGTAGGGTGGACTGAAGCCCACCCTACGCCACTGACCTCAGACAGATCAGTGGGGGCTATTCAAACAGACAATGGCGCACCGAAAACTGCGGGCTCGCTGAGCGAAACATCATAATGCATAGGGACTTTGGTTAGTCGCGGTGCAACTCCATCCGCGCCATAGATCAGATTGCAATTATCGAGCGCCGCAAATTGAATTGACAACCCAAGCTGCCCTTGAACGGCATCGGCAACCTTTCGAAACTGTGATCCCCAATCGCCCGCAGCAGAGACGCCAAGCCACGATGTCCACCAGTTCCGTTCAGCAAGAACCAGAACAACTGGACGCTCATCTGAAACAATCAACCCGTGTTCTTGTTCGATCTCGGATTTGATCTGGTCGTGATTTGCCTCAACGATTGCCGAATAGCGAATTCCTTCCATCAGGGCTGTTGGCGGAGGATCACTTATGCCCTTGGATTCACCAATGACTTTCAACTCTATCACAATAATTCTACCGCGATCAGACAAGCCGATCATGTCTATTTTGCCTATACCCTGATCATTACGTTTGGCTTTAAGGGGAATTTGATAATCGATGTAGTTAAACCAACCGCCATTCGGTAATGGCCACCGACGGGGCATGTTTACCAAAGCGATAGCGATATGTTCTTCTCGCCTATTACTGCCGGCTGTTGACGTTGGGATGCCGCTGTGGCCGACAATATAGGGTTTGGAGACGGATCCCCGATGAGGTGCATCCAAAACCAATTGTTTGTACTCTCGACATAGATCATCAATGTCAATGTCACCGATTTGCTTATCGAGTGCGCTTTGTGGCCAGTTCCGCTGAAACAAGCGTGGAAACTTATGGCTGAAATTTAAGTCGCTCAAATGTGTACCCCTTTGAAAAGCAAACGTAGGGCGGGGGATCGCCCATGCGTAACAACGAACCAATCCATCACACCGTAACATTTCCCCACCCATAAAACCATCCATGCGTTTGGAATTACCATTGCAACGCGTGAGCGAAAGCCCACCCTACGGGTTAGCCCGAAGTTCAGGGTGATTTTTTGTATAAACTAATTTATTTCAATAGGTTAACTATGTGTCCCAACTGGGACATTGCGGTGTTACGGTGATTGTTTAACCTTAACCCGCTTCTTTAAAGCCGCCTCGCGCTGGGCAATATAAAGTGTGGAACCGATGATAATCACAGCCCCCAGTACTGTCTGCCAGTCGGGCTTTTCGCCAAACATAAAATAAGCTGCAATGCCGATGAACACCAAACGTGTATAGGCGACAGGGGCCAGAATTCCAGCCTCGGCATGGCGGTAAGCCTGAATATCCGCAATGCCACGCACCATGCTGGTAAGACCGACTAATATGATAGCTACCCAAACCGTTACAGATTGTGGAGCAGGTAAATCTGTCCCAACGATTGGTATTGTAAGAAGGGTGGTAATAATAATGGACGATAAATACGTACTTAAGGGCCCATCTGCCTGTGCTAGATTGCGTGACATGGTTAGGGCGGCTGCGAACGTTAAGGAACTTCCCACGGCTGTCAGCATCCCCAACTCTAACGCACCAAACCCAGGGCGTAAGACAACAATAGCGCCAAGAAAACCCGCAAAGATTGCCATAAGGCGCCGCATCCCGATGGTTTCTTTATGGATGAGAACCGACAATAAAGTTGCAAAAATCGGGGCTGTGAAAAATAAAACCGTGGCTGTTGCCAACGGAATAGTGGCTATTGTGTAAAATCCGAAATGCGTGGCAATCGCTACCAATGCCCCGCGAATGATATGTTGATAAGGTTTGGTAAAGGATAGTTTTTTACGCAAAGGCGTTGCCAAAATTATCCCGACACCAACAAAGATAAGGGCTATGACCGAGCGGTAAAGAACTACTTGCGTACTATCCAGTTCCAGCGATACCAAGCGCACCGCAATCGTCATAATACTAGCGACAATAACTGAGACCAACATCCAGATAATACCACGCAAATTATCGCGTTCCTCAACAGGATGGGTTGTATCTTTTATACTGTCTAACGGGGCGTCGTAAGGGGTAGGCATTTTAAAAACCTCTGCTTGCCCAAGTGGTAGCCCTGCGTTTTCAGCTTGGCAATATATAAGGTAAAAATTGGTACAATAAAAATTTTGCATTTTCACCATTTGCTTTGTTTACAAATGCCCCTGAAAAAGCGATTGTGCGCCAACATCAAGCATGCCCGCGTGATGGAATGGTAGACATAAGAGACTTAAAATCTCTGGGCTTCGGCCGTGCCGGTTCGAGTCCGGCCGCGGGTACCAAATATCTTAAAAAAGATATTTGGTTTTTGAGCACCCTTTATGTTTCAACAGTAATCTGCCCTTTCATTTGCGGGTGGAAAGCACAGTAATATTTACCCGCCATTTGTGCCGTTACTTTTAATGTTTTACTCTGCCCTTTTTTCAAAGGCCCAGTATCCCATGTATCTGCTTCCCCAGTTGCAGTGTGGGGTGCCAAGTAGTGATTTTCCCATTTGATGGTATCACCAATCCGAACTTGGATATCGCGTGGCTTAAACTTGAATTTGCGGATGCTTATTATGTGTTCAGTGTTAGTTGAACCAGCCCACGCTTTACTAAGTCCCGCGACAACACTTGCTGTCACGGAACCAGTCAGAACAAATCGTCTGCTGAGTTTTTGCATCACTTTAAGTCGGCTACCATCATGTCTGCATGATGTTCATGTGCCTTAAAAATCTCTAGCCCTGCTTCAAATAATGCCTTCACTTCAGCATTTTCGATGTTTGGAATGAATGCATTACCGACCAAATCATTCACGGCCTTATGGTAGGCCAATTCGTTAGCCGCATAGAATTTATCAAATTCAGCGCCGCGCAACATACTCATTTCGGTAATAAGCTTTTCTGCATTTTCTTGCAGCGCTTGGCTTAGGAAATTATCTTGTGGTTGTGCTTCCAGTTTTGCCAATAGTGCCAAAGCTTGTTCATTTATGGCGGTATGATCGCGGATCATGGTTTGTGCAAAGGTATGAATGGCTGGGTTTGAGGAAATCGCAAGTGCAAGATGTGCATATCGAATGTCGATATTGTCAGCGATATAAGCGACATGTGCGATTTGCAGATCATTCAGATCGGCGGGGTTTTCTGCTTGGGCAAAACTTGCAAAAGATGCGATTATACCAGCTGCTAGAAAAGTTGATTTTAAAGTCATTGGGTTTTCCTTATTGAAAATTACAGTTACATCAGATTTCACTGAGTGATGAATTACTGATAGACCGAATGTTTTGGTATATTAATGATTGATAGTTCGAAAAAAGTGACTGATCGTACAAATACTTTCAAGATACATCGGTTTGCGTTATTAATTGAAAGTAACGAATGGAGTTTGGTTATGGATTTATTAAGTGACATATTATCTCGGTTACAATTATCTGGAACGCTGTATTTTCGCACGTCCTTTACCTCACCATGGAGCGTGCTTGTGCCACCCTTCCAAAATGTGGCGCGGTTTCATTTTGCCCATAAGGGGCGTTGCCTTGTGCGGGTAGGGCAGGCAAAAGATCCTGTGATGTTGGAACAAGGTGATTTGATTATCATCCCACGCGGGGCCACACATACGCTTTTTTGTGATCCTACAACCGAAAATCAGGCCGTTATGTTGGATAAGGTTATTGAGGATTCTGGCTATACTGGATCGGGCACTTTGGTTTATGGCGAGCTTGGCACTGACCATGAAACACAGCTTGTTTGTGGACATTTTTCATTTGCTAAAAATGCAAGCCATGTGCTGATTGATGCTTTGCCATCCCATATTCATATTCGCAATTACGGTGAGGCCGCTGGCCAGTGGATGGAAAACACCTTGCGTGTTATCGGAACAGAAGCAGGACGTGGGGGGATGGGGGGCGACTTAATCGCGCTAAAAATGTCAGAGATTATTTTCGCCCAGGCATTGCGGGTTTACTTGAACGATGAAGGGGCTGGTATGCCAGTATTGTCTGGCTTTGCAGACCCTAATCTTTCCAAAGCTCTAACGGCGGTTCACAAAGATCCCTCATATCCTTGGACACTGGATAGTTTGGCAAAGGTTTCTGGCCTGTCACGAACATCTTTTGCAACACGGTTTGTGAAACGCATGACCTTGACCCCAATGGGGTATATAACCAGTTGGCGGATGCAAATAGCCAGTCAACAACTTACAAGTACTGACGATCCGATTATCAAGATTGCAGAGGATGCGGGTTATAAATCCGAAGCCGCTTTTAGCAGGGTGTTTAAAAAATACCACAGCGAAGCGCCAGCCACGTTTAGGCGGCTGGCTTAACCTTATACTTGATAGTAATCGCGGTACCAAGCCACAAACTTGCCAATACCTTCTTTTACAGATGTCTGTGGTTTGTAGCCTGTCAGGGTTTGTAACAATTCTGAATTGGCCCATGTGGCTGGTACATCGCCCTTTTGCATTTCCATATAATTGCGCTCAATCGGTTGGCCAATGGCGGCTTCAATCTCATTTATGAAATCTAGCAGTTGCACCTTGTCATTATTGCCGATGTTAACCACGCGGTAAGGGGCTGCTGGGCTTAGGCTGTCACCCACAGGGATGTCCTCAGGTGTTTCTGGTTCAACAGGTGGGGTATCACACAACAGGCGGATACCATGCACAAGGTCGGTCACATAGGTGAAATCCCGCGCCATATCGCCATTATTATAAACATCAATGGATTTGCCTTTCAACGCGGCTTCAACAAATTTGAACAGGGCCATATCAGGCCGACCCCATGCACCGTAAACGGTGAAAAATCTAAACATCGTGGTGGGTGTTTTCCACAAATGCGCATAAGAATGGGCCATATTTTCGTTGGCTTTTTTTGTGGCGGCATAGATTGTCAGCTGGGTATCGGTTTTGCTGGTTTCAATAAAAGGCATATCGGTGTTGGAGCCATATACCGATGATGTGCTTGCCATCAGCAAATGCCCTACATTAAATTCGCGCGCACACTCCATCACATTGAACGTGCCGATAATATTGGTGTTGATATAGGCACGGGGATTTTCCAGTGAATAGCGGACACCTGCCTGTGCTGCCAAATGCACAATAATGTCGGGCCGCGTTTCATCGACAAGTTTATGCAGCGTGTCAAAATCCTCTAACATAGCTTCAACGCAGTGAAAATTAGGGTTTTGCAGCAACTTTTGATGACGGCGTTGTTTCAACCTTACATCATAATAATCTGTCATTCCGTCAAAACCAATAACTTGAAAACCTTCATCAAGCATATGGGAAGCAAGGTGGAAGCCAATAAAGCCCGCGGTACCTGTGATTAAAACTTTGCGCATTGTTATCTCCTGCCTGTAAATATGAAAAGCGGTTTGCAGGGGAATACTATATAACGCAAGGCTTAATGTTTATTTCGCGGGTATGGCCTTAAGATACTTAGCGATTGCCTTAATATCGCTGTCTGAAAGGTGTGAGGTGTTGTCGATCACATCCACCATAGAGCCGCCAGCGGTATCGAAATCAGGTGTAAATCCAGTTTTTAAATAGGCTTCTATATCTGCTTTTGCCCATGAATTGATGCCTGTTTCACCCGAAGTTATGTTCGGAATTTTCCCTGTACCTTCAGGACTGGGGCCGCCTGCCAACCATCGGTCGTAATTCAGGCCACCAATAGGGTTGCGCTGGGTGTGGCATTCGCCGCAATGCCCAGGCCCTTCGACCAGATAACGCCCACGCTGCACTTCTGGGTCGTTTGATAGGCTTAAATCGGGGTTTTGTGATGCAAACAGCAACTTCCATAAACCCAAACCACGGCGTATATTAAAAGGAAATCCTAGGTGATGTGATTGATTAGGTGTTTGTACCTTTGGTAGGGTTTTCATGTATACAAAAAGATCAGCGACATCTTGTGACGTCATGCGGGAATAGGATGTATAGGGAAAGGCAGGGTAGTAATGTTGGCCACTGGGGGATGTACCCTTTTGCACAGCATTTGCAAAATCCAGCATTGTCCATTTACCAATACCAAAGTCAGGATCTGGCGAAATGTTCGGCGCAAAGAACGTTCCAAAATCACTTTTGAAATGTTTGCCGCCTGATAAGATTTTTTTGGCTTCACCTGTAGCTTTAGGGGCAGCATGACAAGATGCACAGCCGCTAGCATAAAAAACCTGCTCTCCTTGAGTGGTATTACCTGTAATGTTTGCAAATGCTGAAGGTGAAATGAAACTAGGGGCTGATAAAAACCATCCTATAAGGCCAGTTGCAGCTATAAGTATAAAAACTATCGTTATAATTTTACGCACATTTTTATCCAGTATATTTCTATACTGAACAGCTGCCAGATATATGTAGGTAGATCAAGCTAGACGTAGGTTCTAACACACTAACCTAGACGAATTGCGCGGCGTTCTTGCGGCATTAATGAAAAGCGCAATGATGTAGTATCCAAAGCTGCAATTACAGCGTCTGGGTTTTTAATCAAATCATGCATTAAACGTGTTGAAGCATCTTTTGGGAATGCGGTTTCTTTGATGTTGACCATGTGCTTGGCTTCCAATTTGAACGGTTTCATTTTTACACCTACTACTGATTAATTTTTACGTATTATTGTTTCCAATCTGTCAACAAAAAGTGAAATTCCAAAGCCTAAAATGTGGCAATTCCTAGGTCATTTAACGAAATATTAAGGCATGAAGTATTGCACTAGCCGTTACAAATCATCTTCACGTCTTTGTAATTGTCGCAGTGTATAACGCGCTCTAACTCTATTATATGCGCCTGACTTAAAGTATTTATCCGAAATAATGCAGCGTATGCCACAGATTTGCCGGGCTATCCCGCGTCGACCATCAATAAACCATACCCGTCCGCCCGGTGTTGCAATATAGCCGTCTATACCTTCGCCCATATCGGCAAGCATATCTACGGATGATGGCACTTCACTGTCGGCTTCAGGATCAAAGGCTGCATGGGTGTGGTAGGATGCGATAATTTCTAGATTGTTAGGGGGGGTGTGGGCATAACAGCTGTCTAGCTGCCCGCGTTTCGGCGATGTTGCCTTTAACCTGCCAGCGGGGGTGATCCCGATATAACCACAATATTCGCGCTGCGTCGCAAATGACTTGGCCTGAGCTTGCGACAGAATTTTTTTGACAAAGGTCACCTCATAGGCATCTTGTGCAAAACTGGGGGTTGCCAAAAAAATTAGGGCACACATAAACTGGATATGTTTCATAGCCACAGGTTTGCAATCCTGTCTATCGGCTGTCAAGTTGGCAGGTGAACCAAGCCACCGACATATAAGCGCACTATGTTGCGTTCTCGCGGCCCCACCTAAGCACGCCGCGCCCCAGTTTACCTTCAAAGATCACGTCGGCAGTCAGTTCTACATCGTCATCAACCCATTTGATTGTGCGCAGCTTATCTACGCCCGTCCAACTGGCGGGTGTTGCTGCAACAACCGTGTGAATAACCTGATTACCTTCAATCCGATAAACCCCCGTGTATGAAAAATATGCAGGGTCAGGGTTGGCATCTTTTGGCCCTTTAACGTGACGATCAGGGTTCCAAAGATGTGCTGCCATAAACCCGTCATCGGCATAATGAATACGCCCCATAGCACATGGGCCATAAGGCAATATTACCGTGCCATCGTCAAATTCAGTTGTCATCGATTGCAGGTACCACGTACCCAGCAGGCTTTTAACGTCTGTCATAGTCCTGAAACTGCGTTAGTTGTCTGGCAGCGTCAAGACCACATACAGATCGGCGTTATGCTATGGATAAACAGGCGCATTTTGCTAATTTATTTACGCGCTGGGTTGTGCTGCCTAATAGCAGACTGCCAACAGCACCTAAACCACGACGACCTGTGACAATCAGATCAGCACCGCATTCTTCGGCACATTCTAATATCTGATCGGCAGGCCTGCCGCTATACATATGCGCCTTAGTGTCATCATAGCCGCAGTCCTTGGCAATGGCTGCACCGGATGCCAACAGCTTTTCACCTACCGCTTTAATTTCTTCGGCGGTTTCCATGGTCGTTGCTGCATGAAACCCAGCAACAGCACCCACCGCAATTCCAACAGTTTCGGGGTGCACGATGTACACCAGATGAATTTCAGACCCGTATTTTTTGCCGATATCACAAGCCATGCGCAATGCATTTTCAGAGTTTTCAGAGCCATCCAGCCCAACCACAATTTTCTTGAACATAATACATCCTTCTTTTCGGTTAAGATGGCTTTACCCTAAAGAATGTGCTCGCTTGGTGCTTTGATCTGGATCAATGGGGGTTTGGGGTCTCAATTAACACACGAAGCGCCCGATACTAGGGGAGGTGCGAATGCGCCTTCCTACCTGTGAAAGCGGGCGGGGGAGGATCGGGCGCGGCCCTCGTCAAGGGACGAGGGCTGTGGATCGTTGCTTGATTATGAAGATGCCGTAGCTAATGTCATAGGAAGTATAGTATCGGGAAAAAGGAAATAGGTACCCCTATCTAGTAAACTTCTTATACTTCACCCGTTTCGGCTCACAAGCGTCCGGCCCCAGACGGCGTTTTTTGTCTTCTTCGTAGTCTTCAAAGTTGCCTTCAAACCATTCAACATGTGAATTGCCCTCAAACGCCAGCATGTGGGTACAGATACGATCCAAAAAGAAACGATCGTGTGAAATCACCACGGCACAGCCCGCGAAATCTGTTAGTGCATCTTCCAATGCGCGCAGGGTTTCGATATCCAAATCATTGGTCGGCTCATCCAGCAGCAGCACGTTGCCGCCATCCTTTAAAAGTTTCGCTAGGTGAACCCGATTGCGTTCCCCACCAGAAAGCAGCCCCAGTGGTTTTTGCTGATCGCCGCCTTTGAAATTGAATGAACTACAATAAGCCCGCGAATTTACTTCGGCGTCACCAAGTTGGATAATGTCTTGGCCGCCTGAGATTTCATCCCAGACAGTTTTCTTATCATCCAGCGCATCACGCGACTGATCCACATAAGATAGTTTTACCGTGTCGCCGAATTCAACAGTGCCAGTATCTGGCTGTTCACCCCCGGTTAGCATACGAAACAGCGTTGATTTACCCGCGCCATTAGGGCCGATTACACCGACGATACCACCCGGTGGCAGGCTGAATGACAGGTCATCGATCAGCAGGTTATCTCCGTAAGCTTTGTTTAGGTTTTCAATATCAATCACGTTAGCGCCCAATCTAGGCCCGTTGGGGATGATGATCTGGGCCTTGCCGACTTTGTCACGCTCTGATTGCCCAGCCAATTCGTTATAGGCGTTAACACGGGCCTTTTGCTTGGCTTGGCGGGCTTTTTGGCCCTGACGCATCCATTCCAATTCGCGTTCCAGCGTTTTGGATTTGGATTTATCTTCACGAGCTTCTTGCTGCATGCGTTTGGCTTTTTGCTCAACCCATGCTGAATAATTGCCCTCATAAGGAATGCCGCGACCGCGATCCAGTTCCAAAATCCAGCCTGTGATGTCATCCAGAAAGTACCGGTCGTGGGTGACGATCAAAATGGTGCCTTTGTAGTCGATCAAGTGGTTTTGCAGCCATGCGATGGTTTCGGCGTCAAGGTGGTTGGTAGGTTCATCCAACAGCAACATGTCAGGTTTTTCCAACAGCAGTTTGCACAAAGCCACGCGGCGGGCTTCACCGCCTGAAAGCGTTTTAACATCTGCATTGTCGGGTGGGCAGCGCAAAGCTTCCATTGCGATGTCGATGCTGGCGTCAAGGTTCCATAGGTCTTCTGCATCGATCTGGTCTTGCAGTTTGCCCATTTCATCGGCTGTTTCTTCCGAATAGTTCATCGCAAGATCGTTATATTTGTCCAAAACCGCCTTTTGTGCGGCCACTGCCAGCATGACATTGCCACGCACGTCCAAAGTTTCGTCCAGCTTTGGTTCCTGTGGAAGGTAGCCAACGGTCGACCCTTTTGCCGCCCATGCTTCGCCGGTAAAATCCTTATCCATGCCTGCCATGATGCGCATTAGGGTGGATTTACCAGTGCCGTTTACACCGACTACACCGATTTTTACACCGGGTAGGAATGAAAGGTGGATGTTCTCAAAGCATTTTTTACCGCCTGGGTAGGTTTTTGAAACACCTTCCATAAAGTATACGTATTTGTTTGATGACATAGCGCAGGCCCTTTTGATCGTATTTTCTAGTCTGTGTTGTATTTTTTATCGTCGGGATGCGCAAATGGGAAATGACTTAATGTATTACGAATTATTGAACATGCAGCATATTGCATCGCGCGGCGGTAGATGCGAAATGGGTATTCGAATAATCTGGCAGGTTTAATATGTTTATACGTTACATGGTTTTATTGGTTTTGGTGGCAGGATGTGCACAGTTCACAGCCAATGATGATCATTTTGATCCCTTAGTTTCAACCGAACATGAAGAGAATAGCATCGATTGATGACTAAGCCTTCAAAACCCATCCCACGAATTTTAACGGTTAACGATGCGTTCTATTTGACTGCAAACATGATCCGTGTGGTCTTTAAAGGGCCAGAGTTAGCTGGCATATTTGACGGTTGTGCAGGGGCAAACTGTAAGATTTTTTTGCCAACCAAGGGGCAAAGCCGTGAAGATTTTATTGCCCAATTCACCGATGGCCCACCGCCTGCGAAACGTACATATACGGTACGGGCGTATCGTGCGGATGTTCAGGAAATGGATATAGATTTCGTGGCGCATGGTGATGAGGGGCCAGCATCTGCTTGGGCAATTCGGGCGAAGGCCGGAGATTTTCTGGGTTTTGCGGGCCCGAGTGAAGTTAAGATTAAAGACTTTTATGCAGATTGGTATTTGATCTCGGCAGACATGTCTGCATTACCTGTGGCAAGTGCGGCGATAGAAGCGATGCCGCGAGATGCAAAAGGTGTGGCGATCTTTGAAGTGATTAGTTCAGATGATGTGCAAAAATTAGATATTCCCAAAGGCATGGATGTGCATTGGCTTATCCAAGGTGACCCCCATAAAGCATCAACAGCGCAAGAAGATTTCATTCGAAATATGGATTGGCCAAGCGGTGTAGTACAGACCTGTGTTGCGGGTGAAAGTGGCGTTATAAAAGCCATCAGGGGCTACTTCACCAAAGATCGCGCATTGCCACGCGAAGATGTTTATATTTCTGGGTATTGGAAGATTGGCTTAATAGAAGATCAGCACCAGATTGAGAAACGTAAAGATCTGGCTTGATAGCTTACATTTTTCTAGGGGAAGTGTAGCATATATCCATTAACACATGATCTAGTGGCGGTGATATGCAATTAATCCATAAATTATTTTACAAAACCTATGGTTGGTGTAGAAAGATACCTAAAAAACAACAGGAATGAGCGCGCTATGCCTAAATTGAAAATTGTTGATAATGGAACGCCGAAAGGCGATCGGTATTATGATAAGACTGCAAAAAAATATGAAAGCAAACGTTTAAAGCAAGATTGGTGGCATGTTGAACAAAAAGAAATGCAAAGTTTACTTGCTGGTTTGCCTGATAATTTAACAGTTGTAGATATTCCTTTTGGGACAGGTCGGTTTGTGCCGTATTATGTGGAAAAAGGGTATAAGATTGCAGGCCTTGATGCGTCAGGTGATATGATTAGTGCGGCAAAAGGTATTTTAGGCGATGCCTTTAAGGGGGTAGATGCCCGCGTGGGTGATGCGGCGGCCTTACCTTTTGGGGATGAGGAATTTGACCTGCTGGTAAGTACACGATTTTTACGTGACATCGTTACATATTCGGTTGCTAAAGATGTACTGAAAGAGTTTTCACGTATTGCCAAAAAATATGCGATTATTCAGCTAGGGCAAAATTTTAAATCGGGGCTTGCGCCTGATGAGAACAGCACAATGGGCGGGTCTCTTTCTGAAAAAGCGATTCATAAATTACTTTTAGATAATAAATTCAAAGTTATAGAAAAAAGGCTTGTTCATAGTTTAGAGCAAGATAATTCTGAAATTTATCATTATTTATGTGAAAAAGTATAAAGAATGTTTGTAGAAATTGTTGGCCTTCCTGGGTGTGGGAAAACCACACTCTTACGGGCAGCAAAGCGACCGTTGCAAAAAGCTGGGTTAAAGTTTGCTTCTATTAATAAAGTTGCAGATGCGCAAGCAGCCAAACAAATAGGAAAAACCCGTTTCCTAAAGCGATATGAACCGCGTGCTTGGATATATGGTGCTACAAAATTTGCACATGAAACACCTGACGTGTTTGATGTGCTTTTTAAAAATGCCCGTGGTGATTTTCATCAAAGCCTGTGGTTAATGGATTTTTTCACGCATATGCATTTTGCTAGGCAGGCTGATTTATCCGATACGTATATTTTCCTGGATGAAGGGTTTGTGCATAGGGGTGCGGCGGCGTTTTTCAAGAATAAGACCATTACAGGTTTCAAGAAATATTTGGATATGATCCCAGTTTCTGATCTGATTATTTTAATAGATACACCAGTCGACGCCGCTGTGGATCGGTGTCTAAGCCGCAAAACAGGCGTGCCACAGGCGTATAATTCATCGGAAAAAGAAGAGGTTGAAGCCAAATTTATACTACTGGATAAGCGTCTAAAATTTGGTGTGGCACATCAAGAAAAAGCCGGTGCTGATATTATCAGGATAGATGGATCACAGTCGGTAGAGGTTTGTTGTGAACGGCTGTGTGCCGCTTTTGAAGCTTTGTAATGTTGGCCCCGGCAGTCTCAGGGAATAGGGAGCGTTTGCCGGGGCAACTAACAGGTTTTATTTTCTGTCAGTTTTTTCTTTTGTTGGTGCGGCAGCTTCGTTTGTTGTGCTGATGTCCAATTTTGTAGCAGGCTGTGATACTTGAGCAGATTTTGCATCAAATGCGTCATAGAATGTTGGATAACTGAAAACAGCGTTTTGTGCGAATGTCACTGAAGGTACGATTAATGTTGCGGCTACAGTTGCGGCTACGATGATGTTTTTCATTTTTCTAGTCCTTTAAGATGCGCGGGAGGTGCGCTGGTTGATTTGTTTGATCCGACTTGTTGATCGGCGTTGAGGAATATGTAACGTAACTATCATTGGGTGAATATCCCAAATAAAACTATTTCATTGTTTTGAAAAATCGTGTAATAGGTTTGTATGTTACCAAAACTCAAATCACTGGCCGTGTTTGCCAAAGTTGCCGAAACAGGTTCATTCTCTGCTGCGGCAAATGCATTGGGGATTTCTGCCCCAGTAGTAAGTCAACATATATCGCAACTTGAAAAAACGGTTGATACAGCACTGATATACCGCTCAACGCGATCCTTAACATTAACCGATGCAGGGCAACGTTTGTCTATGCACGCACATGAAATGTTGGATGCAGCAGAGGCGGGGCTGGAAGAATTGCAAAGTGTAATGAATAGCCCACGCGGGAAGTTATCAGTTTCTATGCCCAGTTTTATGGCCGCACCGAAGTTTACCGCTTTTATTGCAGGGTTTTGTAAACAGTATCCGGATGTTACTATGGAGGTGTCATATGAAACAGGCCATCACAACTTGAATGAAAGTGGTTATGATCTAGCGATCCAGTTGGGTGATTTATCTGATAGCAACTTTATGGTTAAAAAATTAACCGAGGGACATGCGTGTGTATATGGCAGCCCTGAACTTATTAAAGAATTAGGTGTGCCTGACCGGCCTGAAGACTTGGAAAAATTGGGGTATCCTTTTATTTGCGAAATTAACTGGCCTAAAATGGTTTTGCACAACAAGAAAACAGGTGAAGTTGTACATAGAAGTATTAGTAGCAATTTCTGGTGTGATAACGGCGAGGCCAAAAAACAGATGGCTCTGTTGGGAAGTGGGGTTACATGGCTGCCAGATATGTATGTGGCTCAAGAAGTGGCAGATGGGAAATTGGTGCGCCTTTTGCCTGATTGGACAAGCGAAGATGTTGGCGTTTATGCGGTTTGGCCCAGAAATGCTGGCAGTAGAAGTTTGACGCGGTTATTTTTGAATTACATGATTGAGACCTTTATAAAGAAAGCGAAAATAGCAGCGTAAAGCGTTATATTTGGTGTTCTGCGATATAGGCCTTCTAATTCCATTGAAAAGGCATTATTTACTAGGGAACTGAGACAAAACCGAAGGGTTTTATTATGATACTTCCTGGCAGCCCTGAAATGAAATCGCAGCTGAATGCGGCCTTTGATCTGGAACCGTCGCTGGCTTTGGTCAAAGAAACGCAAGCATTGTATGACCGTGTTAATCGTGTGATCCCAGAGGCAGATTGGGCGCGTCATGCACCTTATGTATTAGCGATTAATAAGTTGAAAAAAGAACGCGACGCGGTGATTTTGGCGCATAACTATATGACGCCTGATATTTTTCATGGGGTTGCGGATATAGTTGGCGATAGTTTGCAGTTAGCGATTGAAGCTACTCAGGTTAAAGAAAGCGTGATCGTGCAGGGCGGCGTGCATTTCATGGCGGAAACCTCAAAGCTTCTTTCACCTGAAAAGACAGTGTTGATCCCTGATAGCCGTGCTGGTTGTTCTTTGGCGGAAAGCATTACGGCAAAAGACATTGAAAAGATGCGGCGCGATAACCCAGGTGCCCCTGTGGTATCTTATGTAAACACTACTGCAGAGGTAAAAGCGGCATCTGATATTTGCTGTACCTCTGGCAATGCGGTTGAAATTATTGATGCTATGGACAGTGATGTGGTGATTATGACCCCTGATGGGCATTTGGCGCAGAACGTGGCCAAGCAGACCAAGAAAAAGATCGTCTATTGGGAAGGCTCGTGCATGGTGCATATCGAGTTTAAGGCAGATGAGTTGCGTGAATACCGCAAGTACGAACCTGACGCGGTTATCATTGCACATCCCGAATGCCCAACGGATGTGGTGGATGAAGCGGACTTCAGCGGTTCAACTGCTGGCATGATTAATTATGTGCGTGAGAATAAACCTGAAAAAGTTTTACTGATTACCGAATGTTCTATGGGATCAAACATTGCCGATGAGGTGCCTGAAGTAAATTTCTTAGGTCCGTGCAATCTGTGCCCACATATGCAGCGTATTACATTAGAAAAAATCCTGTGGTCCTTGCATACTATGACTGAAGAGGTCACTGTTGACCCAGCCTTGGCGGATAAAGCCCGTTTGGCAGTGGAACGTATGATCAATCTAAAGAAGTAGGTTTTTGACAGAGCAGCATAACATCCTGATTATTGGTGCAGGTCTGGCAGGGCTTTATGCTGCCTTAACTTTGGCGCCGCGCCCTGTGACAGTACTATCTCCGAAACCTCTTGGGTACGGTGCATCAAGTGCATGGGCGCAAGGTGGTGTTGCGGCGGCAATGGATAAAAATGATACGCCTGAAGCTCATGCGATGGATACGGTTAATGCGGGCGACGGGATTGTTGATGCCGATATAGCTGCATTTGTGACCCAAGCTGCCAAAGAACATGTGCTGGAACTGGCGGATGTCGGCACGCCGTTTGATCGCACCCCAAGCGGGGATTTTGTGATGTCAAAAGAAGCCGCTCACGGTTTTGCGCGTGTGGTGCGGGTTAAAGGCGATCAAGCTGGTGCCGCGATTATGAAAACGTTGATCGCAGAGGTTCAAAACACCCCGTCTATTACTGTGATAGAAGGGGCCTCGGCACTGGATTTAATTGTCAAAGACAATGAAATGCAAGGTGTTGTGGTATCTGAAAACAACCACGCACCCTATGTTATTCAGGCCAAGACCTATTTGCTGGCGGCAGGTGGAGCGGGCAGTCTTTATTTGAAAACAACCAATCCACCGTCAGTACGGGGTCTTGCACTGGGCATGGCAGGGCGTGCAGGTGCGTTGATTGCAGATGCGGAATTCGTGCAATTTCACCCAACGGCTATGGATGTAGGCATTGATCCCAATCCGTTGGCAACCGAAGCCCTGCGCGGTGAAGGTGCAATTCTGGTTAATAAGCATGGCGAACGCTATATGCTGGATGTGCATAAAGACGCCGAATTGGCCCCGCGCGATATTGTGGCACGTGCCAATTTTCACCAACATCAGGCTGGTAACGTGCCGATGCTGGATACGCGTGAAGCGATTGGCGCACAAATTAAGGATGAGTTCATATCCGTTTATCGCTATTGCGAACAGGCTGGTATTGACCCGATTAAAGAAATGATACCGATTGTGCCTGCCGCGCATTATCACATGGGCGGAGTGGCTACTGATAAAACGGGGCGTTCTTCTGTTGAAGGGCTTTGGGTTTCTGGCGAAGCGGCCTCTACTGGTTTGCACGGGGCCAATCGCTTAGCCTCAAATGGATTGCTGGAAGCTTTGGTTTATGCCGCAACTTGTGCCGGTGGGATGATGCAAACGATTGATGCGGGGCTTGGGCAAAGCTTTGTATCTGATTTGGTGATGCCAGATCTGGGATATGAAGGTGTGAATGATGCAGCCGTAATGGAATTGCGTCAGATCATGTCGGATAAAGTGGGTGTGATCCGTAATGGGGATGATATGGCACAGGCTTTGCGTGATTTGCGTGATTTGGACGCGCGGTTTGGTGCTGTTTCTACAAATTTTGACAATATGCTGGCAGCGGCCACTTTAATAACAGCGGCTGCTTATAATCGCTACGAATCGCGTGGGGGGCATTACCGTACGGATTTTCCTGAAAAGGATGAAAACCTGCGGCACCGTACCGAAATAACATATGCGCAAGCGTTGGCTTTGCGCGATAGCTTGTAAGGGAATGTAGATGTTTATCGCTTTGCCAGGGACTATTTTTATTGCACTCATCATTGGGTATTTTAGTGAAAAATCTGGATTTACCCGCAATGGATATTTTATGTCGATCATCGTATGTGTTGGCGGTGCCGTTGTATTTTTTTGGATACGCGCGTTATTCGGGCTTAGTTTCGGCAGTCATGGGTTGAACGCGATTATCTCATCTATCGGTGCGTTAGTGATTGTACCAACGCATTTTCGGCGTAAGTAATTTATTTAGGAAACTGATATGACCCATTCCCCCCTTCCTGATTTTTTGTTGCAAGACCTGATAACCCGCTCATTAGACGAAGATTTGGGTGGTGCGGGCGATGTGACCAGCCGCGCGGTTATTCCTGATGGCACGACTTATTCGGCACGGTTGAATGCACGTGATGCAGGTGTGATCTCTGGTATGCAGTTGGCGCGATTGTCTTTTCATACGGTTGATCCTTCGTTGGTGATTAAAACGCTGATTGGCGACGGTGATGCTGTCAACGCAGGCGATGTGTGTATGACGATTGAAGGGGATGCAAAGTCGATCTTGATGGGGGAACGTGTGGCGTTAAACTTAGCGGGGCGCTTGTCTGGTATTGCTACGATGACTGCGACTTTTGTGGCTGAAACCAAATGGTCAAAAACCAAAATTACCTGTACGCGTAAAACCACACCAGGTTTGCGATTGGTGGAAAAAGAAGCGGTGCGCCATGGCGGCGGGTCAAACCACCGTTTTGGGTTGAATGATGCAATTATGATTAAGGATAATCACATCGCTGCCGCTGGCTCTATTCAGGATGTATTGTTGCGCGCCCGCGCATTTGCATCACACATGCGCAGGATTGAAATTGAAGTGGATAACCTAGAACAGCTTGCACAGGTGCTTGCCGTTGGCGTGGCCGATTGTGTGTTACTGGATAATATGAGCAATGCAGATATGACAACGGCTGTTGGTATGGTGAATGGGGCAATGATTGTTGAGGCTAGCGGCAATATGCGGTTGGAACGAATTGCACAGGTTGCCGCCACGGGGGTAGATTTCATATCTGTTGGTGCCTTAACCCATTCGGTATCAACGCTGGATCTCGGGTTGGATTTTTAAGTTTACTGCACCACCAACCCAAATACGTTTTGCAAAAAGAACAGGCCGAAAAAGCATGTTGCACATGCGGCAATGGGTGTTACCACCCAGCCTACGACGATTTTACCCAACACTGACCAACGGATGCCCGCAGCCCCTTGCAGGATGGATATGCCAACTACGGCACCCACCACGGCTTGGGAACTGGATACAGGAACCAACGGGATGGTAGGTAAGCCATTGCCTGCAAGCCATGCTTCCAATCCGCGCGATGCGAACATGAACAAAACGATAGAGTGGGATATAACCGCGATAAGGGCAGCGTTTGCAGACAAGCGACCCAAATTATTGCCAACGGTCATCATCACTCGTTTCGAATACGTCCAGACACCTAACGCGATGGCAAGCCCGCCTAATAGAAACAGTTGTTGGGTAGATGAGAAGATGAAGGTGCCGACTTGTAAGTCGGGTAAAGGCTCACCCGGAATGAATACGCCAATGACATTGGCGATGTTGTTGGCGCCCAGTGAATAGGCCCCCAATGCGCCTGCGATAATCAGGGCGAGTCTGGTGTAGGCATCAGCCATGATCATGTGGATTTTGATGCGCTTACTGGTGAATTTATGCATTTTGAATAATGTCACGGCTATGATTGCCGATAGGACAGGGCAGATGATCCAAGTGCTTAGGATTTTGGTTAATGTGCTGGTGTCAGTTGGGTTTCCGGAAAATAAATTCCAGCCGATGATAGCCCCGACGATCGCTTGTGATGTGGATACTGGCAAGCCGGATTTGGTCATAGAGTACACGGCTAAAGCGGCTGACAGTGCCGTCATAAAGGCACCTGGCAAAGCGGAAATTGCGCCAAGTTTGCCTAGTGTGTGGGTGGTACCACCACCCGAGATCAGCGCACCAAGGATGATGAAGATGGAACAGATGATTGCGGCAGTGCGCCATCTGACCATTTTGGTGCCTACGGCTGTGCCAAATACGTTTGCGGCATCGTTTGCACCCAAAGCCCAGCCAAGAAACAACCCGCTGGACAGGAATATCAGTATAAGAGGATCCATGATGGTTATACGATCCGTTTAATCGCGTATATTGCCAGTCTGTCGGCGACATCTTCAGCCAAGTCAGCAACGCTGTCGATTTGTTCTACGAAATCACGCAGGTGTAGTTTTTCAGCCAGTTCTAAATCTGATGCAAAAATCTCTGTTTTTAATTTAGTGCTGATTGCATCCGCTTCTTTTTCATAAAGCATAACTTTGTGATTATGCGCTGGCACGTCATAGGGTGAACGAAAGAATGCGCGCCCACTTAAGGCAAGTTCATCTGCTGCTTTTACAACCATGTTTGTCAGTTTTCTAAAACCATTGACATACTCATCAGGAATATTTGGTTTTTCTATGGAAAGCGCCCAAAGCGAGCCTTCGAACTGTGACATTAACTGGTCTACGGTTTCGATCAATCCTAATACATCACCGCGACTGTCGGGAATTAGTGTATCAGAATAAAGTTGTTTTTCGATGCTACGGCGCAGGTCATCTGCCTCTGACTCCAGTGTGTTTATACGTTCCAGCCGCTCTTGAAATTCCTCTGTCAGACCTTCACGCAAGTAAAGCCGTACCGCAAGTCGGTAGACCACTGACGACTCTGATAATTTATCAAAGAAACCGTCAATTTGCTGTTCAAGTTGTTTGGTTCTGCGGAATAAATTTAGACCCATTTTTTTAATTACTGCCTTATTATATTAGTTTCGATACTGTTACATTACTGTTACGCCGTTGTTACATTAGGGATTATTAATCTGTGAAGATACCCTAAGTGTCAATCGGTTTATCAAAAAAAATGGCCATAACAGATTTCAGATTGGTGTTGGTTTTGCTAAGAGCTTGGCGAATTGTAAATTCTTGGTTAAACCAGCTTAAACGTGCATATTTACGCTTAGTTTTAGGATATGAGATAATGCAACAATTACCTTATGCACCCCAAGGTTTACGGGTGGGATTGTTGGGCGGGTCTTTTGATCCGCCACATGCAGGGCATCTGCATATTTCCACATGGGCGTTGAAAGAATTCGGGTTGGATCAGGTTTGGTGGTTAGTATCCCCTGGAAACCCGTTAAAGAAGCATGGCCCTGCCAATCTGGAAAAACGCATGGCGGCTTGTCAGGCATTGGTACAGCACCCCAAGATAAAAGTGACAGATATAGAAATGCGACTGGGTACGCGCTATACGGCTGAGACACTTGAGAAGCTGCTAAAGCTTTATGGTGGTGTGCGTTTTGTTTGGTTGATGGGGGCTGACAATCTGGTTTCATTTCATAAATGGGATCGGTGGGATCAGATAATGGAAACGGTTCCTATAGGTGTACTTGCCCGCCCTGAAGAGCAGGTGATGGCTGGATGCTCGCCTGCTGCAAGGCGATATGCACGTTTTCGACTTTCGTCACGTCGGTCAACAGCACTACCTTTTCGCCAAGCCCCGTGTTGGGCGTTGTTAAACGGGCCGATGATGAATATTTCATCAAGTGACATTAGAAAACGGGGTGAATGGTGATCGTCGGTTGATAAGTGCGAAAAGCTTTGGTTAAGTCGCAATATGAATAGTTATAAATTTTTTAAAAGATTAGGGTACGTAGCTGCTTTCATCTTGGCAGGTATAGCACTTAGCTCATGGCCCGTTTTAGCCAAAGATCGGCAACTGGAAAATAATGCGAAACTTATCGCGGCGGCTTCTGGGCTGACAGGGATAAAAAGCATTGTGGTGATGGATGCTTTAACTGGTGAAGTGTTGGACAGTTATAAAGGGTCAAAAAAACTGCCCCCTGCAAGTGTATTAAAAGCGGCGACTGCATTATATGCTTTGTCTGCTTTGGGCCCAGAGACAACTTTTAAAACACGGCTTATTGCAACAGGCCCGATCAGCAATGGCGTGTTGAAAGGTGACTTGATATTGGAAGGGTCGGGTGACCCCAGATTAGACACCGATGCGCTGGGAAATTTAGCTGAACAGTTAAAGGCGCGTGGATTAAAGGCCGTGCAAGGTCAGTTCTATGTTTATGCTGGTGCCTTGCCATATCAATATGAAATTGACAGCGAACAGCCTGACCATGTTGGCTATAACCCTACGATTGACGGTATTAACCTGAACTTTAACCGTGTGTTTTTTCAATGGAAACGCGGTGCTAAGGGGTATATCTTATCTATGCTTGCGCAGGCAAAAAAATACTCACCAGATATTGGCGGCATTAAAATGGTGGTAAAAAACCGCAATGATCCTGTATTTTCCTACAGTTCTGTAAATGGTGCAGATAGCTGGAGTGTGGCGCAATCGGCATTGGGCAAGGGCGGCAGCCGTTGGTTGCCAGTTCGCAAACCTGCGGATTATGCAGGTGAGGTTTTTCGCGCGGTTGCAGCGTATAACGGAATTCGTATGCCTGCCCATAAGGTGACGCAAAAGCAAATTTCGGGTAAATCGGTTGCAGTTTGGGAAAGCCCTACTGTCAAGGTAATGGCAAAGTCGATGATTAAATACTCGACAAATATGACGGCAGAGGCGCTGGGGATGAACGCCACTGTGAAGCTGGGTAAACCGGCTAATACTCTGAATGCATCGGGCCGCGCCATGACACAATGGGTAGAGGCTGCATATGGCGTTAGGGGCGCAAAATTTGTTGACCATTCTGGGCTTGGTTCGAACAGCCGCATTTCAGCACATGAAATGGCGCGGCTTTTGGTGAATGCTAAATGGGAAGGGCCTTTGCGCCCGATTATGAAAGAAATCACTTTGCGTAATTCCAAGTGGCATAAATCACCTGTTGCCAAGGCTAAGGTGGTTGTAAAAACCGGGACGTTAAATTTTGCCAGTGCTTTGGCAGGATATGTTACATGCCCGAATGGGCGCAAATTGGCGTTTGCAATTTTTACTGCGGATATGAAAAAACGTGCGTCAATTACAATGAAAGACCGTGAACGCCCCAAAGGGGCAAGGGCTTGGGCGCGTAAATCACGGGTGATGCAACATCAGCTGGTACGCCACTGGATTGAGGCGTATGGGCGTTAACGGCTTAACATAGCTACGATCTTATTTAAGCGATGTGTTGCTAAAGTGGTTTCGGCAGTTTCTAAAATCAGCGATTTTCCAGTTCGGGCCTTTTGGGGAAAGGGTATGACCAGCTCACCACTTTTTAGGAATGTTTCAATCAGCATCTCATGACCGATTAAGACGCCTGCACCATTTTTGGCTTCTTCGATGGCGATACTATAAAGTGAAAAACTGGGGCCATTTTGAGGTTTAATCTGATTGAGTGCTGCCTGATTTATCCATAATTTCCAATCATCAGCCCAAAGTGCATCGTACAGCCAAGTTTCATTTTGTAGATCACTCGGTGTTTTTAGGCGGCGGGCAATTTCTGGGGAACAGACGGGGTAAATAATATCATGCCTGATTACTGCCCCTGTATTGTGATTCTCAGGGTTCGCCAGAAACAAACTTATATCGAACATTTCGCGCGTTAGGTTTGGTTGGTTTTCTAATGCTGTGATTGAAATTTTATGGTCTGTTAAGCTGTGACGTATTGCGGGAAGTCGCGGGGATAGCCAGAGCTGCGCCACGCTGGGTAGGGCTGCAATATTGATGCTGGATTGTGCCGCGCGTGTGCGCAAGGCGCGCACTGCATTGCCCATTGCATCAAAGGCTGTGGAGAATTCTGCGGCAACGCTTTCGCCAAGTTCAGTCAGTGATACCCCTTGTGAGCGGCGCACAAATAGGGGACTTCCTGCCCAATCTTCTAGTGATTTTATATGTTGCGATATAGCCCCCGGTGTGACGCATAATTCATCTGCGGCGGGTGTAAAACCACCCAATCTGGCAGCCGCCTCAAATGCGCGAAGGGCGTTAAGTGGTGGGCCTTTGGGGCGCGGTGGGGATATTGACATGATATTAGGCCTAGTTTTTCTACGCCAATATTTAGCAAATCTGGTTTGCACAGGCAAGATGTAAGTGGCAAAACAGGCTTGAAAATAGGAGTTGAAAATGTCCCTTACATCCAGAACTTGGGTTCCTGCCCATTGTGAAACACTTGTGCAATCCATTGCAGGGCGCACTGCCAAGCAATCTTCGGCGGATATTGTGGCAGTGATTGATGGATTGGCGCAGAAGAACCGTGAAATCCATGAGGTTGAATGTTTCAATTTAAACCCTGCAACCAATGTGATGAACCCTAAGGCTGAAGCTTTGTTGGCAAGTGGGATAGGCTCGCGCCCGTCACTTGGTTATCCAGGCGACAAATATGAGATGGGGTTAGAAGCGATTGAGGAAATCGAGGTGATTGCGGCTGAACTATGCGCTGAAGTTTTTGATGCGCAGTTCGCAGAAATTCGCGTGCCATCGGGTGCGATAGCCAATCTTTACGGCTTTATGGCGACTTGTAAGCCGGGTGATACGATTATTGCACCACCTGCATCAGTTGGTGGGCATGTGACACATCATGTGGCGGGTTGTGCAGGGCTTTATGGGTTGAAAACGGTTTATGCACCTGTGAATGCGGATGGTTATACGGTGGACGTGGAAGCACTTCGCGTGCTGGCACAAAAGGTTCGTCCAAAACTTATCACCATTGGTAGCAGTTTGAATTTGTTCGAGCATCCTGTGCGTGAAGTGCGTGCGATTGCAGAAGAGGTGGGGGCCAAGGTGATGTTTGATGCCGCCCATCAATGCGGGATTATTGCAGGGCGCGCTTGGAAAAATCCGCTGAATGAAGGCGCACATTTCATGACGATGAGCACATATAAAAGCCTTGGCGGCCCTGCGGGTGGGATTATCGTCACGAATGATGCCGATATTGCTGAACGTTTGGATGCGATTGCGTTTCCGGGCATGACGGCGAACTTTGACGCGGCAAAATCAGCGGCACTGGCGATCGGGATGTTGGATTGGCGGGAATATGGCGTAGCCTATGCGGCTGAGATGATTGCTGTGGCGCAGGCGTTTGCTGTGGCATTAGACGCGGAAGGCTTACCAGTGTTCGCCAAGGCGCATGGCTTTACACAGTCACATCAGTTTGCAATGGAAGCGGCAGGTTTTGGCGGTGGTCAAGCGGCGTCTAAAAAACTGCGCAAAGCGGGATTTTTGGCTTGTGGTATAGGCCTGCCGATTGACCCAGTTGAAGGTGATATGAACGGGTTGCGCTTTGGTACACCTGAACTGGTGCGCTGGGGTGTAACTGCTGATCGCGTGGGTGAAATAGCTGGGCTTGTTGCGCGAGCGTTGCGGTCAAATGATCCTGCAAGCGTGGCGGAAGAGGTGCGCAAGTTACGAGGTGAGTTTACGAATATTCACTTCGTTCTGTAAGGATCAATTCCATATGTGGCAGGTATCGGCCTGTGATAGAGCCTGATGGTACTTCGCGGGTTACTTCAAAGCCTTGTGCTTCATAAAATGGAACTGCTGCTGGATCGGCGTCAAGGTGAAGGGATAATAGACCTTTTACCTTGGCTCTTTCCAACAGTTTTTGCCATAACAACTTGCCGATACCCTGACGCTTGCAATCTGGGTCAACAAAGAAGGCATGTACTTCGCCTGTATTATGATCGGTTTCACTTAGGCAGGCACAGCCACAAAGTTGCCCTGCGTCTGCTACCCAATATTCATTTTCAGACAGTAATTTTGTGGTGACGGTTAGTTCTTCGCGGCAAGCAGCCATGAAGGTATCGTCATACCCGTTCGATTGCTTCGAACGCATGGTAAGTTTTGTTAAAGCATCAACCTCATTGGGATGGGCACGGCGAATTGTAATGTGCACAATTTAACCTAAAGCGTCATGTGTCGCGCGCGGGCACCGCGTTCAATCGCAGCGGTCTGCAGTCGGCCAAGGCTTAACTCATAGCGGGTTTCTTGCAAAAACCGCAACTCTTCGTCCCGCAATCTCCCGTCGGATGCAGCGATGTCACAGCAAAGCGCATAGGCAGTTTCAAATAGTTTTTCGGGTAGGGTGCCACGGACAAGGCCAAATAGGGCGTCTAGACCGTCTTCTTCTTCGAACAGATCGAATACGGTTTGTGAGATAGTTTTGATGCGATCTATGTCGTAATTAGCAAAAACAGGCAGGTTGTTGATAATACGTTCTATTGTTAGAAGCTCTAGGGTTTTCATCGCCTCGTCAGAAACAGATGTGGCAACCATCATAGCAACAAGTGCGTCTTCGGGGCTCCATGGTGTGTCTGTATGTGTCATCTACTCGACTCTCTTACGTAATTTAAGCTTCACAATATTGACCCTGCACGTTTGGGGCAATAGGGAAGGTGCTGAATTAACCTGATGGAACATATGATGTCTGAACTGCGCGAACTTGCGATGAAATCCAAAGCTTGGCCTTTTGAAGAGGCACGCAAGCTGTTGAAGCGGTTCAAGAAGGGCGCGCCTGAAAAGGGCTATGTGCTGTTTGAAACTGGTTACGGGCCGTCAGGTTTGCCGCATATTGGCACCTTTGGTGAGGTTGCGCGCACGACGATGATCCGCCGAGCTTTTGAAGTGATCTCGGATATTCCAACGAAACTGATTTGTTTCTCGGATGATTTGGATGGAATGCGCAAAGTGCCTGGTAATGTGCCGAACCCGCGTGCTTTGGATAAATATCTGCAGCGGCCACTGACGGATGTACCTGATCCGTTTGAAAAATATGATAGCTTTGGTGCGCATAACAATGCGATGCTGTTGCGGTTTTTGGATACGTTCGGGTTTGAATATGACTTTTACAGCTCTACTGAGTTTTACCGTTCTGGGGCATTTGACGAAGTGTTGTTGCGTTGCGTTGAAAAATACGACGCGATCATGGAAGTTATGTTGGCATCTTTGCGTGAAGAACGGCAGCAGACTTATAGCCTGTTTCTACCGATCTCACCTACAACGGGGCGGGTGCTTTATGTGCCAATGAAAGAAGTGAATGCGGCTGACGGTACGATCACTTTTGATGATGAAGATGGTACGGAAATCACAACGTCGGTGACTGGTGGTAAGGTCAAGTTGCAATGGAAGCCTGATTTTGGTGCGCGTTGGGCCGCTTTGGGTGTGGATTTTGAGATGTATGGCAAAGACCATTCCACCAATACACATATCTACGATAAAATTTGCCGTATTCTGGGTGTGCCGGCACCTGAGCATTATGTGTATGAGATGTTTCTGGATGAAAACGGTGAGAAAATTTCGAAATCTAAGGGTAATGGAATTTCTATTGATGAATGGCTGACTTATGCGTCTGCCGAAAGTCTGTCTTATTTCATGTATCAAAAACCGCGTACCGCGAAACGGCTGCATTTCGATGTGATCCCGAAAGCGGTGGATGAGTATCACCAACAGTTGCGGGCTTATGAAACCCAAGATACTGCACAGCGTTTGAATAATCCTGTTTTTCATATTCACGGGGCTGATGTGCCCGTGTCCGATATGGTTGTGCCGTTTGCAATGTTGTTGAATGTGGCATCAGTTTCAAGTGCTGAAACCAAAGAAGCAATGTGGGGGTCAATTCATAAATATGCACCCGATGCGTCACCTGAAAACAATCCGCAACTTGATGCAGCCGCTGGTTTTGCGGTGCGATATTATCATGATTTTGTGAAACCTACGAAGGCGTATCGCGCACCCAATGAACTAGAACGGGCGGCTTTGGGTGACTTGGCGGCAGGATTGCGTGATGTGAATACGGCTAAAGCGATGATTGAGAAGAAAAATGCGGATATGGGCAAAGAAGCTGACCTAAGCAATTACACGCTGTCTTCGCCTGATGATTTGCAAGCTTTGGTGTTTGCGGTTGGTAAAAACCACGGCTTTGATAATTTGCGTGATTGGTTTCAGGCAATTTACGAAGTTTTATTAGGGGCATCGCAAGGGCCGCGTTTTGGTGGATTTATAGCGCTTTACGGCGTTCCTGAAACGATTGCGTTAATTGAAAGTGGGTTGGCAGGGGAATTGGGTTAAACCTTCGGTGAGCAATCTTGTGCCGTTAAATTATATGCCTTGCCAAAGCCGCCATTCAAGTTGGCGGATTGGATGGTGAATAAAACAAAATTGAAATCGGCAAAATCAATATACAGTTTGGCTTTGGGGTGTTGGGCAAGATAATGTGCGCGTGTCGCTATGTAATCAGGGTGGGTACGCGGTAAAAACCGTGCGTTGCATTGCAGTGTTATGCGCGGATGTATTAACGGATCACCTGTGGTTTTAGGCTCTCCTATTAACAAAGAACAGTTTGGGTTCTGATGTAGGGCTGAGGTGTGGAGTGCTAAATCGGAAATTAGGGATAGCACTTTTCCGCTTGGATCAGTGCCAAGTACAATTCGGGTGACATGCGGGTGATTAGTGTTTGGATCAAGAACCGCAAGAGCGCAAAAACGGGCCTTTGCGATCAAAGAAACTGACAAGTTTCGGGCGTCATTATCTGTAGGGTTAATCGGGGACGGTTTATCTGGCATGGCTGATTTTAACCTGTGGGTGTGATTTGGTAAACAGGGCTTTGATCCCTACCGTTTGTATGAAGCCAAGTAACGATATGGGGGTATGTTTTTTGACATAATTGTTTAATTTCAACACTTTAGCTATGCGTCCCAACTGGGACATTGTGTTTAATAGATAAAACACATTTCGTATCACGACACTTAACAAAGGCTAAATCGCCCCAATTCCAAGCGATAAAACCGCTGAAACGCAAAGCACAGTAACCACGTTCCAATGTCGTTTTAGCAGAAGGTAGCCTGATAAGAAGGCTAATAAGGCGACAATCGGATTTAGGGTTGTGAATTCTGGTGCCCACAGAGTGAGTGGCCCATGATTTGATCGGGTTACAGTGTCAAAAAACACATGCAAGGCAAACCAGATTGACAGGTTTAAGATGACACCGACAACTGCGGCTGTGATGGCGCTTAACGCCCCTCGCAGGCGGGGTTGTGTGCCGATCCAGTCGATGTAGGGGGCACCTGCAAATATCCATAAGAAACAAGGGGTGAACGTGACCCAAAGTGTGACGATGGCGGCAATTACGCCCAGCCACAAACCACCGCTGGCGAACCCTGCTAGGAAGCCGACAAATTCTGTTACAAGGATAAGGGGGCCGGGGGTTGTTTCTGCTAATCCCAAGCCATCCATCATTTGGCCCGCAGTCAGCCAACCTTTGATCGAAACTACATCTTGGCCCATGTAAGCCAGTACGGCATAGGCACCACCAAAGGTCACGACAGCGAGTTTGGAAAAGAAATATGCGATTTCCTTTAATATCTCGGTTTGAGAGAATAAATCGAGTAAAAGGATGGGTATCCACCAGATCGCCAACCACAGGGTGATGGTTTTCAAAGTTTTCGATATGGGTTGTCTGTAGGTGATGGCCCCTTCCGGTTCGGTGGATGTATCGTTGAACATCAGACCGTAAAGGGCGGCGATCAGAACGATCAACGGGTAAGGGATGTTGAAGAAAAAGATGCCTACAAAGGCAAGGCCTGCAATAACCCAGTGATCGGTGCGGTTAAGGGCTTTTTTGGAAACCCGCAGTAACGCTTCAATTACAATCACGACTACAGTGGCTTTAACGCCTAAAAATAAGGCTTCTACGATGGGGACGGTACCAAAGAAGGCATAGATTGTTGCCAAGGCCAGAATGACAATGGCACCTGGAATTACGAACAATAGGCCCGCGATTAGCCCGCCTATTGTGCCGTTAATACGCCAGCCTGCGTAGGTGGCAAGCTGCATTGCCTCTGGCCCCGGTAGCAACATGCAAAAGCTAAGGGCATTTAGAAATTGTTTTTCGGTTAGCCATTTTTTATTATCGACAACCTCTTTGTACATCATCGCAATTTGCGCGGCAGGGCCACCAAATGACAGAATGCCTATCTTGGCCCAAACAAGAAAAGCCTCTTGCAAGCCAGGGTTTTGCTTTGACATGGGGTGGTTACCTTTTTGTGCTTGAAGCTGGCCAGTTGTGGCTTTCATCGGTTGCATCGCGCGCCCAGCGAAAGAATGCATCATAAATGCCCATGCCCGCTTCTAGCTGTACAAGATCGTCGCGGTACATGCGCGACAGGCCAAGCGATACGGCCATAAGCCCTGCGGCTTCAGGTGCCAAATCGTGCCTGTCTGTATCTGCCCCACGCACTATGGTGGCAAGGTTTTGAAGTGGTGCACTGTCCAATTCAAACTCTGCAATCATGGTGTCAAAGGTGCATTGATCTTTGCGGTGTGTCCAAAAACAATCTTCGACATCAAACGGTGTTGCATTGAATTTTTCTGCTACATTCAGAACCTCGGAGGGCGCTACAAACAGAAACTTGGCATGCGGATCAACAAAGCGGCGGATCAACCAAGGGCAAGCGATGCGATCAATTTTGGGGCGATGGCGCGTGACCCATAGGGTAGTGCCATCTGGTTGCATCGGGACTTTTGCAGTAGGAACCATAGGTAAATTGGCTTTGCGCCAAGCGACAATACCGCCTTGGGCGAACTCGCAATCTATATTGTGATGACGCAATAATGCGGCGGCCCCTTGGCTAAGTTTTAGACCTTTGTGACATATGATGATTACTTTTTTACCCAAAAGCTCGGGCACTAGATCAGTTATCTTATCAAATGGATAACGGCGTGCGCTGGGTATTAAGCGTGGGTCTTGATTGAAGTCCTCATTGGTACAAACGTCGATTAATATAGGGCATTCAGGTGTGCCGATCAGACGGGAAAGTTGTTGGGGTGTAATTTCGTTGGGTGCAGGCATAGCGCATCCTTCCTTTGGTAGAGGTTCATGGATGCGAAACTTGGGCTGTCGCCTCACGGGGTGTTCGCGTGTCCCCTTGGGCGCAGTTTCCAATGAATGCGCCTGACAGTCAAGAGGGTCTGTCAGGCGATGTGTATAGACTTATTATTATGGTATGCGAAACTCGGCTGCTAACGCTAAAATTTCATTCCATGTTTCTTCTGGAATCCTAATGACGCCATTTGATGCATCTTTGTGTTTACGTTCGCGTTCCCCTGGAATTTCAACATGATCGAACCCTGCCGCTGGTGGGCAGTCACGTAATTCTAATAGTATCTCTTCTGCAGCTGTTTGTAATGCGCCTGCTTCGCGAAATTGTTGGGTGGCTAAAGTTATGAGAAGCCAACTGCACTCGGTGGTTGCAGGTCCCAACATAGCCTCACCAATAAGTTCGCCAATAAGGGCCAATCCGTATCCTTTGTGCCCGCCCGCTGGTAGTATGGCACCCCCTGCAAAGTAATCTTTTGGATCAGTTGTTGGTCGGCCTTGTTTGTCAATTACACAGTCTGTGGGCAGTTGTGCGCCTGCAGATTGGGCGGCGTAAATCCAACCGCCAGCAATTTTAGATGTTGCAAAGTCAAGTATGACAGGCCCCTGTAGCCCGCCAGGAATTCCGATGCACCAAGGGTTTGTAGGTAGCATTGCTTTTGCGCCACCATGTGGGGCTACTTGGCGCCATATCTTTCGATTGCCGCCTCCGATGCATATCGTTAAGAAACCTCGATTAGCGGCGTAATCTGCGTATGCTCCATGCCGGCCAGTATGCCCAACATTGCGAATAGCCAATGCAGATATTCCACTTTTTTGGGTTAATTCAATTCCTTGATTATACGCCAATTCCATGGCTTTCAATACCGCACAGACTGGTGTCGACCAGATGTTCTGCAACTGATTGCGCTGTTGATGTAGGACATCCCGATCTTTGGAGGACTTTTATGAGTAGGGCGGATACATCAGTTGCTTTGAGTTTTATGCGTTGGCCCTGATATGACAGTTTGGAGTGGTTTTTCATGGCGAATACCTTGTTAGGTGTTCAAAATTGTGAACGTCATTTAACATAGGTGCCAATAGTGTGCGAGCCGGTCAAGTCGCAATTTAAATCATTCTTGAAGCCAAGATTTATGGGCACGGCTAAGAGTGTGATTGTTACAAACCGTACGCTACTATAAGTCACTGTTAATTTTCTATTGATATTTCTTTTTACGGTTTTGAACCCAATTGGGTGTGTGAAAAGGATTTATAATGAACAAAGTTATTACTGATGGCATCATTTTGATGCCGCCTGCGTTTGGAGATGGTTTGGATGTTTGGTCAAGTGCTGACGGATTAGCCGGTGACCCTGCATATGATGGGGCAGCAAATGCCAGTTTAATTGCAGCGGATGCGGATTTTGGTACGTGTCTAGAGCTGATAAAGACTGATGCTACGCAAAAGTTGCGGTCGATGATAGAAACACCCGTTTTAACCGGATGTTATTTGCGCGTGCGTGTGCGCGTAAAAGCAATTTCGGGCGCTTTGCCTTCGGTGCGCATTGCGGCTTGGGCCGGCGGCGCGAGTGGCGCACATATTGCAGGTATTGTTGAAGCAGGTAATAGCGAGCCATTGACGGCTTATGGCGAAATTGTTGAGGTGTCGGCAATTATCGGCTCTGGGGCGCGAACCGGTGTGGATATGATCTGGGAGCGCAACGCTAGTTTTGGTCATTTCGGATTGGATTTAACGGGAAATACTGGGGGTGTTATCCGTGTTGAAGACATTGTTATTGAAGATGTGACATCTGTATTTCGAGGCGACATGCTTGATATAGTAGATGTTAAAGATTTCGGTGCGGTTGGCGATGGTATAACGGATGATACGGCCGCTTTTGAAGCCGCTGACGCCGCTGCGAATGGGCGTGATATTCTGGTCTCTGAAGGCAGTTTTTTCCTAGGGCAAACGGTAACTTTTGTATCGCGCATTCGGTTTCAAGGCACTTTAGTGATGCCAGATAGTGCAATATTGCAAGTGACGCAGAATTATAATTATGGAACTTATTTGGATGCGTTCGGGGATGAAACTGTTGCGTTCAAAAAAGCTTTTCAAGCGTTGTTTAACTTTACCGATCACGAGTCACTGGATTTATGTGGGTATAATATCGGGTTAAGTGGGCCTGTTGATATTCATGCAGCTGTTGGCAATAAAAACACGTTTTCTTCCCGCAGGGTTATTCGTAACGGGCAGTTTACGGCGCAGTCAAATTCGAACTGGAATAATGATGTTGTGACATCATCTGCAAGTTACAGCACCAATAATGCCACCAAGCTTACCAATGTTTCCAATATTGCCTCTATCGCGGTGGTGTCATTGGTTGAGGGCTTTGGCGTTGGTACAGAGGTTTTTGTAAAAGCTATTGATGTATCAAACCAGACAGTAACTTTAAGCAGCCCTTTATGGGGTGCGTCATCCAGCCAAACATATACGTTTACCAGATTTAAGTATTTGCTGGATTTCAGCGGCTTTACGAATGTTAAACGGCTGTCTTTTGAAGATCTGGATTTCAACGGAAGTAACAATGCCAGTGGGGTTATGATTTCGCCAAGTGGCCTGATTTATCACTTCCGTGATTGCTTTTTTACGTCAAATAAAAACCGTTGTATAACATCCATTGGTAGCGGGTGTTCTGGTATGATGATTGACAGGTGTCAGTTTTTATCTGGCGAGCAGGCATTGGATGTAAACGACAGAATATCGATTGCGTTTAACAGTAATGAAAACGATGTGAAAGTTCGCAATAACAGGGCTGTCAGGTATAAACATTTTGGCGTCTTTGGCGGTACAGGTAATATTGTCTCTGGAAACCATTTCTTTCAGGGCGATGTTTCTGGGACGGGTGAACGTACTGCGGGGATCATCTTTACCACTGCGAATTGCAAGACAACATGCGTTGGGAATTATGTTGATAATTGCTACATTGAGTGGACCAATGAGCATGATGCGACACCAGATTTGATAAGTGGGTTTTCTTTTGGTGGGTTGATTATTACGGGTAATATTTTCATGTCATCCAGTTCAGCCAGCTGGTTCAGGTGGATACATGTGAAGCCGTTTGGGACTGGTCAATTTTTGAATGGGTTTACGGTTACGGATAACGTATTCAAGGCAATCACTGGCCCAGATCTGGAACGTGTTGAAATAGCAGACACAACGCATGCTGTGCTTAACCATAGTAAAGCACGCAATATAACGGTTACAGGCAATATGTATAATGGTGTGACCGCTCGTATGCAAAACCCCGTAACGGTAACTGTTTCGCGTTCTGGAACGAACACGTCGTGGTTAAGAGATGTGTCAGAATTTTTACCGTTCGGAGGTAGAACACGCACAGTAACTGCCGCTATTCCTGAAGGGATAATGCAAGACGCATCGAATGCAGGTGTGTTCGAGCAACCTTATGCAAAAATTGCTCAAGGAACAGGCGGGACGGAGTTTGAATTGACATGGTCAAAGCCTGTGAAGGGTAAGATGAATGTGACTGTGCGATGTGATGATCCCACCTAAAATATAAGCGGTTATATGAACGCATTGGCTGGGCCTGATTGGGCCCAGTTTTTTTGACTAATATTTTGCGTGATATGATTTAGATCAAAGCGACACCACCAGAAACCACTATACTAAGAACCATAAAGGAGGTTGTTATGTATAGTAATATTTTAATTCCGATTGCCCCGGATCATGGGCGAAGCGTGGCTAAGGCTATTGAATTAGCTGAAATGTTGCGTGACGAGGGCGGTAAAATCACGCTGTTAACTGTTTTAGAAGCGGTGCCAGCGTATGTGACGCAATTCTTGCCTGATGGGCAAATGACAAAAAATGTTGTGGATGCCAAAATTAATTTGCAAGAAGATGCCGATGGGCACAAGAATACAAATATCAAGGTGATTTCTGGCCATTCAGCCAACAGTATTTTGGAATATGCAAATGAGAATGAAACCGATTGCATTATAATCTCATCACATCGACCTAATTATCAGGATTACTTTTTGGGTTCAACTGCTGCGCGCGTGGTGCGCCATGCTACATGCGCGGTACATGTTTTGCGGTAAAGTACTATGGGGATTGGTTATTGGCTGCTATGCTAAAGCGTATAGGAGAAGCCAATGCCCCATATTGTAACGGATACTTCATCACAAACTGTTTTAACCACCTTTGAGGTGACACCTGGGACGTGCCAAGATTTGTTGGATGCTCTGACGGATGCATATCGTGATGTGATAAGCAAGCAACCGGGGTTTATTGCAGCGGGCCTGCATGTGAATGATGCGCAAACAAGGATTGCAAATTATTCACAATGGCAAGATCGCAAAGATTTTCAGGCCATGTTACGCACAGACGAGATGCGCAGGCGTAACCGCGCAATCAACGAGCTGTGCAAAAGCTTTGAGCCTGTTATGTATGAGGTTGTTGCTGCGTTTTAGGTGTATTCAAATCATCGCGCAGATCACGTTCTGCCTGAATGAAATCGTCAGGAACAGGTAGGCCCAAAGCGCGAAACTCGGCGATTTTTTCACGCAACTGTTCTTGCAGCTGGTGCATGTCTTCGGGCTGTTCTGTCATTTCTTCCAACAGCAGATATATTGATGCTTTTAAGTTTTCAAAGGACATGTGGGTTCATACCTTTCCAGCGCAGTTTCGGCATAGTGGTGTGAAGGGTAGCACGTCTAAACGCTCGGGCAGAATATCATCACCACATCTTTGGCATTCACCGTATATGCCGTCTTTGATCCTTTGAAGGGCAGCATTGATCATTTCGATCTCTTTCAACCCAGCATTCCCCAAGCTTTCCATCACTTCGGTGTCTTCGGTTTCTGTTGCAAAATCTTCAAAGTCCTTGGAATGCGGTTCATCCAAGGCATCTTCAATTTTATGTAGATTCTCATCCAGCTCTTTTAAGCGATCTTCAAGAATTTGTTTTTGGGCGGTCCAGTCAAGCATTTTGTTCTCCTTTAATAGAAGACTACCTTGAATAGAATGTTACGCACTTTGATTAAGATCAAGATCAAGGAAAAAAGTTAGATTAATTAACCTGACCTGATGTTTGCAGATACTTAGCCATGCCCTGAATGTTCAATGAACGCCATGCCTCAAACTGTTGCCAATCTGCGTAGGTGGTATCTTGCGTCAGTTCAGAAACCATATCGTCGGTAGATTTTCCTGATTTCAGGCCAGCCAATACACCTGCTTTTAGATCCTGCATATATGTCATGGCATCATCCAGGTCGGCTTTGGTTCCGACATTACCGTGGGCGGGTGCGAAAATCTCAAAATCCAATGTTTGGGCTTTTGCTATTTGGCCGATCCAATCGTCGATATTGGCACCACCGAAATTCTTGTAGGGCAGACGTTTGGGGGCGGCTACATCGACGATAAAGGCCACATTTTCTGGCCGCACAACAACAGCCAGCATATTCGCATCATGGCCTGACCCAAGATTGGTCAGCTCAATCGTTTTGCTGCCAACGGTCAGTGTGTGGCTGTCACCTACGCGCATCGTAGGTTCGACGCCGTCGATTTCATCAGGCGCACCAACATGGGCGATGACTTCGGCATCAGGATGGGCAGCACCACCAGAGGCGTGATCGCCGTGGCTGTGGGAATAGATCAGATGGGTTACGGGTTTGTCTGTGATGGTGTTCAGGTTGTCATTCAGCCAAACGCCTGCGTCCGCATTGATCGGGTCAACCCGAACGGTACCTTCGGATGTCACCACGATTAGGGAGCGGTGAAAGTTGTTTTTGAACAGATAAACATCGCCCGCAACAGGTATAATTTCGCGTTTGGCATCTTGTGCAGTTACGGGAAGGGCGAAGGCCATAAGGGCAGCTACGGTCATAGTCAGGCGTTTCATGGGTATTACTCCTGCAGAATGATATGGGATGCTAGGGAGTGTGAGGTGGTGAGGGCGTTTGCGCAAGTGGGCGGGGGTCACGTTTTTGTGAGTAGTCGGAATGTAGCTGTTGGTGGGATTGCTCTAGGAATTGAGAATAGCTTTAAATCTGGTCTTTATTTTTGGTAAATTTCAAGCGTTTTCTGAAAGGCCCCCAATGGGATTTTATCGCTTGTTGGCGTTTTACTTTACAATCTCTAAGGAAGCGCAAAAAATTATCGGCTTGGTCTAATGGCAATTCAAATTCTTCACCTTCCAGCAAGCCGTATATTAGCACGGATTTATTGTCAGGAATATATTCACCGCCACTCACATTTCCTGATATTTCAGGTACCGTAGTACCTTTCGTATAGGTTTCGCAGTCTTTGTAAAACCGCTCCCAAATTTTCAAAGGAATATCATCTTTTACAAGATCAAGTACTGTTTCTACTATTTCATCTTCATCCATTAAAACTTCCTAGTACTCTTCCCACGCCACGACCTCGTGCCACCTTTACCGCCAGTACTGCGACCGCTACGTTTTGATGCATCTTCTACGGCTGCGTCTACGACATACTGCCTTGCCAGTGGATCATTGGCGACGGTGAGTTCGACCACTTCCAGACGTTTAACCTCATCCCTAAGGCGCGCGGCTTCTTCAAACTCAAGGTTTTCGGCGGCTTTAAACATGTCCTTGCGCAACGCGTCCAGATGGGTTTGCAGGTTTGCGCCAAGCAGCGGTTGTTTGTCGATCTTGGCGGTGACGCGGCTTTGATCGGTGTCGGCCTTGAACACGCCTTCCAGAACATCTTCGACGTTCTTTTTGATGGTTTGCGGGGTAATTCCATGTTCCAAATTATGTGCATGTTGTTTTTCGCGACGGCGGTTGGTTTCACTCAGTGCGCGTTCCATTGATCCCGTGATTTTGTCGGCATACATGATGACGCGCCCGTCCGCGTTACGTGCTGCACGACCGATGGTTTGAACGAGGGAGGTTTCTGAGCGTAAGAAACCTTCTTTGTCTGCATCCAATATTGCCACAAGCGAACATTCGGGGATATCCAAACCTTCGCGCAATAGGTTGATGCCGATTAGCACGTCAAACGCGCCCAAGCGTAGGTCGCGCAGGATTTCAATGCGCTCTATCGTGTCGATGTCGGAATGCATGTAGCGCACGCGGATGCCCTGTTCGTGCAAATATTCGGTCAGGTCTTCGGCCATGCGTTTGGTCAATGTCGTAACAAGCACACGATTGCCTTGGCCTGCTACTTTGCGGATTTCATCCAGCAAGTCATCAACTTGTGTTGTAACAGGGCGAATTTCAATGGGCGGGTCTAACAAGCCAGTTGGGCGGATGATCTGTTCGGCAAACACGCCGCCTGCCTGTTCTAATTCCCATTTTTGTGGGGTGGCTGAAACAAAAACCGATTGAGGGCGCATGGCGTCCCATTCTTCAAACTTTAAAGGGCGGTTATCTGTGCAGGATGGCAAGCGGAAACCGTGTTCAGATAGGGTGGATTTACGTTTAAAGTCACCTTTGTACATGCCACCGATTTGCGGCACCGACACATGCGACTCATCCGCGAAAACGATGGCGTTGTCGGGGATGTATTCGAATAATGTGGGTGGTGGCTCACCTGGGGCGCGGCCTGTTAAGTAACGTGAATAGTTTTCAATCCCGCTGCAAACGCCTGTGGCCTCTAACATCTCCAGATCGAATTGGGTACGCTGTTCAATGCGTTGGGCTTCTAGCAATTTACCTTCGTCGTTGTAATATTTCAGGCGCAGGGCAAGTTCTGCTTTGATACCTTTAATGGCCTGTTGTATGGTTGGGCGTGGGGTAACGTAGTGGGAGTTTGCGTAGATGCGTACTTTATCCAGCATGTCAGTTTTAGCACCTGTAAGTGTGTCAAATTCGGTAATACTTTCCAGTTCTTCACCAAAAAACGAAAACCGCCAACCGCGATCATCAAGATGCGCTGGCCATACTTCTAATGTATCGCCGCGCACACGAAATGAACCGCGCTGAAACGCGCTGTCATTACGGCGGTATTGTTGTGTGACCAGATCCGCAATAACTTTGCGTTGGTCGTATTCGTGTCCTGACATCAGGTCTTGGGTCATGGCGGTGTATGTTTCAACCGAACCGATACCGTAAATGCAAGAAACCGAGGCGACAATTATTACGTCATCACGTTCCAGTAAGGCGCGCGTCGCGGAATGGCGCATGCGGTCTATTTGTTCATTTATCTGGCTTTCTTTTTCAATATATGTGTCGGAACGCGCAACGTAGGCTTCGGGTTGATAGTAATCATAATAACTTACGAAATATTCGACCGAGTTTTCGGGAAAAAAGGTTAAGAATTCGGCGTAAAGCTGTGCTGCTAAAGTTTTGTTGGGGGCAAGGATAATTGCCGGGCGTTGGGTTTCTTCGATCACTTTGGCCATAGTAAAGGTTTTGCCCGTACCTGTGGCACCTAACAGCACTTGGTTGCGTTCACCCTCATTTATGGCATCTACCAGTTCTTTGATCGCGGTAGGTTGGTCGCCTGCAGGATCAAACTCTGTATGTAATATAAACTTTTGGCCGCCCTCTAGTTTGGTTTTGGCGTGCCGGTCGGGTGTGTTTAAGAGGGGTGGTGAAGCTTCGGTCATATGTGCGCGTTTCCTTTGCATCTGAACATGAAGCAGAAATGAAAAAATTCAAGGTGATTTGGCTTGGAGAAATAATGCTATATGGTTGAGTTTATAAGGTTTATACAACTTAAACGAATATTTTTGTTGCAATGTATTAAAAACCTATATTATGGTTAATAGGTAACAACGAAATTGGTTGCCGATCAAATATGATACCCACCCACTCCTCACTCCATATATTTGATTGGCAACCAAACGTTTTTACGAAATCCTAGCAGTCCAAGGCTTGCACCTTTTGATTGTTTTAGCGATAAGCATAATATCAGTCTTAATGAGGTTACACATGCTCGCTCGTATATTTCAACCTGCCCGCAACGCAATGCAATCTGGCCAAGCCAAAACCAAAACATGGATTTTGGAATTTGCACCAGAGGAAGCGCGCGAAGTTGACCCGTTAATGGGGTGGACAAGTTCGGGTGATATGAACGCACAAATTAAGTTAAGCTTTGATAATAAAGAAGCTGCGATTGATTACGCAAAAAGCAAAGGGCTTGCATATACAATATCAGAGCCCCATAAGCGCAAAGCTAATGTACGTAATGGTGGTTATGGCGAAAATTTTGCAACCAACAGACGCGGTGTCTGGACACATTAATTATAGGTCCCATAGCTCAACTGGATAGAGCACCTGCCTTCTAAGCAGGGGGTTGCAGGTTCGAGTCCTGCTGGGATCACCACTTAATAACTGAAAAACAGATGCGCACCGATAATTGCTGTTTGCTTTAATTTGCGCGACCAGCTTGGGTTGACAGATTTGGTGTGGTAGAAAGTTGCCCCTTTTGTCAGGTCGTTGTCATGGCCTGCTAGCATTAACTGGGCTAACTTTCCGACGCTTTCATATGCGGCCCGCTCTGCGAACACCTCTTTACGCCCATCGCATTTATAGGAAAACTGGCATCCAGTTTTGCGTTTTGCCCCTTGGTTGATAACCCCGCAAACAGATTTTGGGAAACGGGCATGTGCTTTGCGGTTTAAGATAACCTCTGCCACCGCAACTTGGCCCACAACGTTTTCACCTCTGGCTTCAAAATACAGTGCTTCGGTAAGGCAGCGCCATTCAGCATCGCCCTTTTCAAAAGGAAGGGCATTAAGGGTTTGTTTTGTCACTTTGGGTTTAGCAAAACTAATCTCAATAAATTTGGTGCGTTTGGATGATAAGTCCAAGTTTGCCAAGATTTCAATCCATTCATCGTTTTTAGCTTTCTCAGCTTCAGCACTCATAATGTATGGTTTTATGGATTCGGGTAAATTTGTATAAGCTAATAGAGCAATACAACATATGACAAATGCACTGCCATAGATGGCGTAAAGTTTGAAACGACGTGGGTTAGTCATATAAAGATGCACCTTGCATAGACATATGTTTACACAGAGAGGCGTGTATCACAAAGCGGATAATGTATTCTTAGTCTTCTTGTCGCGCCAATTCTTCTTGGCGTTTACGATGCACAGCTGCGCGTTTAGTGGCCAGAGATGCTACGATAACACCTATGGTAACGGCCCCGATTAACAAAGTAGACAGCGCGTTAATCTCTGGGCTGACGCCAAGTCGCACGGCACTGTAAATTTTAATGGGTAGGGTTGTGGCAGATGGCCCCGTGGTAAAGCTGGCAATAACCAAATCATCAAGCGATAGGGTGAAGGCCAAAAGCCAACCCGAAATGACGGCGGGGGCGATGATCGGCAAGGTGACGGATTTGAATGCATCAAACGGTGTACACCCTAGATCTAGGGCAGCTTCTTCTAGACTTTCGTCAAAGGATACAAGGCGGGAAGATACAACGACCGATACATAGCACATTGAAAATGTGGCATGTGCCAGAACGATTGTGAAGACGCCACGATCAACACCTAAAGCGATGAATAGTAGCAACAGCGACAGGCCTGTGATGACTTCAGGCATAACTAAGGGCGCGTAGATCATGCCACTAAATAGGGTGCGGCCCCTGAACTTACCGCCGCGTACCATGACAAGGGCGGCAATGGTGCCTAACACAGTTGCAATGCACGATGAGGCTATGCCGACTTTTAATGTGACAAGGGCTGCATCCAAAAACTGTTCGTTGTTAAATAATTTGCCGTACCATTTGGTTGAAAAACCCGCCCAAACCGTCACAAGACGCGAAGAATTGAAGCTGTAAACAACCAAGATCAAAATCGGCACGTAAAGGAAAGCAAAACCAAGGGTCAGGGATGTGGCGTTAAATAGGCTAAAGCGCTTCATGTTTCGGCCTCTTGTGCACGTTCCTGTTGTTTTTGGAATAGAACAATAGGGATGATTAGGATCAGAAGCAGGATAACCGCTACGGCAGATGCAACGGGCCAGTCACGGTTTGAGAAGAATTCTTCCCACAGCACTTTGCCGATCATCAGAGTTTTGGAACCGCCCAGTAAGGACGGTATTACGAACTCACCGACTACGGGGATAAACACCAAGAAACACCCAGCAATAACGCCTGATTTTGATAGCGGGATTGTAACCGACCAAAAGGCTTGCGCGCGTGAGCAGCCCAAATCCTGCGCGGCTTCCGTGTATGACGGGTCTAGCTTTTCAAGTGTTGCATAGATCGGCAACACCATGAAGGGCAGGTAAGTGTAGACGATTGCGATAAACACTGCCCAGTCAGTGTTTATAATTTGCAAGGGTGCACTGATAAGCCCCGTCCACAATAGAAACTGGTTTAAGAAACCTTCGGAAGAAAGGATACCCATCCATGCGTAGACGCGTATCAGAAAGCTTGTCCAGAACGGCAAGATGATTAACATCATCAATGTGGGTTGCCATTCTTTCGGGGCTTGGGCCATGGCATATGCGATTGGAAAACCAACGAGTAGCGTTAAAATGGTTGAGATAAGGGCAATGCGCAGGCTGGAAAGATAGGCTTTCCAGTATAAATCATCTTCGGTCAGCCATGTGAAATTTTCAAAGTCGAGCTGGGAAAAGAAATCTTTGATGCCAGCCCATCCTGCACTTAAATCAAAATGCGGCGTGTAAGGTGGGATTGAAATTTGTGGATCTGACAGTGCAATTTTTAGGACAATCCCAAAAGGGATTAGAAACAAAGCAATCAACCAAATGTAGGGGATGGATATGACTAGGGCGCGGCGCATGGGCTATTCCGTCAACACGATGCCAGCCGTGTCTGTCCATGACAACCACACGGGGTCTTCCCACGTGAAGCTGCGCCGTGACAGACGTTTGGCATTGGCAAGTTGTGCTTTGATAATCTGGCCATGTTCGGTTTCAACGTGATAGGTAGAAATATTACCTAAATAGGCGATATCAAGAACTTTGCCTTGAACAGAATTCACTGCATCAGGTTTCGTCGAGGAAATCGCAACTTTTTCAGGACGAATTGCAAAACGTACTTCGGTGCCTTTATCCAGCTTCTTACGCGGTTTGGCTGTGATCGTGCCGCCATCCCATGCAATGGTGCATGTGGTTTCCGTACAGCTAGTGATTTTGCCGTCGATCAGATTAACCTCACCGATGAAATCTGCGACATAGGCAGAATTGGGCCGCTCATAAATTGCATCAGGGGTAGCGATTTGGCGGATGATGCCAGCGTTCATGACCGCAACACGGGATGCTACAGTCATGGCTTCTTCCTGATCGTGGGTGACAATCATAAAGGTAGTGCCAAGCTTTTCTTGAATATCCATCAATTCAAACTGGGTTTCTTGCCGTAGCTTTTTATCTAATGCCGCAAGGGGTTCATCCAGTAAAAGTACCTTGGGGTTTTTTGCCAATGAGCGGGCTAAGGCCACGCGTTGGCGTTGACCGCCTGATATTTGGTGCGGTTTGCGTTTGGCGAATGCACTAAGCTGCACAAGGTTCAGCATCTCATCGACGCGACCCGTAATTTCAGAGGCGGGCATATCAGAGCGTTTCAAACCAAAGGCGATGTTTTCGGCAACGGTTAAGTGTGGGAATAGCGCGTAAGACTGAAACATCATATTGATGTCACGTTTGTTGACTGGGATCGGCGCAATGTCTTCGCCGTTTAACGTAATGCGGCCTTCGGTTGGTTGCTCAAACCCTGCGAGCATCCGCATTAAGGTGGTCTTCCCGCAACCCGATGCACCAAGAAGGGCAAAAAATTCTTTTTCGTAAATATCCAACGTCAGGTTGTCGACGGCCACAAAGCTGCCGAACCGTTTGGTGACGTTTTCAAAGCGAATAAGGGGCGTTGCTTGTGGATCTTCCCACGGGTGAAGTGGATCGTTTGACATGAAGTTGCGCCTATAGGGAAAGCTCCGCGCAAATCTTTGCGCGGAGTATATTAGTTTTTATTGACCTGTTTTAACTTTTGTCCACATCCGTGTGACAACACGTTGCTCTTTCGGGCCATAAGCAGTGGTCACGTAAAGATTGCTGACTGTATCAGCAGGTGGGTAAATCGCAGGATCACCGATTACATCATCCGCTAAAAATGGCTCGGATGCTTTGTTGCCATTGGCAAAATAAACATAGTTTGAAGCTGCTGCCATGTTTTGTGCATCCAAGATGAAGTTGATGAATTTATGTGCCCCATCAGAGTTTTGCGCATCTGCTGGAATTGCCATTTGGTCAAACCACATCAAAGCCCCTTCAGATGGAATTGCATATTCTACTTCAACACCGTTATCAGCCTCTGCTGCACGATCACGTGCTTGCAACACATCACCCGACCAACCGAATGCCACGCATATGTCGCCATTTGCGAGTGCGTTGATATATTCCGATGAATGATATTTCTGAACGTATGGCGCGACTGCTGTTAATACAGCTTCAGCTTTTTTGATGACGTCAATATCGTGACTGTCGGGGTCTTCGCCGATGTATTTTAATGCAGCCGGGATCATTTCGGTTGGTGCATCTAAAAAGTAAACACCGCACTCTTTTAGTTTTGCCATATTTGCAGGGTCGAAAACCAATGCCAAAGAATCGGCAGGGGCATCATCACCCAAAGCTTCTTTTACTTTGCCGACATTATAACCAATACCCGTGGTACCCCACATGTAGTTGATTGAGTAAAGGTTACCAGGGTCATATATATCGGTGCGCGCTTCAATATCATCCCATGTGTTGCTAATATTCGGTAGTTTGGACATATCCAATTTCTGGAATGCACCAGCTTGGATTTGGCGTGAAAGGAATGTGCCTGATGGTACAACAACGTCATATCCAGAGGAACCAGCAAGCATTTTTGTTTCCAAAACTTCGTTTGAATCGAATACGTCATAGATTAGTTTGATACCAGTTTCGGCTTCAAATTTTGTTAGAAGCTCTTCGTCGATATAATCTGATCAGTTATAGACGCGCACTTCTTCTGCGCTAGCCATGACGGCACTTGTAAGCAGTGCAGCAAGCGTAGTTGTTATTGATAGTTTCATTAGTTTCTCCCTGAGTTTCGACTCGTTTTTGCAAATTTGATCAAATTTTTTGTAAAAAGCAAGTCTTTAGTTATAGACGACTTGATACTAGACTGTTCATATAACCAAATCAAATGAAGTAAAAAATACTAAACGGAAAATACTAAGCAAAATAATGAAATCAACTCTATCCCAGAAAATCCCCGTGCATGAGCAGGTCTATCGCACTCTGCGTGAGAAGATACTTTATGGTGAACTTGCTCCTGGGCAGGCTGTGACCATATATGGTTTGGTCGATGAGCTGGATGTGGGCATGACGCCCGTACGCGAAGCGATACGTCGGTTAACAGCAGATGGGGCTTTGACCTTTCAAGGTAACCGCAGGGTTTGTCTGCCAGAAATTAGCCAACAGGATTTTACGGATTTAATATTTGTGCGCCGCATGATTGAGCCAAAACTGGCTGTACTTGGAGCAGCCAAGGCGACCGAGGCCATAATTGATGAAATGCGTGCGATTGACGATAAAGTTAATCTGGCTATTACACAGGGCAATGTGGGTGATTACATGAAGTATAATCATCAGTTCCATTTTACGCTTTATGCCTGCGCACAATCAGATTTGTTATATGGGTTGGTGTCGACTTTATGGTTGCGTTACGGCCCGCTTTATCGGGTTATTTCTGGTAAATGGGGAACAGCACAACTGGCAGATTGCCATGATGAAACCATCGCGGCGTTGATGGCCGGTGATGCGGATGCAGTCGGAAAAGCTATTCTGGAAGATATCGAACAGGGCTTTGGAATAGTGCAAAGACTGTTTGATTAAATAATTTGATCAAATTATTGACGAAGGCGTTCCTTTCCGATTAAGTCGTCGCATAATCCATTCCTAAATGAATCAGAGAGTGCCCATGAAACGGATCGACAACCATCTACCGACAAAAGAGTTGCAAGCATTGGATGCAGCCCATCACATGCATCCGTTTACTGCCAATGGTGAGTTAGCTGAAAAAGGTGTGCGGGTTATCACGCAAGCCAAAGGCGCGTTTATAACCGATAGTGAAGGCGTGGAAATTCTAGATGCAATGGCTGGGCTTTGGTGCGTGAACATCGGTTATGGCCGCAAAGAACTGGCAGATGTAGCCAGCGCACAAATGCAACAACTGCCGTATTACAATACGTTTTTCCAAACCAGTCACCCGCCTGTAATCGCATTGTCTGCGCGCTTGGCGGAATTGGCGCCAGCACATATTAACACTGTGTTTTTTGCAGGTTCTGGTTCAGAAGCTAATGATACAAACATCCGCCTTGTGCGGCATTATTGGGCATTAAAAAGCAAGTCATCAAAGAAAACCATTATCAGCCGTCACAATGCTTACCACGGCTCAAGCATTGGCAGTGCCAGCTTGGGCGGTATGCAAGGGATGCACGCGCAAGGGGGTATGCCAATTCCTGACATTACCCACATCGCGCAACCTTATTGGTATGGCGAAGGGGGTGACATGTCGCGTGATGAGTTCGGGCTGAAATGTGCGCGTGCACTGGAAGATGAAATTGACCGTCTTGGTGAAGACAATGTTGCGGCCTTTATCGGTGAACCCGTGCAGGGTGCAGGTGCTGTGATTGTACCGCCTGCAACTTATTGGCCTGAAATCCAGCGGATATGCAAAGAACGTAATATCCTATTGATAGCGGATGAGGTGATTTGCGGGTTCGGGCGCACTGGCAACTGGTTTGGTTGTGAAACCTTTGGCATCAAGGCAGATATTATGACCATCGCCAAGGGCTTAAGCTCTGGCTACATGCCTATTGGTGGGTCTATGGTCAGCGATGAAGTGGCAGCCGTGATCGGCGGGGATGAGTTTAATCACGGGTATACCTATTCGGGCCATCCTGTAGCTTGTGCCGTTGCATTGGAAAATTTGCGTATTCTTGAAGAAGAAAGCATCGTTGATTATGTGCGTGAAGACATTGGCCCGTATTTGCAGAAGAAATGGAACGCGTTGGCCAATCATCCGTTGGTGGGCGAGGCACGTATTGTCGGCATGATGGGGGCGATTGAGCTTACGCCTGACAAAGCCAATCGTGCAGCTTTTGCAAGTGATAAAGGTACGGTTGGGTTGATCTGTCGTGAGCATTGTTTTGCAAATAACGTGATTATCCGCCATGTAGGGGATGCCATGATAATCTCACCCCCTTTGACTTTGACGCGAGATGAGGTGGATTTACTGATTGAACGGGCTACAAAATCACTGGATGCAACGCTTGTTCAACTAAAAGCCGATGGTTTGATGAAATCCGCATAAATCGCGTTAACGATAAAGTCCGCATAGGTACAACTTCGGAGTTGACCTGATAGGTGTCGCATTCTTTAACGGCAAATATAGCGTAGGTGTATAGTAAGCACTATATACTTGCGATTCCTTTGCCTTTGGGGGCCTCTATGACTGATTTTTCAAAAATTCTGATTGCAAACCGTGGTGAGATTGCCATCCGTATCATGCGGGCAGCGAATGAGATGGGTAAGCGTACGGTTGCGATTTATGCAGAGGAAGACAAGCTGGGTTTGCACCGGTTTAAGGCAGATGAAGCTTACCGCATTGGCGAAGGTATGGGGCCAGTTGCAGCATATTTAAGCATTGATGAAATTATCCGCGTTGCCAAAATGTCTGGTGCGGATGCGATCCATCCGGGCTACGGCCTGTTGTCGGAAAATCCTGAGTTTGTTGATGCATGTGATGCGGCAGGGATCAAGTTTATCGGGCCGAAAGCCGCCACTATGCGCAAATTGGGTGACAAAGCATCGGCGCGACATGTGGCGATGGATGCGGGTGTACCAGTTGTACCTGCCACAGAAGTGTTGCCAGACGATATGAATGAAGTGCGCCGTATGGCCGAAGAGGTTGGTTACCCGTTCATGCTGAAAGCCTCTTGGGGTGGCGGCGGTCGTGGGATGCGCCCGATCATGCATGAAGGTGAGCTGGAAGAACTGGTATTGGAAGGTCGCCGTGAAGCGCAAGCGGCCTTTGGTAATGGTGAAGGTTATCTAGAACGGTTGGTGCAACGTGCGCGTCACGTTGAAGTGCAAATTCTGGGGGACAGCCACGGCGAGATTTATCATCTGTTTGAGCGTGATTGTTCGGTGCAACGACGCAACCAAAAAGTTGTGGAACGCGCACCTGCACCTTACCTAAGTGAAGAACAGCGTGCCGAGATTTGTGCGCTTGGCCGAAAAATTTGTGCACATGTGGGATATGAATGTGCAGGTACTGTCGAGTTTTTGATGGATATGGACACGGATGAGTTTTTCTTCATTGAAGTGAACCCGCGCGTGCAAGTAGAGCATACTGTGACAGAAGAGGTGACAGGCATAGATATTGTGCGTTCGCAGATATTGATTGCAGAAGGCAAAACGCTGGCAGAGGCCACAGGCAAAGCTTCGCAAAGCGACATCACTTTGAATGGTCACGCTCTGCAAACGCGGATCACTACGGAAGACCCACAAAACAATTTTATCCCCGATTATGGTCGCATCACTGCTTACCGTTCTGCCACTGGTATGGGCGTGCGGCTTGATGGGGGTACAGCGTATTCAGGGGCGGTAATCACGCGTTATTATGACAGCCTGCTGGTGAAAATTACCTGTTCTGGGCCGACACCAGAATTTGCTATTGCACGGATGGATCGTGCGTTACGCGAATTCCGTATTCGCGGCGTTAGCACCAATATTGCTTTTGTTATCAATTTGTTGAAGCATCCTACGTTTTTGGATAACAGCTATACGACGAAATTTATTGATAATTCGAAAGATTTGTTCAAGTTCAAACCACGCCGCGATCGTGCGACTAAGATTTTGACCTATATTGCCGATATAACAGTGAATGGGCATCCTGATGTTGAGGGGCGCGCTAAACCTGATGCTCATGCCAAAGCACCCAAAGCACCTGTAAATCAGTGTGATGCACCTGCCTATGGTACGCGCAATTTGTTGGAAGAAAAAGGCCCACAAGCTGTTGCCGATTGGATGGCCGCACAAAAGAAATTGCTAATTACCGACACTACAATGCGTGACGGGCATCAATCATTATTGGCCACACGAATGCGTTCACACGATATGATTAAAGTGGCGGATGCATATGCGCATAACCTACCGCAGCTGTTCAGTATGGAATGTTGGGGTGGTGCTACATTTGATGTAGCGTACCGTTTTTTACAGGAATGTCCGTGGCAGCGCTTGCGCGATTTGCGTAGCAAAATGCCCAACCTGATGACACAGATGTTGCTGCGGGCCAGCAACGGGGTTGGGTACACGAATTACCCCGATAATGTTGTACAGGAATTTGTACGCCAAGCGGCGACTACTGGCGTGGATGTGTTTCGTGTGTTTGATAGCCTGAACTGGGTAGAAAACATGCGTGTTGCAATGGATGCGGTCGTGGAAAACGGCAAAATATGTGAAGGTACAATTTGTTATACTGGCGATATTCTTGATCCTAATCGGGCGAAATATGACCTGAAATACTATGTGGCCATGGGTAAAGACCTAAAAGCGGCGGGTGCGCATGTTTTAGGTCTAAAAGATATGGCTGGCTTGTTGAAGCCTGCGGCGGCGCGTGTTTTGGTACAAGCACTTAAAGAAGAGGTCGGTCTGCCGATCCATTTTCACACTCATGATACTTCGGGCATTGCGGCTGCAACTATTCTGGCAGCGTCAGATGCAGGTGTTGATGCGGTCGATGTGGCGATGGATGCATTTTCAGGCGGCACATCGCAACCGTGTCTGGGATCGGTTGTGGAAGCTTTACGCAATACGGAACGCGATACAGGGTTGGATATTGATGCGATACGCGAAATATCAGATTATTGGGAAGCCGTGCGCGGGCAATATGTGGCTTTTGAAAGCGGCACTGCCGCCCCTGCATCAGAAGTTTATTTGCATGAAATGCCCGGCGGGCAGTATACTAACCTAAAGGCACAGGCACGTAGCTTGGGGCTAGAGGATCGTTGGCCGTTGGTTGCTAAAACCTATGCGGATGTGAACCAGATGTTCGGTGATATTGTCAAAGTGACACCAAGTTCAAAGGTTGTGGGCGACATGGCGTTGATGATGGTTACACAGGATTTAACCCGTGAACAAGTCGAAGATGCTAATACAGATGTGGCTTTTCCTGACAGTGTGATCGACATGATGAAGGGTAATTTGGGGCAACCTCCGGGTGGATTTCCTGATGCATTCGTCGCCAAAGTTCTGAAAGGTAAGGCACCTGACACGTCACGCCCGGGTGAGCATTTAGAGCCTCTTGATCTGGAAATGACACGGGCCGAAGTTTCAAAAGAACTTGAAGGGTTGCGCGTTGATGATGAAGACCTGAATGGGTACTTGATGTACCCAAAAGTTTATCTGGATTACATGGGCCGCCACCGTCAATACGGGCCAGTGCGCGCACTTCCGACTAAGGCATTCTTTTACGGCATGAAATCGGGTGAAGAGATTAGTGCAGAAATAGACCCTGGGAAAACCCTGGAAATTCTAATGCAAGCAGTGGGTGAAACCGATGATGCAGGTGAAGCACGGGTTTTCTTTGAGCTGAACGGCCAACCGCGTACTGTGCGTGTGCGCAATCACAAAGCTACCGCGACCACGCAAAAACGGGCGCAGGTCGAAGCGGGTAATGCGGCACATGTGGGCGCACCTATGCCAGGTGTGATTTCATCCGTTGTGGTGGCTATTGGTCAAGAAGTGAAACTGGGTGACTTGTTGTGCACAATCGAAGCAATGAAAATGGAAACCGGAATTGCCGCTGAAAATGATGGCGTCGTCAAAGCCATCCATGCCCCTGCGGGTTCTCAAGTGGATGCAAAAGATTTGTTGATCGAATTTGAGGTGTAACTCAAATGGCAAAACTGCTGATTTTTACGGATATCCACATCAAGGGTGACACAATCATCGGTCTTGATCCCGTTACGCGTTTTAAAGAGGCTCTAACACATGCATTAGCACATCATTCAGATGCGCAAGGTATCGTTTTGATGGGTGATTTAACCCATAGCGGTACAGTTGGGGAATATAATTTATTAAAAGACATACTTGTAAATGTACCTTTACCGATCACGTTTATGATGGGTAATCACGATCGTCGTGAAGCTTTCTTACAGGTATTCCCGAAGGCCCGTTTGGATTCCAGTGGTTTTGTTCAATCAAGTTTTGATGTTGGTGAATGGTGCGCGATTACTTTGGATACATTAGATGGCCCACCCTACCCAGATAAGCACCATTCTGGGATGTTATGTGCGGATAGATTGGCGTGGCTTTCTGACCAATTAGAGCAGGCAAAAGAGCAGCCCGTTGTTTTATGTACGCACCATCCTTTAGGGGAACTTGGGCTTCCTATGTTGGATCGGATTAAATTGGAAAATGGATCTGACGTTATTGATTTAATCCGCAAGCATCCTATGCCTGTTCATGTTCTTGCAGGACATGTTCACCGAACAATATCAGGCCAATGGCAAGGGGTGCCATATACGAGCTTTAAAAGCACATGCCATCAGAACACGTTAAATTTGGCACAGCAACATGACTTTATGTTTGTGGATCAACCAGGTGCTTACGGTGTTATCTTGTCCGATGGGCCGAATATTATTGTCCATAGTGAAGATTATGCTTTGTCTCAACAAGACGGATTATCCGACACGCTTTCATAAGCAGTTATGACGCGAATAATTTAACGACCATAAATATGCAGGCAGATAGAATTGCGGCGGATGGGACTGTTATCACCCATGCCGCTATGATTGTTAAAAAGTGTGATCTACGCACAAGTTTACGGTGTTTGCGTTTGTCTTGGGATTGTTTTGCGGTTTCTATGGCGATGGTTTTTTCTACCGTTGAGTTTTTTGCAGTGACGCGCCAATGGGCCTCTCGAAAGAAGCCAACACCAAAGATAGCGCCTACAGCAATATGTGTAGAGCTAACAGGCAGGGCCAGCCAAGAGGCGACGATTACAGTAATGGCGGCTGAAAGAGCCACACAATACGCCCGAAGCGGGTTGAGCTTGGTGATTTGCTCACCGACCATTCTAATTAATTTTGGGCCATACAGCATCAGGCCAAATGCGATCCCAAAAGCACCTACTACCATGACCCAAATAGGAATGGCAACTTTGGCTAACACGTCACCGGCCTCAACCGTGTGAACGATAGCGGCCAATGGCCCAATGGCGTTTGCTACATCATTGGCACCGTGGGCAAATGATAAAAGGGCGGCGGCAACTATAAGGGGAATTTTGAACAGGCCGCGTACGGTTTCTTTGGTATTTTCTTTACCAACTGATTGACGGTAAATTAATGGGCGGGTGAAGAAGTAAGCTATTGTAAATGCGAAAGCCCCGATGAGCAATGCAGTTTGCAGGTCAATTTTTACTATTTTTTTCAATCCTTTAACCGCTAAATATGTTGAAAATGCCCCAGCCATAATAGCAATCAAAACGGGTACCCATCGGCGTGCGGCTGCTATTTTATCTTGTTTATCAGATACATTTACCTTGATGAACCAAAGGAATAGGGCCGCAATTATGCCCCCTAATATGGGCGAAATAACCCAGCTAGCTGCAATTTTCCCCATTGTGGGCCAGTTGACGGCGGCAAAGCCTGCCGCGGCAATACCAGCACCCATGACACCACCAACAACCGAATGCGTGGTGGAAACAGGTGCGCCGATCCAAGTTGCTAAGTTAACCCATAGGGCTGCAGATAAAAGGGCTGCGAACATGGCCCAGACAAATATTTGTGGGTCACTCACAAATGCAGGGTCAATGATACCCTTTGATATAGTCCCTACCACATCACCGCCAGCAAGAAGGGCCCCCGCACTTTCAAAGACAGCGGCAATAATTAATGCGCCGACCATGGATAATGCATTTGACCCAACTGCTGGGCCTACATTATTGGCCACATCATTTGCCCCGATGTTTAGTGCCATATATGCCCCAACAGCAGTGGCTGCGATTATGATATAGCTTTGGGAACTTAGGCCAAACGCAACACTGGCGATAACGCCAGCCAGTAATATAAACGCCCCTGCAATGCTGGGTGCCACAAAGGGGCGGCGTGTAGCAATGCTTGCTTGCTCTAGCTTGACGCGGCTTTTTAAATCGCGGTCTAAGGTTCTATTTGGGCGTGGTTGCTTTGGGGACATATTAACTATCACTTTATGTATTCAAATTTGTATAATTGGATAGGGCCAATTATACGATTCGAGCCTGTATATATGCGTGCTAAGTAACAATGGCGTAACAGATGATAAGGTTTCCCATATAAATCGCCGCGTTGTTCAAGTTTATCTGCTTAGACTGATTTTCAGCCTTATTCTTGCCTAATTCAGGACTTATTGCAGGTATTACATATAGGTCAGGGGATATATATTGTTACGATCATTTGTTTTACTGGTACTTTTATACGTGTTTGCACCAGCCACTTTTGTGAATGCCCAAAGCTGGCTTGCATCAAAGCCCGCAGGCGAAAAAACCATTCAAATATCTTCGGTTTTGACCAATGATTTTTTGGGCGACGGCAAAGACCGTTGGAAAACGGGATCGTTAGATGTATCGCTTACTTTCGGGGGCGGTGATCTGCGCGCGTTGCCAACCAAACCTTGGGAACGTTATCAGCTAAGAGTACGCTCTGAAATAATAGCCCCTGCAAATTTAACTACGCCTGTGATTAATGACCGGCAATATGTGGGTGTTCTTGGGTTAGGCTTGTTTACGCATTTTGAAACAAATGGGTACGATGTTACATATGGTGGTGAACTTGTATTTGTTGGTGAAAACACTGGTTTGGGTTCTTTGCAGAAAAGTATTCACGAAGAGTTGGATTTTGCCGCACCTTCGGCAACTGTTTTGAACAACCAAATTGCAAATGCCATATATCCGACAGTGCATGCCGGGGTTTCAAAAAACCTATATGGAACAAAAAGCCTATTGCGCCCTTTTGTTGAAGCACAAGCAGGGGCAGAAACTTTCCTACGGGTAGGTGCCGATGTCATTTTTGGTAAAGCCATGATGAATGATTTCCTTTTGCGCGACAGTGTAAGCGGGCAATTGATCAGCCATTCCAAAGCAGATGATAGCAAAGGTATTGGGTTTTTACTCGGTGCGGATGCAGCATATGTTGTTGATAGTAATTATCTGCCAAACTCAGGCGTTTCAAAGCTTGAGAAATTTCGACCACGCGCACGTGCAGGTGTAGTCTATCAGGCCCTTAAATTTGATGCGTTTTACGGTGTAACATGGTTGGGAAAAGAATTTGCATCTCAACCAGAAAATCAAGTTGTTGGCAGTTTGAATTTTCGCATTAGTTTTTAAGCGGTTCATATGTTGACTCTGATCCAATAATCACTATACCCCCGCTATCGCAGCTACTCGCTGTGACCATATTGGTGTTTGTGGCCCTAGTAATAGGTCGCCTGTCGCCCGAAGCGGTTAAGCTTAGGGAAAGGAAAGCATCTTTCATAACTTGAAAGGATCCAGCCGTGACGAAACGTACAGCTGCCAAATATAAACTAGATCGCCGCATGGGCGAAAACATTTGGGGTCGCCCAAAATCACCGGTTAATCGTCGTGAATATGGACCTGGTGTTCATGGTCAACGTCGTAAAGCGAAATTGTCTGACTTCGGTATTCAGTTGCGCGCCAAGCAAAAGCTTAAAGGCTACTACGGCGACCTGACCGAAAAACAATTCCGTCGTATCTATTCAGAAGCTGTTCGTGTGAACGGCGACACAGGTGAAAACCTTATTGGTCTTCTAGAGCGTCGTTTGGACGCTGTTGTGTACCGTGCTAAATTTGTACCAACAGTATTTTCTGCACGCCAGTTCGTTAACCACGGCCACGTTACAGTAAACGGCAAGAAGGTTAATATCCCGTCTTACCGTGTAAAAGAGGGCGACGTGATCGAAGTGCGCGAGAAGTCAAAGCAAATCAACATGGTGCTTGAAGCGGCCGTTTCACAAGAACGCGACCTGCCAGAATATATCAATGTTGACCAGAACAAGAAGGTTGCAACATTCGTGCGCACACCTGGCCTGTCAGATGTGCCATATCCTGTGATGATGGAACCAAATCTGGTTGTGGAATATTACGCGAAGAACTAATCTTCAACATTCCAAAAGAATTTTAAAGGGCCGTTCATAAAGAGCGGCCTTTTTTTGTTTATGCTGGATATGCTGCAGGGTGCCTTTGGTTAAGGATGTATGAAGTGACCACGGCACCAATCCACATACAAAAAAGTGCAAGCCATGCTGTCGTGGCGAAAATAGAGCCACCGGTTACACCTGCGCCAATAGCACAACCACCTGCCAGCATCCCGCCCATCCCCATTAATGCGCCACCGACAATGGCGCGTTTTAGGTTATCTGTGCTTTCAAATCCTTGAAAGCGTAATTCTTTGGCGATAAGCGCGGCTAGAAAAGCCCCGATAAAGACGCCCGCAATCAACCCGATGTCAAAGTCCAGAACAGGGTTTGGGGAAGTGAAAAATATCAGTGTACGGGCTGACGGGCCTGTGAAGGATGCGCTTTCAATTTGTACAGGATTGAAACTGGTTGCAGCCAATGCTGTGGTTAAAACCCAACCAAGGGCCACGGCAAAACCTACACCTGAAGCCATGAACAAGACCTGCATACTAACACGGTTTTTATAGGCAAGATAAAGTGCCAATACGGCAGTTATCAGCCCTACAGCTAAACCGCTACCGTCTGGGAGGTGTAGCAAATTAAGCAAATTGATATTCTGGCCGTTTGGCGTGATCCAAAGGGCTGAAATAGACCGTCGTATCGGCGCCAACCACCCTTGTAAGGACATTAGGGCGACAACTGAAAACACCAACCCAGAGATCACGGAACGTAAGTTTCCTGTGGCTGCAAGCACCAGCAATCTACCAGAACAGCCACGTGCTAACACCATGCCGATACCAAAGATAAGCCCACCGATTATGGCACCTGAATAAGATCCGGGTACGGCCATCATACGGGATGTACTGCTGTCGAAAAGCCCTGTGTATTGCGCTAATTGTGTCCAGACGACTGCGGTAGAGAACGTTAACAACCAGATTGACATGCGATTACCTAGTTTCCCGCTGGCAAACTCTACCGTTGCGGCGCGCAGACAGAATTGAGATCGTTGAGCGGCAATTCCAAAAACAATGCCTACGATCAGACCAGCAAGGGCCGATGCTTTGGTGTCACCTAACCAGTCGATAAGGGGTATTATGTCCATAATAGAACTCCGTACATCAATGTTTTATGGATGGAATATCACATCAGTATTAGCGCACATTGATATAGATCATATAAATTCAGTTAATTGAATTTGTTCTTTGGACTTGTACCTATCTAATAATTCCAGTTAGGTCGCGACATGACATCCAACACAGTTTCCATACATGATGTAGGCCACTTACCTATATGGCGTAGGCCCTTCTTTTTACTGGCTTTGATGGCCTTTGCGATGCCGATGGCGTTTGCGACATGGCAAGCATTATTGAACAATTTTGTTCATGTGGTTGCAGGTTTTGATGGGCGTGATCTGGGATGGTTGCAATCTGTGCGGGAAATACCAGGCTTTTTCGCCGTTGGCGTTATTCTGGTGGTGCTATTTATCCATGAACAGCTGTTGGCGGTTGTCAGCATGATGCTTCTAGCAGGGATTATTGCAGTAACTGCGTGGTTTCCAAGTTTTACGGGTTTGTTGATTACCACGTTTTTGTCCAGCCTTGGGTTTCATTATTATGAGACCGTCAAAATGTCACTGGAACTGCAATGGTTGGATAAAGTTGAAGCCCCCAAAAAACTGGGTTGGTTGATTGCGATCGGGTCGGGTGCATCGTTGATAACTTACCTGACCATTATGCTGACATGGAAGGTACTTGGCTGGGATTACAATGCGCTATATATGATGGGCGGCGGTGTTACTTTTGTGATTGCTATATATTGTTATCTGGCTTTCCCGCGTTTTGCAGGTGCGACTGTGCAGCACAAACATATGGTTTTGCGCAAACGCTATTGGTTGTATTACGCACTGCAATTCATGGCAGGTGCAAGACGACAGATTTTTATCGTTTTTGCCGCCTTTATGATGGTGGAACGTTTTGGTTTTGAGGTGCATGAGGTCACAGCCTTGTTCCTAATCAACTTCATCGCCAACATGTTTTTTGCACCTTTGATGGGCAGTATGGTTTCCAAATATGGTGAACGTAATGCGCTGGCGTTTGAATATGTCGGGTTGATTTTCGTTTTCTTGGCCTACACAGGGATTTATATCTTTGGCTGGGGCGTAGTGTTGGCAGCGGGTTTGTATGTGTTGGATCATCTATTTTTCGCATTGGCTTTGGCGCAAAAGACCTATTTTCAAAAAATTGCCAATCCCAAGGATATTGCCCCTACAGCGGCGGTTGCCTTTACCATCAACCATATTGGGGCTGTCGTTTTGCCTGCCTTGTTGGGCTATATCTGGTTGGTTTCGCCTGCCGTCGTTTTTGGTGTGGCAACGGGAATGGCCTGCATATCTTTATTGCTAGCGTTACTTATTCCCAGACACCCAGTTGCTGGGAATGAGACAATATTTTCTGGCCGTAATTAACCGATGGAAAACCAACCGCAGGCACGCTTTTTAACAGGTTCTACCATGGGTCATGTAGCGACGATGACCCTGACAGGTATGATCGGGTTGACGTTTCTTTTTGTGGCGGATGCCGCGACAATATTTTGGGTTTCATTTCTTGACGATGAAAGATTTATGGCGGCACTGGGTTTTGCCTGGACCATTCAATTTTTTACGCTTTCTAGCAGTATCGGATTTATGATCGCAGGCACAGCGATGGTCTCAAAGTCTTTGGGGCAGGGCAATCGGGGGGCTGCGCGTGAACAGGCCACAACCTCTTTGATGATCGGGGTTGGTATTCAAACGATTACGGCTGTGCTGATTGTGTGGTTTAGGCGCGATCTATTAATCGTGGCCGGGGCGCAAGGTGCTGTGCTGGATATTGCCAGCCAGTTTTTGTTGATTGCAGTGCCTTCCTTGCCCATGATCGTGACTGGTATGATCGCTTCGTCTATTTTGCGGGCTGAAGGGGATGCGAAGCGCGCGATGTATGTAACGCTTTCGGTCGGTGTTATTGTGATGATTATTGACCCGATCCTGATCCTAACACTGGGGCTTGGGATTGACGGGGCCGCTTTAGGCATCGTGATTTCGCGGTGCATTTCGGCGGGTCTGGGCCTGTACTTTGTTATCAAATCGCATAGCTTGTTAGCGCCGGTGCGAATTTTACTGATAAAACATTGGGGCGGGCCGTTTTTTATTATCGCCATTCCTGCATTGATGACACAGCTTTCATCGCCTTTTGGTAATTACTTAGTCACGCGCATTTTATCAGAGCATGGTGAAAGCGCCGTTGCAGGTTGGGCGGTTCTGGGCCGTCTTATTGTGTTGGCCTTTGGGGGTATCTTTTCACTTTCCGGTGCTTTGGGCGGTATCGTCGGGCAGAACTATGGGGCAGGTAACTTTGATCGCATCCGTAGTGCGTACCGCGATGCGTTGTTGTTTTCTACGGGGTATGTCTTTGTTGCGTGGGCAATTCTTGTCGTGACTACCAACCCTGTGATTGCCCTTTTCGGGTTAGGGGAAGAGGCCGCTTCGGTTGTGAAAGCGTTTACTTATGTTTCTGCAGGCGGGTTTGTGTTTGCAGGTGCATTATATGTTTCAAACGCATCGTTTAACAATTTAGGCAGGCCGATTTATTCAACTGGTTTTAACTGGTTGAAGGACGGATTGTTAATGTGGCCGCTCTGCATCTTATTGGGTGGATACTTTTCTGCCCCTGGGGTTGTCTATGGTCAAGGGCTTGCCTGGATGATCGCAGGCATCACGTCTGTTATTGTTGGCTGGCGTTTTATTGGTAACGTTGAAGCGAGGGATATTGCAAAGACTGGACACAAAGCCTGATTGCGCTAAACTTTATGTAAATGTATTGAAGGTGACCCCATGTTTTTTAAAAGCTCCACTGAATCACAAGCTTTGGAAGGCCGCGATACGGCTATCCCAACAGCCGAAACCCATTTCCTAAATGGCCGCCCACTAAAAGCGAAAGCACCCGATGGCTATGAGATGGCGATGTTCGGTATGGGATGCTTTTGGGGTGTTGAACGGATGTTCTGGGGACTGGAAGGTGTTTGGATGACTGCAGTTGGGTATGCAGCGGGTGTTACCCCCAACCCAACATACAAAGAAGTATGTTCTGGTGGAACGGGCCATAACGAAGTTGTTTTGATAACGTATGATCCTGCTATCGTAACATATGAAGATTTATTAAAAGTATTTTGGGAAAATCATAATCCAACCCAAGGGATGCGCCAAGGCAATGATCGGGGAACGCAATATAGGTCTGGGATTTATACGTATTCGGATGCGCAAAAAAATGGTGCCACAGAAAGTTTGGCAGGATTTCAGCCGCAACTTTCAGACAAGGGGTTTGGAACGATCACAACAGAGGTACTACACGCCCCAGAATTTTACTACGCCGAGGATTATCACCAACAGTATCTTGCAAAGAACCCGTCAGGGTATTGTGGTCTGGGTGGTACAGGTGTGAGCTGCCCAATAGGTTTGAACGCTTGACCTAAGCAGACCACTGGCCTATCCGCGCAAGAAAGTAATCTTTGAGGATGCCAATGCCTACTTATACAGCTTTAACAACGCTTGCAGATAAAAACGCCGCAGAAACAATGGCGATGATGCTTGAAAATATGAACCCTGAACCCTATGGCGTTGGTGTTTTTGAAATTGAAGATGGTTCTGGGTTGTTTGAAGTTGGTGGGTATTTTCTGGAACAACCAGATGATATTGCCCTAACACTTATCGCGACAAGTACGGATGCAAAGCCATTCGTTGTTTCTAAAGTTCCTGACAAAGATTGGGTTGCCGAGGTAAGGCGTGAATTGGCCCCAATACGTGCAGGCCGGTTTTTTCTATATGGAAGTCATGATGCAGATAAAGTGCCAGCTGATTGTGTGCCTTTGTTAATAGAGGCAGCGATGGCGTTTGGGACAGGGCATCATGGTACGACGCAAGGGTGCCTGACGGCACTTGATACGATTGCGAATAATGGGTTCGTACCTAAATCAGTGGCAGATATTGGCTGCGGTACTGCTGTTTTGGCAATGGGTGCTGCCAAATTGTGGACAGTGCCAATTATTGCCAGTGATATTGATGAAGTTGCAACCGATACAGCTTTGGCCAACTTGGCATGTAATGATCTGACCGGACGAATAAAGGTAGTCACTTGTGCAGGGTTCGATCACCCTGATGTGCGCAAGCAAGTCCCATATGATCTGATACTTGCGAATATCTTAAAAGGCCCGCTTATCGAACTAGCACCCGATATGGGCATATCCTGTTCCAGCTGGGGGTATGTGATATTATCGGGAATATTGAATGAGCAAGCTGACGCAGTATCTGAAAGTTATCAAAGCAATGGCTTTAAAGAGGTTGATCGTCTTGTCATTGGTGAATGGTCAACACTGATTTTACAGAAGAATTGACATAATACTGGCTGATTAATGTCATAATTGTATGATTGCGCGTAACACCTTAGTAATATTTACTGTTCAGGGTATCCACAGCGAAAAGGGTATCTAGTATGTCAGTAGTTCAAGCAGAAGATTTTCGATCGCGTGTTGCGCGAATAGAAAAAAGCAAACCGCAGTCAAAGCGCGCATTTATGCGCGATAGCTTTGGTTTGATACTCGGACATAAAGCACGAAAGTCACGTTTTAAGATTATGCCAATCTTACGTATTTCGCTTTTATTATATCTGTCGTTTTCAGTTTTCAAAGCAGCGATTTATTATAATACGGGGTCAGAAAAATATACTGAAATTGTTGCCAGTTTTGATTTGGATGATAGCCAATTCAAGTTTTTATCGGTTGCAATGGCACCAGATTACTTGACGGAACCCATTGGTGAGCTTGTAACAGGTCTTGCCGTTAAAATTGAAGAAGCACAAAACAAATAAGCCGCCCCTATAGGACGGCTTATAAGTGTTAAATAATTACTTTTAGATGCGGAAGAAACCAGAGTTGAAGCTTTCAATTTCAGCACGTGAGATACCAATATCGTTTAATTCACGGGCGGTAAGTGCGTTTAGCTCATTGTAGGTTTTCCGGTTAGAGTTCCAAGAAGAAAAGCTATTAGCTAGGCCTTCAATCATATGGATAACGCGGTATGTTGTGATTGCACCAAATGGTGGGATTTTTGTTGTGTTGATAGTAGTCATTTTACTTATCCTAAGTAAGGTCGCATCGACCATGTTGTTTGCGTAATTGATGGTTAATTTACATCAGTTTGTAAGTGTTAAGGTCTGCGCGCGTTAACCCAATATCTTCTAGGTTTTGAGTGCTTAAAGCGTTCAGCATCTTGAATTTTTTACGTTGTGTGTTCCAAGTAATCAGGCTGTTTAGAGCAGTCTCAATCGCGTGGATTACACGGTATGTTGTGATTGCACCAAAGGGTGCGGCGTATGTTGCAGTAATCGTAGTCATGAGCTTCATCCTTGATATTTTGGTCAACCTGACCTTGTTTCTTAATTCCCATGTAGGCGTGTTTATTTGGTTTAACAATCGCAATTATTGCATGCCTGCATTGATTTTTTTGCATGTCAAATGAGCGACATAAATAGGTGAATTACGACAAATAATTAGAAACATACTTGGCTAATGTTCTTGTTTCGTGCTAGTGCTGGTTTAGGCAAGGAACAAGATTGATATGCGCGTAATAGGAATAGACCCAGGATTGCGAAACATGGGCTGGGGGGTTGTCGATGTGAACGGCACTAAATGTAGCCATGTGGCAAATGGTGTATGTCAATCTAAGGGTACAGAATTGGCCGAAAGATTGTTAAGTTTGCATGAGCAACTGACCGCAGTGTTGCAAAAATTTTCTCCTGATACAGCGGCGGTTGAGAAAACATTTGTCAATAAAGATGGGGCAGGAACGCTTAAATTAGGGCAAGCGCGTGCTATTTCACTGCTGGTTCCTGCGCAATTTGGATTAAAAGTTGGCGAATACGCCCCCAATACAGTCAAGAAAGTTGTCGTTGGTGTCGGGCATGCTGATAAACGACAGGTTAAACATATGGTGCAGTTACAGCTGCCCACCGCTGATATAGGGGGGGCAGATGCAGCGGACGCATTGGCGATTGCTCTTTGTCATGCACATCACACTCAATTTTCCAATCGGCTAGATGCAGCTATTGTTAAAGCAGGGGCGATGACATGATTGGGAAAATTACCGGAAAAGTGGATTATCGCGCTACAGATCATGTTTTAATTGATGTGCAGGGTGTGGGCTATCTTGTTTATTGCTCTGATCGCACACTTGCCAGCTTACCTGCTGCGGGTAACATCGTGGCACTATATACAGAACTGTTGGTGCGTGAAGACAATTTACAACTGTTCGGTTTTTTGACGTTAGCAGAAAAAGAATGGCACAAACTGTTAACCTCGGTGCAGGGCGTTGGGGCAAAAGCGGCTTTGGCGATAGCGGGGGCTTTGGGCACAGATGGGGTAAGTCGCGCGATAACTTTGGGCGACGTTTCTGCAATTAAATCTGCTAAAGGGGTCGGGCCGAAGTTAGCGCAACGCATTGTAACCGAGTTAAAAGATAAAGCCGCTAATATTATCTCTATGGGTGCGGCTGGATCAGAGCAGGTGATTGCAGATGAAACGGTGGTTATTGAAACACCTGCCTCATCCCCTCGAACGCCCAAACCAGCGGCATCTACACAACATAGTGCAGGGGCGCAGGCAGATGCGCTTTCAGCTTTAGTTAATTTGGGATATATGCAAGGGGATGCTGCAAGTGCTGTTGCACAAGTTTCTGGGGCTGAAATAAATGCTGATGCAGGTGCGTTGATTAAAGCGGCGCTGAAACTATTGGCACCGAAAGGGTAAAAATTGACTGAACCTGATCCAACCTTGCGCCCTGAATTTCAACCATCCGACATTGATCGGGCCATGCGCCCGCAGACATTGGATGAGTTTGTGGGTCAAGCACAAGCACGGGCCAACCTGAAGGTGTTTATCGAAAGTGCCCGCAGGCGGGGTCAGGCAATGGATCACACGTTGTTTTATGGCCCACCTGGTTTGGGGAAAACCACATTAGCACAGATCGTATCAAAAGAACTGGGCGTGAACTTTCGTATGACCTCAGGCCCAGTGCTTGCCAAAGCCGGCGATTTGGCCGCTATTTTAACCAATCTTGATGCCAATGATGTTTTGTTTATCGATGAAATCCATCGCTTGAACCCTGCCGTGGAAGAAGTGCTTTACCCAGCCCTAGAGGATTTTGAGCTGGATTTGGTGATCGGCGAAGGGCCAGCTGCCCGCACAGTGCGGATTGACTTACAACCGTTTACGCTTGTTGGTGCCACAACACGGCTGGGATTATTGACAACCCCTTTGCGTGATCGGTTCGGGATACCAACCAGGTTAGAGTTTTATACTGTGGATGAATTATGCCACATCGTTGATCGCGCCGCCCGCTTGATGGGGGCGGATGCCACTGCGGATGGTGCATTGGAAATTGCACGTCGTTCACGCGGAACACCACGTATTGCAGGGCGTTTACTGCGCCGTGTTGTGGACTTTGCGATCGTTGAAGGTGATGGTCGGGTTGATGTTGAAATTGCTGACAGTGCTTTAACCCGTTTGGGTGTTGATGATTTAGGATTGGATAGTGCGGATCGTCGGTATTTACGGCTATTGGCCGAAAACTATGGCGGTGGGCCTGTTGGTGTAGAAACTATTGCGGCGGCTTTATCCGAAGCGCGTGATGCGATTGAAGAGGTGATAGAGCCTTATTTGTTGCAACAAGGCCTTATTCAACGCACACCGCGTGGGCGTATGCTGGCCGCGAAAGCGTGGAAACATTTGGGTCTAGATGCGCCAAAACCTGCGGTACAACCCGATATATTTGGAAGTAAAAAATGAGTGAAACTTTTTTCAATGTACAAGAAATTGAAGATTTGTTCACACCACAGGACGGAACCTATACTTTTGCGCGCTGGGGGCGGCCTATTGCGCCTGTTGTGTTTGGTGTGGACGATACAACGCTTGGTTACTTAAAAGATGCAATCGCCCAGACTGTGGCGGTAACTGGTGGAACACTGGCAGAAACTGACCCAGAGCTGGGTGCGAATTTCATGTGGTTTTTTTGCACAGAATGGTCTGAAATTGCTATGGTGACTGATTTAGAAAAATTGGTACCGAACCTGAGTGATGTTGTGGTAAATCTGGATAAAAAAGATGTGAATGAACACCGCATGTTTATTTTTGATAATACAGGCGCAATAAAGATGTGCCTTTTATTTCTTCGAATGAAAGGTGCCGTCGCTGATTTGACAGTGCAAACGTTAGCCGTAGGTGAAACATTACAAAGCTTGTTGGTGTGGTCTAAGGATGCATTTTCTAGCCAAAGCCCTATTGCTGTGATTAAGGAAAATGGAATTTGTATTGTGAAGCCAAATTTTGCATCTCTAGTGCGCGCAGCTTATGACCCTATTCTGCCGTCTTATGCAACAGACGCCAGTCACGCATTGCGATTGCTACCACGTGCCGACAAATTGTACCGCGAGATGATGCAATGACCCATTTTTTTCCAGTGCGTGTATACTATGAGGACACCGATTTAGCGGGTATTGTGTATTATGCCAATTACCTGAAGTTCATTGAGCGCGCACGTAGTACGCTGGTGATGCAAGTTGGAATAGATCAGCTTGCCATGCAGGCCGATGGTTTGGTGTTTGCAGTGAAAAAAGTTGAAGCTGACTACATTGCTAGCGCAAAATTGAATGATGAATTGCAAGTGGCGACACAATTAAAGCAAGTTACAGGTGCAAAGATTGTATTTCTGCAAGAAGTGTTGCTTGGCGAAAAGGTAATTTTTTCCGCTTTGGTAACAGTAGTTTGTATCACAAATCTGGGAAAAATAGCACGGTTTCCAGCGGATATTCGCGCAAAATTAACGGAACTGTCTATTTAGACTAGCAAATACTATGCGTGGGCGTTGTTTTTTGTTAAAAGACTGCCAAATATAATAATAACAGAAGTTACCAAAAAGGTAACTCATAGGCAGAACGAGCGGTTTTATGGAAGCAGAAGCACTAGGTGTTGTGCGAGAGGTCGATTTTTCGATGCTCGCACTATTTTTACGGGCAACAATCATTGTCAAATTGGTGATGTTGGCGCTGATATTTTCCTCTTTCTGGTCGTGGGGCATCATCATCCAGAAATTCATAAATTACCGCCGTGCAAGAAACGATAGTGAACGCTTTGATCGGGCTTTTTGGTCGGGTGAGCCGTTGGATGGCCTGTACCAACAACTGGGCGATACCCCAAAAGGCGGATCAGAACGCATTTTTGTATCTGGTATATCCGAATGGCGCCGGTCGCACCGATCGGATGGTAAAATGATTGCAGGCGTTCAACAACGCATTGATAGATCAATGGATGTTGCAATTTCGCGCGAAGCAGAAAAGCTAAACAATGGTTTGACATTTTTAGCAACAGTGGGCGCCATTGCACCATTCGTAGGTTTATTTGGCACCGTTTGGGGCATCAAAAATGCCTTTGAACAAATTGCCATTCAGCAAAATACTAACCTAGCTGTTGTAGCACCAGGCATTGCCGAGGCGTTAGCCGCAACTGCATTGGGCCTATTGGCTGCAATACCAGCCGTTATTTTCTACAATAAACTATCGGCAGACGCAGATAAAATTATTGGTGACTATGATAGTTTCGCAGATGAGTTCTCTACAATACTTTCCCGTCAACTAGACGTTTAGGGGCAATATTATGGGTGCAGGTGTAATTGATAAAGCGGGCGGCGGAAAACGTCGCAGAAGCCATGGCAAACGAAAACCTATGGCCGAAATAAACGTAACCCCGTTTGTGGATGTGATGTTGGTTTTGCTGATTATCTTTATGGTAGCAGCCCCTTTGTTGACCGTTGGTGTTCCTATTGAATTGCCAAAAACTGCGGCCTCTGCATTACCTACCGAACAGGAAGAGCCGCTGACGTTATCAATCTCGGCGAACGGATCATTGGCCTTGCAAAATACAGAAATTGAACGGGGTAATCTTATTCCGAAATTGCAAGCGATTGCTGCAGAACGTCAGGATAGCAAAATATTCTTGCGGGCAGATGGGTCTGTTTCATATGAGGTGGTTATGCAAGTGATGGGCGCGTTAAATGCGGGCGGCTTTCGCAATATCGGCTTGGTAACAGATGCTGGTGGCCCAACATTAAACGATCAGGGCGGTTGAGGTGTTTCGTGCAAACAGGCACCAAAATATCAGGTTTTCTACATTTGGGGGCTATTGGTTTGGCCCTGTTCGGGGGCAGTTTGTTTAGGGCAAGCCCCCCAGTTGCACTGCAAGTTTCTAACGTCAGTGTTATTACGTCAGAAGATTTTGCAGCGATGCTTTCAAGTGCACCTGAAGCTGTGCCAGATGTGGAAGCTTCACCTGTTATAAAGCAACCGAAATCTGAAGATAAACCGCAAGAAGCACTTCCAGAGATTGAACGGTCGACTGAGCCAGTAGAGGTTCAACAAGAACCGAACGAACAAGTTGCTGTGATTGCGCCTGCGCCAAGCCCAGCACCGCGTATTGATACCAAATCAGCCCCAAAGCCAAAGCCCAGTGCAAAAGAAGCTGAAACTACACAAAGCGAAACGACCCCAGATCAATCAACACCTGATGCGGCTGAGCCGAAACAAGAACAAGCCCCAAAAGAGGCGGCAACACAGATTGTTACCGAAGTGGAAAAAGTAAGTGATTTTGCCCCAACTACTTCAACCATCCCACCTTCACGCCCACGAGATTTAAGCAAGCCTGCTGTAAAGACGCAAAAGGTTGTGACAGAAATAGAACCTAAACCTAAGACTGAAGAGCAAACAAATGATGAAATAGCCTCGGCGATTGCCGAAGTGCAGGCTGAAACAAACAAGCCTGTAGGCCCGCCTTTGACAGGCAGTGAACGTGAAGGTTTGGTTTTAGCAGTGCAAAAATGTTGGAATGTACCTATTGGCCTTCAAAATGCGGATAATTTAGCGGTGGTTATTTCAATCGAATTATCCCAAGACGGAAAACTGATAAAAAGCCCAAAGCTAATAGACCCTGCGGGCACCCCAACAGGAACACTTAAACAGGCATTCGAGGCGGGGCGGCGTGCTTTGATCCGCTGTGCGCCATATGATTTACCGCGTGAAAAATATGAACAATGGCGCGAAATAGAAGTAGTCTTTAACCCTGAAAATATGGTTGTAAAATGATAAAATACTGTATGACATACCTATGCGCCGCACTGGCAATTATGACTTTGATGTTCTCCGAGGTAACGGCGCAAACAAAACCTTTACGGATTGAAATAACACAAGGTGTGGTCGAACCTATGCCGTTTGCCGCACCTGTTTTTGTGGCCGAAAATACTGCTGCCAGAAAATATGCACAGGAATTGACTGCAGTATTAGCCGCAGATTTAGTTGGTACGGGCCTTTTTCGGGAAATTCCGAATGCTGCACATATCTCTAAGGTGACTAATTTCAATGCGCCGGTGCAATTCGCCGATTGGAAAGCAATTAATGCACAGGCTTTAATAACTGGTGCAGTAAGCGTGTCTGGGAACAAGCTTATTGTGAAATTTCGTTTGTTTGACGTGTTTGCCCAAACCGCATTGGGTGATGGGCTGCAATTTGTGGCAACAACGAATAGTATGCGTCGGATGTCACATAAAGTGGCTGATGCGGTTTACAGCCGTCTGACAGGGGAAACGGGGTATTTTGATAGCCGTGTTGTTTATATTGCCGAAGAGGGCCCTAAGAATAACCGCCAAAAACGCTTGGCACTGATGGATTATGACGGGGCAAATGTACGATACTTAACTGACGCTAGTTCTATCGTCCTTTCCCCACGGTTTTCGCCAAATGCGCGTGAAATTATTTATACAAGTTATGAAACGGGGTCTCCACGTGTGTTTTTAATGAATGTGGATACTTTGAAGCGGCGCATATTAGGCGATCAGCCTGCGATGGCGTTTGCCCCAAGGTTTTCACCAGATGGTACAAAAGTTGTGATGTCATTATCTGAACGTGGAAATGCGGATATCTTCATGGTAGAAGTTGCAACCGGGCAAAAAAAACGCCTTACAAGTTCACCTGCCATTGATACGGCCCCTAGTTTTTCCCCTGATGGGTCAAAGATTGTTTTTGAGTCTGATCGCAGTGGTGGGCAGCAAATTTATGTGATGTCGGTAAAAGGTGGGTCGGCAAAAAGGATCAGTTCAGGTAGTGGGCGTTATGGCACGCCTGTTTGGTCGCCACGTGGCGATATGATTGCCTTTACTAAACTAAACAAAGGGCGGTTTCATATTGGGGTTATGCGTACGGATGGTAGCCGTGAAAAATTGTTAACGGCGTCTTTTTTGGATGAAGGCCCAACATGGTCACCCAATGGGCGTGTGCTGATGTTTTTTCGTGAAACGGCTGGCGCAAATGGCGCGCCGTCGATTTATTCAGTTGATATAACTGGGCGAAATTTACGTAAAGTTAAGACGCCAACTTTTGGGTCAGACCCAGCTTGGTCAAAATTGTTAAAGTAAAGGGAACTGGATTCACAACTGTATTCGTTTCTGATATAAAATATAAAACTGATGGAAAAACCATCAAGAGAGGCAGAGCAAAGCTATGATACATAATTTTGTAAAAATCAGTGCAGTGGTAATTTGTGCAATCGGGTTAAGTGCATGTGGTCAAAAAACACCAGGTGCCTATGGTAAGCTTGGGGATGTTATTGGCGCCAAGCCGGGTGATGTATCTGATCCAACCTCATTAGCTTATTTTCAACAAACAATCGGTGATCGCGTGTTGTTTACCGTTAACGAAAGTACACTAGGGCAAGATGCGATTGATGTCTTGGATGGTCAGGCAAATTGGTTGATACAAAATACACAGTATGTTGTGACCGTTGAAGGCCATGCGGATGAGCAAGGTACGCGCGAATATAATCTAGCACTAGGTGCGCGTCGCGCCAGTGCCGTGCAAAACTATCTTGTAAGCAGAGGCATTGCAGACAACCGTGTAAATACGCTGACTTATGGTAAAGAGCGCCCTATTGAGATATGCTCAACCGAAGTGTGTTGGTCACAAAACCGCCGTGCAGTTACGGTCGTTAATACTAATCTAGGAAGTTAAGAGGCAAAAATGGCGGGTCGGTGTGATTTTGTAAAAGTTACTATACTATTGCTTTGGGCGATGGGTGCACCTGCTGGTTTGTCAGCGCAAACCAAAGATGAAACGCTTGCGGATATCCGACAAGAATTGGTTTTCCTGCATACGGAAATCCAACTTTTGAACAGAGAGTTATCAACTACTTCTGCGGCAACCGTTCCAAGTGGTTCTGGTACTCCGTTGCAACGGGCTGATGCGCTAGAGCAGGAATTACGCCGTATAACAGGTGTGGTCGAACAGCTGCAATTTCGTATTGAACGTATTGTTCAGGATGGAACCAACAGAATTGGTGATCTTGAATTCAGATTGGTCGAACTTGAAGGTGGGGATGTAACAACACTTGGGCAAACCTCTACTTTGGGCGGTGAAACCACGAATGAGGGTTCTGCTAATAACGAGCCAAACACTGACGGTACGGGTGTAGAATTGGCAGCATCCGAACAAGGTGACTTTGACCGTGCCGTTGGAGCGGTTGAAGCTGGGGAATTTTCCGCTGGTCTTGACCTATTTGACCAGTTCTTGGTCACATATCCAGGTGGGCCTTTAACTGGTGAAGCGCATTATTGGCGGGCTGAAGCATTGGCGGGGCTTGGCGATTGGAGCAATGCCGCACGGGCATTTCTGGAAAGTTTCAGCGGCAGCCCCAAAGGTGTGAAAGCTGCTAAATCTTTGTACAGGCTTGGGGTTAGTTTAGCACAGTTAGGGCAGGTGCAAGATGCCTGTTCCACCTTACAAGAAGTCGAGTTTCGCTATCCAACATCAGAAGTTGTAGAGGAAACTAAGACTGAGATGACAGCGTTAAGCTGTATATAGATTTGCCCCAAGAACCTACATTTGTGAAACAGGTCGCCACGGCTTTATCGGCTGTTCCGATAACAAAACTGGGCGTTGCTGTGTCTGGTGGTGGCGATTCTATTGCATTGCTGCGGTTGCTTGCAGATTGGGGGCAAAAGAACGGCTGTGAAATTATAGCCGCGACGGTTAATCATAATTTAAGGGCTGAAGCAGGCAAGGAAGCCGCGTTTGTAGCGATGCTTTGTAAATCGCTTAATATCCAGCATAGTATCTTAAATTGGGATGATTGGGCAGGTCAGGGTAATTTGCAAAATGAAGCCAGAAACGCGCGCAAAAAACTACTTGCAAACTGGGCTAAACAAGAAAGCCTATCTGCTGTTGCATTGGGCCATACGCAAGATGACCAAGCTGAAACATTTTTAATGCGTCTTGCACGTGGCTCTGGTGTAGATGGTTTGTCAGGTATTCAACAAATCAGCGGCAACGCACCTATTGTTATCCGGCCATTATTGGAAGTATCTCGCCAAGATTTGCGTAGTTACCTTACAGATTTAGGGCAGGAATGGATTGATGACCCGTCAAATGATGACACGCGGTTTGATCGAATTAAAATGCGCAAAGCAATGCCCTTTCTTGAAACACTGGGCTTAACTTCTTCACGTTTGGCAAAAACATCGACCGGCCTGCAAAGTGCTAGGGATGCCTTAGAACAAATGACACTAAGGGCAGCACGCGCATGTTGTGAGCTTAGCGAGTATGGCACGGTAGAAATTAATCTGGATAAATTGCAAATTGAACCTGTGGATATTCAACACCGCATTTTAAGCCATACAATATGCTGGATAACGGCTGCACAATATCGGCCAAGGTATGCATCCCTGAAAGCGGCATATGAATTATTGAAGCAAGGAAAATCCCAAACTTTGGCGGGGTGCTATATTAAATCAGTCTCGCAGAGCCAAATTATTGTGATGCGAGAACGTGCAGCAATGCCAACTCAGCACTACAAAAACGGGCCATACGATATGCGTTGGCAAGTTATTGCCGACAATTTAACCCAAAATGCATATATTAAGCCATTGGATGAAAAAGGATTAGCACAGGTTGATAATTGGCATGAACTAGGGGTTTTACGTGATATACTGATGCAAACACCAGCCGTATGGCAAGATGACGCCGTTATTTCGGCACCACTTGCAGGATTAAACGGCATTTCGCAGATATTTCTTATAAATGACCATAATCAATTCTACTTAGACATCGTTTCACATTGAATAACCTAGAAAGAGGATTATGTTACTAAATCATCGCATTGAGCGGATTCGGCATGTGCCGACATAATCAGGAGAAAACCTTTGGGTAATGCCAGAAATCTTATTATTTGGGTCGCGTTATTTTTACTCGTGATCGGATTATTCAATGTATTCAATACGAATACACAAACGCAAACGGGTGCTTCCCTCAGTTTTTCTGAATTTATGCAGAAAGTTGAAAACGGTTCTATCGGCCGGGTCGTTCTGGATGGTGAGAAAGTTTACGTAAAAGGTACCGACGGGTCAAATTACCAAACTGTTAAACCCTTAGAGGTAGACATTACGCGCGATTTATTGAACGCGAATGTTGAAGTCGTAGCATCCCCCCAAGAACAATCTGGCTTTATGAGTACAGTTTCGTTCATGCTGCCATTCCTACTGCTAATCGGTGTATGGATATTCTTTATGAACCGTATGCAGGGCGGTGGTCGTGGCGGTGCTATGGGCTTTGGCAAATCTAAAGCTAAAATGTTAAATCAAAATGAAGACCGCAAAACTTTTGATGATGTGGCTGGTATTGATGAAGCTAAGGAAGAACTAGAAGAAATTGTAGAATTTCTGCGCAATCCACAAAAGTTTTCCCGCCTTGGTGGTATGATCCCGAAAGGGGCATTGCTGGTAGGCTCGCCCGGTACAGGTAAAACCTTATTAGCACGTGCAATTGCTGGTGAGGCGGGCGTGCCGTTCTTTACCATCTCTGGTTCTGATTTTGTTGAAATGTTTGTGGGTGTCGGGGCAAGCCGTGTCCGCGATATGTTTGAACAGGCTAAAAAGAATGCCCCATGTATTGTCTTTATAGATGAAATTGATGCTGTAGGTCGCCACCGTGGCGCTGGCCATGGCGGTGGTAATGATGAACGTGAGCAGACACTAAACCAGTTGCTGGTTGAAATGGATGGGTTTGAAGCCAATGATGGTGTGATCCTTCTGGCTGCAACCAACCGCCCAGACGTTTTGGATCCGGCATTGTTGCGCCCAGGTCGTTTTGACCGCCAGGTGCAAGTACCTTTACCAGACATTAAAGGCCGTGAAAAAATTCTATTTGTGCATTCACGCAAAACACCGTTGGGCCCTGATGTTGATCTGCGGATCATTGCACGTGGAACGCCGGGTTTTTCAGGTGCGGATCTAGCAAACCTTGTGAATGAAGCTGCTTTGATGGCGGCCCGTACAGGTAAACGTTTTTTGACAATGGAAGATTTTGAATATTCCAAAGATAAAGTCATGATGGGCAGTGAGCGCCGTTCTATGGTGATGTCTGAGGATGAGAAAAAATTGACCGCTTATCACGAAGCAGGGCATGCTGTTGTTGGCATTAATGTACCACAACATGACCCAATTCATAAAGCTACGATCATTCCTAGGGGACGTGCGTTAGGCTTGGTTCTGTCTTTGCCAGAACGTGATACTTTGTCAGTTACGAAGACCAAATATAAGTCAAAAATTGCTATGGCAATGGGCGGCAAAGTTGCCGAAGAATTAATCTTTGGTGCGGATAATGTAACCTCTGGTGCGTCCTCTGATATACAACAAGTCACTAACATTGCACGTGCGATGGTAACGCAATTCGGTATGTCTGAAAAATTGGGTAATATTAATTATTCAAATGAACAGCAATCTTATTTGGGGCCACAAGGGAATGGTACCAGCGCGTCACCAGATATGCAGGCTATGATTGATGATGAGGTTCGGCAGCTTGTCGATGAGGGCTATGAAACAGCGGTTTCAATTTTGACAAAGAAAAAGCGCGACCTTAAGCGTTTGGCTGAAGGACTGTTGGAATATGAAACGCTTACGGGTGATGAAATTACGAAAGTAATTGCTGGCAAGGCTTTGAATCGGGGCCAAGATGATGACGAAGAGGATAATGGCTCGGCGCCTAGTGTGACAGCGGTTCCCAAAACTAAAAAGCCAAAACCAAAACCGTCAGATGATATGGAACCTGAACCAACATAGAATATATAAAAACCCGCTATATGGCGGGTTTTTTTTACACACAAAACTTTTACTTGTAACGCAATAATCAGTGAGCGACGATTCAGAAGGCTATAATGTCGGTTTTCTGAGTGTAAGAGAAGGTGTTTTCATTCCATAAGGGATGAGATGAAACCCACGCCGTTGTAAAAAGGTTTACCCTAATGTCGTATAAAACTGATATCCAAATAGCCCGCGAAGCCAAAAAACGCCCTATCCAAGAAATTGGTGCCAAGCTAGGCATCCCATCTGGTGATCTACTACCATTCGGCCATGATAAAGCAAAAGTTTCTGCTGAATTCATTAAAGCACAAGTGGGCAAAGAAGATGGCAAGTTGATTTTGGTTACAGCCATTAACCCAACACCTGCGGGCGAAGGCAAAACAACAACAACTGTTGGTCTTGCAGATGGGTTGAATGCCATAGGTAAACAAGCAGCAATCTGTATCCGAGAAGCGTCTTTAGGCCCATGTTTTGGCATGAAAGGTGGGGCTGCCGGTGGTGGATATGCGCAAGTTGTACCAATGGAAGATATGAACCTGCATTTCACCGGTGATTTTCATGCAATTACATCTGCCCATAACTTGTTATCTGCGATGATTGATAATCATATCTATTGGGGTAATGAGCTGGAAATTGACCAACGCCGTGTTGTATGGCGTCGCGTCGTTGATATGAATGACCGTGCATTGCGTGATATTGTGACGTCTTTGGGTGGTGTTTCCAATGGTTTCCCGCGTCAGTCTGGTTTTGATATTACGGTTGCCTCTGAAGTGATGGCGATCCTGTGTCTGTCTAACGACCTTGAAGATCTGCAAAAACGTCTTGGCGATATTATTGTGGCTTACCGTCGTGATCGCACGCCTATTTACTGCCGTGACATTAAGGCTGATGGCGCGATGACTGTGCTATTGGAACAAGCAATGCAACCAAACCTTGTGCAAACACTGGAAAACAATCCAGCCTTTGTTCATGGTGGTCCGTTTGCCAATATTGCCCACGGTTGTAACTCTGTTGTTTCCACGAAAACTGCCCTGAAACTGGCCGACTATGTTGTGACAGAGGCTGGTTTTGGTGCTGATCTGGGTGCCGAGAAGTTTATGAATATTAAGTGTCGCAAAGCAGGCTTAGCACCTGATTGTGTTGTTTTGGTTGCTACAATTCGCGCAATGAAAATGAACGGTGGTGTTGCGCGCGCTGATTTAGGGCCAGAGAATATTGAAGCGGTTAAAGAAGGGTGTGCCAACCTTGGTCGCCATATCGGCAACCTGAAATCCTTCGGTGTGCCTGTTGTCGTTGCGGTCAACCACTTTGTGACTGATACAGATGCAGAGGTGCAGGCCGTTAAAGATTACGTTATAACGCAGGGCTCAGAAGCGATTTTAAGCCAACATTGGGAATTTGGCTCAAAGGGCGCTGTTGATCTTGCAACACGTGTAGCTGAAATCGCCGATAGCGGTGTTAGTCAATTTGCACCGCTTTACCGCGATGACATGCCTTTGATGGAAAAAATTGATACGATTGCAAAACGTATTTACCGCGCAGATGAAGTTATTGCAGACAAAAAAATCCGCGATCAACTGCGTCAATGGGAAGACCAAGGGTTTGGCCATTTACCTATCTGCATGGCCAAAACGCAATATAGCTTTAGTACAGACCCAGAACTACGTGGCGCACCTACTGGCCATTCGGTTCCGGTGCGTGAAGTGCGCTTAAGTGCGGGTGCGGGGTTCATTGTGGCGATCTGCGGTGAGATTATGACAATGCCTGGTCTGCCACGTGTACCAAGTGCAGAAAGCATTATGATAAACGACGAAGGTCAGATTGATGGCTTGTTCTAAAATAAGTTACAATCGGCTACTTTAATCTATACAAATAATGTGCAGGTCGCGTTCAACGCGCTCTGCACAGACATATTTAAAAAGGAAACAAAATGACTGCAAAAATAATTGATGGAAAAGAGTTTGCCGCAAGTGTGCGCGCCAAAGTTGCAGTCCATGTTGCCCGTTTAAAAGAAGAACATGGGATAGTTCCTGGCTTGGCCGTTGTCTTGGTGGGGCAGGATCCTGCCAGCGAAGTGTATGTTCGAAATAAAAACAAATCGACTGTTGAAGTTGGAATGAACAGTTTTGAACATAAATTGCCCGCCAATACGTCTGAAGAAGATTTACTGGCGTTGATTGAGCAATTAAATACAGACCCTGATGTTCATGGTATTTTATGTCAGCTACCTTTGCCAAAACATTTAAATGAAGAATTGGTTATCAATTCAATTATACCTGCAAAAGATGTTGACGGTTTTCACATTTCAAACGTTGGTTTGTTAGCAACTGGGCAAAAATCTATGGTGCCATGTACGCCATTAGGATGCTTGATGATGCTTCGCGATCATCATGGCAGCTTATCAGGTTTGAATGCAGTTGTTGTCGGGCGGTCAAATATCGTTGGTAAGCCAATGGCAAGTTTATTGCTGAAAGATAGTTGCACAGTCACAATCGCACATAGCCGCACTAAAAACATAGAAGCATTGTGTAAAACTGCCGATATAGTTGTTGCCGCAGTTGGACGACCTGAAATGGTAACGGCCGATTGGATCGGAAAAGGGGCCACTGTTATTGATGTTGGCATTAACCGTATTCCAGCACCTGAGAAGGGTGAAGGTAAAAATAAGATCGTAGGGGATGTAGATTTTGCCTCAGCGGTTGAAGTGGCGGGCGCAATTACACCGGTGCCTGGTGGGGTTGGGCCGATGACTATTGCATGTTTATTGGCGAATACTGTGACTGCATGTTGCAGGGCAAATGACTTAGCAGAGCCAGAAGGCTTAACCGCTTGAGCGAAATTATTATTTATGCGGGTTAAGTATGAATATATAAATCGCTTAAAATGGAATGAAGCTGATAGTCCGCTGCACACAAATCAAATACCTATAAAATCGCCGACTATCAGCCAGGGTGGTAAGTGCTCCCTGTCGGTCGCACTGTTATGTAGATGGGGGTAATGGTGGATTCGTTCAAGTACAAATATGAATATTTATTGAAACAAAAGTAACATTTTTATTTGAAAATCCTATTTGTATTTGTCTGAGTGCATTATGAACTTACAGCAATTTGCAGATGTTAATTTTCAATATCACTGTCTTCAACAAACATATTCGACCAAGCGTGATCTATTAAATCGGGTGTCATAACACGTGGTAAACCTTGATATTCACATATCGATTTCATTTGGTCGATAAGGAAAGGGGCCTGATATGCTGCGTATTTATGATCGACTTCAGCATATTTAGTGCCAAACAAATACACTAACGCATCTTTATCAAGGGCGAATTTCTTTGCTTTTGCAACCAGCATATAAATTTGCAACATGTCTTCACGGCTTGGCGATTCAATTAAGATTTTGAAATAAATCCGACGTAAAGCCGCGCCATCAAATATTTTATTAGGGTGGAAGTTGGTTGAAAAGATAACCAATGTGTCAAAAGGTACTGTAAATTTTTCACCAGATTGTAAGCTAAGAATATCTTCGCCACCTTCCATAGGCACAATCCAGCGGTTGATAAGTGCTTGTGGCGATTCTGCTTGGCGACCTAAGTCATCCACAATAAAAACCCCACCTGCGGCTTTTAGTTGAAGCGGCGCCTGATATGTTTTTGAATTTGGATTATATTTCAGCTCAAGCATATCAAGGCAAAGTTCACCACCCGTGATAACCGATGGGCGGTCACATTGTACGTATCGCTTATCAAAGTCACCACCTGTGCGGCGTAAGCTGTTTACGTCATCTTGTGCGTCAGTTGCCGACGTATGTATGATCGGGTCGTAAACTGAAATAACCTGCCCTGCATATTCCAACACACGTGGCATGAATATTTTGTCACCCATTGCCGCGCGAATGCCGTTTGAAATAGAAGATTTACCGTTACCAGGTGGGCCATACATCAATATGGATTTACCCGAATTTACGGCAGGGCCGATTTGATCTAACAGGCCATCAGGGATAATTAGATGGTTCATCGCATCTTCTAATTTACCCTTTGTAATCCCAACGTTTCGGATTGTCTGGCGTTCAACCTGTTTTTCAAAGTCCGCCATAGGAACTGGCAACGGGCCAAAATATTCTGATTGCTGTAGGGCTTGTAGGGCGCGTGCTTTCCCTGTTTCGGTCATCTGGTAACGCATTTCGCTGGACATTGCCCCTTCATCATTTCCTAATGTTTCCAATAAATTTTGGGCGCGGCAGGTTTGTATTAGCTCCATTATTATAGGAACGGTTACACAAAGTTCTTTGGCCATTTCACTGGCGAGTTCTATATTTTTACGGAAAATGGTTTTAATGAAAATCTCACGAGCGAACACCTTTGAAATACCAGTTTCAGCAAGCGTTGTAGGTTCGATAGGTGCCAGTGCAATTCTGGAATGTACATTCATGGTTTTCGCCTTTTCCCCGTAAAGCTATTAGGTTGGCGATAGTAGACGAATATTAACAAGCAAAACTAAGGCTGAATTCTGGCTTTTTTAGGAATGTTAAATATTTAAAAATAGATAAACGACAAGGCTTCCAGCTAATGTAATTCCGAATGGGAACATGCCGTGTATATCCCACGAGTCCCAGTCTTTTATATAGCTTTTCAAACCAGGTGTAATACCAACCAATTTATGTAAGCCTATGGATATAATGGATATTATACCTACGATGAAAATAAAGGGGAAAATATCGGATAAGGCAACAAATGGGGCTAGGGCTGCTGCATACTTTGAATCTCCGCCACCGACTAAGCCAATGCTGGTGGCAAAAAATCCCCCAATTAAAACGATAATGCCTTGTGCAATACGAATACCATACTCGTTTAAATCAAAGATTAGAAACCCTAACACCAAAAAACTGGCGAATAATGCAAGGCACGCAGTATTTGGAATTCGCATGAACTTCATGTCACTCCATGCTACCCAGATCCCAATTATTAAGGCAGGCGGCAGCAACAGATATTCAGGTAAATCCAACATTACGCTTCCTTAACCTAATGCTTCTAAACTGCGAACGGCTGCTTCGAAATGACTAGGATGCGTTTCTATAGCTGTTTCGATTAACCCGCGCCCAACTGCTTTGTCGCCTTTTTTTATGGCTGTAAGGCCTAATGTGTATAAAAGATGCGCCCGTTCTTGTTGTGTCATATTGATTAAGGGAAGTGTGTAATTTTTTTGCAAACCTCGTGCCATCACCAAGTTGTTTTTTGCAGTAAACAACTTTTGGTCATAAGAAATAGCCTCTAAGAACAAGGCTTCGGCTTCTTTATATTGGCCGCGCGTAAGTTTGGAATAACCCCAATTATTTAAAACCTTAGCAGGTTGGGTTGTCAAACCAACGGCGGTTTCATAAAAACTGTCAGCTTTTTTCCATTGCTTTTGCGAGTCTGCAACCATTGCTTCAAGTCGGTATCTTTTGAATGTTTCAACAGTTGGCGGCACCAGATTAAGTTGCTGTTCCGCCGTTTTCCAATCGTTGGAACGTATCAAAGCATCGGCAAAATCAATGCGATCTTCATTGGTTGCTTCTTCATGTTTTAACAATGTATTGAAAACCGGTACTGCCTCTGTCGCACGCTTGGCACGAACCAGCGATGTCGCTAGGCCGCGTTGAAAATCGATGCGATCGGGTTCTTTTTCCAATGCAGATTTAAAATAATTAACGGCTTCATTTGGGTCTGCAACAGTTAACATGATGTCATTCAAATTTGTCGCATCAACTACGTTAACAGCACCTTTTTCAGGATTCTTTTTCGCGAATGGGCCTCCTGTTTGGCTGCAGGCCGATAAACCGACTGCACTTACCAAACAAACCACAGTCCAAAGTGGGGTTCGCATCATTTGTATCCTGCTTCTGCTCTAGTTTGACTTGGCTGTTTTCAACAACAAGTACTTGCCGTTTCCGCGCCTGACCAAATCAAAATCGTTTTTATTATTGGCTGTAGTATAACCTGTATTTTCAATCTTTGCGATAATTTTGGTAAGATTTGTGCGAATTTCTTCGGAATTCCCATTATCTAGGCCATATGCAAGCTGAAAAACCCGTTTTGCTTCTAGTAAATTACCTTCACTGGATAAAACGATGCCTAAGTTATTCCATGCAGGCACAAATTTTTCATCTTTTTCTACGGCACCTTGTAATAATTTTTTTGCTTGCCCAAGGCGGCCGAGTTTCAGATTGGCTGATCCTAAGGCACTTAGTACGTCTGCGTTTATACCTTGCTCACTTGCAGCACGTGTATATGCGCGTAAAGCAAGTTCATATTCCCCTGCCGCCATAAGCCTGTGACCCACAATTAAACCGTCAACGGCGTCGGTAATATTGCTACTGTCTACCGCTGTATTTGGGCCTTTTCCAAGTGCAGTTAAGGGATCGCTCTGGGGGGCAGCACACGCACAGATCAGAACTATGGCGCATAGTAAAAGACTTCTGCTTTTTAAGGTTTCTATCATTGTTGCCCGTGCCAGTTACTATCCAAGGATAAGCATAATTTGATAAACTGATGGGCCAACTAGTAACACTAAAAGCGGCGGCACTGTAAACATCATTGTACATAGTGTCATTTTTGTCGGCAGTTTATTAGCTTTTTCTTCCACACGCATAATACGTTTATCGCGCATTTCACCTGCGTAAACCCGTAAACTATCACCAATAGATGTACCAAATGAGGCAGATTGAATTAGCACGGTAACGAAAGATTTGATATCTGGAACATCTGCGCGTTCGGAAAAATCTTTCAAGACTGTTGGCTTATCCTTACCTGCCCGCATTTCATTTGCTACGATGATATATTCATCAGACAGGTGCGGGTACGAATGGCTAAGCTCTATGCCTACACGTGAAATACTTTGATCCAAAGATTGGCCAGCCTCGATACAAACCAACATCAAATCTAGGCTGTCAGGAAAGCCGTTTTCAAGCTCTTGTTTGCGTTGCCCTACGCGGCGGTTTACCCAGTAAATTGGCAGGTAATACCCAATACCAGCAGGGCCGGCCGCTTTTAGCGCCTGCATTTGCATTTCGGTATCGGTAGAGAAAAGCATAACGTAAAGCGCACCTAGTATTATGCCACCAATAGTCATTGCGAATTGAATAAAGTGAAAAATGCGAACTGCTTCACGAGAGGAGTAACCTGCACGAAGAAGGTTTAATTTGCGTTTTGAAAATTCTTCTAAGTTCTGGGGCTCAAGAAATGATGCGAATTTATCAAGATTAGGCCCCTTCTTAGTTTGGCGCAAATTGACGAGCGGGGTATTAGCTTGTTTTACTGTTTTTTGTTGAGTTAAAGTGTTTATTCTATCAAACGGATCTTTTTTCTTAACTAAAAAAAACGGTAACATCAGGGCAATTAATAATAGCCCTACACTGCCGATAGCCAGAACTGGCCCAGCGGGGCCGAGTTTTGATGTTAGAAAATCGATTAATGCCACTGTCATGATTTATACCTTAATATCAACCATAGCGTTCATGATGAAGACATTTAACGCCATCATACCGCCAACAATAAAACATGCAGGAATAAAGTATTCGGTTTCCATAACCGCGTCATAATAATTGGGATTAACCATAAGGATACCTGCCAAAGCACCCCCAGGGAAGATTGACAAGAACCACCCAGAAAATTTAGCTTCTGAGGTGATGGCCTTCACTCTACGAAACAATCTGAAACGCGAACGAATAACCTGGCCTAAACCAGATAATACCTCTGCCAGATTACCACCAGATGTTGCTTGTATGCTTACGGCAACTGTTAAAAAACGAAGATCTTGCAGGTCAACACGGTCGGCCATATCTTCCATAGCTTCTGTTAAATCCCCACCATAAGTTGCTTCATCTGCCAACATGCCAAACTCGGTACCAATCGGGTCAGGCATTTCTTGTGCTACAACATTGATTGCACTGGAAAAAGGATGGCCCACACGCAATGACCTGACGATAAGTTCAACTGCATCAGGCAGCTGCTCTTCAAATAGTGATAAGCGCGCCTTTGCTTTTCTTTTCAACCAAATAAATACGCCGCCGACGCCCATTGCAATAGAAACTACAGCAATGATTTTAATGGAAAGGCCCGTCATTAAGGTAAGAATTATGAAACTTGCAATGGCAATAAAGATCATAATCATAATTAATGCTTTGGGTGAAAATGCAATGTTTGCCTGCGCTGCTTTTTTACCCAGAATAGAAAATAATGGTACTTTTTTTGACTTGACGTGCAGCTCGCGTTCTTTGCGAAGTGTGTTTAGAACCTCTTCGTGATCTTTACCTTGTTCTAATAAGGCCAGCCTGCGGTTTACACGTGAGTTAAGCTTTATGCTTTTCCCAAATACTACCAAATACATGCCTTCGATGATCATAAGAACACCGATGAATAATAATACTATGATGATCGCGATAGTCACTGATTATCCCCTTATTGGGCTGCTGCTTTGGTGTAGATACTTGTAGGTAAATCGTAGCCCCATTGCTTGAACCGATCCGCGTAAAATGAACGCATTCCGGTAGGAACAAACTCACCTATGATTTTGCCATTCTCGGCGGTGCCGTGGATTTCATATTTGAAAAGTTCTTGCATTGAAATAATTTCACCCTCCATGCCCACAATCTCTGTAATAGATGTCATACGTCTAGACCCGTCTTGCAGACGTTTAACTTGTACAATCAAGTTTACGGCGGATGCTATTTGCGCCCGGGATGCAGACAAAGGTAGTTCAACACCCGTCATGGCAATCATATTTTCCAACCGAGATACTGCATCCCTTGCGTTATTGGCGTGAATTGTTGTCATTGAACCATCGTGACCAGTATTCATTGCCTGAAGCATGTCGATCACTTCGTTACCACGGGTCTCACCCACGATAATCCGGTCAGGGCGCATCCGCAAAGCATTGCGTAAACAATCTTCTTGGGTCACAGCACCTGTACCTTCAACGTTTGCAGGGCGGCTTTCCATCCGTGCTAAGTGCGTTTGCTGTAGTTGCAATTCAGCGGTGTCTTCGATTGTTGCAATGCGTTCATCATCGGCAATAAAACTGGATAAGGCGTTAAGGGTAGTGGTTTTACCAGAGCCAGTACCACCTGACACAATAACATTTAGGCGCGTGGCAACGGCTGCCTGCAAATAAGCCGCCATTTGTTCGGTGAATGCGCCAAAAGCTACAAGTTTATCAATGCTAAGTTTTTCTTTTTTGAATTTACGAATAGAAACCAATGCACCGTCAACAGCAACTGGGGGAACCATTGCGTTAAAACGTGAACCGTCTTTTAGACGCGCATCAACGTATGGGTTACTTTCATCAACACGACGGCCAACTGCGGATACAATTTTATCAATTACACGCAACAGATGTTTTTCATCGGCAAAGCGCACATCTGACAATGTTAGTTTCCCTGCGCACTCTATGAATATTTGTTTATGCCCGTTGATCAAAATATCACTGACGTCGTCATCGCGCAATAATGGTTCTAGCGGGCCTAAGCCCGTTACTTCGTCCAACAAATCTTGCACCAATTCATCGCGCTCGGCTTTGTTTAATACGATGCCGATTTCCTGCAAGCCGTCATGTGTTACGGCGGCAATTTCACGACGCAGATCAGCATTTGTAGCTTTATCAATGGCGGCCAAGTTTAACGTTTCCAAAAGGCGTTTGTGCATTTGCATGCGCACGTCAATCAACCTATCTTTGCGTTTTTGATCTTTTGAATCCTCGCCGCTATTGGGCGCAATGATAGGTGTTTTTGCAGGAATTGCTTCTTTTGGTTTTTCAATAGAAACAACCTTTGCAGTTCCTTGTTCTGCAATACCTACTGGTGGTGCGGTTTGGGACTGAGGTTTGTTATACCGTTTAAACATAGATTACTCACTCTGCCGCTTCTTGCATTTGTTGTGCTGTACACAACTCTGCAAAGGTTTCTGCAATTTTTTGGATGTCTTTACGTAGTGGGTTTTTTGGCACCATTTCAGCCAATGGAACACCGTGGTCACCTGTTGACGATACATGCTTCCCGCCATCTGATAACTGCCAACGCAAAGCAATGTCCAACGATTCTGTCATGCTTTTAACGCGGGATTTTCCACCTAGGTCGGTCATTTTGGGTGCGTAATTTAAAATGAATTGTACTTTTTCAAAGGGCAACTCTTCAGCTTTAAGTGCACGCATGAAACGTTGGGTGTTTTGGGCCGAACGCATATCAACGCCCATCACACATAAAAACAATTCGCATTCATTTAAGATAACCTCAGTCCAGCTTACCAAAGTGCGCGGGGTATCAATAATTACAACATCGTAACATGACCTAGCAAGGTCAATCATACGCTTAGCTTCATCTGGGCCAATAAATTCTAAAGGCACGGCATCTTGGGGCGATGGTAGAACTGCCAGTTTATTTTTGAACATTGAAACCACTTGTTTGAACGATTCAACATCGGCATTGTTTGCGTCAGACATCATTTCAAATGCAGCTTCGGTTTTGGGAACATCCAAATAAGTTGCAACTGATCCGAACTGAAAATCAAAATCCATAATACATACGGATTTATTTTCTGCCTCTAATATAGTTTGCATTTCCCATGCTAGATTTGTGGCAAATGTTGTGGCGCCAACGCCACCTGACATACCATAAATTGGCAGAAGAATCCCCTGCTTCACATGCTCTTTAGGGGCCTTTTGTTCTTCGGATTGGATGTATACTTCTTTAATAACTACTTTTTCATCGGGAACTGTAAGAACCCGGTCAATGGTTTCATTCAAAGCATTATTGGGAATAGGGTAGGGAACAAAATCATCGGCGCCCAAGCGCATCAGTTGGTGCAAAGACATTGTTGTTAAGTCATGTGTGGCCAGAATGACTTTAATACCGCGATCTTTTGCAGCGGTAACGATATGGGTAACAAAACTTAGATCATCTTCATCGGTTTTATCCAAAGCGATTACAATGAATTTCAAACTATCCGCATGTGAGCTTTTTAAAATATCCTCGGCGTTATTAAAATCTAGGCCACCCCAGTTGGATCCAAGCCTATCCTCAAGGTTCTCAATTAAATTATCAAAACTTTCTAGGTCACGCGCAATAGCACATGCTTCAATAATGTTCGCGTCTTCTGTTTGTACTGTATCAACCATTTATTTGCCCAATCATTTTTTGTCTCTTCGACGTAAGAAACAAATATCCTCTTGATGTAAGTAATTGGGAAATGTGGCATTTTTGGGTGGTTTAAGAGAAATTATGCACTCTTTTTCAGGGCTGTTTGCCACAATTCAAATGGGCCTCAATCGTGAAAGTGAAGCCCATTTGAAATGTATTTTACAGTAATGATATGTTACTATTCCGCAGCTGTGCTGCCTGCAATTAAACCGGTCTCTCTTTCAGTGAGTATGGTTTGATTTTCTAAAGTGATATAACGGCGATAAACTTCTAACGCGTACTTGCCATCAAGTTTGCCGCCCTTTTTCGACCGTCCAAAACCAGATACTTCTGTCACAGTGCGTCGGTTTTGGCGATTTGGCCCCTCTGTAAGTACTAAGGGTCGCGTTTCACCAAATGAGGCAACTGCGCGTACCTTAGAACGGCTTACGCCTAATGAGATCATATAATTAACGGCATTTTGTGCGCGCCTTTTACCAAGGGCTTTGTTGAAGCTATTGCCGCCAACTTTATCCGTATGACCATAAACCGTGAATGTGATTTGGGGCCGTGCTTTTATCCAAGCGGCTTGTCTTTGAAGATGCGCACGGGCTTGGCCGTCAAGCTGTGAAGAGTTGAATTCAAAATTGATCGTTGCAGGAACGTCATTTGCAAATTTACGTGTTAGGTTTGCCAACATCGCACTTGTCTGTTTGCCCGATTGGATGGCAACATTATTTGCCGTAGCTGAACCAAACGGCCCATTGCGCACCTCTGGTTGAACTTCACGATCAGGAAACGGAGACCATCTGATTTCGGTTTTTGAACATGCCGAGATAAGTAAGACGCATGCAGTGAGAGTTAGGGTTGAATATTTCATCACATCACTCCATCACATAGCCATAAGAGCCGCTGAAATCTTGGGCTGCAACGGTACCGCGTTTTACTGTTTTTCTGCCACCTTCTACATGACCACGTAAAAACAGATCATTCTCACTGGGAAGCTTCACACGATCTGTTGGCAGTGACAGTGAGTCACCGTCAACTGGGTTAATCAGATGAGGCGTCACGATAATTACAAGTTCAGTTTGTTGACGCGAGTATTTGGCACTTCTAAACAAAGCACCTAAAACAGGAACGTCACCCAACCAAGGAACTTGGCCCGACAGATCTGTGAAATCATCCTGTAACAAGCCTGCAATAGCCAGACTTTGCCCGTCTCTAATTTCAACAGCTGTTGAAGCTTGGCGTTTTGTGAATGCAGAGATTGTTAATGTACCACTTACAAACGCATTCGCGGGGTCTAATGCACTAACAGATGTATCAATAACCAAGTTAATAAGGTCGCCATCAATCACGGTTGGAATGAACTTCATCTCAATCCCGAACGGTTTATATTCAATGGTTATCGTGTCGTTGGATTGTGCTACAGGGATAGGATATTCGCCGCCTGCCAGAAAATTGGCCTCTGTACCAGATAGGGCCACAAGGTTTGGTTCAGCTAGGGTTCGAACCAGCCCTTTGCTTTCCAATGCCTCTAATAATACGGATATTGCCAACCCACCTGAAGTAAAACCTACGTTTAAGGCGCCATTACGCGTGCCATCAAGTGCAGTTCCGGTATTCAATGCCGAGCCCGCTAACGAACCAGTTGATTTTGTAAGCCCAATAGTAGTGCTTAGGCTTTTGGCGACACTGCGCTGCATTTCGGCAAACCGAACTTTTAGCATTACCTGTTGTGATCCACCAACAGATAATAGGTTGGTTACTTTTTCTGGGGCATAACGTTCGGCCAAATCCAATGCCAGTGCTACTTTTGCTGCACCCGATACAGTGCCACTTAATACAATGCCGTCATTTGCGGTGCGTACTTGGATGTTTTCGCGCGGTAGAATTTCTTTCAACAGTTCTTTGAACTCTGACAAGTCAGGTGTCACTTTGACATCTACATTTGTGATTAATTTACCATCGGCACCAAGCAATGTTAGAACTGTTCGCCCAGGTGACTTACCCAAAACATAAATTGTTCGGTCGGATAGGGTCGCAATATCTGCAATACTTGGGTTAGCAACAGAAAGTTCTGCAAAAGGTTGCTCTGACTCCATAACAATCGCGCGGTTTAATTTAACCGAAATTGCATTTGTGGTAGAGCCACGCATGATTTTAAGTGTGTTTTGCGCATGTGTAACAGGCACAAAAAGTGCAGCACTTAGCATACACCCAGCGAAAACTGTGCAAAGTAATTTCGTAATTTTCATGTGATCTGCCTCTCTGACCACTGTTTTTATTTTTTTATTGTTTTGCGCATCATGCGGCATTTCAGTTTTTATTGCAAGAATCAATGATTTATTACGCATTGTTCCTGTGGATAACTCGCAACAGTCTATAATCTTGACTGGAACGTAAAAAAGGGTGCCATAAGCACCCTTTTGAATTCATAAGATCACAAGCTTTAGTTAGAGCAAGGAATTGGCACTTCAATAACATCTGCGCCTTTGCGGGTTTTAATGGTGCAGATTCGCGCGGCTTCTTTTATTTCGGCTTGTTTTTGCACACGACCCAATAGGTCATTTTGTGTCACTTCTATTGATTCGGATGTTGTTTCATCACCAACACCGCGCAATGAAAGTAAAAGTTTACCAGTTGATTGCGCCTGTACTAAAGAGGCAACAGTTCGTGGTGACACCGCTACTGTAACGGTTTTTGCAACGGTTGGGGCGCTATCGGATGCGTTAGAACTTTGGTCGATTGCGATTAGCGCAATACCGTCCATGATAAGTTTGGTAACTTTGCTTCCGCGTTCGACTTCACCTGTCCAATAAATATCTATTTTATCGCCGGGGCGTAAAAATCCTGACACGCCAGATGCAACATCAACACGTATCGTGAATGCACGCATGCCTTTTTCAAGACGCGATGCAACACCTGCGTCTTCACCTAGGTTCGTAACTTTGGTTGACAGCAAAATTTCATTTGCGTCTACAACACGTATTACGATGCGGGTATCAGTTTCGCCCTCTGTGCCAAATAAGTCTTCTATATTTGTAAAGGCAGTTTCAGGGATACTGTTTAACGGCCATTCGATTGTTTTGACATTTTCTGCTGTCAGAACCTGGCCATATTTCAATTCTTCAGATGCGACATAGACATCGGCCATCTCAACATTCCTTGAAACACGTTTTTTCAATTCTGCTATTTTCGTTTCATTGACACTAAATTGTTGAAACGCAAAATATGCGGCACCACCTGCCAGTGCAACGCCCAATATTAATACAAGTGCAAAAACGATACGCATGTTAACCCCATAAATTATTTTCTTTTTATTTGCCCAAGCTCAAATCTTGGAACAAAAAAGGATAGCTACGATGCAGCTATCCCTTACTTTTAGATAATGGGTTTCCCCATTGAACTCTTATTAAAGAGTGATAAGGCCAACTGCTGTGTCAACTGTACCCTTAAGTGTTGAGCCAACAGCACCCGCAATCAAAACAGCGCCAGCTGTTAGAACTACGAAATCAACTGTTACTGCGCCTGATTCATCATTTAAAAACTTTTTCATTTGTGTACCCTCCAAGGTCTCTAAGTTAAGAAAGCTATTTTTTGTTGTTTGGGATTGTTCCCGTGCTTTCGAGACCTAATAAGCCGTTTAAATGCGGCAACAGTTTGGCTGCCTATAAAAAAAAGTACAAAAAAAGCGAATAAAAATGACGTTTTCAATAATATTTGTTTAAAAACAGCCTATTACGTGTATTTATTTTTTTAATATTATTTTTATATGTCTGGAAATACCTTAAACTATGTCTGTAATGCCACAGTAATTACGCAATTCTGGCCACATTTGCACAGTTTCTATGTAAATAATCTATAAAGATTAAAAAAAATACAGGCCAAGTTAATGAAATTTCCACAAATTAGTTCCGTCTTTATACCTATGTGCTTCGTTATCACGGGCATGATGGCACCAATACCAGCGGCTTATGCAGAGAATGAGTTTACATTTAAACGTATTAAGGTTGAAAAACGGCCACTGGGATCTCGAATTAACATTCAGATAAAGCCAGAAGAATCATATTATGATAAAACACCAACCGAAAATTCACATACAAATGTAGAAAAAACCAAAACTGTTTCAAAGCCGCGCGACAATTATGATTGGTTTTGGTCAGATTTTTCACATGATATAACAGGGGCATCTTTGTTACGTCTGAATAACGCCGAACAACAACTTTTGAAAACCCCCGACAAATCCAACGGTTTAGCACCCAGTTTAAAGTTGATGCGTAATCTGGCTAAAACCTATGGCACCGATATATTGCTAGCGACTTTGAACAAAGATGTCTCACCCGCGTTTGTCTTGGCGGTCATGGGCGTAGAATCGCACGGTGTTGTGGATGCAGTTAGTTCTGCGGATGCAGTAGGTCTTATGCAACTTATTCCCGAAACAGCAAAAAGGTTTAATGTGGAAGACAGAACCGACCCTAAGCAAAACATTGCAGGCGGTGTCGCATATCTTGATTGGTTGATTAATGAGTTCAACCGAGACCCAGTTTTAGCTTTGGCAGGGTATAACGCGGGCGAAAATGCGGTGAAGCTACATAAAGGTGTACCACCCTTCGCACAAACACGCGGGTATATCCCCAAAGTGGTTGCCGCTTGGAATGTGGCAAAAGCATTGTGCAAAACGCCCCCCAAATATGCTACTGACGGATGCGTATTTGATTTCGAGCTCGATGTGGCTCAATAGGCTAGAAAGGCGAAGATTAGTCTGGTCTTTCCCACGAAAATTTGACAAATTGCGCGCGGATGAAAAGGGGGGCGACATGCCTGAGAATTTACAACCTATGTGGACGCCGTCACAAGATCGCATTGCATCAAGCCTGCTTGCAAAGTTTATTTCAGACACATCAGAAAAATCAGGTAACACCTCGGTAGGCTATGATGCTGTATGGGAATGGTCTGTTTCATCCCCCGAACAGTTTTGGGATGCCTTATGGGATTTTTGCGGAATTGTCGGTGATAAAACTGGTGTAACGCTGGCAAATGAAGATCACTTGATCGACGCACAATTCTACCCAGACGCAAAAATCAATTATGCAGAAAACTTATTAGCGCATCCAGGCCAAGGCCCAAGCATTATTTTTCATAGTGAAAATGGTGACCGATCCGAATGGTCTTGGGCGCAGTTAAAAGAAACAACCTCTAAATTACAGCAAGCATTGATTGAACAAGGGATAACTGCAGGAGACCGTGTCGTAGGATTTTTACCGAATGTACCAGAAGCTATTGCTGCAATGTTGGCTGTTACCAGCCTAGGGGCCGTGTGGTCATCATGTTCGCCTGATTTCGGGCTGAATGGCGTCAAAGACCGCTTTGGTCAGATTGAGCCAAAAATATTATTCACAGCCGACGCTTATCACTACAATGGTAAAACGCATTCTTCATTGGATGTTGCGGCAGAATTGGCCGCGCATATTCCAAGCATACAAAAAGTAATTGTAATTCCATACGTCGAACAAACCGTAGATATATCTAACTTGGATGAAAAAGGATTGCATTGGGTCGATGTGCTGGCAGCTTATGAAGCGCAACAAATTGCGTACACACGGGTAGGTTTTGCGGCCCCTTTATTCATTATGTTCTCATCGGGTACGACAGGGTTGCCAAAATGTATCATCCACTCTGTAGGCGGTACATTGCTGCAACATGTAAAAGAACACCAACTGCAATGTGATGTTAAACCTGACGACCGTCTGTTCTTTTTCACGACATGTGGCTGGATGATGTGGAACTGGCTGGTAAGCGGCCTTGCATCGGGAACAACTTTGGTTTTGTTTGACGGCTCACCGTTCTATCCAGATGGAAATATACTGGCAAATATAGCGGCCGCAGAAAAAGTGACCCATTTAGGCACATCGGCAAAATATATAGACGCGTGCGCCAAGGCAGATATTAAACCCGCCAAAACACATGATTTATCGTGCTTGCGTACAATCATGTCTACAGGCTCGCCCTTAGCCCCAGAAGGGTTTGACTATATATACCAAGATTGGAAATCGGATGTTTGCCTGTCATCAATCGCAGGCGGCACTGATATTCTAGCGTGTTTTGTAGGTGGCAGCCCGATTAGCCCCGTTTATCGCGGACAATGCCAAAAACGCCAGTTGGGTATGAATGTTCAGGTTTTTGATGAAAACGGTATCGCAACAGATGGCGAACCGGGCGAACTAGTGTGCACAACGGCACATCCGTCAATGCCCATCGGTTTTTGGAACGACCCAGATCGTGCAAAATACAGTGCTGCATATTTCGAAAAATTCGAAAATATTTGGCATCATGGTGATTGGGTGGAACTGACTGAACCAAAAGGCATGACCTTTTTCGGCCGCTCTGATGCTGTGCTTAACCCAGGTGGGGTGCGCATTGGTACTGCTGAAATTTATCGCCAAGTTGAACGCATTGAAGATGTGTTAGAGGGTTTGGTTATCGGCCAGCAATGGGATAACGATGTGCGTGTTGTTCTTTTTGTACGCCTACGCGAAGGCGTAATATTGGATGATGCTCTTATTAAACGTATCAAAACAGAGATCCGCCAAAACGCCACACCGCGCCACGTGCCTGCGAAAGTGATTGCTGTTGCAGATATTCCACGCACAAAATCAGGTAAGATTACTGAATTGGCAGTGCGTGATGTGGTGCATGGCCGTGCAGTGAAAAACACAGAGGCTATGGCAAACCCAGAAGCGTTAGAGCTGTATAAAGACTTAGCAGAACTGCAAAGTTAAAATCCGAACAGTTCAACATAGTCATCTATAATGCTGGAATAGATTGCTTGCATCTTGGCATTGGGTTGGCGCGCGTCGAACGTATCTGCAAACGGGTCTTCGGCCTCAATATCGCTGCCTGACATTTGTGTTAATACCGCGTGACCGCAGAAAGGCACGTAAACCTCGGAATATCCACCCTCATGCGCCATAACCAAACGCCCATCGCATAATTCCTCTGCTGCACTCATTATCATGCCGGTCATATCTTGATAAGTTTGGGCTGTTGCCATCATGCGTGATAATGGATCTATGGCCGCTGCATCATATCCACAAGCAACAATGATAATATCAGGGCCAAAATCATTTAGCGCGGGGATAACCAAACGCTGCATGACTTCTAAATAAGTGGCATGGCCTGCCCCGGGTGGTAGGGGAATGTTCACATTACACCCAAGGCCTGCATCAATCCCGCGGTCCGTAACGGCGCCTGTATCAAGTGGGTGGTTGTTTTCCTGATGAACAGATATCGTCATTACGTCATCACGGTCATAGAATATAGTTTCTGTGCCATTGCCGTGGTGAACATCCCAGTCCAAAACGGCAACACGGTTGGTAAGCCCCTTTGCAAATGCGGCTTCTACTGCAATGGAAATATTGGCAAGCAGACAAAAACCATTGGGAAAATCAGGCAAACAATGATGCCCGGGCGGGCGTGATAATGCATAGGCGTTTTGGGTATCACCTATCAATACGCTGAACAATGCGCCTTTCACCAAACCCGCTGAAAGTGCGGCTAGCTCATACCCCCCTGATCCAAAGGGTGCGCGCAGGCCGAGTTCACCGCCGCCATTATCGGAAAGCTTTTTAAAGGATGTTAAGTATTCTTGCGGGTGTACGCGCAATAAATCCTCTGTTGTAACAGGGTCTGCCGACTGACAGGCAAGTTCTTTGGATAGCCCAGTTACATCTATTAGGTTTTTTAATCGGCGTTTGGTTTCAGGGTCTTCAGGCAAGCCGCCACTTGCAAAGGGTTGTACATTACCGCCAACGGGTTGGGTGAATGCATAGTTGCCACCACCATGCCAAAAACATTTTTCGTCCCAGAAGAAACCCGTTGTCATTTATATAGTCCTTATGAATGGCAATATTTTTTGTTACCATAAGAGTTATTGAAGGATGTAGAATAATGAAAGCTTTTAAACTTGAATATTTGGCCAATACAAACAAACCGTTTAAAGTGACTCTAATGCCAAAAGCATCCCACAATCAGATTAAAATGGATGATACTCGTATTAGCGTTTATGTTACATCTGTCCCAGAGAACGGGAAGGCTAAAGCTATCGGTATTCCTAAAAGTAAGTTAACACTTTTGCGCGGTGCGTCTTCAAGGCGTAAAACGTTTAAAATAGAAGGGTAGACCATGATATGTTGAAGTACATTAAACGTGAAGCACCGCGCCTAGTATCGCGCACATTGCTAACATGGGAAGGCATCAAGGTAACTTGGAAAGAAGAGGCAAGCTTTCCGCAATGGGTTGTAGCCAATATAATCTCGGCAGCGCTAACATTTGCATTTGAAATGTCGCCCGTTGAACGGGCCATTATCATAGGGTTTGGAATGATGGTTTTGGTTATGGAGCTGTTAAATACAGCAATAGAGGCCGCTATTGATCGTATCTCACTTGAAATTCATCCCTTATCAAAGAAAGCAAAAGATGTTGCCTGTGCCGCTGTTGGAACAATGGCTGCAACAACGGGTGTTGTTTGGTTGATAATTTTGGTGCCAAAGTTTATGTAAGTTGCTATCTTTTGACCTTGTAACTGCCTTCTGGTAAATCCAGTGCCGCTTCTAATTCCTGTAGCTGAGATAGTGATAAAGTAATGCGTTGCACAGTGTCGGTTCTGGGGTCGAATTGCTCAACAGTCACAAGGGATGCAAATATATTAATCGTGATATCTTCTAAAAGAGGTGCTTTGCCTTCGTCTATTAAGGTGACAACTGTGGCATCAAATTCGTGTTCTATTGTAAACATAAAATTAGCTTAACGGGGTAGGTCGTATCTGACAATGTTTATAGGCATTAGAAATCATGTATAAGGCGTAAGTTGATTTGGATTTACCCTACTAAAAAATCAATAAATATATTAATTTCAATATTTTAACATAGCGTCCCAACTGGGACATTTGTTTTTTTACACCTCTTAATCTTGCAGTGACCCCTTAAATATAGAAAAGAAGGGCCCAATCAAATATTCTGAGAAAGTAATTTTCCGACCTTCCAAAGCAATATTTACGGGCATATCTGTTGCAAGGTGTAGGTTTCCCTCTAAATTTGTAGTTGCCTTTTGTAAGTCGGCCTTAATGATGGATGCCTGTGCTGCATACCCTATTGCTAAACCGTCGGCATCTTTTGTCGCATTGGGGGAAATTGAAATTACCTTAACCCGTATCGGGGGCAAATTACGTTGTGGCAGGTTAGGAATGGTTAGTTTGCCGACCATACCAACCGATACTTGATCGATTGCCTGAGTGGGAATTATCAGTTGAACTTTTGGCTCTGAAAGAATTTGAGATAAGGTCACATGAGTTTCACCGCGTTCCACGTACATTCCGTTTGTATCGTACCCAAGAAAAATAACAGTTCCAGATATAGGCGACATAATTACAGAACTACTAACTTCGTCTTCAAGTGTAGTGGACTGTCTTTTAAGATCAGATAACCTAGCCTTATTATTTTGTAATTGGCTGAAAAGTGACAGGCGGAACTTGGACTTTAGTTGTTTGATAGTTAATTCCGCTTGCTGATTTTGGTTGTTCAAAGATATTAATTGCCCTCTCTTTGAATTCACCTGACCATCGATGGACAATATCTCATCAAATTGAATTTGTTCTTGGGTCTTAGAAGCAATACCTTTTTGCACCAATGAAGCTAGGTCTTCTGACCTTTGATAAAATGCCGCCCGCCGTTGCAATAATATTTCAATCCCAGCCTGTAACGATTTTGCCTGTTTGAAGCTTGTTTTTGATAATTTTTGGGCTGCACTTATATCGAATGAAAGTTGTTTGCGTTTTTCTTCATAATGCCCCGTTATTCTGTTAAATACCCGTGATCTTTTTTCATGTTTTTGTTTTATTTCATTATCTAATATATTTTCGATTACTGAGTTCTCTATTACCATATCGGAAATTTGGTGTTGAATTTCCGTTAAGCTGCGGCTGGCTTTTTTAACATCTAGTTTAAATAATATTTGGCCTTTTTTTACTTTATTTTGTAATTAGATATGAACAGTTTTAATCTTACCATCGTAAGCGTGTTGAATGTTGTAACTGGGCTTTGCAGAAATTAGTGTACCATTTGCTTTAATCGTAGTTACAAGCAGGGCAAAAGACCCCCAACAAACGGCTAAGAATATAGCCAATACCAAACAAAACGATGCGCGTTGCAATGGCTGTGTGACCCCTTTGGGAATAGTATTAGAATTTAGTTTCAATGTTTGGACATCCCATCTGATAATGATTTGTCACTTGAAATCTTTGCGCTGAATAAAGAAGACTGATCTATATTTTTTACTTCTAATTCATCGGTTAATTGCGAAATTACAGCCAATGCAATTTCGTCTGGGGGTAAATCAAACATATTAACTTCAGGATGTCTTACTAAGGATCGTATTTTTTGCATTTTTGATGCGGCAGACGTGGGCATTTTTTCATGTAGTACAATCTCACAACATTTCTCATTTAAAAATTTGAAAACAAATGTTGTGTGGCGCGGTAAATTCTGCACACCATTTTGACAGGCGGCATTGAAAATTTCCACACCTACTAAAACGGCTTTTTGACAAAAAGCCATATCTGAGTGGCGTGAAAACTGTGCAACAATCCAATCATTTAGATCTTGCATGGATGTGGCGTTTAATGGAATTTCTAACCGTGTTCGTCCATCACTCATGCGTCCTAAAACCTCAGACCGTGTCCCGAAATCATTGGTTCTGCCATTGTCCAAGACCAATACTTTATCTGCCAATCCCATAATGCCAGAGCGGTGTAATACCATTATTATTGTTGTTCCTTTTGCTTTTAAGGTGGCTAATGTATCACAAAGCTGCCGTTCACCTGTCTAACGTCAGCACTTGTGGGACAGAATTGAGTGTTTGAATAAGGGAGGGTTTCTGGTTCATCTTAACTGTAAGGAGTTAACGATGACTACTAAATCCGGAAGCAGCAAAGCGGCTGCTAATAAATTGGTGAAGAACATTCGCCGTAAGACCAGACAGACCTATTCAGCGGAAGAAAAGATCCGCATCGTTTTGGCGGGGCTTCGCGGCGAGGAAAGCATATCCGCTTTGTGTCGCCGCGAAGGTATAGCCGAAAGCCTGTATTATAGTTGGTCGAAAGAATTTCTTGAAGCTGGCAAGCGCCGCCTATCGGGCGATATGGCGCGCCAAGCGACATCGCCCGAAGTGAAGGATTTACGTTCAGAGTCATTGGCCTTAAAAGAATGCGTTGCGGACCTAACACTGGAAAACCGTCTTCTCAAAAAAAGCATGACAGGCAGTGGGGATTACGAGAAATGAGATACCCCGCATCTGAAAAGTTGGAGATTATCCGCACAGTTGAGGCGTCGCATTTACCAACCAAGAAAACGCTGGATATGTTGTGTATCCCCCGCACCACGTTTTACCGTTGGTATGATTTATATCTCGAGGCGGGGTTGGATGGTTTGGCAGACCGATCCCCATGCCCGATGTCAGTCTGGAACCGCA
>CAJXSR010000007.1 GCA_913061275.1 uncultured Paracoccaceae bacterium | reverse complement strand
AAGACTGGAAGGCAACCACCTTCAACGCCAAGATTGAAACAGCACATGAGAAACCAACGTTTAGGACGGCATGGCGACAGAACCGCTGCATCATTCCTGCGACTGGTTACTATGAATGGACAGGACCAAAGGGTAGCAAGCAACCACATTACATAACACCTGAACAGAATGTGCCGGTGTTCTTCTTTGCTGGACTGTATTCAACGCTCAGGGATGGCACGCAGACGACTACAATCCTCACACAAGACGCTGGGTCTGATACAGCGGAACTTCATCACCGGATGCCTGTTATCCTGCCAGTGGATCAGATTGAGCCTTGGATGGCGTGTGATGATGGTGACTATGGATGGTCTGGTGGATTTAAGCACCATCCGGTTAAGCCGTTTGGGGTGAAAGATGATGGGTATGAGTTGCTTATGCCGATTGTTTGAATGGCAGATGAATGTGTAAATCAAAGCTTCATACCTGTATGGTTAAAATGATGTTTGATAATTTGTTAGATAATGGTATGTAAATTATTGATTATTATATATATTAATCTACATATAAGGATATCATTCGAATATGGTCTGAAAAAATACAGACCGGGGTATAATAGCGGCTTATCGTGGATTGGACTTCGCGATGAGAGGTAACTGAGTATCTTGATACTTCTATCGTTAGATTCTTAAACCAAGTGCAAAAGACCGCAATCTCCACCCATTTACCGCAAGCTCTCCCATAGATTGAATTGTGGCGACAAAAAGTTGGCTTATGGCGACTTATTTAGGGTGTAATCCACAACGCATGCAAATACAGAGAAAGAAACTCCATTAATGATCAAAGAGTACAATAAATGCAGAACAAAACTTTACTTGAAGAATATTTTTCTCCTTTTCGCATTGAAAACAAAAATCTGATAGCAGGCATATCACCCAAATTACATGGAACCGAGTATAGGCTTATAAATCCGCAATCAATCCAACCTAGGTTCAAAGGTAGAGTGCAACTAGAGCCAGCATTGAACTTAAATGATTTCAAACCAAGTGCCGTAATTGACTGGATGGAGATCGGCTTTGAAACCGAAGATACATTCAAAGCAAAAGCTGTAAAGAGTCGTCTTCAAGCAAGTTTAAATAGCTGCAATTCAGAAGTATCAGTATTCGTTACTGGCCCAGAAAGGGAAATTGGCTACATTGGCAATCATTTTGTAGTCAAGGTACAGGAACCTACACCAGAAAGTTTAAAAATCATCATAGACGGCATCCGCAATGAATATGTGTTGTATACTGTCAATGTGCCAAGCATTGAAATTAGGGGCATTGAAGTATCCGTAGACTTTTACCCGATGTGGCAAGAAGATCGGGGAGATGCTGAGAGTTCACTCTTAAGATGGCAAATGATTGATGTTCTTAGGAAACATCATTTTATCGATCCGGTATTTAGTGATGTTTTTGAGGATACACCAAGAGTATATGCGGGTGCTAAATTTGGAGAAACACCTAAGCTAATAGATCCGAATGAAAGCCTTGGTGCGATAAATGATGATCTTGTAAAAGAAGTAAGAAAACTTAAACTGAAAACAAAAGAATTAGTAGCCCTACATGAGAAGAACCACAGAGCCCCTGAAATCGATGGAACATTCTATGTTGGGAAAAGGGACAATGAAGTATCTTTTAGAAGCATGGATAAGGTTGGTGACAAACGGAATGCGACCAATGGAACCGCAATAGAACTTGAAGCCAAAGATAGGCGAGCGAGGATTGAGGTCACATTTCAAAAGAATGGCATCAATACATATGGAAGCCCAAAAGTAATTGGATTGGATAATGTTGAAGACTTAAAGGGGTTTAAGTTTCAAACATTACGAAAATTAGCATTTAATTTTTACTACCCGACAATCTCAGCAAAAGAAGAAGGTAGGTTTCTTTCCGCGGATAGCACGGAACTTACGATATTCTCTAAAACGGGGATCTATGGGTTGGAGGAATACTATCGAGCAAAATATATGTTGGAAGAAGCAAGACATAAACGTGACAGTAGTGAACCGGAACCAAAGAAAGTTAGAAGTAAGGGATATAGGCTTGGGTATGATGATCTAAATCAAAAGATAGGAAGAGCATTAAGGGTACTAACAAAGAAATGGTCACTGTTTGACGTATAGATCAGGGTTAATGGACACAAGTCGTTCTATTCGTTCTTTGTTTAACTTAGGGGGTGATCATTGTTATATTGGGTATCTAAATCACATCAATAGTTAGTCCGTTATTACCTTTTCTGAACTGTTGTTCTTATGCTTGTCTTAAGGGTGTAAAGGAAGTGTCTATACCATAGTAAATAGCGGATCAAATTATACCCCCTAAAGGGCATGGAATAGGGCGTTTATAAAGCCTTTATTTATTAGGGGATCCAGCAGGTGCACTAGTACTCCGTCAATGTGCAATATACTCGTTTTTTGGTAGCAAAAAGTTTTTTGAAGCTCTTTTCTGAGTGCAGCAGATTAGTAGCTTTTTGGTAGAAGAAGTTCGCCATAATGTTGTGCCTTTAATTCGTCCCGACAGGATTGGAAAAGTATTGAAATGATTTACTGAAAATCGGCATGCAATGGGCAGCTTGTCTGTGAATTGTCTCTTCATTTACCCGTCCTTTGGTTGAGTGAAATCTACATCATTTTGGTGGAATCTCAGGGGCTCAGATCAAATTTAATGAGATGTCAGGCAGGTAAGATCTCAGCCTTGAAATAAAGCTCACTGGCTGGCTCCGTGCGGGTTTGCGCGTGAGTGTCTGAATTATTGCTAGAGCTAATCAGTGAAGCTCTAAATGCGGCTATCGAAGCTGCCAATAAGTGCATTTATAAGACCCATAAAATTACCAAGCATGTAGGTGATGTCACATGCATACCGACGCCTTACTTTTTCTTTGCCAACATAGAAAACAAAGACAGTAAAAGATCACCCGCCTTCTCATTTAGCTCGATGTGCCCTTTGGTACCTGCAAGACGATACAGAAGAACAAGATCTTTCTCTGCTGAATTTATATGAACCCCAAGTGTTTGCTTCAGAACCTGCCAAACTTCAGGTTGGTATTCCATCAAAGCTGACACTAGGAAATCGGAGGGATCCACACCCATAGCCTTTGCAAGTGCGGGTATCCGTTCGATTGGTACTTTCATCTGTCCATTTTTCATCATCGAAATCGCGTTGGGCATCGGAAAGCCCGCTTGTTTCGCTATCTCGCGCTGGGTGGATGTGGAAAATGATAAAGCACGTTCAAAGAATTGTGCTGTCGGGGATTGGGTTTGTTGTTTGGTTGTCATCTGTGACTCCTGATAAGTTTAAGCGTTGTTTCGCTCTTCTGACTTATCTTAGTCGGGGGGGTAGAAGCCTTGCTTGGTGTGGAAGTTTTATTTGAAGTTTTTAGAATTTAATGAGCAGCAACAAAAAACAAACGATACGGGTCTTACGGGGCAGGTTATTTGGAGAAAATTTGCAATGTGTATGTAACTAAGGGTCTCGACGCATCTCCGACCTATAAGTTTTCCAGTAGGTTTGCTCGGCAACAAAGAGCAAGCACGTTTTTGCATGGCGAATACTTACGGGTGACTATAACGAAAAAATTATGGGCAGCACCTGATGTGTTAGTTTGTGATCCCTGTAAACGTGGGCTAATCTGTGATGCGGTGGGTTTCTGTGGTGCCAATCTTATAAAGAGTGTTTATTGGCAACTTTTACCCTATAAGGTAATCCAATCTTCAAATTAGAATGGTGCCACCGCATGATACAAGTCGCGTTGCTTATTGCCCCAATATTCGGGCTGATTGTCTTAGGGCATGTATTGCGGCGTGGTGGGATCCCAAGTTTTGAGTTTTGGCTGCTAAACGACAAGTTGGTCTATTGGGTTCTGATGCCATCATTGTTGTTTTATAAAACATCTACAACCGACTTTGACTTAGCCCTATTAGGTGCCTTCGCTATGGCGGTTTTGGGGGCATTTGCGATTGCACTTCTGTACGGCATTGCTGTCTGGCGGATTTCATCTTTATCAGGGGCTACGGCATCGTCAGTTATGCAGGGGTCTGCGCGCCACAACACATTTATTGCACTTGCCTTGGCAGAGCTGATGTTTGGGCAAGACGGTTTGGCAATGGCCACATTGATATCTGCAATGTTGATACCGACAACCAATCTGACTGTTGTGTCACTAATGGTAATTATGACTTCAAATAAAACGGGGTTTGGATTGATACCAAGTATATTGCGCGATTTGATGCGTAATCCACTGTTATTAGCTGTAGGGGCTGGTATTAGTTGTAACTATTTGATTGCTAATGAAATTCCAATCTTACATGATATGACACGTATTCTGGGCCAAGCCGCATTGCCCATTGTATTGCTGAGCGTAGGCGCGAGCATTCGTATACGGGCGATGGCAACGTCGGCCATTCCCATGCTGCTAGCAACTCTAGGTAAGATGATTGTGTTTCCAGCTGTAACTTTCATCATTGCGATCAGCATTGGCTTGACCGAAACACAGACTATGATTGCATTGCTATTTGCATCCGCGCCAACGGCTTCCGCCTCTTATACGTTGGCCCGTCAAATGGATGGAGATGCCCCTGTTATGGCTGCAATTGTTACGGTTCAAACCGCGTTGAGTTTTATCAGCATTCCTGTAACCTTGGTTTTGGCCCAGGCTTTTTTCAATACGTGATAAGAACCGCTGCATATAGCTCAAATGGGCTGTGAACCAGTTTCTAGCGAAGTATAAAAGTGCGGAGAAGTAGACATTCGCTGTAAGCGCACTAACGATAGTTTTTACAATCTTCTGAAATGTGAGCGCAGCCGCTCATAGGGCGTCACTGGCAGCACCTACACAGCCCACATATGCATGCGTAGCAGTCAGGCCAGACATCTCGCCAGGGACTCTTTAAAATGGGCCTCACGAGTTCACTTGATATTGCGATGTTGAGCAATATTTCAAGATTTGCCGCTCTCTTGATTGTCTGCCTTGTATTCCGCTAATTTCTTGAGTGTACGATTGACAGTTGCTCGCGACCATTCGTTATTTCGAGTAGTTAAAATTCCACGCAAATTGGCTTCCCTTGCTAACTCAGCATGAATCATTCCCAACCGACCAGCAAGCTTTAGGATCGCTCTCTAGACGTTAATACAAACCATTTCCGATTACACGGTACAAAAAGAGCAAGATTCACACGGCTTTAGCACGGCACGTGGACGGGGCAAAAATTACTAAGCTTTTGTATTGTATGGTTTTTGTTGTTTTTCAGAGATTTTCATCATTTACGACATTTTATGCTCATGTGGTTCTATAAAATAGACTTCAAGAAAGTATTGTTTATATCGTTATTTCTTACAAAAACTTCAGGGAAATATAGAACTTGAGTTCAATGAACTTAAGGGCACTTCGTAAAAAACAGCTAAGTCATTGATTTATTGGTGGAGCCTAGGAGGATCGAACTCCTGACCTCTTCGCTGCCAGCGAAGCGCTCTCCCAGCTGAGCTAAGGCCCCGTATTGTGTAAACAACACTTCGGGTTACTTAGAAAATAGTGCAAAGCTTGGCAAGCGAAAACGCTATAACATGTTATATTAATTCGGCTGTATCTCTATCGCTATTCTAGAACTGCGCCCAGTTTCTGCGTTGTGTATCTGGCCTGCATTTTAGATGGCAAATATATAACCTCTTGCAACCCATAGAACAAAGAAGAGTGTAGATAAAACTGGGGCATGATAATAGGCAATAAAAAAGGGCAACAAAAGCCGCCCCAATTCAAGTTCTGTTAGTTCTAGCTGTCGTCTGTTGGCGCTGCTACGTCGGCAATCTCTTCCAAGGGAACAGTATCGTCGTCATCGCTATCATCCAGAACGTCATCACCCAGATCTACATCAATATCTGTGTCATCATCATCCAGTACATCAACTTCATCCGTCAAATCATCTTCAGTTGCTTTTGCAACATTTGCTTTGTCGGCTTTATCCGTCATAGACGTTTTTGATTTGTCATTCGAAAAGAAAGACAATTCATATTCAATGTCAGTGTATGGGCTGACTATTGGATCTTTATTCAAGTCGTAAAAACGTTTTCCAGTTTCTGGGCAGACACGTTTTACGCCCCAAGCTTCTTCAGCCATTTTAAATCCCCTTACAGGTCATTATTAATTCCGTGTTGCCAACTGCCACAACCTGTAAGGCTTGTCAAAGCCTGAATTGATAAACTTGATGACCAAGTGAAAAACATGGTTTTAAGCTGGGTATAAAAGCCCTACACAGGGTTAATGATAGAGCAAATAGAAATTGGTGATCCCCCGATCCAGATAATGATAAAGCGCTCTATGCGGGCGCGCAGATATTCGTTGCGGATGTCCAATGCAACCGGGACTGTAAATTTGACAGTTCCCAGATTTGCCAGTTTGGAAGCGGCTATTGAATTTGCCAGAATACAAGAAGGCTGGATACGCAAGCATCTGGCAACGCGGGTGAAGCCCCAAACACTTAATTTTGGCAGCACTATTTTATTTGATGGTGTGGAATGTGAGATCAGACAAGGTACAGGCCGCTCTGTGCGGTATGAAGATGGTATTCTATACGTCCCGGGCCAAGCTGATAAGCTTGCTGCAAAGCTGCGCGGTTATTACAAAACCATTGCACGCGAACGTATGGTTGCCGCATCGGTCTATTACGCCGATAAACTGGCGCGACCGATCGGGCGGGTTACAATACGCGATACAAGATCGCGCTGGGGTTCTTGTACATCAGAGGGTAATTTGATGTATTCATGGCGCCTTATCATGGCCCCAAGGCAGGTTCAGGCCTATGTTGCAGCCCATGAAGTATGCCATTTGATAGAGATGAACCATTCACAAGCATATTGGGCGTTGGTCGCGAATATCTTTCCTGAATATAAAGAAAGACGGCAATGGCTAAAACAGAACGGGGCTTTGTTACACCGTTATGCATTTTAAGGGCTGATTGGGACGGGATTATTTACGATCCCGTAGGCTTTGTTTTCCAGGTACGAACCCATCGGGCGGTAAATCAAACGGGTAGAACTTTGACAGTTTCCAGAAGTTTCCAGAAATCGGCAACAAGGGTCGGTCTGTGCCACCTGGGGCGGCGCCAGTTTGCAGGGTCAATGCAATATCTGAAAGAACATTTGGGTTTTGTCTGAAGTAGCTGTGATTGGACGCGCCATCTGCATTTTCAACATCAATAAAATGTACATTTCCAACGCGGGCATATATTTCACGGTCGATATTTTCCAAATCTGTAACTGATAACTGCCCGGTGCGTTGACCGCTGGCTATTCTTTGTGCAAATTTTAAGGCGCCGTCTTTGCGATTAACATAAATGTTGATATTGCCAAAAGCTTGCCCGAAATTTTCCGCTATCAACCGTTGGCGCACAACACCAAAATCAAGGTCAGGTGCCGCTAAAATCAAATTTTCTACTTTGTACTTCTTGCTGACATGTAAACTGCGCCCGCGCTGTTCTATGATAAGTTCACGCATTGCAGTTGTAACCACGTCTGTGCCACGGCTATGGGCAATGATGTGAAGTTTCCCAAGACCAGGGGTTTGTGATATTAAACGCAGTGTTTCTTTCAAGTGATAAATGGAATATTAACCGCTTTCGCGATCTTTTAGATACCCCAACGGCCCACCCGAACCTGACGGCCATGTGAAAAATATCGGCACCCCGATGCGACCGGAAAAGTGCCAAAGATCGGCCATAGTGTATGCAGCATCACTAAACTCATTGTTGATGCCGTGAACATATAAAACCACTTCGTTGCGATTGGCCTGTTTTAACAAGCTGGAAAGCCTGTTTTTAAATTCCACTTCACGCCTTTTATAGATCCGGTAAGGTGGGTTTTTAAGGGCTTCCACCTGATTGTCGTCTTGTGTGAACAGTAATGGTGTTGATGGAAACCGGATCAATTCATCGGCATCTGTAATTTGAAGTCTAATCTGTTTACCGCGATCTTTTGTGGTGCTGTATTCAACCAGTTTGGGCCAACTTATTTTATCTCCAAATGAAACTGTCACCTCGCCGAATGCCATAGAGGGCGACCGATCTGACGAATAGGGCGCTTCATCTGTCCAGTTATCTGACAAAAAACGGTCGGTAATAAAAAATAATTTGGGGTCTGTGGTTTGCAATGTTTTGGGAATAGCGTTAGCTGGATATTCTTTTTTAAGATACAGCGTAGGTGTTCCGGTTAATGATTGTGGAGCGGCACACGCCACCAGTATTGATAAACATAAGAACGTACCAATCTTAGTAACCCATTGAAGGAACTGCGGTGATTTAGTCAAATCGGCTTTCGCCACATACTTTTTCCTAAAATGCTAATGTCCAAGGTATTGGATTATATATTCTTTCAAGAAATAGACCACATGCATCAATTTATTTCAACTGTGCCGGGTAAGTCTGTTTTACGATTACAAGATGCATGCATTAACATCTTGACTGTTTTGGCATTTGTGATCACATGTGGGTATGCTTAAAAAAGATGGCCATACAGAAAAAACTATCCCGCATCATGAACGGGTTTACCGGTCTTTGCGCGGTGAACTTATGCACGGCGAAATAGAGGCAGGTATGGCATTGACCATTCGCGGAATTGCGCAAAAATATGGGGCCAGTATGACACCTGCACGCGAAGCTGTACGCCGCTTATCTGCAGAAGGGGCGGTCTCTGTTTCGTCAACAGGGCGTGTGACTGCACCTGTATTATCGACGGAACGGATTGAAGAACTGGCTTCTATCCGCGCACTGTTGGAACCAGAACTGGCAAGCCGTGCATTACCACGGGCGCACATGGCGCTTATTGAACGGCTCTATACAATTAACAGCACCATATCGCAGGCAATCGTCAAAAATAAACCTGTCGCATATATCCGGGCAAATCTGGAATTCCACCGAACACTTTATTTACGTGCGCAAGCACCTGCAATGCTGGCAATGGTTGAAACCGTGTGGTTGCAGCTAAGCCCAACGATGACTGTTTTGTATGAAAAACTGCAACGTCGTGATGCATCTGACAATCATCGAATGGTTATTTCAGCTTTAAAAGCAGGTGATGAACCTGGGCTGAAATTGGCTATTCGAACAGATGTAACGCAGAGCTTACGAATGCTCACAAATGAGTGACATATACTTGCGACGGAAAGCGGTTCGCCCTACGTATATCATACATCGAACGGCTGGCTTCCCCTGTCAGCTTGGCCTCTTCCCCCCTCTTTAGAGGCCACGAGAAAACTCCCTGACAGCGCATGAGCAGTCTGTCAGGGAGTTCCATTATTTTAGATATGTTTTTTGTGATTTAACTGGTTTTTATATGGGGTTTAGGGAACGCATCCAGCAGAGTGGAATAACGCATATGGGCATCTGTAATCTGGCTGTACGAGCTTACCAAATCACGAATTGGCCCACTAAGCCGTTCCAACCCGGATACAAAGGCCAATATAACACCAACCTCTATTTCCCCTTGCGTCGCTAAATACCCGCCATATGAAATAACACCAAACGGCCCAAGTGCGATCAGCAGATTATTAAGGGTTTTCATTACATTTTTATTTAATATGAAACGTGTGCGTATAGCCAAAATATCTTCGATAAGGCTAACAAAGATCTTTGGGGGATCGGCATGGACTAAATCATCCTCTGGGTGGTCAACGATGAATGAACCCAATGTCCGCATTTTAAGGGCTTTTTGTTGGGCAAGTCGGTTCATTCGGGCCTGAAAGAACGGAACAATAATAAACTGTGGCATGTAAAAAGCTAAAGCGATTGATGCAACAAAAGGTTCTATCCAAAACATATAACCCAAAACGAAAAACAAAGTGCCTGTTTCAAACAAAGGGCCAGAAATGGCAGAACCTGCAAAACCGCCAAGTTTTTCAACTTCGGATGATAACATTGATACCACAGCACCTTCATCAACCTTATCTAAGTCTTGTGGTGTTTGGATAGGACGCAGTTTTGGCACATAGGTATACATGCAATAAAATACCGATGTATGAAGCGAGCGGACAATATGTGCCGAAATAAGCTCACGTTGTGTACGCATGGCAAATTTAAAACACGCTGATACAAGCATTGCCAATAAATATAAGCCGCTGAGTTTAAATAATAAATCAACATCCCCATTGGCAACAGCATCATCCAACATACGCCTTTGTAATTCCAAAGGGATTGGGGCTAGGGGCAAAAGCACCAAGGTTAGAATAACTACCAAAACTTGTTTTCCATATGAGTTTTGGAAAATATAGCGGTAAAGGGAATGGGGCATATTGGTTGTATCGTTCATAGAACGGGTATTTGCATAGGCACATTGGATGCCACAAATGAATTCGGATGACAATGATGTGAGTATTAGGAATTGCTGGCAAGGCAGGTAACTTGCAGCATTAAACTGTTTAGCAAAATGTTACAAATATTCCTGATAGGATGTACGCGCCCTATCAGGAATTATAGTTTGTAACGCGCCCTTAAGCGTGAATTGCGCCATCTCCACATGCCAATGCAGCTTCGCGGACGGCCTCTGAAAGTGTGGGGTGTGCGTGGCAAGTCAACGCGATGTCTTCTGCCGATGCACCAAATTCCATTGCGACACAAATTTCATGAATTAATTCACCTGCGGCGGGGCCAATCAAATGACAACCTAAGATCTTATCGGTTTTTGCATCGGCTAAAAGCTTCACGAAACCTTCGCCTTGAAACACTGCTTTAGCACGACCATTGCCCATAAAGCTGAACTTGCCGACTTTGTAATCAATGCCCGCTTCTTTTAACTGCTCTTCAGTTTGGCCTACATTGGCAACCTCTGGTGAGGTGTAGATTACGCCCGGAATTACGCCGTAATTCACATGACCATGTTTGCCAGCAATTACGTCGGCAACAGCCATACCTTCATCTTCGGCTTTATGGGCCAGCATTGGGCCATCAATGACATCGCCAATGGCGAAAACACCACTAATATTGGTGCGCCAATGGTCATCAGTTTCGATTTGGCCGCGTGGTGAAATTTTACCACCCAAGGCCTCAAAACCCAAACCGTCCGTAAACGGTTTGCGACCTGTGGCCAATAAGACCACATCGGCATCTAGCGTGTCTTCTTTATCGTTTTTGCGTAACTTATAATTTACTTTTGCCTTGCCTTTGGATATGTCCACTGACTGAACGGCAGCACCCATCACAAACTTAAGTCCTTGTTTTTTCAGTGATCTTTGCAGTGTTTTGCCAAGCTCTTTGTCCATGCCAGGGGTGATGTGATCCAAGAATTCTACAACTGTGACTTCTGCACCAAGGCGGGCGTAAACGCTGCCCATTTCTAAACCGATAACGCCTGCACCGATGACTACTAGGCTTTTAGGAACTTTGGGTAAAGCCAGCGCGCCTGTAGAGGAAACCACCACTTTTTCATCAACTTCGACGCCTGGTAAGGATGAAGGTTCAGAGCCTGATGCAATGACAATACTTTTGGCATTATGCAGTTCATCGCCAACTTTTACTTGGCCAGCACCTGCAATACTTCCCCAGCCTTTCAGCCAATCTATCTTGTTCTTCTTAAACAAAAATTCGACGCCTTTGGTGTTTTGTGCAATCACGCTGTCTTTGTATTCTATCATCTTTCCAAAATCGACCGAGGGGGATTTTCCCATTAGGCCCATTTTGGTAAAATTATGTGTGGCCTCATGGTACATATGGCTGGCGTGCAGTAGAGCTTTGGACGGGATGCAACCCACATTCAGGCAAGTGCCACCAAGGGCATCTCGGCCCTCAACGCAGGCGGTTTTTAGGCCTAGCTGGGCGCAGCGTATGGCGCAGACGTAGCCGCCAGGGCCACCGCCAATTACGATTACATCATAGTCAGACATGGGTGTTAACCTTTCGTGATTGCGCCGATTTGGCGGTATGGAATGCGTATGGAAAGTGTATGGAAAGTGTATGGCAACCGCAAGGGTTGCTGTTTGTTAACTTTGTTGCCTTCGGCGAGGATATTTTGACCATTTGGAAGCGTCAAAATAGGGTCGCCAATAACATGAGAGCAGCCGCCCCGATGCCAACCGTCCAGATAACCGAACGCCAAGGGGACAGGCCGAATATGTAGGCGGGGATGTAAAGGATACGTGCGGCTAGATAGATCCATGCGCAACATTGGGTCAGAGGACTTGATTGGTTTGAAAGTGTAATCACGATCACGGCTATGGTGAACAGGGCTAGGCTTTCAAAGTGGTTGTTATAGGCGCGTTGCAAGCGGGCGGGAATGCCGGTGAGTTCTGGTTTGTCGTCACGGTTTCCCATGGCAGTTTTCAAACCGATCTGGCGGTCGCCCGCAATGACATAGATCATCAGTTGCAACAGTTGCAAGATGCCTGCAAGGGCAAGTGCGGTGAGTTCGGGGGTCATTGTAGGGTAACCTTTCCGTTTGGTGTTGAACAACTTACAGTAATTTTTGTGGTGTTTGCAAGTTTGATATTGGGTTGGTTTTTTAAACCTAAGACGGTTAATAATTCGGTGAGTTTTGCCATGTGCGGAGTTTTTATAGTGAGCGCATCCATGCGCAAGCCAAGATCGGTCATATTACTTGCGGGATGCGGGCCTTTTGTATCCCATTGTAATATTAAAGGGGCGGCACCGTCTAAGGGGATAGCACCACTATCTGTGACGGTGAAACGCCACCGCAATGCGTCACGCCTGAAAGGGATTGCATGGCCTAGATCAATGCCGATTTCGGCGGCTTTTTTGATGCATCCTTCTATATCATCGGTACGCAGTAACCATGCTTGCAAGCGGGGAAACCTGGCCTGTTCGGATGGGTCATCAAGCCCGAACCAACGCGGGCGGTTGGGGGCAGGGGCATCTGGGTTGATGGCGATTACTTCGGCAAAAGTATTAGGGCCAAGGGCCGTCAGCAGATTATGAGTGCCCATATCGGGATGCTCACCACCTTTGGCGACTGTCAGGCCCGTTTGCGCATGCACATATTTTGCGCCTTCTTTGAGGGAAGGTGCTGCAATGGCGATATGGTCGAAAGTGATCATGGGACTATGGCCAGTGCGTACTTATCTATTTGGGCCTGATCTTGTATCATTTCTGCTCTTCGTCATATTTGCACCATTTCCAGTAACGATAGGCTGGAAGTAGCCAGCCAAGGCCGGCAATCAGCATCAACCCAAAGCGTTGCCGTCCGACAAGTGGATTTATATAGAAATCATAGATTAGAACCGCGACAACGATAAGCCACATAACTAACTCTGAATAAAATTTTCGTTTCGGGTGTACTGCCCGCCATTCTTTCATGTCCATTTTAGGTTCGCAATTCTGTTTGTAACGGGTACTATATGGTCGAGGATTGTCATGTCGTACCCTTATGATACTTCCACCATTGCCACAGATGGAATGCTGGAAACAACCATCCAAAAGCGGCAAAGAGCAGCAACAAAATATTTCGGGGCTCACCGCCTGAAGAAACGCTGTTTAAGTCGTACATCAGGACAGCCACCATAATTAACCACAGTATCAATACAGAGTAAAACTTCCGTTTTGGGTGTCCTGTACGCGTTTTTTTTAGGTCCATTTTTGGTTCACAATTCTATTAATAGCTGAGGCGGGTATTTTAGGGCTTCTTTCGTAGCTTAGGAAGATCGCTGCAGTTTTGCTGTTCAGGCTTTTAGGCTGAGCGAGGGAGGTATGGTCGAAAGTGATCATTTCAGTAAATTCCTAGAATTACACCAAATTAAATAGAAAATAGAAAAAGATAGGGCAATAATCATAACCCATGCACTTGGGCTAAGTATAACATAATATGTATCTGTATAAGCAGGATCAAAGAATGTTGTCCCGATGTTTTGATAAAGGAATATTGGCGATAGGATTGCTGTTACCAATAAGATGTTTGCAGCAATCGATAGCTTTTTCATTCCATATACAAGTATAGTGAATGTAATTGATATTATTGTGAAAACTAGTAGTGAAGAGGATGCAAAGTTTGCTAATAGATCTGTTAAATTTCCACCCTCTTCTTTGATTAACAAAATTTCAAAAGACATAGTATAGTACAATTGAATAGCACTCCATAATGATAGCGCAGCAGCTGCGAATGCAATTACTAGAATGCCAGTTGGACGTTTCAATAGATACTCCAAGTAGGTGATACCCTGCTATAGCAGGGTAACTTATTTACAAATCCATCAACAACCGACGCGGATCTTCCAGTGCATCCTTCACCCTTACAAGGAAGGTCACAGCACCTTTACCGTCGACGATGCGGTGGTCGTAAGATAATGCCAGATACATCATCGGGCGGATGACGATCTCATCATTCACTACCACGGCGCGTTTTTGGATGGTGTGCATGCCAAGGATGCCCGACTGTGGCGGGTTCAGGATGGGCGATGACATCAGGCTGCCGTAGACGCCGCCGTTTGAGATGGTGAAGGTACCACCTTGCATTTCGGCCATGCTAAGCTTGCCGTCACGCGCACGCGCACCTTTTTCGGCAATGGATTTCTCAATAGTGGCAAAAGACATTTGATCGGCGTCGCGGATCACTGGTACTACTAGGCCTGTAGGTGTGCCTGCGGCAATACCCATGTTGACGTAGTTTTTATAAACAACATCTGTGCCGTCGATTTCGGCGTTCACTTCGGGTACCTCATTTAGTGCGTGACAGCATGCCTTTGTAAAGAAAGACATAAACCCCAGTTTGACGCCGTGTTTTTTAAGGAAGATATCTTTGTATTGGTTACGCAAAGCCATAACGGCGGACATGTCGACCTCATTATATGTGGTCAGCATCGCGGCTGTGTTTTGGCTTTCTTTCAAACGCCGCGCAATGGTTTGGCGCAAACGTGTCATTTTTACACGCTCTTCGCGGGATGCCTGATCTGCGGCCACAGGCGCACGTGGTGCGACGGCGGCTGGCGCTGGGGCAACTACAGGTGCTGCGGCAGGTGTGGCAAGAGCTGCCTGCACATCTGATTTCATAACCCGCCCGTCTTTGCCAGTACCCGTTACCTGATCGGCGTTCAGGTTACTTTCAGCCATTAGTTTTTCTGCGGCGGGTGCGTTTTTAACGGCATCAGCAGGTGCGTCAGCTGGGGCGGCAGAGGGTTGCGGGGTCATTGCCGCAGATGATGCAGAGCCGGAAATGGTGCCAAGTTGGGCACCTGCGCCAACGGTCACGCCGTCAGCGGCCAGAATTTCTGTGATAACACCTGATGCAGGTGAAGGCACTTCAACGGAAACTTTATCGGTTTCCAACTCGCACAGCATTTCGTCAGCGGCAACGGTATCGCCAACAGCTTTGAACCAAGTGCCTACGGTGGCCTCAGTAACGCTTTCGCCCAAAGTAGGCACCATGATGGAAACAAGTTCATCGCTAGATGCCTTGGCAGCTTTTGGGGCAGCTTTTGGAGTTGTTTCGGCTTTAGGTGCAGGGGCTGCTGCATCGCCTTGGGAAATATTTGCCAGTAACGCATCAACGCCAACTGTATCGCCTTCATTGGCAATGATTTCGGTTAAAGTACCTGCGATGGGTGAGGGCACTTCGACGGTTACTTTGTCGGTTTCCAGCTCGCAGATCATTTCATCTACGGCAACGCTGTCACCTACTTTCTTAAACCATGTAGCGATGGTTGCTTCAGAGACGCTTTCGCCCAGGGTTGGTACACGTACTTCGGTCATCTTATTTTCCTCCAAGGGTAAGCGCATCATTTACCAGCGCGTCTTGTTGTAATTTGTGGTTACTGGCCAAGCCCGTTGCGGGGGCTGCGGCGGGCGGGCGGCCTACGTATTTTAGGCGTGGGTGTTTGGCGTCTACGCGGTCCAAAACTTCCTCAATCGGTGGGTAGATATGTGTCCAGTAGCCTTGGTTTTTAGGCTCTTCCTGACACCAGACAAAATCTGCCTTTTCAAAGCGGCCTAATTCGTCTGTGAGGGCTTTTTCAGGGATTGGGTAAAGCTGTTCGACACGCAGTAGGTGGATATCGTCAATGCCACGAGCATCGCGTTCAGCCAACAGATCAAAGTAAACCTTACCTGAACACAGAACCACACGTTTGATTTTGATATCTGGCAATAGTTTTGTATCTGAATTGCCCATTTCAGCATCATCCCACAGAACCCTGTGAAAACTGGATTTGCCAGTGAATTCTTGCATCGTGCTGATTGCCATTTTGTGGCGGAGTAAGGATTTTGGTGACATGATAACCAACGGCTTGCGATAAGTGCGGTGCAATTGGCGGCGCAAAATGTGGAAGTAATTGGCTGGGGTGGTCACGTTGGCGATGACCCAGTTATCTTCGGCACACATTTGCAAGAAACGCTCAGGTCGTGCTGAAGAGTGTTCTGGCCCTTGGCCTTCCATGCCGTGAGGCAACAACATCACTAGCCCTGACATGCGCAACCATTTGCTTTCACCAGAGCTTATGAATTGGTCTATCATGATTTGGGCACCATTAGCGAAGTCACCAAACTGGGCTTCCCATAACGTTAGCGCATTGGGTTCGGCCAATGTGTAGCCATATTCGTAGCCTAGGACGGCGTATTCGGACAGCATACTGTTTATTACTTCATAGGATGCTTGTTCAGAGCGGATATTGTTCAGTGGGTAGTATTTTTCGGATGTTTTCTGATCCAGAATGGCGGAATGGCGGTGGCTGAATGTGCCGCGTTCGCAATCTTGACCTGACAGACGCACGGGAAAGCCTTCGACCTGCAATGAGCCAAAGGCAAGGGCCTCGGCTGTGGCCCAATCAATACCTTTTCCCGAATTGATCATTTCAGACTTGACCTTCAAGATGCGTGAGATGGTTCTATGTGGTGCCCAATCGCTTGGTAGTTTGGTCAATGCCGCGCCGACCTCTTTGAAGCGTCCTTCGGTGATATGAGTTTTTCCACGTTGGTATTCTGGGTCTTTACTTTCCAGATGTTTCCACTTGCCGTCCAGCCAATCGGCTTTGTTGGGTTTGTAGTTTTTACCCGCTTCAAATTCTTCATTCAATTTGGCCTGAAACGCGACTTTTATGTCTTCTATTTCACCTTCAGGGATTAAACCGTCTTTAATCAGACGTTCGGTATACAAAGCTAATGAAGTTTTGTGGGTTTTAATCTTTGTGTACATTTCGGGCTGTGTGAACATCGGTTCATCACCCTCGTTATGACCAAAACGACGGTAACAGAAAATGTCCAGAACCACATCTTTTTGGAACTTCTGGCGGTATTCTGTAGCAATTTTGGCGGCATGAACGACCGCTTCGGGGTCGTCCCCGTTCACATGAAAGATCGGGGCTTCTACCATCATGGCTATATCAGTTGGATATGGCGATGAGCGGCTGTCATGCGGGGCGGTGGTGAAGCCGATTTGATTGTTCACAACGATATGTATTGTGCCGCCTGTAATATGGCCCTTAAGGCCTGACAGGCCGAAACATTCGGAAATCACGCCTTGGCCAGCAAAGGCTGCATCGCCGTGCAACAGTACAGGCATCACGGCACCGCGATTGCGTCCCATTTGGTCACCCTTGGCCCGCGCTTTGCCTAAAACAACAGGGTTTACCGCTTCTAGGTGTGATGGATTGGCGGTAAGTGACAGATGCACGCTATTGCCGTCAAATACGCGATCAGAGGATGCGCCTAAGTGGTATTTCACGTCACCTGAACCTTCGACATCGTCAGGTTTGTAGCTGCCTCCGAAAAATTCGTTGAAGATTGCGCGATACGGTTTGCCCATCACGTTAGAAAGTACATTTAAGCGGCCCCTATGCGGCATGCCGATGATAATGTCTTTGACACCTAATGCACCGCCGCGTTTGATGATTTGTTCCATCGCGGGTATTAGCGCCTCGCCACCGTCCAGGCCAAAGCGTTTGGTGCCAGAATATTTGACGTGGCAAAAATTTTCAAACCCTTCGGCCTCGACCATTTTGCCCAATATGGCTTTGCGGCCCATTTTGGTGAAGAAACTCTCTTTGTCGTAATCCTCGATGCGTTCTTTCAGCCATGCAGCTTGCACAGGATCGGATATGTGCATGTATTGCAGTGCGAACGTGCCGCAATAGGTTTTGCGCAGCTTGGCAATGATGGTGCGCATGGTGGCTGTTTGCATCCCTAGCACATTGTCCAAAAATATCGGACGATCCATATCGATTTCATTGAAGCCATAGAATGTTGGGTCAAGCTCGGGATGTGGCCCTGACTTTTTCAGCTTCAACGGGTCAAGGTCAGCTGCCAGATGGCCGCGAATACGGTGGGCGCGAATAATCATCAGTGCGCGTATACTGTCCAGCACTGCGCGTTGAATTTGGTTGTCACTTAGTTCAACACCTGCTGTTGCAGCTTTAGTTTTGATGGCTTTTTCAGGGTCAGCGGCCCATTGCCCGTCAAGGGCGGCGGTCAGGTCATCGTTGGGGGTAGGTGGCCAGTCAGAACGCGACCAAGAAGCGCCTTCGGCCTCTTTGGTGATCGTCGTATCATCGTCGCCCAGATCATTGAAAAACGCGACCCAACTTGCATCCACCGAGGCAGGGTCTTTCACGTAATTGGCGTGAAGCTGTTCAATATATTCCGCATTATGCCCTTGTAGGAAGGATGATGCGTGAAGCTGGTCATTTGATAATTGATCTGTCATGTTTTTGGTCCCAAATTTCCCCGTCGATTGTACGAAGGTATTACGTGGAGGCCCCGCGCGTGTGTTGCGCGAGGCAATTTTTGTGGTTACCCGATAGCTTTCATCACGGCTTCACCAAGTGTCGCTGGGCTGTCTGCCACCACGATGCCTGCGGCTTTCATTGCTTCGATCTTGCTGGCAGCGTCACCTTTGCCGCCTGCAACAATCGCGCCCGCGTGGCCCATGCGACGACCCGGAGGGGCTGTTATGCCTGCGATGAAGCCTGCGATGGGTTTTTTGCGGCCTGCTTTGGCTTCATCAATGATGAATTGTGCGGCATCTTCTTCGGCAGAACCGCCGATTTCGCCCAGCATGATGATGGAATGGGTGTCAGGGTCGGCCATGAACATTTCCAGACAATCAATATGTTCTGTACCTTTAATCGGGTCGCCGCCGATGCCGATGGCAGTTGATTGGCCTAGGCCCAGATCGGTAGTTTGTTTAACGGCTTCATAGGTTAGCGTGCCTGAACGGGATACAACACCACAGGTGCCTGCCATGTGGATGTGGCCTGGCATAATGCCGATTTTGCATTCATCGGGCGTGATGATACCAGGGCAGTTCGGGCCGATTAAGCGGGATTTGGAACCATCCAATGCGCGTTTAACCTTCATCATATCCAGCACAGGAATGCCTTCGGTGATGCAAACGATCAGTTCAATTTCTGCATCAATAGCTTCTAAAATACCGTCTGCTGCGAAGGGCGGTGGTACATAAATCACTGTTGCGTTGGCGCCTGTGACATGGCGGGCTTCGTGGACGGAATTGAAAATCGGCAGATCAAGGTGGGTTTGGCCACCTTTGCCGGGTGTTACACCGCCAACCATTTTAGTGCCGTAAGCAATGGCTTGTTCAGAGTGAAATGTGCCTTGCGAGCCTGTTAGACCCTGACAAATAACTTTGGTGTTCTTGTTAATAAGTACAGACATTGAATTTGATCCTTACGCGATTATTGGTTTTATGAGAACGGCTTGGATATTGTCATCCAGCCAGATTTTGTGACGGTTCACGAGTTTGAAGTCGAAACCAGCGTTGGCGGCAACCGCCTTTAACGTTTCCACGGTGAAATAGTTGACATGGTCGGGGTAACGAAAACCCGGCCATTTAGGGCCTGATATGCGGCGGTTTAGTGAGTTGAAGTTAGGCACACGGATAAAAGCTTTGCCGCCCGGTTTCAGGCAACGTATGGCGCCATTCAAGATTTTACTGACCTGCGTTTCATGTTCCAAATAGGAATGCATCATGACGCTGTCGAATTTATCTTCGGAAAAGTGCCAAATCACTTCTGCACCCGCGCCAAGCAAGCATTCGCCGCCTAAAGCGTGCATTTTTTCATGTGCAGTTTTTTGTAATGCTTTTGATATTTCGATGCCATGTGGAATAAAGGGCGCACGCCAACGTACAACGTCACCGCAGCCTACATCCAGTATGTTTCCAGCCCCTAATATCGACAGATAATGATCGTTGGGGTCACGTCTTAGCTTGTAACTTAAGATGCGTACTTGCCGCGCTGCACGTTTGATCCATGATTTCCGACGGTGACGCATGGCATCTTCTGCAGCAAAGGTTTTTTCCCATGCAAAATCTTCTTCCAGTGCTTCATAATCTGCCGGATTTTGAAGATAGACCATTGTACACCCCATACATTCCACAACCTGCCATTCGTCTTGCGAATATGCAGGTAAAGGTGCTGCTTTGTCAGCAGCACAGTTGGGGCAGGCCCTTGTGGATTGGGTGGAGCGGGTCATGGAGTTACCCTTGAACTGCCTTTACAATTTTCTTGGCAGCATCGCCTAGATCGTCACCGACGATCACGTTCAGGCCACTTTCATTGATGATCTTTTTACCTTCTTCAACTTTGGTGCCCTCTAGACGCACTACCAATGGCACTTTCAGGCCTACGTCTTTGACAGCGGCCACAACACCTTCGGCGATCACATCGCAGCGCATGATGCCGCCAAAGATGTTGACCAAGATGCCTTTGACGTTCGGGTCAGAGGTGATGATTTTAAAAGCTTCGGTAACTTTCTCTTTAGTAGCACCGCCGCCTACGTCTAGGAAGTTGGCAGGGTCAGAGCCGTATAGTTTGATAATATCCATTGTTGCCATGGCTAGCCCCGCACCATTCACCATGCAGCCGATTTCACCGTCCAGTGCGATGTAGTTCAGATCGTATTTGCTGGCTTCCAGTTCTTTGGCGTCTTCTTCGGTTTCATCGCGCAGTTCCATGATGTCGGGCTGTCGGTATAAAGCGTTGCCGTCAAAGCCCATTTTGGCATCAAGGCACTTAAGGTCGCCATCTTTGGTAATTATAAGCGGGTTGATTTCCAGCATGTCCATGTCTTTTTCGATGAACATTTTATAAAGAAGGGTAATCAGTTGTACGCATTGTTTGATCTGCTTGCCTTCAAGACCAAGGGCAAAGGCCACGCGGCGGCCGTGATAGCCTGATAGGCCTGCGGCAGGGTCAACAGTGAAACTTACGATTTTTTCGGGGGTTTCAGCGGCAACTTCTTCGATGTTCATGCCGCCCTCGGTTGAGGCGACGAAAGAAACGCGTGAACTTTCGCGGTCTAGCAGTACGGCTAGGTAAAATTCTTTTTCAATGTCAGCACCATCTTCAAGATAGACACGATTCACTTGTTTGCCTGCGGGGCCAGTTTGATGTGTGACCAACGTGCGGCCTAGCATTTTTTGCGCTTCTTCAGCTGCTTCTTCGACAGAATGTGCCAAACGTACACCGCCCGCATCGCCTGCTTCGGCTTCCATAAAGTGGCCTTTACCGCGACCACCTGCATGAATTTGTGCTTTTACAACCCAAAGTGGGCCACCCATTTCGCTGGCTTTAGCTTTGGCTTCAGCGGCGTTCATTACGATGCGGCCTTCAGATACGTTTGCACCGTATTTGCGCAGTAATCCTTTGGCTTGGTATTCATGAATGTTCATGGGTGTGTCCCTCTTGTTGAATGCGTCGCGCAATAATTACAGAGGACGTAGCAAGGAAGAAGGGAAAAAATGAAAAAAGTGTAATAATGTGAATATATTGAGATTTTGTGATCACACGATTAAATTTTGTGATCACTAAAATAGAAAAGGCTGCCCATTATAGTTTTTAGGCAGCCTTTTCATGAGTCGTTATTGATTAAGACAATGAACCATCAATGCCTTTACAAGCATCCATTAGGCCTTCGACAGCTTCTACAGAGTGGTCGAACATGGCTTGCTCGTCTTTTGACAATTTAATCTCGGCAATACGTTCAATACCACCAGCACCAATCACAGTTGGCACGCCAACATACATGTCTGATTTACCAAATTGGCCAGAAAGTGCGGCTGCACAAGGCAGCAGGCGTTTTTGGTCACCCAAATAAGCTTGCGCCATTTCAATCGCAGATGCGGCAGGTGCGTAATATGCAGAGCCAGTTTTTAGCAAACCAACAATTTCAGCACCGCCGTCACGTGTACGTTGAATGATAGCGTCTAGTTTGTCTTGTGTTGTCCAACCCATGTCGATCAGATCGGGTAATGGAATGCCGGCAACTGTTGAATAACGAGCAAGAGGTACCATTGTATCGCCGTGGCCACCCAATACAAAGGCAGACACGTCTTTAACAGATACGTCAAACTCTACTGCCAAGAAGTGGCGAAAGCGTGCGCTGTCTAAAACGCCAGCCATGCCGCAAACTTTGTTTTTTGGTAAGCCAGAGAATTTTTGCAATGCCCAAACCATAGCATCCAATGGGTTTGTGATACAGATCACAAAGGCGTCTGGCGCATGTTTGGCAATGCCTTCACCAACGGATTTCATAACTTTCAAGTTGATACCTAGAAGGTCATCGCGGCTCATGCCAGGTTTGCGGGCCACGCCTGCGGTGACGATACACACATCTGCACCAGCTATATCTGCGTAATTGGTTGTACCAGATATGGCAGCATCGTATTTTTCTACGGGGCTGGCTTCGGAAATATCCAATGCTTTACCTTGTGGAATACCGTCTGCAATATCAAACAGAACAATGTCACCCAGCTCTTTCAAAGCTGCCAAATGTGCCAGCGTTCCGCCAATCATTCCTGAACCGATCAACGCAATTTTTGCTCTTGCCATGTTCATCTCTCCTATGGGTTTTGTTCGCAGATTGGGTAGCGTTTATATACAAGAAGAGCAAGCGACTTTGTGTGATTTTGCTGTAAGCGCGACGTTTTGCGGGTTAAACGCCCTGACCAGCTGGGGCGTTTATATGTTCATAAGCTTTGCCAGAGGCGAGCATGCAACTGATTCCATTTGGCAAAGTAAGAATAATTGTCCACGTTCCTGTTCTAGGGTGTGCATAGGTTTCAATCACCTGCCCATTTGGGGTTAAGCCCGTGGTTTGACGGCTTTCGCCGAAACGTTCATTAAGTTTAGTTAACAGTTCGCCACGTTTTGCGCAGTTTGCAGGGTTAGCGTGTACCGTTTTTAGCGTGAGCATTATTGCGACAAATCCGATGGTGAAAGCGAGCATTATTTTTTGTGTATTTACAGGCATTATAGACCTTTCTAGCACCTTGTTTGATGCGTTGTTGATGGCTAAAGGGTTGTCCTGATATGGTAAGATTGAGTTAACTCAACGTGCGTTCAAAGGTGAATTTGGCATTTGCAATTAATCTGAAAATTTGATGAGTTAGCAGAAATAGGTAAATTGATAAGGTTTTAAAATGACACCCATGCGCTCTTTGCTGTTTGTACCTGCGTTAAATGAACGGGCAGTAGAAAAATCTAAAAACCTGCAATGCGATGCTGTAATTCTGGATTTAGAAGATTCAATACCACCTGACCGTAAAGAGCAAGCTCGCAAGGTTGTGGTGGATATTTTGCAGGCAGGTGGATTTGATGCACCCTTAACAATGGTGCGCGTGAATGATGTTCTAAGCCCATATTTTAAAGCAGATATTACATCTTTGTCTTCGCTGGGTGTGCAGGCTGTCTTAGTTCCGAAAGTGAATTGTGCGTCAGATGTTTTGGCAGTTGAACAACTATTGGATGCAGAACCTGCAGCCAAAGATACAAAAATATGGATTATGATTGAAACTGCGATGGGGGTTATGAATTTACGTGAAATTTGTGCAGCCTCATCACGTCTTTCAGGCATAGTTGTTGGGCCAAATGATTTGGTGAAAGATCTGCGTGCAACAGAAACTGCCGGTTTGGAAGCGTTACTTACCAGCTATGGATTATGTATTATTGCGGCGCGTGCCTATGGGTTGATTTGCATAGATGGCATTTATAAGCAGTTCACAGACGCACAGGGTTTTGTCGAGAACTGCGCAAAAGGCAAGGTGCTTGGGTTTGATGGAAAATCACTTATCCATCCCAGCCAAATAGCCCCTGCAAATACACAATACGCGCCCAGTGTTGATGCGATTGATCTGGCAAAACGCCAAGTACAGGCATATGATCTTGCCAAATCGCAAGGCAAGGGGGTTGCCGTTGTGGACGGTGAACTAGTAGAAGGTTTACACGCCGACAGTGCGCGTAAATTGCTTGAAATGGCACAAATGATTGCCAAACGGGCCAAAAGAGAAGGTACATAGATGTATTTTGAGATATTGATACTGGGTGTTTTCCTGTGGGCTGATGTGCATTGGATAAAGCGTTTGATGCCGAATGTGCGCAAAAAAATGGACACGCGATTTGGTGCGGGCCCTGCGCGCGGGCTTATCACAATTCTGTTATTGGGTGCTATTGTCATGATGGTTATTGGTTTCAGACGCGCCGATTTCATACCGATTTATACGCCTTTTGATGGCGTGGGCCCCGTTAATAACTTTTTGATGGTGGTCGCTGTCATGTGTATGGGGATGGGATCATCAAAAGGAAAGATGCGGACATGGTTGCGGCATCCGATGCTGACAGGTGTTGTGATATGGATGGTAGCGCATTTACTGGTGAACGGTGATCTTGCTTCTCTTATTTTATTTGGCGGAATAGGGTTTTGGGCTGCTGCCACAATGGTGTTGATTAACCGTGCCGAAGGGGCGTGGGTACGCCCTGAAGCAGGCTCGCCTGCGGGGGATATTCGATTGGTTGTTATTACGATAATTGTGTTTACGGTCATTGCCAGTATTCACATTTTGTTGGGATATAATCCTTTTTCCCCAGGTTACGCATGAAGGCCTATCGTTTGATAACTGATGAAGATACATCCGATTTTTGCCACCGTGTAACCGAAGCCCTATCGAACGGCTGGGGTTTGCACGGCAGCCCGTCTTATGCATTTGATGCAGCAAATGGTGTTATGCGCTGTGCGCAGGCGGTTGTGAAAGATGCTGATGGCGATTATTCACGGGATGTGAAACTGAGGAGGTTGTGATCACAAAGTAAAAATATGTGATCACATTGTAAAAATAAACCTAAATGCGACAATATATAGGGTAAAAACAGCCATTTTTTTTATCCAGAGCCCTGTGACTCTCAGAATTTATCGTGTAAATAATTAATAGCTTTAAAAGCCAACGAGAGGGATATTCATGGCTGATGTGAACAAGGGCGCGCGCCCGTTATCACCCCATATAAGTATTTATCGCCCGCAAATTAACTCTATTACATCTATCATTAACCGCATCACTGGCGTTTCCATGTCTTTGGCGGCTGTATTGATGGTGTGGTGGTTGCTGGCGGCTGCAACATCTGCATCATACTTTGATTTTGTGAATGGGTTGCTAACCTCTTGGTTAGGCTTGCTAGTGATGCTTGGATCACTTTGGGCCTTATGGTTTCATTTTTTGGGCGGCGTCCGCCATCTGGTGATGGACTTCGGTTATGGTTACGAAATTAAATCAGTGGATTTTTGGGGCTGGGCGATTATCGCTTTAAGTCTTGTACTAACAACGGCAAGCATCATTTGCTTGTCTACATTCTAGGGGCGGGCATATGACATATAAAACTGATATGGGCCGCGTTAAGGGGTTGGGTACAGCCAAAGAAGGCACACATGAATGGTGGATCGGCCGCCTGACCGCAGTAGCGCTCATCCCGCTGACCTTATGCTTTATCTGGAAAGTAGCGCCACTTATCGGTGGCTCACATGCGGATGTGCTGGCAGCTTTTCAAAGCCCGCTTACCTCGATTACGACTATCCTTTTTATCATGATCGCTTTCATCCACCTTGCAGGTGGCCTGCAAGAGGTGATCGTGGATTACATACACGGTAAAGCCATGTTGGTGGTTTTGCTGGTTTCAACAAAACTTCTATGCTGGGGCATGGGGTTTGCGGGCGCATTTGCGGTTGCTAAAATCGCGTTTGGCGCCTGATCGGAGACTATAATGACTGCTTACGAATATATCGATCACGAATATGATGTTGTTGTTGTGGGGGCCGGCGGTGCTGGCTTACGCGCGACATTGGGCATGGCTGAACAGGGGTTGAAAACCGCCTGTGTGACGAAAGTTTTTCCAACACGTTCCCATACGGTTGCAGCCCAAGGTGGTATTGCGGCGTCACTTGGTAACATGGATGTTGGCACGGAAATGAACGACCATTGGCAATGGCACCTTTACGATACAGTAAAAGGTTCTGACTGGTTGGGTGATACGGATGCGATGGAATATCTGGTGCGCGAAGCCCCGAAAGCTGTGTATGAGCTGGAACATTATGGCGTTCCATTCTCAAGAACCGAAGAAGGTAAAATCTACCAACGTCCTTTTGGTGGTCACACAACTGAATTTGGCGAAGGCCCGCCTGTGCAACGCACCTGTGCTGCGGCTGATCGCACGGGGCACGCAATTTTGCACACGCTTTACGGCCAATCCCTGAAGCATAATGCGGAATTTTATATCGAGTATTTCGTCGTTGATCTGATTATGACCGAAGATGGTCGGTGTCAGGGCGTAGTTGCATGGAAGCTGGATGACGGCACGTTGCACCGCTTTAACGCCAAGATGGTTGTTTTGGCCACGGGCGGTTATGGCCGTGCGTTCTTTAGCGCGACATCCGCCCATACCTGTACAGGTGACGGCGGCGGCATGGTAGCACGTCAAGGTCTGGCCTTGCAGGATATGGAGTTTGTGCAATTCCACCCCACGGGCATTTATGGTTCTGGTTGTTTGATCACCGAAGGGGCGCGCGGCGAAGGCGGCTATCTAACCAACTCGGAAGGTGAACGCTTTATGGAGCGTTATGCGCCGACCTATAAAGATTTGGCGTCACGTGATGTAGTATCGCGCTGCATGACCATCGAAATTCGTGAAGGGCGCGGCGTTGGGCCGAATAAGGACCATATTCACCTGCACCTAAACCATCTGCCACCCGAAACGCTGGATTTACGCCTGCCGGGTATTACCGAAAGTGCGCGCATCTTTGCAGGTGTTGACCTGACCAAAGAACCAATCCCAGTTTTGCCTACAGTGCATTACAACATGGGTGGCGTGCCCACGAATTACTGGGGTGAAGTGCTAGATCCGACCGCGAAAGATCATGACCGTATTCTACCAGGTCTAATGGCCGTGGGTGAAGCAGGTTGTGCATCGGTTCACGGGGCCAACAGATTGGGCTCTAACAGCCTGATTGATCTGGTTGTATTTGGCCGTGCCGCTGCGATTAAAGCGGCAGAAGTGGTTGACCCGAATACGCCGAACGAGCCGCTGAATAAAAAATCAGTAGATGCGTCTATGGCAAGGTTTGATGGTTTCCGTCATGCAAACGGGGCTATTTCAACTGCTGATCTGCGGCTTGAGATGCAAAAAACCATGCAAGAAGACGCAGCGGTTTTCCGTACGGATAAAACTTTGGACGAAGGCTGTAAAAAGATGGCAGGAATTGCCAAAAATATGGGTGATTTGAAAGTCACTGATCGCAGCCTGATCTGGAATTCGGATTTGATGGAAACATTAGAGCTGGATAACCTGATGCCAAATGCTATGGCCACGATTGTTGCAGCTGAAGCGCGCAAAGAAAGCCGTGGTGCGCACGCACATGAAGATTACCCTGATCGTGATGACAAAATCTGGCGCAAGCACAGCCTGTCTCGTGTGGATGGGCATAAGGTGAAACTAAGCTACCGCGATGTACACCTTGACCCGCTGACCACGCAGGCAGAGGGCGGCATTGATCTAAAAGTCATAGCCCCAAAAAAACGGGTTTATTGATGCAGTTATCCCACACGGCATATTTGGCATTGGCAGCAGCATCGGGGCTAAGTGCCTGTGCTGACCCAAAACCAATATCCGTGGAACGCGCAATGGCGCAATGCACTGAACGGGCGCGCGCTGCTACAAAACCGCAGGTGACTGTTGGTATTGGAACAGGAACGGGTGGTCATGTTTCAGGCGGGATAGGCATAGAACTATCCGCTGATTATTTGAATGGCCGCGACCCGAACGAAATATATGAAACATGTGTTGTCGCCAAATCTGGCGAAAAACCAACCGAACCGCTGAAGCTGTAGCGGAATAAGGCAAAGGACGAAGATTATGGTAGAACTGACCCTTCCAAAAAACTCTCGCATGACGGTGGGTAAAACCTGGCCAAAGCCCGAAGGGGCAACCAACGTGCGCAAGTTTACCATTTACCGTTATGACCCTGATACGGGTGAGAACCCGCGCACGGATACATATTTTGTAGATATGGATACATGCGGCCCGATGATGTTGGACGCGTTAATCAAGATCAAAAATGAGATCGACCCAACACTGACGTTCCGCCGTTCATGCCGCGAAGGTATTTGTGGCTCTTGTGCGATGAACATCGACGGTATCAATACACTGGCCTGTATTTTTGGACTGGATGAAGTAAAGGGTGATGTGAAAATTTACCCGCTACCACACATGCCTGTGGTCAAGGATTTGATCCCGGATTTGACGCATTTCTATGCCCAACACGCATCCATTATGCCGTGGTTGGAAACCAAAACCAACAAGCCTGCAAAAGAATGGCGTCAGTCTATTGAAGACCGCAAAAAGTTGGATGGCTTGTATGAATGTGTGATGTGTGCATGTTGCTCTACATCGTGCCCGTCATATTGGTGGAACAGCGAACGCTATTTAGGCCCAGCTGCATTGCTACACGCGTATCGCTGGATTATCGACAGCCGTGATGAGGCCACAGGCGAGCGTCTGGATGAGTTGCAAGACCCGTTCAAGCTATACCGCTGCCACACGATCATGAATTGTGCAAAAACCTGCCCTAAGGGTCTGAACCCTGCGCTGGCAATCGCTGAGATCAAGAAAAAGATGGTTGAACGCACGATGTAAACGGGCGGTATCAGGATTGATTTGAAAGGGGCTTTGCGGCCCCTTTTTATTGGTTGTTACAACCCTTAGGTATCTTCACTGTCAGTACTATTGGGTGTTTGTAGCAACCAACCAATGCCTGCCAATGTCAGACCTAATGCAATAAACACTGAAGCGCGCGCTAACCCTTGCATTCCTGCCGTATCCCACAAGAAAACTTTCGCGGCAGTCAGACCGGCTAAGGCCAAGCCAATCTTGCGTAAATGGGGCTTGTCACGTGTAATAGCCAGTATAACAGTGGATAAAGTTGCGACCAACAGAATGACCGTATAGGTATATAACTCGCCAAGCTTCACGCCTTCCTCAAGTCGGATAACTGGCCCGTGCCAAAAACGGCGCACCTCTTGTATTGCGATGAACCCAGCTAGAATACCCATAAATCCAAGGGCAATTTTACGGGTAATAAAACTGGGCAGCAGTTTGAAATGATATAGCCCATATGCGGCCACCATAGGCAAAGCATAAGCGACCATGATTGTATCTATCGGGAATATGCCTTTGACCTTGTCCAGAATAAGCGGCGACATAATGATGCTTAGTAAAAGTGCGCCCAAACCTAACAAACCATAGCCATACCCTAAACAAAGCCTGATATGTGTAAGGCCATCTTGGATGGTTAGGCGGCGTTTGAACTGCACGCCTGCCAACATGATCCAGACTGTCGCATATAGCCCCAGTACCATATAGCCAAATTCCCATTTTCCACCTGAAGCAAATCGTGCGATTAGGGTGCATATCAATAACGCTATACTTAGCAGTGCCGCAGTTTCATAAAGCACGGCACGGTTGGGTAGTTTGGCATGCGTGGCCATCTTATAGCCCACCCCAAACAAGGTTATGGCCACACTAAAGATGGCAACAACAATAAGGACAGAGTTTTGCAATGCGTAGTCTGGGAACAGATCAAAGACTATAAAACCAGTTGAAGCGGCAACAAATGCCACAATCAGATGCCCTGTCCATATATATTTGAACCGTATGACCAAACTTAATGCGCTAAGCGATAATAACGCTGCAATATGTGCCAGATATTCAGGCTCTATCGTTAGGTAGGCAACATATGAAACTGTTACCAACATGCCCGCAAACAACAGATCAGACGCCATGCGCCTTTGACGGATACGGCTGCGTAACATCATCAACGCACTGGCAACCAGCATGATGGACAACAGTAATGCGATGAACATCCATGTAGTGTCACGAATTGGCGCAATTCCGTGCCAACTGGCATAAGCAAGGAAATAGATCAAAACGGGGGCAATGGCCCCTGCTGCAATCCAATAAAGTGGGCGGATAGAGCGTGGTGTTCGCCAGAAAGTGGCGAACAGAAACAAAGCGGCTGTGGCCATCATTATAGCTGCAACAAAGTGGAAATGCGTTTTATCTGAACCAGAGGCGCTATAGATTTGATAGGGTAGTTCTGCTGTTGCGCTGAACATCAGGCCTGCGGCAAAAATCAAAGGTAATTGATCCAGGTTTTGGGCTTTCGAGCACCAATAAATTGACCAAGCACAAAGGCCAAGAAGTGCTAACAGGGTTGTTTGCCACAATATCAGGCTATTATTTGCAACAAGGCACAAAATAGCGACCCCCGCCGCAGCGGTTATGACTGTTAAAATTGTGGGGTAATGCGTAGCAATATTGCCCAATGTTTTTTCATTTATCAGCTCAGTATGACCCCATTTGGGCCGTATCCCAAAGGCAGGTATAGTTGTGACTGCTAGAATGACCGCGATAAGGTACAAAGCCAGATAGGGCTGGTTGGGGATTGCATCGTTAAGGGCCAAACCAGCTATATAGGTGAAAACCACCGCAAGGGATGAAAGCCATATCCATTTACGCATTCGCTCGATTGCAAGAGCCGATATCAAGACCATTAAAAAGTACAGGTACATGATCGTATGGCCTTCACCCGTTGATACAAGGGCAGGGGATATAAACGCACCTAAAATGCCGATCACTGCCAGTACAGGGCCAAATATAAGCCCCGCTGCGACGGCCAGAAAAGAGACAACTGCCATAGATACAAACCCAACCAACGGGCTGGTTAAATCATACAGGATATGGGCTGACACCACGCCGCCAAAAAGTGATGCAATACCCCCAGTGGCTAAGGCTACAGGTACTGTAAACCAGCCTTCTAAGCCCAGCTTGGGTAAGCGGCGTAGATATTCTGCGACCCCCAATAAGCTTGCGCCAAATACCAAGGCGCAAATAACCCGCGCCAGCGGCCCTAAAAAGCCGCGTTCTAGTCCGTATTGCACGATAAACAACCCGCCAAAGGCCAAAGATAAGGCAGCCAACCATATAACCCAGTTGGCTTTGAAATTGGTAAGCATACGATCAAAAAAGCTTGGCCCTTTGGGTTCTGCTGGTGCTAATTTAGGGCTATCCTTTGGTACAGGGTCAGGTTTTGCTGTACTGTCTTCTATGAATGCTTCTGTTTTAACAGGTTCAGCGGTTTCAATGGTTGCAGCTTTATGAACAGGTTTCACAGGCGGTACAGCTTCTGGTGAAAGCTTTAACAACTCAATTTCCGCCCGCAGTTTCTTAGCTTGGTTTGATGCGTTTTTTGCGACGATCAGTGCAATTAAAGGCATTAAAAAAAGATAGGCGCCTATTAAGATTGCTAAAGTGATATAAAACTCATCGTGCATTGAACGCTCCTAACGGCTCACCCTTAAGATGAAGAATGTCCTAGAATGCGTCAACTGTGATTTTTCAACCTGTGACGTTAGATTTTTCTTTCAAGGATGGCCCATTAGAGATTAGGCTTATATGAAAATAGGATAATTTCATGGCAGATAAACGCAAATATGCAGATGTAATTGTCGTAGGTGCAGGGCTTGCAGGGCTTGTTGCCGCATCAGAAGTTGTGGCGCGGGGGCGTACAGTTTTGCTGTTAGACCAAGAAGCAGAGCAATCAATAGGCGGGCAGGCGCACTGGTCTTTGGGCGGGTTGTTTATGGTTGATACGCCTGAACAACGGCGCATGGGGATTAAAGACAGCCGTGGTTTGGCGTCTGCTGATTGGTATGGATCGGCACAGTTTGACAGGGCAGATGATGCCAATCCAAAAGCGTTTGCAGAGGCGTATCTGGATTTTGCTAGTGGTGAAATGCGCAGTTGGTTGCATCAGATGGGCATGCGCTGGTTTCCCGTAGTCGGTTGGGCTGAACGCGGCGGGGCATTTGCGTCGGGCCATGGCAATTCTGTGCCGCGCTTCCATTTGACTTGGGGGACGGGGTTGGGTGTTGTTGCCCCGTTTGAACGGCTTGTGCGAGCGGCAGAAGCAGAAGGCAAATTAACCTTTGGGTTTCGCCATAAAGTTACAGATATGCAAATCACGGCAGGTAAAGTGACGGGGGTTGTTGGTGACTTGCTGGAAACCACAGATGTAGAGCGCGGTCATAGTACTAGCCGCAATGTTGTTGGTGGTTTTTCGTATGACGCGGAATCTGTAATTCTGACCACAGGCGGTATTGGTGGTAATCATGATATGGTGCGTAAATACTGGCCTGAAAAACGGTTGGGAAAGGCACCTAAACGGATGATTGCAGGTGTACCAGACTATGTTGACGGGCAAATGCAAGAGATTGCACAAGTTGCAGGTGCTGCGGTGATTAACGGGGATCGGATGTGGCATTACACCGAAGGGTTGCAAAACTGGAACCCGATTTGGCCAAATCACGGCATTCGAATATTGCCTGGCCCCAGTTCCATGTGGTTTGATGGTAATGGTGACCGCTTGGAAGCCCCGTGTTTGCCGGGGTTTGATACACTTTCTACTTTGAAGCGCATTCTGTCGACTGGGCATGAACATAGCTGGTTTATTTTGACCCAGAAAATCATTGAAAAAGAGTTTGCTTTGTCGGGCTCGGAACAAAATCCTGATTTTACCTCTGGCAGTTGGCGACAGGTTTTAAAATCACGACTTGGTAAGGGGGCGACGGATGCGGTAGAGGCGTTTAAAACTCACGGCAAAGATTTTATTGTTAAAGATACACTGGAAGAGCTGGTAGTGGGTATGAATGATTTGATGCCAGATGCGACTTTGTCTTTGGATCATATCCGCGCACAAATCGCAGACCGTGATGGCCAGATCGACAATAAGTTTGCGAAAGATGCGCAAGTGACAGCCATCCGGGGTGCGCGGGCCTATTGGGGGGATAAACTTATCCGTACGGCTAAACCGCATAAGATACTGGATGCTGAAAATGGGCCGCTTATTGCGGTGCGTTTGAATATTTTGACCCGTAAATCGTTAGGGGGGTTGCATACGGATTTAAGCGGGCAGGTTTTGCGCCCTGACGGGGCGGCATTTGAAGGTCTTTATGCTGCGGGTGAAACCTCTGGTTTTGGCGGTGGTGGGTATCATGGATACAAAGCTTTAGAAGGGTCATTTCTGGGTGGATGTATTTTTTCAGGTCGCCAAGCAGGCCGAAACGCATAATGCTTGACCCATTTGGGTAATCTGCCAAAGATGCCATATGAAATACAAACCTCAAAACCCCGCACCGGATAATGCCGATGAGTTGCGAAAAATCGCACCCACAGTTTGCTACCCGATAGATACGCTACCCAAACCTGATATGGCGCTTTATTCTAAAGCGCGCAAATCGATGACCCTGATTGATGAAGTTATTATCCCCCCACGTGACGGACGATGCTTTCATGTACCTGCGGGGCATTTCTTTCGTGTGGTCAGCGTTGAGGGGCCGCAGGTGGGCGATATGAACCTGTGGAATGCACATGATTTGAACGAAAAGTTCTATTCTGGTAAAACACGGGCCTTGCACGGCACACATATCAGCACCGGTGATCGCATGTGGTCAAGTTTTCCTGCAATGCGCCCGATGGCAACGGTCACGTATGATACGTTGGATTGGTACGGTTGGGATGAGTATGGCGCATCTGTACATGATGTAATCGGCACACGCTGTGACCCCTATACCAATGACGTCTTAAACGGCACGGATTACCATTATTGCTGCCATTCTAACTTAACTCGCGCTTTAGCCGCATTTCAAAACCAATCCCTGAACGGTGCAGAACCTTTGGTGCATGATGTTTTGAATGTTTTCATGTGTACGGGTTTTATGCCCAACACAAAACAATATTTTATGAAATCCAGCCCAGTGCAGTTAGGTGACTATATTGAGTTTTTTGCAGAAATTGATCTGATAGGCGGGCTGTCCGCTTGCCCAGGTGGCGATTGTAGCAGTACGCATTCCAGTGATACGGCTGCCTGCTACCCATTAAAGGTCGAAATTTACAAACCAGCACCTGAAACGTTAGGTGGGTGGCAACCTCCTGCTTTAAATGGATATTCTGGAAGTCACGGTAAAGAATAGGCAATTTTTCACCTACCGTGGCATTTTGGTGATTTGGCAAGTCACATAAAATAAGTCAAAATCTACATACACAGTAGGAGAGTTCATATGGCTTTTCAAATCATGCAGCGTTTTGTTTGGGCAATAGGTATTTGCATCGCCTTACCCATTGCAGCCTATGCACAAACCTGTGTGCTTTCATCTTCGGTTTTGCTTCATTCGTGTCAGGCAGATGTGCAAGTGCGACTGCGGGTGTTGCCAGATAACACGCAATCAGACAGTAATCATCTTTTGACGGTTGCAGGCACGTATTCCAGCGGCGATCGTTTTGGGATTGAAGGTTTGGTGCTTCGGGAAAGGTCTGTTATCAGCCGCAGGTATCAAAATTGGGATGGGGTTCTTATTCTCGATAAAAACGCGCAACCGCGTTTGTTTCATGCAAAACGTGTTACTTTGGGCGGTACAGGGTTTAATCTAAAACAAACAGTTAGTCGCGCTGGGTTTAGTGCCAAAGCGCGTGAAATGGGCGTGACCGTATTGCAATCGCATTTGCTTATTTCCAATGGCCAGTTGGATCTTAAGAATATTGAAGCGGCCCCTAAGTTTAAAAGACGCCTATTGGTTACATTCAAAGATGGCAGTTTTGCCGTTTGGGAAACAGAACATGCCGAAACACTTTATGAGGCGGCCCGCCAAGTGCAGGTTGAACTAGCTCCTGATATGGCCCTTAATTTGGATATGGGGGCATATGATTATTGCGTTTTAGGGCCTAAAGACGCACAAAAAGACTGCGGCTTATTGTTGGTATCACAAGATAGGTTGACGAATTTGTTGGAATTTACCAAGCGTTGAAAATAATAAGTCTCTTTATAATCTAAATACTTTAAGTATATACGGATTATTTTCAAATATGCCCAAATCACCATAGGATTAAAATGATTTACCGCTCAAAACTGCTTACATCTGGCTTTGTCGCCTTCGCATTGCTGTATTCAACGCAAACATATTCACATGGTAGTGCAACTGGTATCGTGAAAGAGCGTATGGATATAATGGTTACGGTTGGCGACACGCTTAAAATGCTGTCTGGAATGGCTAAAGGTAGCATTCCTTTCAATGCAAAACGCGCAGCACAGGCAACGCGGCAAATCTCGGATGATCTAGGAAAATATCCAACCATGTTTACAAAGCATTCCGGTGCTGCGCCCAGTGAAGCTGCACCAGAAATTTGGACAGACACGGCAGGATTTAAAGAGCTTGCTAAAAAGCTTGAAGCGGCATCTTTATCTGCCTCAAAAACTTTAGCCGCTTCATCGGATCAATCAGAAATCAAAGCGATTTTAATTGAACTGGGAAATACTTGCAAAGCTTGTCATAAAAAATACCGCCAAAGCTTGTCATAAAAAATACCGCATCAAGCGGTAAACTACATCTAGTTTCACAGCTTAGCTGTATTTTTCAGGGCCAATCCATTGGCTTTCATTGTAGCGATCCCCATACGCAAATCCGATCGGCAATAATCGGTTTATCTCTGCACGTTGCGCATCGTTAAACGCGATTGTGGTGGCATCTGCCCATTCGTTTAGGTGTTTTGCGTAACGTGTTGCAGGAATTGGCACCATTGTGGTGTTTTGATCCAGTATCCAAGCTAAGGCTGTGGCTGAAACTGTCCAACCGTTATCCGTACAAAAGGTTTTGAAACATTCAAGAATACGACAATTATCAGAATAGTTAGGTTCTTGAAAACGCGGCACGTTTCGGCGAAAATCTTTGTCTTCGAAATCGTTAATGTCAGGGAAGTTTTGTGCAAATATTCCGCGCCCTACAGGGGAAAAGGGCACAAAGCATATGCCCAATTCTTCGCAGGTCTGCAAAACACCAACTTCGGGCGTACGCGTCCATAAAGAATACTCGCTTTGCACAGCCATAAGGGGCGTCACGGCATGGGCGCGTCTTATGGTAGTTGGCGAAACCTCTGATAGGCCCCACCCACCGATTTTACCTTCATCAATAAGTTTCCTCATGGTTTGCGCCACCTCTTCAATCGGGCGGCCTTGTTCGCGGCGATGGATATAATAAAGATCGACGTATTCTACACCAAGGCGCTTAAAGGAACCTGAAAGTGCTTCGCGAATATAGGTTTCAGAGTTGTTAAAGCTGCGGTCTGGCCCAGCGACAATCCCGCATTTTGTAGCGATCTTAAAACTGTTCTTGTGGCTTTTGATAAACGTGCCGATAACAGTTTCAGATTTCCCCATACCGTACACATCTGCTGTATCTAAAAAATCTATCCCCATATCAATCGCGGCCGACAGGCAGTCATAGCTAGAGCGATCATCGGTAGAGCCAAAAAAACCTGCAAAACTCATACAACCCAACCCGATAGCACTTATTTTGGGGCCATTTGCACCAAGTTTTCGATATATCATCGCCGTTCCCTAACGTTTTTCTTTGGTATTGCTAATTACCTGATACGTTTACGCTATGTTTGAAACAATAGAAATACCCGCATGGACGGTTTGGTTGGCTGGCATATTGGCAATGATTGGTTTGCTAGACCGTATATTAATGCCCACAGTGCGCTGGTATCTTCGCCGCCGTATGAACAAAGCAATTACGGTCTTGAATGAGAAATTGCAACTGAAAATCCAACCGTTCAAATTGACCAAAAGACAGGTGATGATTGATCGACTGGCCTATGATCCACAAGTGATTGAAGCGATTATTGAACATTCTCAAACTGAACAAATGCCTTATCCTGTGGTTGAACAAATGGCGCATCGTTATGCGCGTGAAATTGTACCGTCATTTTCAGCGGCGGGTTACTTTGGTATTGCTATAAAAATCGCCCGCTGGATGTCGCGTTCACTTTACCGCGTACGTTTGGGATATGTGGATGAAAAAGCTTTACAGGCGATTGATAAACAGGCGACGGTTGTTTTTGTGATGAACCACCGATCCAACATGGATTATATTTTGGTCACTTATCTTGCCGCATCACGATCGGCTTTGTCTTATGCTGTAGGTGAATGGGCGCGGGTCTGGCCCTTAAAGCCGTTGATTAGCAGTTTGGGGGCGTATTTTATCCGCCGTCGTTCACGTAACCAACTGTATCGACGTGTTTTGGCGCGCTATGTGAAAATGGCAACAGAAGCAGGGGTGACGCAGGCTGTTTTCCCAGAGGGCGGTCTGACACGTGACGGTAAGCTGAAACCAGCAAAACTGGGGTTATTGAACTACATGGTTTCTGACTTTGATCCTGAAACCAGCCGCGATATTTACTTTGTACCTGTGGGATTGAATTACGATCGGGTGTTAGAGGATCGGGTTCTTTTAGCTTCTGATGAAGGTAAGAAAACCAGCGGTCTTACAAAAGCGATGGCGTTTTTCCGATTTTTTGGGCGCCAAATAGCTTTGCGGATAACGGGTAAGTTTTATCGCTTTGGTTATGCAAGTGTCAGTTTTGGCGACCCAATATCATTCAAAGAATTTGTACAATCCAAAGGCCCACGCAAACATGAAGCGATAACCAAAGCATTGGGCAAAGAGCTTATGATCAAAGTTGGTGCTGTGATCCCGATCTTGCCCGTGTCCCTTGTGGCACGCGTTTTCCTAAGTAACCAGAAAACACCGCTGACAAAAGATATGGTGATAAAGAAGTGCGATACGCAACGCGAACGGTTGCTGGAAAAAGGGGCTTATATGCACATTCCCCATAAGAATTTTGAATATGCTGTAGAGGTTGGTTTGCGAATATTGGTATTGCGCAAAGTGATCGTTGAAAAAGATGAAAAGTATCATCTGGTATCGGATGAGATACCTTTGCTAAGCTATTATTCCAACGCCATTGCGCATTTAGGCTGAAATTGCGACAAAATAGATGCGATCATTGGGGTGACACCTGCCAGTTACCCGCCTATAAGGGCCGCGAAATCACATAAATGGCAACGACATGATTAAAATTTTCGGGCATAAAGCCCCCGACACAGATGCAACTGGTTCCGCAATTATCTGGAGCTGGTTTTTAGGCACTAAGGATGTAGAAGCGACCCCCTATGTGTTGGGTGAACCCAATACCGAAGCGGCGTTTGTTTTAACACGCTGGGGTTACGAAACACCCGCACTTTTGCAAGAGGTTGATGCCGATGATATGGTTATCATCGTCGACACCAATAACCCAGCCGAGCTGCCAGAGGGTATCAATGATGCGACAGTGATTGAAATCATTGACCACCATATGCTTGTGGGCGGATTGAAAACCAAACAACCGATCAACATCACCATAGAACCTGTGGCCGCTACTGCCACTGTGATGGCCAATATGATGGGCGATGATCTGGCTACGGCACCGGATTCGATCAAAGGTTTGATCTTGTCGTGTATTCTGTCTGATACGTTAGAGTTTCGCAGCCCAACCACTACGGATGTAGATGTTTCTTTAGCAAAATCTTTGGCCGAAGAGCTGGGTTTGGACATTTCGGCCTATGCGGCTGAAATGTTCGCAGCCAAATCGGATGTGTCGCATTATATGGATGCTGAATTACTGCGTCTGGACAGCAAAGAATATGCGGTTGATGGCACTAAATTTCGTGTCTCTGTACTGGAAACTACCAGCCCTGAAACAGTTTTGTCACGTAAAGCAAGCTTGATCGATACAATGTCTACGGTTGCTGCTGAAGATGGCGTGGATCATGTCTTATTGTTTGTTGTCGATATATTGAAAGAGCAAGCAACATTGTTGATACCGAATGATATGGTAAAACAGGTTGCGGAAAAATCATTTGACGTAAGTGTTACTGGTGACAATGTCATTTTGCCTGGGGTGGTTTCACGCAAGAAACAAATTATCCCGAACCTTGCCGTTTAATAAAACTAACTAGCCTTAAGGAAAAGCACCGCACAGCGGTGCTTTTTTATGCGTATCTGGAAATTGTACTTCCTTTGATGTACTTAAATGATTGAATTCAGTAAGATCAATATGTTAGAAATCACACCCTCGCTATTTATGGGTATGTGATAAAGGTGAATATATCACAAATCTAACTCGTGTTAAGGTAGTGTTAACTTTCTATTAACCATTCTTAAAGAGGATAGACATGACAGAAAACTGGATGATCGATGTGCTTGCGGATTTACGTAAATTCGCCAAAACAAATAAAATGGGGAAACTGGCTGAACAGCTCGACGATACAATCCATATAGCCGCCATAGAAATGGCGCCGCAAAATGGGGGAAATAACACTGCGGAACTTCGTTCAAACGAAACTACAGATTTTTTGTGACCGGCTTGCTTCGTGTAATACGTTTGAAGATTTGCATGATTTTATAGAAGGGTTGCGCGGTCTGTTTGAAGTTGAACATGCTGTATATCATGCCGCTAACCGCAAAGGCGAACCATTTGCGATTGTGACCTATTCGAATGATTGGGCCAATTACTACGAAAAAGAAAAGCTATACCGGGTTGATCCAGTTGTCTTAAATGCCTTTCAACGATTTCATCCCTATGACTGGAAATCACTATCATGGGATAGCAAACCTGCACGTTTAATGTTGGTAGATGCGATTGATGGCGGGGTTGGCAATCAGGGCATATCGATCCCAGTGCGCGGCCCAAACGGCGAATTATCATTGTTCTCATTAAGTCATACTGCATCTGATGAGTATTGGTTACGGTTTTGCGAAGATCATATGCAAATGCTGTTACTTGGCGCACATTATCTGCACCAAAAAGCCCGCAGTATTGAACATCAGGGTGTTAACAGATTGTACACAACACTGTCCCCCAGAGAGGTGGATGCGCTGACTTATCTGGGTACGGGCCGCAGTAGATCACAGGTGGCAGAGCATCTGAATATTTCCGAACATACCTTGCGTGTCTATATTGAAAGTGCGCGGTTTAAATTGGGTGCATTGAACACTGTAAATGCAGTAGCGCGCGCAGTTTCCAACGGCTTAATAAATATTTAGCTATTATTTACAATATATTAACACATCGTTCGGCAATTAAATATTAACCAAGAACTGCTTATGAATACGTTGTCCTTCGCAACAATTCAGGAGCAGCCACAATGTTGTGTTACCTATACGCAGACGAATTAAATAATTACCCGAAACTACAAGACTCAATGTTTAAGGATCGCGCCACACAATTTGGCGAACGTTTGAGGTGGGATGTTAGCATAGATAAAAACGGGTATGAGAAGGATGAATATGATGCTTTAAATCCGATGTATGCGATTTGGCGCAGGGCAAATGGCCAGCACGGTGGATCAATGCGTATTCTGCCGACAACGGGCATGTGCATGGTGAACGATCATTTTTCCGATGTCGCAGGTGGCACTATTTGTAGTCCACTAATATGGGAAAGCACGCGATTTTGTCTGTCACCCGATGTTGGCAATCAAGCGGAACGCATATCGGCAGCCATCATGTTGGCTGGCTGCGAAGTAGGGCTTCGGTTTCACTTGTCTCATGCGGTTGGTGTGTTTGACCCTAGAATTACCCGAATTTATAGCGCGTTGGGTTGGTCACCGGAAATAATCGGGCAATCAGGTTCAGGGCGCGAAAAAGTTCAGGTTGGTCTTTGGGAGTTTTCGCAAGATATACGTATTCAACTTTGTCAAAAATCGCGGATTGCACCAGATTTATCGTCACTATGGATCAATCAGGCATTTAGTGTTGAAACAGGGCAGGAGCAATCTGCCTAATCCTCTGGTCACATCATAGGCGGTTCATATAGACTATGGGAATAAAATAGAGAATCTCCCAAAGCCATGCAATTTTCCGAAGATCAGGCCACTGCTTATGACACCATTAGCCAAGCACTTTTACGTGCAGGCGTTGATTTGGATAATGCAACGTTGCTGCCAGAAAGCGGCAAAGCGCAGGTATTTGCTGTTTTAGGTAAAGCAGGGTCAGGCAAGACCATGCTGTTGGCAAAACTTGGTGAAGCATTATCTGATGCGGGTGTTGATATTATTTCGGGTGATTACGAAGGTAAAGCGCGCAAAGATCGCCGCACCCTTGCCATTCTTGCCCCCACCAACAAAGCGGCCAGTGTGTTGCGCAATCATGGTGTTGCTGCAACCACCATTCACCGCATTCTTTACACGCCGCTATACGATCCTGAGTATGAAAAGATTGCCGAATGGCTGGCAGGCAATGGCGAACGACCAGAGATTGAAGGCATAGCCGATGCAGCCCTTGACCGTGCCGCGCTGTTTTACAAATCGAATAAATCCATTCCGGGTGCTTTGGCTACCGCAGGGGTACGGGGATCAGACTTTATCATTGGTTGGAAACGCCGTGAAGAGCCGCTGGATATAGGGTTCATCGATGAAAGCTCGATGTTGGACGATAAACAGTTTGCCGACCTTTGTGATATATTCACTACTCTAATCTTGTTTGGTGACCCTGCACAACTAGCCCCTGTGGGGCAATCAGGCTCGATGGCTTTTGACAAAGTAGGCAAACAACACACCTTGGTTCTAAGCCGTGTGCATCGCCAAGAACAAGACAGCCCGATCCTTGATTTGGCCCATGCGCTGTCAGACCCAGCACTGACTTTTGAAGCGTTTGAGCGGATGATTGAACAGGCAGCGGCGAAAGACGATCGTGTAGTTATCGCGCCACGTGTAGAGGCAAGCCTAATGGCACGATCCCCTGTTTTATGTTGGCGCAACGCCACCCGCATTCGCCTGATACAGGCTTTTCGTAATGCCTATGATGCACCATCCGATATGTTGTTGCCGGGTGAGCCGTTGATTTGTGACGGGATTGAGCTGCCTGCAAAGCACCGTAAAAAACGACTGGATTTAGAGGCACGTGGTCTGATTAAAGGCGCGCAGGTGGTTTATCTGGGGGAAGGACGTAAGCCCGGTTTTTCACGCCTGAATGTGCTGGGGGCGGTTGATCCTTATGTGTCGGCTGCCACCATCATCAAAATCGAAGCCCCCGATCAAGAAGAGCCGTTTATACCATATGCCGCGCGTATGGGGGCCAGTTTTTTGCACGGGGCGGCGTGTACCATTCATAAAGCGCAGGGGTCACAATGGCCAGAGGTGCAGGTGTTTGCACCAGACATTTATGCGGCCGCACGTGCAGGGCGAACGGAAGCCGGAATTCCAATGTGGAAACGTCTGGTTTATGTGGCGATCACACGGGCAGAAACACGGCTGCACTGGGTGACGCGCTACCGCTTGGGCAAACCTGACTGGCCGCTGGATGTGAGTGATTTAAAAGACGTCCCACCGCCCGCGTTGGAGTTAACAGTGGAACCTGTAGAGACATGATTTCAGCGGTCTTCGGCGTGATGTCCCAGTTGGAACAGTGTGTTAAGGTGTTGTAGTTAAAGTATTTGTTGGAAATAATGAGCCGTAAAATTCTATCAGAATAAACTTACACTCTGAAGTTTTAAGGTCAGTATGGGTAGTGTGTGCTTAAGCCCACATTACCCAAACACCACGTTCATCATAAACATCGATACCACCAAGAACAGCACGGTCATGATGCCGCCGGTCTTGACGAACTCCTTCACCTTGTAGCCCGCAAGGCCCATGATGAGGGCGTTAACTTGGCGGGTGGGGATCAGGAATGAGTTGGATGTTGAGATGGCGACGGTCATCGCAAAAATCGCAGGATCACCACCAGAGGTGACAGAAATGGATACTTCCAGTGGAACTTCGGCGTGATGCCCCAGTTGGATCGATATGTTAGGGCGCTGTAATTAATATGTTTTTACGGAAAAAACTTGAATTGTCTGCTTTGCGTTTTCGCACTATAGTTAATGAACTAGAGCTATAGTTGCGCATGCATCTGTTGTTTCAAATTACTAGCAGCCTATAGAGAGATTAGTAACTTATATGCTCAACCAACTTGGTCCAATAATTGCTGTATTGCTGCTAATTTGTCTTGCCGCTAGCGTTGGTGCTTATCCGATAAAAAAACTTATTAGAATCCAAGAAGCCAAACATGAATTGAGGCATGGATCGCCGGGTTTTTTTCGCACAATGTCTGGTTGGATTGTTATTGCTGTTTGGGTCGCCGTAACTTGGTTTTTTGCTACAATTATTGGGGAATGGTGGGCTATTGAAGACCTCAGTGCAGCCATCCATCGCAGTGGCCGACGTTTAGAACTGCTTTTGAGAATATTGGAAGCCTTAGCCGATGACTGAGAGTTCTGTAATTGCCCAAGCTGATCTTATGTGCACAAATTGTGCTGGCCAATGTGAGTATAGCCCTAGGACTGGCGCATTAACTTGTAAAAGCTGTGCGACGGAACACGTGATTACGATCAATCCGAATGCAGATCCTGAAGCAGAGCATCATTATGATCCTGACCTGCCCCACACAGAACAGCCAAAGTTTACTCAAGACCGTCCCTATCAATGTGAAACTTGTGGTGGTGAGGTTATCTTTCAAGGCCATTCAATTTCTGAGAATTGCCCCTATTGTAACGGGTCATTGGTTGAACGGCCCAATGGTGAAAGTTATGTGACGCTCGGAATGATCCCCTTTTCAGTGGGTAATGAGCAGGCTCAGGATGCCGCACATAATTGGGTTTCGCGGCGTTGGGCGGCACCATCAGATTTACAGTCTGTTGTATCTGGCAGCAATGTATCTGGTATTTATGTACCCTTTTGGACTTTCGATAGCAAAGAAGCTGTTAATTACACAGTCAATTACAAAGTCACACGAGGAAAAAAGACGGTTATGCGGACTGACAGCGGGTTTATGAAAACCGAGTTTGATGACCTGCTTATGCCTGCATCGCCACATGTTACCCCTCTTATTCGTGACGGCATTTTGCATGAATTTGAGCCAAGCAACCTGCGACCCTTTGAGCCTGCATATCTTGCAGGTTTTGCCGCAGAGCGGCACCACCAACCCGTTCGTGAAGGTCTAAGGCAGAACGCTAAAGACAAAGCGCTGCTGTTGCGCAACCGTATCAAGAAACACTCAGGTAAAAACAGTGTCGTCGATGTTAGTTATTTGACGGATACGACTGGCATTAAATACCGTCGTATTCTTCTGCCAGTCTGGATTTTGCATTACGAGTATAATGGAACACCAATGAAGGTCGTAACCTGCGGATTGCAAGGGCGCACATTCGGAGAACGGCCCTTTTCATCGGTTAAATTGCTTGCTCTCGCGGCCCTTGCGTCTTGTGCCGTTGCTGCTTTCGGATTTGTATGGGGTGCCTATAATATTTACTAAACTACGGGTTTGCCTATCCTTAGGGTCAAACAATCGGCGCTTAGCATTCGATAGCGTGAACTCATTACAACCAAAAACACCAACCCTGTAGCCTATGCAAATTTCCCCTGAATACTTCTACCCGCAGGCTATACTTAAGGTATTTGCGCGGTGTGGCAATTGCTATTGTCACGAATGGTATTCACCATTTTGTTCACGGGCAAACCGTACGCCTAGCGCAGGTTTTAGCCCTCCCTATGTTGGTTGTTAAAGTGGGTCATGCGCACTATCCTAAACGGCATATCCAAATGTACGTGCGGTTTTTGAAATGATCGGCAAAACCTGATCCACCTCCTCGGATGATAAATTTTCACGCCACCTGCCAACACGAACCTTATGATCTTTTCGAGAGTATGATCTTGATGTCATCGCTTCGACAAAGTGTTCGTTGTTAGTATTCTGAACTCGGCTAATCCAATCATGTACGGGTTCTTTAACACTGAGGTTACTTGCCCCCAATTCGGTAGCTACAGTTTTCACAAAGCTCTTGGGTGATGTGACCATATCCTCGAACGTTACAACGGATGCGATGCCAGAGACATGCTCAAAACCCACAGAATTTATGTAAGCCCAATGGTGGGCACAACGTTCGATTAGTGGTCGATGAAGCCATTCCTTCCAATCCAACGGTTTTGGATGATGGCCCCAGTCTTGCGAAATTCCAACCTTTAATGAACAGATTGCATCAAGAGGATGCCGTACTATCCAAAAGAATTTCATTTTGGGCACACGTTGCCTTAGAACATCTATAGGGAACGATAAGCCTGGATCAGGCGGATATTCCACGCTTTCACGAGGGACTTTAAATGCTTGTACCGTTGAGTAGTAGTTCACGGACATGACCTCGGAAAAGGCTGGTTCGCTTGTGTATTTATACGGGGTCACACTTGTAAATAATTCACCGAAGATTGATGTGCCACTCCGTCCGCATCCCAAAATCATAACTGGTGGATAGGCTTCTTCTGCCATCATCAAACTTCTAAATACATACATTCGCCCCGTTTTTGCATATTAAGAGACGGTTCACAAATGGTTGCTAGGACGATGAACTAGCAAGATCACCCAAACCCGAATGTTTTCGCATTTTGATCGTCGACAGCTACACATGGGCTTAAGCCCACATTAACCAAACACGACGTTCATCATAAACATCGATACCACCAAGAACAGCACGGTCATGATGCCGCCGGTCTTGACGAACTCCTTCACCTTGTAGCCCGCAAGGCCCATGATGAGGGCGTTAACTTGGCGGGTGGGGATCAGGAATGAGTTGGATGTTGAGATGGCGACGGTCATCGCAAAAATCGCAGGATCACCACCCGAAGCAACCGCGATAGATACAGCCAGTGGTACCAATAAAACCGTGGCACCCACGTTAGACATGATTAATGTGAATATGGTTGCCAGCACCGCTACACCCGTTTGCAAGGCCCAAACCGGCCAGCCGTCTAGCAGTGTTAGCACTTGTTGTGCAATCCATTCAGCCGTGCCGCTTGATTGTACGGCATGGCCCAACGGGATCAGACTGGCCAGCAGAAACACGGTATTCCAACCAACTGCGTTATAAGCTTCATCAATGCTTAGAACTTTGGTTAAAACCATTCCGACCGCACCCACCAACAGGGCTAGAGACAGGCGCACGTCGGTAAATAGGATCAAGATCAGGGCTATGGCGAAGAACAACAGTGCCGCGCCAACCTTTTGCGGGCGCAATTCTTCTTGTGGGTAATCGGATGTTACGACCACAAAATCGCGATCTTTTGATGTGCGCGTCAGGCTTTCCCATTGGGCGTGCACCACTAACGTGTCGCCTGCATGAAACTTTTCTTTACCTAATAGGCAGGCGACATGATCTTTGGTTTCAACACGGCTTAATGTTTCGTCACCACGGTGAATGGCCAACAAATTTAGCCCGTATGTGCCACGCAGGCGCACTTCACGTGCGGTTTTACCGATCACGCCACTGTCAGGCGGAATAACGATTTCAGCGACGCCCGATTTTGTGGCGGTATATTCTTCACGAAAAATCTCTAGCTTGGGCAGAACCGTCAGGTTGTATATGTCGGCGATTTCTTTGATAACCCGTTCGTGGCCCAGAATGGCCAAACGACAAGGGGCCTCAATTTTGGTTGTTACCAGCGGGGCTAAATACCGCTGCCCGTTGAAATATGTACCGATTATAGACATGTGATGGGCGTCCATAATATCACCCAAAGTCTCGCCAATCAGGATGTTACTTTCGCCAATTTCAACTTCAAAAATATCAGCTTTTATACCGTATAGACGTTTTAGATATTCTTTGATGGATTGGGCCGAACTTGCATCGGATCTGGCGGCTGTCTTTGGTAACACCCATCTGCCAAGAAGCATGAAATAAAGGATACCTGTAACAATTAGGGCAGCCCCAATCGGGGTTACGGAAAACAGGCTGAACGGTTCCATTTGGGCATCTGCGGGCAGGTCTTTGTTGGCGGTGATTAGCAGATCATTTAGCAAAATTAACGGTGACGACCCAACCATGGTCATCGTGCCGCCTAATATTGCACAAAACCCCATAGGCATTAACAGACGCCCAAGTGGAATTTCGGTGCGTGATGAAATACGCGCTACAACAGGTAAAAATAATGCGGCAGCGCCTACATTCTGCAAAAAGCTAGAAATAAAACCCACAGTGCCAGAAATAACCGGAACGATGCGGGCCTCAGTTGAACCGCCGAATTTCAGAATGACGGCTGCGACTTTATTCATCAGCCCGGTTTTATCTAAACCTGCCCCGATAATCATCACAGCAATGATTGAAATCACCGCGTTGGATGCAAAGCCGTCAAACAAATGGGTGACATCGGCTAGATCGCCCAAACCCGGCAGATAACTTAACCCGCCTAAGACTACCATCACCAACAGGCCAGCCAGATCAACACGTACAATTTCAGAGACAAACAAGAAAATCGTAAAAGCCAATAAACCCAATACCACCATCATTTCAATCGTCAGGCTAATTGGTTCCATGCGGCTGTTCCCTTGCTTATATGTATTGCACGTCTTTTATCGCGTGTTGTACGAATGATAGGCGATTGTGTGTTTCGCAACAAGGGATACGAGCGGTTAATTCTGGCGTTGTTCAGTTATAGCACTTGCCAGTACACACAACAATTCAAACATCAACGACACCCCCAACCACGCGGTACCACCCGATGGATCAAACGGCGGTGAGACCTCTACCAAATCAGCCCCGATCAGATTTACACCTGCCATTTCACGTATAACCTGTTGCGCCTGAAAGCTGTTTGGCCCGCCAATTTCAGGGGTGCCAGTACCGGGCGCATAGGCGGGATCAATGAAATCAATATCGAATGAACAATACGTCGGTTGGGTGCCCACAACTTCACGGGCTTGTGCCATCACATCTTTGATACCACGGGCAAAAAACTCTTCAATCTCGATGATAGTCACGCCGTTTGCGCGGCCAAATTCAATATCTTCACCACCGTAAGAGGTGCCACGAATGCCGATTTGAATAACCCGCTTTGGGTCAAGCAACCCTTCTTCAATCGCGCGGCGAAACGGAGTGCCGTGGGTGTATTTGAAACCACCGAAATAATCTTTGAACAGGTCGGTGTGGGCATCAAAGTGGATCATTCCCAAGGGGCCGTCACTGGCAAGTGCGCGTAATACTGGTAACGATGTCAGATGATCGCCGCCCGCTGTCATGGGCACAATGCCCTTGGCTTTCACTTGTTTGTAGTAAGCCGTGATTTTATCCATCGCATCATGCAGATCAGCAGGGTTGCCGCCCACATCACCCATATCCGCGCAATTCACCATTTCAAATGGTTTAAGTCCTGTCGCGGCATTGGTGGAACGGATCATTGTTGAATAATCACGTAATTGACGTGGCCCGTGACGTGGCCCTGGTCGGTTGGTGGTACCTGCATCCCAAGGCACCCCGATCAAGCCTATATCTACATCCGCGATTTTCGGGTTATCCAGATCAATAGCAGGCAGACGCATGAACGTGGGAATGCCTGCAAAACGTGGCAGTTCCATGCCAGATACTGGTTGAAAATACGATTTTGGTGTTTGGGTCATTGTCTGCATACCTTATAGATGTCTAAGGTATATCTTGGCACGCATGTGTTGTGTCGCGCAAGCATTGGAGGCAAATATGACAAAGACCATTTTGATAACGGGCGCAAGCAGCGGCATTGGGGCTGCAACGGCTGAAAAGTTTCTGTCTGAGGGTTGGAATGTTGCCTTAATCGCCCGTCGCCTTGAAAAGTTGAATGCTGTATCAGACGGGCGCGACAATGCCTATGCCGTGACCTGTGATGTGACGCAAGAGGCCGAAGTTGTGCGCGGGTTTATGCAGGCAGCCGCCCATTTTGGCAGAATTGATGTTTTGTTCAACAATGCAGGTATTTTCCCTGTTTCTGGTCGCTTTGACACAGTGACGCTGGAAAGCTGGCAAAGCTCGGTGGATGTGAACCTGACGGGTATGTTTTTATGTGCGCGAGAAGCTTTTCGTCATATGACAGAAGATGGGGGCCGCATTATCAATAACGGATCAATTTCTGCGGTGACGCCTCGGGCTAATTCTGCGGCTTATACAGCCACTAAACATGCAATAACCGGGTTAACCAAATCTATCGCGCTTGATGGACGTGATTTGAATATTTGCTGTGGTCAGATTGATATTGGCAATGCGCGTACTGAACTGGTTGAAAACCTGATTAAAAACGCAGATGGGCCAATGGAGACTATGGACGTGTCAGATGCTGCCAATGCAGTGTTTCATATGGCCAACTTACCTTTGGATACCAATGTTTTGTCGATGACAATCATGGCCAATAAAATGCCCTTTGTTGGGCGGGGTTAGTAGGACGGGGTTAAAGGCTTTTTGTCATCACTAGCGCTGAAATTCGCACGCTTGTAGAACTTGTGTAATAATCTTTGCGCAAACCCGCTTGGGTAAAACCAAATGCTTTATAAAGCGCAATAGCGGCTGTGTTATCTTCTGCAACTTCCAAAAATGCTTCTTTGGTACTTTTTTTAACAGCGCATTCTTCAAATGCATTCATCAAATCCCGTGCCATGCCTAGGCGGTGATACGCAGGGTCTACCGCAATCGTCAGCAATTCCACTTCTGGGCCAGCAACCCGACCCAAAGCAAAACCTTGTGCGGCCTTACACATAAAAACCGTATCGCTGGCTAGTAAATCAGTGAATTCCTGTGCCGACCACGGGCGTGGATGGGTAAAACATTTGCCATGTATTGCGGCCATTTGTTTAGGTGTCACGGCAGTATCACCACAGGTGGGTCAGAGGGCGGGGCGGCATCAGCTGCACGTAAATATAAGGGGGCAGGGCGTGGGTGAACCTGTTCAAAGCGTTGCGCTGTTAAATGTGCTACTGCCACAGCTATGCCGTCAACCGATTGTGCATTGGGTAATTCCAAGGCTTCATCTGCAATCACGCGCACAACTTCATCGCCGTGCAAATGGTCGTTAAATTCTACTAAATCCACCATTCGCGGTTCTACTAAGGACTGACCGTTATCGAAAGACTGCATATAAACCCGTGCGCGACGTGCATCCAATACAGATGTCACACGGCCATTTGCACCACATGCCATTGCTTCCAATTTAGAGATACCGATTGCTGGAATGCCCAATGACAAAGCTAGCCCGCGTGCGGACGATACAGAAATGCGCACGCCCGTAAAATTTCCGGGTCCTGTGCAAACACCAATGGCATCCAGATCAGACCAAGATTTGTCGTTATCTGCCAACACTTCTTCCAGTAACGGAAATAACCGTTCCGCTTGCCCTTTATGCATAGGTTCCAGCTGTTCTGCTAAAACGGTATCGCCTGACAGCAAAGCGGCTGCACAATGTGCAGCCGATGTATCAAATGATAGAATTAGTGGTTTAGGCGGCAACAGGGCGCACCTCTGTCACTTCGGGAATGTAATGGCGTAACAGGTTCTCAATACCCATTTTCAAAGTGATTGTAGACGACGGGCATCCTGCGCAAGCCCCTTGCATATGCAGATAGACCACACCGCGATCAAAGCCGTGGAATGTGATGTCGCCACCATCTTGTGCTACAGCTGGGCGTACACGCGTATCAAGTAATTCTTTGATTTGATTTACTATTTCCGCATCATCACCGCTATGTTCTGCATGCCCTGCAGCGGCTATACCTTCACCTTCCATGACGGGTTGGCCTGACTGGTAATGCTCCATTACAGCACCCAGAATAGCTGGTTTTATATGGTTCCAGTCAATAGGTTCATCTTTAGTGACAGTGATAAAGTCGGGGCCAAAGAATACGGCTGTTACACCGCTTACGGCAAAGATGCGCAACGCCAGTGGTGAGTTTGTAGCCACATCTGCCGTAGGGAAATCGGCAGTGCCCGTTTGCATAACTGCTTGGCCAGGTAAAAACTTTAGCGTGGCTGGGTTTGGTGTTGATTCAGTTTGAATAAACATCTGATTTATCCTTTTTAGGTTAAGCCAAATATGCGCTTGGGGAAGGGGGAAGTCAAGCAAGCTTAGAATGGTTCTAAATTATGATTTCAGGCCAGACCACTTAACCCAACGGCCATGAAAATCGACACGCCCCAAGGTTTGGGTTTTGCCACCCGGCCAATAGGTTACACGCAAACATGCGCCATCAGGGTTGTCATCCGCTTCCATGCTAAGCCACGCAATGGGCGCGTCAGGGGTGGCGGCATTGCCTGCCGTGCGTATCAATTTTTCGCAAGCGTTTTGCACATCAGGCGGGAAATACTGCCATGCTATCGTGTGGTAGATCACATGTACCGCATCAGAATGGCGCACAGATAAACGGTGTTGCAACCAGTCTTTTGCATCCGAGCGGGCAATGGGGATAGGGTTTTGTTGTGCGATTAAAATTGCGGCCTTGGTACGGGTTACGCGCGCTGTTTGATCTGGCCAGATATAGGATCGTAGGCGCAGCGCATCACTGTTTGGGTCAAGCGGGTTTAGATCACAGCCAGCTTTTTCGATTACATTTGGGGTGATTTGCGCAGGCAAAGGGCCAGACCAGTCTGGTGCTAGGCGAACGGGCGATGCAGCGCATCCATATTCTGTACCCTTTAAAGTCAAACAAAACTGATCCCAGTTTAGATTTAACCCCGCACTTGCGCCCAATTCTGACAAGGCCAACGGCAAGCCAAAATGGTCTTGTAGGCTTAGACAGGCAGGGATTAGGGCAGCACTGCGCCTTACTTCGTTGGTTTGAGGTGGTTGATCCAGCCAGTTTAAAATCTGTTCTTCGTGGGAATCAAACGCCGTTTGAACGGCATCCCAAAGCTGTTTGGGGGTGGCCTTATTGGGCGGATAATTACCCATAAGCGCAGGACTGGCCTTTTGTAAAACCAGTGCGTGTAACGCGCCAACTAGGCGTAGACCAACCGCATCGGTGCGGTAGCTGGGGTCACGGGGCCAGTTTAATACTTTGTCCCCGATGGCGTTTCCTGCGGACAGTTTTTCGGCCAGCAGCCGTAACAGTTCTGCGGTAAAAGGTGACCCTAGGTTTTCACAACCCTGTGCTTGTTCAACAAAGCTGTCACGTACATTCATTTAAATTTATCGGCCAGTTTTTGCAAAGCATTACGGGTATCTTTAACAACGGATTCTGCGGGTTTAATTGTTTTCGGCTTTTGCGCCTCTGGTTTACTTTTACGTTCTGGCACTGTGCGCAAGGCCACGGCACTCATAAATTTATCACCATGCCCTGCCGCCAAATGTGCGGCACCATCCCCGATGCCGCGCAAAAGATCATCCAACCAACCCAAATCTGATTTTGGAAAGTCATGTAGAACGTAGCCCGCGACAAGTTCTTTGCGCCCTGGATGCCCAATGCCTAAACGCACACGTTGATAGTCGGGTGACAGGTGTTGGTGGATTGATCGCAGGCCATTATGCCCTGCATGCCCACCACCCTGTTTAACGCGGCATTTACCTGGTACCAGATCTAATTCGTCGTGAAACACGGTGACATCGTTTATGGCTATTTTATAAAACCGCACAGCTTCGCCTGCGGATTGACCGCTTAGGTTCATGAATGTTTCGGGTTTTAGTAAAATTACCTTTTCGCCATCTAGAACACCTTCTGCCACTTGCCCTTGAAATTTCTTGCGCCAAGGGGCGAAGTTGTGTGTGGCGGCAATTTCATCCAATGCCATAAAGCCAATATTATGACGGTTCATTGCATATTTTGCACCAGGATTGCCAAGGCCAATAAATAGCTTCATTTTTAATCATCTCGCAGTTGGGTAACACTATGTTCTTTATTGTGTGTCAAAGGTAATTTCAACAAACGAACATAAATTAGAGGCAGGCATGAAGCAATCGTTCACCTTTGGTGGCATGAATATCGCTGTGCGTTCCATGCACTTGACGCCAAAAATCATACAGGCATTGGCGTCTGGGCATTATGAAAATGCTGAACGCAATGCAATTAACATCCACGTTACCCCCGATGACCGCGTACTTGATTTGGGCGGCGGCATCGGGTGTACGGGTATTGTTGCGGGTAAGATTGTGGGTGGGAAAAACCTGATAATTTTGGAAGCAAATAATGATCTTGTGGTTGAAATTTCGGAAAACTTAATTACTAATGATGTGGTTGGCGCAACCGTGCTTCACGGTGCCGTTGTGGCAGATGATGATATTCAACAGATCAGTTTTTTCAAATCAAAAGGGTTTTGGGCTGGTTCCCTTAATGCTGGTAATGCCCCAAACAGTTGTGAAATCAAAGTTGCGGCACGCCCCATTTTACAGCTTATATCGCAATTCAAACCGACAGTGATTATTTGTGATACCGAGGGCATAGAAACGGAAATATTTCAGGCTGCAATACCAGATCATGTTTGGTTAATTATACTGGAATTACATCCAAACCTATATGCGCAAGATATGATTAAAGCTTTGTTCGATCGCTTATCGCAAATGCAGTTTTCATATTTACCACGGGGGTCACGCGGTGCGGACGTGTGTTTTGGACGAAAAAAAACGCCCATAGCGTGAGCCACAGGCGTTTTTAAATTGTTCTTATTGAAACGTTTATTCTTCGGCTGGTGTTTCGTCACCCTCTGAAGCTTCATCTGTTTCTACTACATCATCTTCGTCTTCATCATCGCCAGATTTCAGCGCGGATGGCTCAGTGATGTTGGCAATCACGAAATCACGGTCTGTGATCATCGGACGAGAACCTTTTGGCAGGTCAATGTCGGAAATGTGCACGATGTCACCAATATCCAGATCAGCCAAGTCAACAATGATGCTTTCAGGAATGTTGTCCGCAGTCACTTTCAATTCAACTTCGTTACGCACAGCAGTAATCGTGCCGCCTTTTTTCAGGCCAACAGATGTTTCTTCGTTGATAAACTCAACAGGAATAAACAAGTTAATCCGCGTGTTGCGGTGCAAACGCAAAAGATCGATGTGTGTTGGTAGATCTTTAACAACATGACGCTGAACGCCACGGCAAATCACACGCACATCATCTTGACCTTCAACTTTCAGGTTGAAAAGTGTCGACATGAAACGGCCAGCTTTAAGGGCTTTTAACAAAACCTTAAATTCGACGTTAATTGCTTGTGGGTCTTTTTCCCCACCATATACAACACCTGGGACTAGCCCGTCACGACGAGCTTGGCGAGCGGCCCCCTTGCCTGTCCCCGCGCGTGCTGTGGCATTGAAATCTGGTATCTTTCCAGCCATTTGAATTCTCCTAAAATTAAAAAATGCGGCCTCCTCCAAGGGTGCAGTGCCGCGTGTTCGCGCGTAATACCCGCGAAAGCATAAAATGAAAAGAGCAAAAGTGTTTAACTGGGCCAGTTATGCTATTTTGGGTCTTTCCCAAAGATCAAATCAACACAGTTTTCCAAAATACCGTAATATCTTTCTAAGACACGGTAATAAGAATTAGATGTGACGGACACAATGTGGCCAATGGCAGTACTCATAAACCTTCCCCCAAAGAAAGTTAATAATGAGGTGAATTTACGGTGATTGTTTCGATTCTGTCAATAATGCTACGCCAGTATATTCGGTTTTAGCTGGTGTATTCCTCAGATGCTCTAAATCCTTTGGGGATTAGCAAATCTTTGCCGCTGACATTATTTAATTCGCGGTGGCCGCATAAAGCCATCGATGTATCCAATTCTTTGTGAATGATTTCCAAAGCTTTTGTTACACCCTGTTGCCCCATCGCACCCAGACCGTACAAATAGGGACGTCCGATATAAGTGCCTTTTGCCCCCAATGCGGTGGCTTTCAATACATCTTGACCTGATCTGATACCGCCATCCATATGCACTTCGATTTTATCGCCTACAGCATCCAGAATATCACTGAGCATACGAATAGATGATATGGCACCGTCTTGTTGGCGGCCGCCATGATTAGACACAATGATTGCATCGGCCCCAGTTTTGACGGCACATTTGGCGTCTTCTATATCCAATATGCCCTTGATGATGACCTTGCCGCCCCACATTTTCATCAGCTTTTCGATTTTCTTCCAATCCAATGAAGGGTCGAACTGTTCGGCTGTCCATGATAACAGTGATGATGGGTCTTTTACGTCTTTCGCATGCCCCACAATATTGCCGAAGAAACGGCGTTTTGTGCCTAACATGCCAAGCCCCCAATGCACTTTGGTCATCATGTTCGCAATCGATTGCGGGGTTAATTTGGGCGGGGCGGAAAGGCCGTTTTTCAGGTCACGGTGGCGTTGGCCCAGTATTTGCAAATCAGCCGTGATCACCAGTGCCGAACAGCCCGCCGCGCGTGCGCGATCCAACAAACGTTGGTTGAAATCGTCATCCCGCAGGGCGTAAATTTGCATCCAAAACGGCTTTGTGGTGTGGGCCGCGACCTCTTCGATAGAGCAGATCGACATGGTGGAAAGTGTAAACGGTACGCCAAACGCCTCGGCCGCTTTTGCCGCCTTAATCTCACCATCTGCACTTTGCATACCGCACATCCCGATAGGGGCTAGGGCCACTGGCATAGACACATCCTGCCCGATCATTTGTGCTGCAGTCGAACGATTAGTCATATCCACCGCTACCCGCTGGCGCAGGCGGATTTTGGCGAAATCATTCACGTTATCGTGGAAGGTTTGCTGCGTCCAAGACCCAGTTTCGGCATATTCATAAAACATCTTCGGTGTGCGCCGTTTGTAGATGGTTTTCAGATCGTCGATATTGGTGATGATGGGCATGGGCGTGTCCTTCGTAAGCAGTTAGCTTGTTTTACAAAGGGGGTGGTGTGCATGGCAATATGGAAAATGCGAAAATTGGTAAGGTCAGTGATCCAAAATGTCGCTTTTTAGGCATATTTATTTAAGCTCGATGCGCCCCCGCTGCCAATTCAGCGACAAACGCCAGTATATCCTCGACACTGTCACCAGCACCTAGCTTTGATACAATCGCAGAGCCAACAACGGCACCATCTGCCACGCGCGCCATGCCTTCGGCATCTGCTGGTGTGTTGATGCCAAAGCCCACACAGATCGGTAAATCTGTGGATTTCTTGATCCTTGCAACTTCGGCCCCGACAACTTCGGTTGAAGCAGAACCAGAACCCGTGATGCCTGTAATGGCGACATAATAGATAAAGCCTGAAGTGTTTTGCAGCACTTTGGGTAGGCGGCGGTCATCGGTTGTGGGGGTTGCAAGACGGATAAAGTTCATGCCTGCGGCATTGGCGGGGATGCACAGTTCGTCATCCTCTTCGGGGGGTAGATCAACGATGATTAGCCCGTCGATGCCAGAAGCAACCGCGTTTGCGATGAACGTGTCCACACCCATTGAATAGATCGGGTTGTAATAGCCCATCAGCACAATCGGGGTGGTGTTATCGGTCTTGCGAAACTCGGCGGCCATGCCAAGGGTTTTTTTCAGCGTCATGCCCGCATCCAGCGCGCGTCCTGCGGCCAGTTGAATGGTTGGCCCGTCGGCCATCGGATCAGTAAAGGGCAGGCCCATTTCGATGATGTCTACACCTGCGGCGGGCAGACCCTTCATCACTGCAAGCGATGTGTCATAGTTCGGATCACCTGCCATGATGTAAGATACGAAAGCCGATTTATTCGCCGCTTTCAGTTCTGCAAATTTGTCGTCGATCCGTGTCATGCTAGGCCCCTTATATTGCTTAGTGTGGTTTGCCCGTGCTTTGCAAAAAGTTCAATGGGGTAGACGAGATTCTTTTCAATTCATTAATATATGTGATACTTAATTAACAAACCATCATTTGTTGTTTCGTATTGTGTGATTTAAATGAAAATAAATCAAAAGAGGAAAATAAAATGGATATTCAAAAAATCGCAGCGTTTTCACTAAACGGTGCGGGTGGCAATCCGGCAGGAGTGGTATTGTCTGATATATTGCCGGAAGTCGAAGATATGCAGGCTGTTGCTGCTGATGTTGGGTATTCAGAAACCGTCTTTGCAGCACCCGTGGAAAGTGGTTTTCGAGTTCGGTATTTTGCACCAAAGGCTGAGGTCGCATTTTGCGGCCATGCTACCATTGCATTGGGTGCAGCTTTGGGTGCTGCAAAAGGGGCTGGAACATATCAGCTTCAGTTGAATGATGCAAAAATCTCGGTTGATGCGTTTGAAGAAAACGGCAACTGGTCAGCTAAGCTGACATCGCCAAATACAAAGTTCGAAGCCCCAGATGACAAGTTGCGTGAACAGGCGTTGGCATTATTTGGCTGGGCCGAAAGTGATTTAGCAGGCGATCTGGATATAACCGTAATCAATGGCGGTGCACGACATTTGTTGATCCCCTTGAAGCATCATAAGTTATTGCAGGCTATGGAGTATGATTTTGATACAGGTGCCGCTTTGATGCAGGCGTTTGCGCTGGTTACAATTAATCTTGTTTGGCAAGAAAGTGTGACTGTAATCCATAGTCGCAACCCTTTTGCAGGACATGGCGTATATGAAGACCCTGCAACAGGTGCGGCGGCCGCGGCACTGGCAGGATATATGCGTGATGCCAAGGGTGTAGATCAACCCTTCACAATCTATCAAGGGGCGGATATGGGTTTGGCTTCGCGGCTGAAAGTGACCCCAAAAACAGGTGTGGGGCAGCCTATTCAGGTTGCAGGTGAAACCCGTTTGATTACTGACTGATAATTAGCGTTGCTCTTCGCCTGCATTTTTCGTAGATGCAGGCGAGTTTAACAACAGTCATCAAGGTGCATCATGGGTTTTAAAACGGGTATTGTCGGTTTACCGAACGTGGGGAAATCCACATTGTTTAACGCGCTGACCAAAACAGCGGCAGCCCAAGCGGCTAACTTTCCATTTTGTACCATTGAACCCAATGTGGGTGAGGTGTCTGTACCTGACGCGCGCCTAGATGTTTTGGCAAAAATTGCCAGTTCTGGCAAAATCATTCCAACGCGTATGACGTTTGTCGATATTGCGGGCCTTGTTAAAGGTGCGTCGAAAGGTGAGGGGCTGGGTAACAAGTTTCTGGCCACCATCCGCGAGTGTGACGCCATAGCCCACGTGCTGCGGTGCTTTGAAGACGATGATGTAACACACGTGGACGGTCGCGTTGATCCTGTAGCGGATGCGGATATTATCGAAACCGAATTGATGTTTGCCGATCTTGAAAATATCGAAAAACGCATGTCGGGTTTGGCGCGCAAGCTTAAGGGTGCAGATAAAGAAGCGGTGATGCAAAATGATCTGCTGGAACGCGCGAAAGCGGTGATTGAAACGGGGCAACCTGCGCGCACGGTTGAAATTGCGGAAGACGAAGAAAAGATCTGGAAAATGCTGGGTCTGCTGACATCAAAGAAAATCGTTTATGTTTGTAACGTCGAAGAAGAAAATGCAGGTGCGGGCAATGCCCATTCGGCACGTGTGGCTGAAATGGCCGCTGCCCAAGGGGCGGCAAGCGTGATTATCTCGGCGGCGATTGAAGAAGAGATTAGCCAGCTGGAAGATGAAGAAGCTCAGATGTTTTTAGAAGAACTGGGCTTGGAAGAAGCAGGTCTTAACCGTTTGATCCGCGCAGGTTATGAACTATTGGAGTTGCAAACATACTTTACCGTTGGCCCAATGGAAGCGCGTGCTTGGACTATTTCCAAAGGTACATCAGCACCCAAAGCAGCTGGTGTTATTCATGGTGATTTTGAACGTGGTTTTATTCGTGCTGAAACCATCGCTTACGCTGATTACGTTGAAAATGACGGTGAGCAAGGCAGTAAAACCGCAGGGAAGATGCGTGCGGAAGGCAAGACATATATCGTGCAAGACGGGGATGTATTGCATTTTCTACATAATACCTAAGTTGGTTCTTGGTTAATATAACGCCCCATTAATATCCGTCCTATATCTCATGCATGCGTATGGGAAAGGGATGATGCAGGTGGCTAATTTTACAGTTATTGCAACAGTTGAAGATACCAATAATCTGAAACTTCAGGGCGTGTCAGATCTAGAGTATGCGCGCATTTCGGGCGATGATTTTCTGTTTGTCGCAACCGAGGCGGATAGCGCTGTTACCAGTTTTCAGATTTCACGAAATTCCGCCCCTGCTTTGCGTGATACACTAGAATTCAGTGCTTTATCAGGCACTTTTGCAGTTACACAAACCACTGTCACTACGGTTGGGGGCGAAGTAACATTGCTTCTTATGGGGCGGTTGGATGATGATGTTGCGATATATCACATTGATAACGCTGGAAGTTTTTCAAATGCGGTACAGCAAAGCGCAAACGGCACTGATATAGACCGCTTTCATGTTTCGCAAAATCTGACGATTGACGGCAAAGTTTTTTTGTTTGTCTCGGAATGGGGTGTGCAGGGCATTTCCAGTTACCGGATGAAACCAGACGACACTTTGAACACCAAAAATAGTTATGAAAACAATGTGTTTGATTATGTGGATGATATATCCGCATTTGCGACAGTTGATATTGCTGGAAAGCACTTTTTGTTTGCAGCCTCTGCATTTGATGCGGGGTTAAATAGCTTTCGGGTGGGGCGGCATGGAAACTTACATTTAAAAGATACGGTTGCCCCCAGTGATGGTTCTGGGTTTAATTTGCCCCAAGCATTGGAAACCGTTGCGGTTGATGGCCAAAACTATGTGCTTATGGGGTCTGCTGGTACTGACAGTATTACGACCTATAGCATTGCCAAAAATGGTGGGTTAACTGAAGTAGATCATTTGCTTGATAGTGTTGATACACGATTTGAAAATGTCAGTGTTCTTGAAAGCTTTAACTATAATAACCGTGCGTTTGTTCTTGCCGCAGGCTCTGATGACGGGATAACGCTTTTAGAATTGCACTCGGGCGGCGTTTTATCGGTTATATCTGTTCTTGCAGATGATTTTGACACGACTTTAAATAATGTAACAGATATAGAAGTGGTGAAATTCGGGTCAGAGGTGCACGCTTTTGTCAGTAGTGGTGCAGAAAATGGCTTTACACAAATTGAAATTGAGCTTGGCGATATTGGCGTCAGCCGTCTTGGTCGGACTGCCCCTGACACATTAATAGGCACCGCTGGTGATGATGTATTATTGGGTATGGGGGGGCGCGATACATTACAAGGCGGGGATGGGGATGACCGCCTTGTGGATGGAAAAGGCAAAGATCATTTATATGGCGGGGCAGGGGCAGATGTATTTCAATTTGTCGAGGATGGTAAAAAGGATATTATTCACGACTACGAAGCAGGAATAGACTTGATCGATTTATCTCAAATTGCTGCGGCTTCTCATATCAGTTCATTATCGATTAAATCGCGTGAATTTGGGGCGGCAATTTTTGTCGGTCAAGAAGAAATAAGAGTGGAAACAGATAACGGGTCATCATTAACCGCTGCTGATTTTACGGTCGATGATTTTATCTTTTAGGTTTGAAGCCAGTCGATGAATTTTGTCGCTTCTACCGCCGGTGAACTTAATTCATCTGGGTTTTGACCTGGATAAAAACGCGCACGCGTAGAGGTTGGCATTTGTTCGGGTGTGAAGCATCTAACAGTAGGCCCGGTGGATACAGTCTCTGCGGCCCAGCTATCAAACAAAGCTTTTTGTGCCGCTTTAGTGGCCCCATATGAGGCAAAGAATTTTTTGCCAGCCCTTGGATCATCTAGGTGCACTGCCGTACCGTTTTTGGCTTTCAACAAAGGATCAACCATTGCAATTAGACGTTGGCTGGCACGGATGTTTATGGCAATGGATTTATCCAAATCTTTTTCTGCCACATGACCTGCGGGGGTTAAGGGGGCTGCATGTATTGCGCTGTGCAACCATAGGTTAACGCCGCCCCACCGTTGATGAATAGATACACATAGGCGTTGCAGGCCTGCGTCATCTGTTATGTCTAAAGGTACCAAGGTCGCTTGGTTGCCTGCGGATTGAATTGCATCATCCAATTCTTCCAACCCGCCACTTGTGCGCGCAACGGCAATAATTTCAGCGCCTTCAGCTGCCAACGCTTTGGCAGCGAAAAAACCAAACCCACGCGATGCACCGGTGATTAAAGCAGTCTGACCCTGAAACGCACCCATAGTTTATGCAAACTCTTTTAACTTGAAGCCGTGCTTAATTTGATCGGCAGGTTTCACAGGGTATTCGCCTGAAAAACAAGCGTCACAATATTGTGGGCAAGCGTTATCACGGCCTACAGCAATACCGCAAGCACGGTAAAGCCCGTCTAGCGTAACAAAGCGCAAACTGGAAACGCCTAAATGTTCGCACATTTCATCCTCGTTCATGGATGATGCCAATAATTGTTCACGTTCGGGGGTATCCACTCCGTAAAAACACGGCCAAGCTGTTGGGGGTGATGCGATGCGGAAATGTACTTCGGCAGCACCTGCCGCCAATATCATTTCCTTGATTTTGCGGCTTGTGGTGCCACGTACAACACTGTCATCCACCAAAATGATCCGTTTGCCTTCGATTAAGGCGCGGTTCACGTTCAACTTCAGCAACACACCCATGTTGCGAATTTGCTCGGTCGGCTCAATAAACGTGCGGCCCATATAGGAATTACGAATAATCCCCATTGCATAAGGAATACCGCTTTCTTGCGCATAGCCAATCGCGGCAGGCGTGCCACTGTCTGGTACAGGGCAAACCATATCGGCCTCAATAGGGGCCTCTTTTGCCAGTTCCACACCAATACGGCGACGGGTTTCATAAACTGATTGGCCATCCAGTATACTGTCGGGGCGTGAAAAATAGACCCGTTCAAAAATACATGGGCGCGGTTTTGCAGGCTCAAACGGAAAGGAGCTTTCAACCCCGTTTTTGGTAATTACAACCATTTCACCCGGTTCTATCTCGCGGATGAATTGGGCACCAATAATGTCTAATGCACAAGTTTCAGAACTTAATACCCAACCATCGCCAAGTTGGCCTAAAACCAAGGGTCGTACACCCAAAGCATCGCGTACACCGATCAATTTAGATCGGGTCATCGCCACAATGGAAAACGCGCCTTCAACTCGGCGCGCTGCATCTTTTAATCGTTCGGGGATATTGGGCTGCATCGAGCGGGCCATCAGGTGAATGATACATTCACTGTCTGATGAAGATTGAAAAATCGATCCGCGACTGATTAGTTCTTTGCGCATTTCTTCGGCATTTGTCAGGTTGCCATTATGCGCAATAGCGGCCCCACCCATGGAAAACTCACCAAAGAATGGTTGCACATCGCGTGCAGCGGTTTGGCCTTTGTTTCCAGACGTAGAATAGCGCACATGACCAATAGAAACTTCGCCCGGCAAGGTCTTCATCAGCGATTCTTTAGTGAAGTTATCGCGCACATAGCCAAAACGGCGAACATTGTTAAAACCTGCGTCTTTGTCATAAGAAACGATGCCGCCTGCTTCTTGGCCGCGATGTTGCAAAGCGTGCAATCCAAGGGCGACAAAGTTGGCGGCTTCGGGTACGCCTATAACTCCGTAAATCCCACATTCTTCTTTCATTTTATCATCATCAAACGGATGGGCGAGAAAGGGTTTTGTTTGGCTTAGCATGTAGGCTCCGACTCGGCAGCTTGCAGGATAGGGCCTCTATACTGTGGAAGTCTGGTGTTTGTCATTACCTGTTCCACATATGTTTGCATGTTAGTTGGCCGTTGTACCAGATGTGGTGCTGCCTTTTACACCACAAGTTCCCGTAAGGTCTTCATATCGCTGAACAATCCAATCGGGGTACTCTGTCGGGATCATCCCTTGTACTTTATCTTGGCTAACCGCCAAAAGTTCTTTTGTTTTTGAAACTTCAACCATTTCAACTGTTGAGCCTATATGTGTGTAGGCAACCAAGCCTACCAGTATCAAAACCACACCGCGTGCGGCCCCAAACAAAAACCCTAATCCTTGGTCCATTCCACCCAGAACCGAGTTTTGCACCATGCCTGAAAAGATCGGCGTAAAGATGGATGAAACAATAAGTGCCAGTGCAAATACACTTGCGAATGCGGCGATGATGGATAGTTCACATGTGGTGCCAAAAAAATCGTTGGCCCCTGGAATTTCGCGGATTAACGGCTCGAACTTAGGGGCAAAGACAAATGCGACAATGGCAGAAACCACCCAGCCTGCTATAGACAGGATCTCACGCACTAGGCCGCGCGAGTATGCCAATATTGCCGAGACCAGTATTATTGCCGCGACGATACCGTCTACAAGTGTAAATCCGTCCATTATTCTCCCTTTCAGGCGTCTATTTCGCCAAAGCAGTCAGTGATAAAACTGCCTACGTCCTCTACCATATGAACCTTCATGCCAGATTTGTCAGCAAGTTTCATCATTGATGGTGCAAAAGCTGCCGAAAACCCAAGTTTTTTTGCTTCTTTAAGCCTATTCTCGGCCTGTGCAATGGGACGCAATGCCCCAGACAGGCTAATTTCGCCAAAAACAACCGTGTCTTTTTGTAAAGATATATCTTCACGGGCAGAAACCAGTGCAGCTGCAACGGCTAAATCAGCGGCAGGTTCTGATATGCGCATGCCGCCTGCTATATTCAGGTACACATCCATGTTTCCAAACCCGATGCCGCAACGCGATTCTAGTACAGCCAAAATCATCGATAGACGACTGTTGTCCCAGCCAACTACATTGCGGCGCGGTGAGCCTAGTGAGGATTGTGCAACTAATGCCTGAATTTCCACCAAAACAGGTCGGGTGCCTTCCATTCCTGCAAATACAACTGAACCAGAGGCCTGACTTTCACGGTCGGATAAAAACAATGCGGACGGGTTGATGACTTGTTGCAAGCCTTCGCCTGTCATTTCAAACACACCTATTTCATCGGCAGGGCCAAAGCGGTTTTTTACAGCCCGTAAAATTCGAAACTGGTGTCCGCGCTCGCCTTCAAAGTAAAGCACCGTGTCGACCATATGTTCAACCACGCGGGGGCCTGCGATTTGGCCTTCTTTGGTTACATGACCTACCAAAACTATGGCCACGCCGCGCCGTTTGGCAAATGTCACCAATTCATGCGCTGTTGCACGTACCTGTGATACTGATCCAGGGGCACTGTCTACATTGTCAGCCCACATGGTTTGTACAGAATCGATAATCGCTATGTCTGGGCGTTCATTTTCTAAGGTGGTGATAATATCGCGCAGGTTGGTTTCTGCGGCCAGTTTAACAGGTGCATCGGTCAGGCCCAGCCGCTGTGCGCGCATCCGAATTTGGGATGGGGCTTCTTCGCCTGAAACATAAATTGCTTTTTTGCCAGAGCGCGCAAAACTTGCAGCGGCTTGCAACAGAAGGGTTGATTTTCCGATGCCAGGATCGCCACCAACTAAAATAACACTTGCAGGTACCACACCACCGCCCAATGCGCGATCAAACTCATCAATACCGCTGGACATACGGGGCAGGGGTTTGTCAATTTCGGACAAATCGCCCAATGCGACTTTGCGCCCTTTACTTGCACCCAAAGTTTTCCCCGACGGGCCTGCTGCCAGTGGTGCTTCTTCAGTGATAGAATTCCAGTCGCCACAGGTATCACAACGGCCTGCCCATTTTTTATGGGAGGCACCGCATTTCATGCAGGTAAAAGATGTGTTTTGCTTGGCCATTTAGCAATGGTTTAACGGGGTGAATTGCGTTCGGCAAGCCCGTTACCTTTCGTTTTTTCCGATAATGTAATTGCGTAAGACAACAACACACAAAACGTGAATAAATATAGCCCCCAGGCAGTTTCAAGACGTCCAACACCCACACCTTTGGCCAGAACAATGTATATGGCGACCAAAAACACATCCGCCATTGCCAATTTGCCCAGAATAGACAGAAACGGCAGGGCATTTCTATTCACCATATCAAACTGTATCAACGCGGTTCCCGCAACTTTAATGATCGGGGCTATCAGGGCAAAAAAGGCAACAAGAACAGCCAAGATCATGTCTTTGCCCCATAAGTCAGCAATGCCGGTTAGAATGGATATTTCATCAAGTGAAAAAAACGGCAATAGGCCTGCACGCATTAACGGTGCGGCCCAAGCGATTGGAAACAGGATAAATAAGGAAAGGTTTAAAAGGCGTAGCACAGGCTTATGTTGCATCCAGCATTGTTGCAACCGTCACCTTTGCAACCCGTTCTGGTTGCTCTGCCCAGTGGGTCATATTCAACACCCGCCCATCACCGCGAACGGCACGAATGGCATCAAGTGAAACATCCGCGTAAACCCAAGCAGGCTCGTTCATCACACCCTCTGCCAGAACACCTGTATCGGGAAACCCCATATCGGGTGGGCCGTAAATTGCAGCGGCCCCGATATTTATGTCAACCGTGGGGTTCCACGCGGCATCCCCAGTTGTAGGCGAATGCACGACAATGCACTGGCTTTCCAAAGCACGCGCCATAGCACCAATGCGCACCCGCCAATAGCCTGCCACCGAAGACGTGCAAGACGGTGCCAACAGAATCTCTACGCCCGCTTCAATCAGGGCGCGGGCCAAATCAGGAAATTCGCTGTCATAACAAATAATCACCCCGATTTTGCCTAAAGCCGTATCAAAAACAGTTAAGGGCCCATTGGGCTTTACGTCCATTAACGCCCGTTCAAAGCGCGTCATGATCTGTTTGTCTTGGTATGATTGTGTGCCGTTAGGGGCAAAAAATACCGCACGGTTTGAGGGCCGCACGGTACCATCATAGCAAGGCGCACTGGCCCCTAGGATATGCACATTATGTTGCATCGCCAGATCGGCATAAAGCGCGTTTGCTTGTGGTAATAACGCATTAACCGCACGCATAGACTGTTCCACATCACCCGCCGCATCGGCCCCTGCAAGAGACGCCAATTCCATCGCGCCATATTCTGGAAACACCAGTAAATCAGCCCCGTTTTGTGCCGCATCTGCAACCCATTGGGTGATTTTAGCCTCATAAGATGCCCAGTTATCATGCCAGTCGATGGGGTAGGTTGCAGTTGCAATTTTCATTTGGTGGTTTCCGTTTTCAGTTTACGAGCATCAATACCATACCAAGACATACCGTATTTACACCCAAGGTAAACATCACACGCTTACCAAGATTGTAGCCAGTTATAATGTTTAACAGTTCTTTGGCGATCACAAGAAAGCAAAGGCAGAAAAACAAATGCCCAATGGTTAACCCATTAATGATAGGCCCCGGCAAAAAAGGGGTGTAGATTTCATAAAATAAAACGGCAAATACCCATGTTATACAGGTGATAATTAAAACCCAGTTACGCTTTTGTGCCCATGTAGGTTTTAAGCGGCGTTTGGGGTCGAAATAACCGAAAAGTAACGTGGCTATGAAGCTTATGATAGGTGTGAGTATGGTTATGGCCAATAGGGCTATGAAACCCCCGAATTCTAAATCTTCTTTGGTTATCGAAAACATTTTAACGTCTTTAAGCTTAGCTATGGTGATTGTTATGAAATTTTGACGCAAATGCAAAAGGATAATAAAAAATTGGCATACCCTATAACATCAAGACCTTCGTCTATAGACTCTGCCCGCGTCCGACTCCCCCTAAGTGAGACGTATTCTCACCCAAACTAGGATCAGATGCTGCCCTGATGCTTGGGATGTGTAATATTGAAAGGTATTCTTGGTTTTCGATTTATTGTTGATTTATCAGAGTATGTCACCTAACCGACTCTATAGGCCCATGGGGGCGTGCGTTTATAAACTGGTCAAGATACGGATCACCACTGCTATCAATGTTGCCTATAGGCCCCGTCCATTGCACCACGCCTTCGTGGATCATCGCCACTTCATCAGCAATGGCGCGAACCGAGCTCATGTCATGGGTGATCGTTATGGCAGTTGCGCCCATTTCTACCACAATTTCACGGACCAATTCATTGATAACACCAGACATAATCGGGTCTAGCCCAGTGGTTGGTTCATCAAAAAAGATAATCTCTGGTTCTGCGGCTATTGCACGGGCAAGGCCCACGCGTTTTTGCATTCCGCCTGATAACTCGGCTGGTAATTGATCGGCAACACTGGCTTTTAGCCCCACACGGCGCAGTTTTTCTACAGCAATATCGCGGGCATCGTCCTTTGATAAACGGTGTTTGCCCTGTAACAGCCGAAAAGATACGTTTTGCCAAACAGGCAGGCTGTCAAAAAGTGCACCCCCTTGAAACAACATACCAAACTGATCCAGAAATGCTTCACGGTTGCCCGAGTTGGGGTTGATGCCGTTCACCTCAATGGTGCCACTATCAGGCGTAATCAAACCCAGAATGCATTTCAACAGCACTGATTTCCCTGTACCAGAGCCACCAATAACCACCAGCGAATGCCCCGCCGACACATGTACATTCACGCCGCTTAAAACAACGTTATCACCAAAAGATTTATGCAGGTTTTTTATCGAAATCATGATTAGAAAAACATCTCTGTTAATATGTAGTTAGACGCGAGGATCAGAACGGATGCAGAAACAACTGCATTGGTAGTTGCACGCCCCACACCCATTGCGCCGCGCCCTGAATGATAGCCGTTATAGCACCCTAGAAGGGCCACAATAAAACCAAAGACCGCCGCTTTGATAAGGCCTGAAATAATGTCGTCGGCTTCTAGAAAATTCCATGTGTTTTGCAAATATGTGGCACCATTAAATCCCAGCCGGTTTGTGCCAACCAGAAAACCGCCCATAATGCCAATAGTGTCGCCAATAAACACCAGAATTGGCATCACAAGGGTTGCAGCCAGCAGGCGGGGGGCCACCAGATATTTCATCGGGTTTGTTGAAAGTGTTGTCAGCGCGTCAATCTGTTCAGTAACACGCATCGTGCCCAGCTCAGCCGCGATAGATGCCGAAACACGCCCCGCAACCATCAAACCGCCCAAAACCGGGCCTAATTCGCGCACCATGGCAATGGCCACTACTGACGGTACTACGGCCTCGGCACTGAAACGCGCACCACCAGAATAAATTTGCAATGCTAGTGCGCCACCTGTGAAAAGGGCTGTTAGACCTACCACGGGTAGCGAAAAAAACCCAATATGCATTAACTGCCGGCCAAAAGAACCCAAATAGAAAGGCGGGCGAAAAATATGGCTTACTGCAAGGGCCGCAAAAATAACCAGTTGCCCGATGCTTTCGAACAAGGCTAGAACTGTACGCCCAATATTTGCTAAAAATCCGTCTATTACCTGTATCACACTGTTACTCATCCGTTAAATTCAGTCGCCTATATAAGCGCGTTTATACCGCGCGCCAAGGCTGGTTAATATTTCATACCCGATTGTGTCTGCCGATTGCGCTAAAAGGTCAACAGTTTGATGCTGGTTTAGAATTTCCATGCAATCAGGTACCTTGTTCAGATCAGTTACATCAACCGTTATCAAGTCCATCGAAACGCGGCCTACAATAGGGCAAGGCGTGTTGCCAGCCCATAGCATTGCTGGGCCATTTCCCATCGCGCGGATTAACCCATCGGCATAGCCTGCGGCAACTGTTGCAATTTTCGTTGGGCGTTTTGCCTGCCATAGGGCGGCATAGCCCACAGTTTCACCAACCTCTAACTGTCGGGTTTGGATGACGGGCAAAGACAGGTTAACAACCGCCTTGCCAGCCTTAAACGGCTCACCGCCGTATAGGCCTACACCTGGGCGGACAAGATCGAAATGATATTCTGGGCCAAGTAAAATACCCCCAGTTGCGGCAAGTGAACGCGGGACAGACATGCCGTTTGTCATTGCGTTGAATTGATCCAGCTGTTGTTTGTTTTGTGCATGCTCTGGCTCATCCGCACAGGCAAGATGGCTGATAATCTGGGCTGCATTTTCGGCCTTGTCGCGCATCATCATAAATTCAGAGGGCTCTAGGCCAAGGCGGTTCATGCCTGTGTCTAATTGAATGCCATATGCATTGTCTGGTAGCCCCATGCGAAACTTAACCAGTTGTGCCGGGGAATTCAGCATTGGGATAAGGTTGTAATCGTGGATTAGCCCCGCATCCGTCGCCATTAGCCCAGAAAACACATAGATTGCAGGGTCATTGCCAACCGCTTTGCGCACCGCAACCCCTTCTTCGGCCATAGCTACAAAAAAGCTACGTACGCCTGCCTTGGCTAACGCTTCGGCAACTTTGCCTGCACCTAATCCATATCCATCTGCCTTAACCACGGCAGCAGTTTCAACATTGCTTGCACAAATCGCATCTAATGCGCGCCAATTTGCAACGATCGCGTTCAGATCAATGGTCAGAATTGCGGTGGTCATAAATTGGCCTTCATGGGTTCATTTAAGGCGCGGAATGCACCTTTAGAGTGCAGCTTTATGCTGATCGTAGCCCGCTTGCAATTCCCCACGTAAAAAATCACCGAAATTGATTGGGTTAAACTTTGGCGTACCAGTACCAGCCAAAGGTTTAATATCAGCGGTAACATGAGGGTCATAGAAAAACGGGCAGGAATAGCGTTCACGGCCTGATTGGTTGATGACGCGGTGCGGGGTTGATAGTAACCGTCCGTTTGACAAACGGTGCAGCATATCACCGACATTGACCACAAAAGAACCTTCTATGCGCGGTGCATCCACCCAATTTCCGGCGGGGGTTTTAACCTGCAAACCGCCAACATCATCTTGTGCCAACAGCGTCAGGCATCCAAAATCGGTGTGCGGCGCTGATCCATACAGATCATCGGGCGACTGCGGCGATGTAGGTGGATAATGCAATAAGCGCAACCATGTTGTCGGTGTGTCAAAAGCTGCCATAAAATCCTGCGGGTTGGCCCCCGCTGCCAACAAAGCGATGTGCATTAGCCTGCGCCCCAAATCAGACATGGCTTTTGCATAGGCTTCAAGGGCAGGGCGAAATCCGTCCAGATCAGGCCATTGATTAGGGCCAGACAGAAACTGATCGGGAATTTCTGCAATATCTTCGCGCATCATCATAAAACTTGCGGATTGATTTGGTTTTTTTACATCCGCTAGTTTGGAATTTACATCTGTTGAGGTGTTAATCGGAATATAACCCCGATGTAAATGGTTCAGCTTTACGGCCATTTTGGCTGCCATTGGTAAAGCATGAAACTGGGATGACGCGGCAAAAACCGCGTTTTGTATATCAGGATCAATGCCGTGATTGATGATATAGCCAAAGCCAGTTGTGCCATAGGCGTGTTGAAAATCAGCCACCAGTTTGGCCTTATCCGCATCGGTGCCGTCAAATAATGGGCTTACATCAAGTATAGGAATTTCGGTGAATTCAGTCATGGGTTCTCTCGCATTTTGTTTGGTAAATAAGGATTATTTTGGGCCGTAGCCCAGCTATCCTTCAAACCGCTTTCTGCGATGGTAGGCGTGGCGTTCCAGCACTACAAGGTTTTGATCACATGTCTTCATGGGGTAAACGCTAGCATCGAAATTTTGATCGGTCTAGTCGAATTAAATCGCGGGTTGTTGTTGTGTGGCACAGTGAATGCCGCCGCCCAATTCACCTAAACTATCTACGTTCATGGTGATGATCTCGCGGTCAGGATACAGCTTTTGCAAGGCAACCTTGGCGGCTGCGTCAGTTTCAGTATCGCCAAATTCAGCCGCTATAACAGCACCATTGCAGACATAGTAATTCGCATAAGCCGCAACGAAGTCATAAGATTTTATGCGTGGCCTGACAGGTTCATGGATTACAGTCATATGCAATTTTGCGGCTTGTAGGGTTTCATAAGATTCAAATGCAGCGATTGACCATGGGTCATCAGAGTCGGGGGCTTCTGGTAATTGGATCAAAATCTGATTTTCACCCACAAAGCGCGCAAGACTATCAATATGATAATCCGTAATATCTTGTCCCTTAACGCCTTTAGCCCAAACCATGTTTGATGCGCCAAAGGCTGTTAAAAGCCGCGCTTCCACCTCTGTTTTTGGCAAACGGTTTCGGTTGTTAATGATCCAAGAGCTTTCATGGGCCACCAATGTGCCATGCCCGTCTTGTTCCACGCCACCCGCTTCACCGTGTAACCCGCTATCATAGATCGGCACCCCCAGACGATTGGCCACTAGGGCCGCAATTTGGCTGTCACTTGTATGAACCTGTTTTTCGCCCCAGCCATTAAAATTCAGATTGCTAACTGCCAGCCCCTTAGTTTCATGCACAGCAAACAAAGGCCCTGCATCGCGGCACCATAGGTCTTCGGTTGGTATGTCCCATAGTTCAATCTGATCCGATACCAGTTTACGAATACGCCCGTGTTCAGCTTTATCGGCCAACATTATAACAGGTTCGAACTCTGCGATTGTATTGGCAATATTCGCGATAGTTTGCTGCGTCATGCGCAGGAATATACGGTCGCGGTAAACTTTGCGATTATTAGGCCACTGCATGAATGTACGCGTATGCGGTAGGTCTTCTGCGGGTACTTTATAACCCGAAGGTAACCCCGTATAAGACGCGGCATATCCAGACTTAGCCATACATGTAGCCCCCGCTATTGCACCTAAAAAATGCCGCCGCTTAAAATTCCTGATCATTTTGGCTGCCATAACGCGATGGAGCAAGATCAGTGAAACGTGTATATCGCCCTTCAAACGCCAATGAAACCGTGCCAATAGGCCCGTGGCGTTGCTTGCCAATAATGACTTCGGCCTTGCCGTGCAATTCTTCCATTTCCGCCTGCCAAGACATCATTTTATCGGCTTCATGGTCGGCTGGTTTTTCACGTTCTTTGTAATATTCACCACGGTAAACGAACATCACAATATCCGCATCTTGCTCGATTGAACCCGACTCTCGCAAGTCTGACAGTTGCGGGCGTTTGTCTTCGCGGTTTTCCACTTGGCGTGAAAGCTGGGATAGGGCGATCACTGGAATATCCAGTTCCTTGGCAATCGCTTTTAGCCCTTGGGTAATCTCTGATACTTCATTCACGCGACTGTCTTTGGCAGAGGCGGGGCGCACCAGTTGCAGATAGTCCACGATTAACACGTCTAGCCCGTGGGTGCGTTTTAAACGGCGCGCGCGTGCTGCTAATTGACTGATCGGCAAAGCCGCTGTGTCGTCTATAAATAATGGGCAACTTTCAAGGGTTTTGGCCGCTTCTACCAGACGGCGAAATTCTTCTTCGGTCATCTCACCGCTACGGATGCGCTGCGATTCAATTTCTGCCGCTTCCGACAGGATACGTGCCGCCAGCTGTTCTGATGACATCTCTAGCGAATAAAAACCAACAACGCCGCCTTGTACGGCCCCGATAGAACCATCTGGCTTTGTGCCCTTTTTGTAATTCTTCGCAATATTATAGGCGATGTTGGTGGCCAATGCAGTTTTACCCATCGACGGGCGCCCCGCAAGGATCAGCAAATCGGACGGATGCAAACCGCCCAGTTTTTTATCCATATCGTTCAATCCTGTGGATGTACCTGCCATGCCACCATCACGCTGATAGGCAGCGTTGGCCATGTTCACTGCATCTGTGACGGCTCTTAGGAAGCTTTGAAAACCGCTGTCGACCTGGCCTTGTTCGGACAGGGCATAAAGTCTTTGTTCGGCCTCAACGATTTGTTCCGCAGGTTCATTGCTAACTTCCATGCGCTGGGCTTTATCAGTGATTTCTTCACCGATCGCCATCAGATCACGCCGAATTGCCAGATCATAGATCATTTGGGCATAATCGCGTGCTGCAAATACCGAAACAGAGGCCCCAGCAAGCCGCGCCAGATACGCAGGCCCGCCCAGTTCAGCTAAACCTGTGTCATCTTCCATAAACGCTTTTAGTGTCACGGGCGACGCTAAAGCATTTTTCTGAATACGTTGTGCGGCTATTTCAAAAATACGGCCATGTACGGGGTCATAGAAGTGAATTTCGTTCACAATGGCGGCCACGCGGTCATACACATCATTGTTAACCAGCAAAGCCCCTAAAAGCGCTTGTTCAGCTTCGATATTATGTGGTGATACTTGGATTTTACCGCTTTGCGGGTCATTTGTGCCGTCTTTAATCGCCGTTATAGTGTTCATGCTGCTTTTGTCCCCTGATGGGTTTTTATACGTTGAATAAGCCTGCTGGCGCAATCTGGAAATCCTGTGGGTAACCTGTGGATATATTTTTAAACCAGCTGAAACCACAGCGCAGATTTTGGTTTGTACGTATGGATTTATATGCGTTTACAGTAGCACACTGCCTAGAATTATCCACAAAATACTGTGGATAAGTTTGATATGACCACTATTTGTGCTAGAAAAAACTTATAAGGCAACGATTCGGGAAACTTTGGCATTCAGCATCAGACATCATTTAGATGGTCTCTTTCGCAGCTTGCTAAAATATTCTGACATCTTGGTGTAACAGATCGCTGTTTTTCACTGCCTCACGGTTTCAGATCCCTCCAAGGTCCAGACCGTAGTTTCAGGTGAAACTTACCCGGCTGCAATGCAGTCGGGTTTTTTTTAAACAACACGCCAATGTAGTGGAAACCCCGGATCAAAAACCGTCACTTCGCTATTTGCGGTTTTTATATGTGTTGGATAATCCATTGGTATAGCTGATTTCACCAGTGTTAACCTAGCTTTGTTGGGTGCAAGCCCGTAATAGGCAGGGCCATTAAGGGAGGTAAACCGTTCTAGCTGATTTAATGCCCCGTCGTCTTCAAACACATGGGCGAGACATGACATTGTATTGGTTGCGGAAAACACGCCCGCACAACCGCAAGCGCTTTCTTTATTTGGATTGGTATGCGGGGCGCTGTCTGTCCCCAAAAAGAACCTTGCATCGCCCGATGTAGCTGCTTGTCGCAACGCAAGACGGTGATGTTCGCGTTTGGCAATTGGTAGGCAGAAATAATGCGGGCGAATGCCCCCTGCAAACAGATGGTTGCGGTTAATAATTAGGTGGTGCGTGGTGATTGTTGCAGCCAGATTACTGTTTGCAGACATCACATAATCCACACCATTTTTGGTGGTGATATGTTCCGAGATGATCTTTAGCTCAGGCAACGCGCGGCGTAGCGGGTCAAGCACGGTATCAATAAATACAGCCTCTCGGTCAAAAATATCAATATCCGTTCCCGTAACTTCGCCGTGGATACATAAAGGGCATCCGATTTCGGCCATTTTTTCCAAAACAGGCATGACAAGTTTGATGTCAGTAACACCCGATGCCGAATTGGTTGTGGCCCCTGCGGGGTACAGTTTAACGGCGGTAATCAATCCGCTTGCATGGGCTGCTGCCAGATCCTCTTTGTCGGTATGATCGGTTAAGTATAGCGTCATAAGCGGTTGAAAATCATCACCTTCTGGTAATGATGCTAATATGCGGTCACGATATGCAATGGCATTTTCTGCCGTCACAACAGGGGGCACCAGATTGGGCATTATGATAGCACGGCCAAAATGCCGTGTGGTTTCTGGTAAAACTGCCCGCAGCATATCATCATCGCGCAGATGCAAATGCCAATCGTCGGGGCGGGTGATGGTGATGGTTTCGCTCATGGTTTGATTCTCGTCTTAATTTAGGCAAGTTTAGTCGTGTTTCAGCTTTCCAACAATCACCGAATCCCTTAGTTTGATACCATTCTCAGGGCGGGGTGTAATTCCCCACCGGCGGTGATAGCCCGCGAGCGCTTTGGTTTTTTTAAAACCTTGGGTCAGCAGACACCCGTGAAATTCGGGGGCCGACAGTTATAGTCTGGATGGTAGAGAATGGATGCGTGCGCGGTTTTCGTGTATGTGTCTGAACGCTCTGGGTCTTGTTGAAGCAGAAAGGACTTAGAGCTATGACAAAACCCGTAAATATCGCCTTTATCAAAGCGCAGTGGCATGCGCAAATAGTAGATCAATCGCTTGTTGGATTTGAACAGGAAATTGAGGATGCCAACGTGGATGTATATAATGTGCCTGGCGCATTTGAGATGCCACTTCTGGCTAAAAAGCTGGCCCAAACAGGTAAATACGACGCCATCGTTGCAGCCGCATTGGTGGTGGATGGCGGCATTTATCACCACGAATTTGTGTCGGCCGCTGTTGTTGACGCACTCATGCAAGGCCAGATGGAAACTGGCGTGCCAATGTTTTCGGTATCCTTAACCCCGCATAACTTTCAGGAAACCCCTGACCTGATTGCGTTTTTCACAGATCATTTTGTGAAAAAAGGGCAAGAGGCAGCTGGGGCGGTTAAACAAACTTTGGCAGTATATGCGGGTTTGTAAAACTTCTGCGACAATTCAGCAGTTAGCCTGTTTGCATCATTTGTTTTAAATATCTTACATGGGGTTATTTAGCATCATAAACAAAGCGCGTGTAACACATCTCATTTTGACGATTTGTTTTATCGTTCAGGGGTTCGTGATGTCTATGCACGGGCCCGCTATGGCTGTGAATACACTGGCAGACAAATCTGGTTTTCAAAGGGTTGTGCTTTGTACAGGAAATGGGACGCGCCTTATAACTCTTAATGAAAACGGCGTGCCTTATGAAGAAGAAATGCCGATGCTGGGCGTTTCTTGTCCATTTTGTCTGGCTTCGGCGAACTTTGTACTGGTGTTACCAGATGATACTGGGTTTGTCTTCGCTCCAACGGGTCAAGACCTGTTTGAGCCATCCCCGATTACACTTCAAAAGCTAGATCAAAGCCCAGACAATCTGCATTGTCTAGATCCCCCATTTCAAGCCTGAATACTGAAAAATACACACTGCTTATGGGGCGCATTCTGCGTCATACCATTTGCATTAATTTGCTCTTATTCAGTGGCTTATAGCTAAAATGAACGATATACTTATACCAAAAACTATGGGATCAAAACCCTTAATTACCATAACGATGGCGGCACTCTGTGCGCTAACAGCACCCCAAGCATATGCCGATGGTGGCATTGCGCATACTGGATTACAATTCGGTAATATCGTGCGGGCCGACGGCCATGCGCCTATTGGCGTGATGGGGGAACATATGCATAAAAAAGGCGAATGGATGCTGTCCTATCGCTATATGCAAATGGGGATGGAAGGCAATCGCATTGGTACGAACTCGGCCTCGCCGACAAGTATTGCAACAACAGTACCAAACCGGTTTTTTGGTGCGCCAGGCCAACCCCCCACTTTGCGGGTTGTGCCAACAAAAATGACAATGGATATGCATATGTTTGGTGCGATGTATGCACCTAACGATAACCTGACCCTTATGGCGATGGTCAACTATTTGGATAAAAGCATGGATCACATTACATTTGCAGGGGGTGCGGGTACGACTGTTCTGGGTGGTTTTACCACCAAGGCATCAGGATTTGGTGACGTAAAGGTCAGCGGGCTTTATCGGCTTTACGATGATGAAACCCACCATGTGCATATGAACCTTGGCTTTAGCCTGCCTACGGGTGCGATTGATAAAACCGGTAAGATTTTGGCCCCAAATGGTATGACACCAACCCCGCGTTTGCCTTATGCGATGCAATTAGGCACGGGAACTGTCGATCTGTTGCCAGGTCTTACCTATACCGCACGCGCAGATGATTGGTCATGGGGGGCACAATACCGCGCTGAAATGCGTCTGGAAAACACAAATAGCGAAGGCTATTCTTTGGGTGATAAACACGCAGTGACTGCATGGGTTGCACGTCAGTGGCAACCTTGGATCAGCACATCACTACGTGTGGATGCTATTACACAGGATGCGATCGAAGGCATCGACCCTAACATTGTAGCCCCTGTTCAGACCGCTGATAATGCCAACTATGGTGGGCAGCGTATTGATGTGATGTTCGGCGTGAACCTTGCCGGGCAAAAAGGGATGTGGCGCGGCCACAGACTTGCAATGGAAATTGGCATGCCGATCTATCAAAGCACCAATGGGCCGCAACTGGAAACGGATTATATCTTTAATCTGGGCTGGCAAAAAGCATTTTAAGGTAAAATGGGGCAGGTGAAAACTTGCCCCATTTTTTGATTGTTCCAAAATACACAACACAGATTTGTGATTCCATTAGCTTCCCTTTGATACCTAGAAACCTGTACGATAGGTTTATTCGAAGGGCACATAACTATGGTATATCGCAACACAAAAACTGGCTACGGACTGATTGCACGCCTTTTGCATTGGCTGATGGCTATAGCTATCTTTGGCTTGTTTGGCTTGGGGTACTGGATGCGCACGCTGACTTATTACAGCCCGTATTACAAAACTGCCCCTGAATTGCACCAAAGCATTGGTTTGACTTTGTTTGCCTTGTTGGTGTTTCGCTTTATCTGGAAACTCGCTAATCCCACCCCGCATCATGCGGAACTAACCCCGATAGAAAGCCATGGCTCATCCCTGTTGCATTGGGGTTTTTACGCACTTTTGCTCGCGATAATGGTGGTTGGGTATTTCATTTCAACACTGGATGGTCGGGCCATACATTATTTTAGCCTGTTCGACATCCCATCAATACACACGGAAAAAGGGCTGGAAAAGCTTGCGGGTAAACTGCACTGGATGCTGGCCTATCTATTGATCGCTTTAGCGGCACTACACGCAGGTGCTGCCCTTTGGCATCACTTTATCAAACGCGATAGGGTTTTGGTCAGCATGACCAAAGGCCCGATAAAATAACCACCTTAAATCTAAACTCTAGGAAAAACACATGTTTAATAAACTACTACTTACAACGGCTTTGGCCATGACACTTGGCACCAGCGCATTTTCGGAAAGCTATAAGATTGACACCGAAGGGGCACATGCCTCGATCAATTTCAAAGTAAGCCATTTGGGGTACTCCTTTGTTATTGGACGTTTTGATAGCTTCAACGGGAATTTTGAATTCGACGCAGATAAGCCAGAGACGGGTTCTGTGACAGTTGAAATAGCGATGGATTCTGTAAACTCTAACCACGGTGCGCGTGATAATCACTTGCGCAGTGCAGATTTTTTTGATGCTTCAAACAATCCTACAGCCAGTTTCGTCAGTACAGCTATCCAAAAAACGGGTGGCAAAACAGCTGTTATCACGGGTGACCTGACTATCAGTGGCATCACAAAGTCCATCGCCCTTGATACGGTATTCATTGGTGAAGGCAAAGATCCATGGGGCGGTTATCGCGCTGGGTTTAGCGCGACAACAATGATTAATTTAAGTGATTACGATATGGGCGGTGTGATTGGTGATGCGCAAGTCGCATTGAGCATTATCGCTGAAGGTATTCGGCAATAAATAAATCAAGGTAGGGTGCGTGTTTTGCACGCATCTTACTGCCCCTTTAGTATTGGCCGTATCGTTTTATCTAAAACCCGCTGTGTAATCGGCCCTGCGTGGCGCAGCAATACTTTGCCGTTTCCGTCAATTATGAAGGTTTCTGGCACGCCGTATAGCCCCCAGTCCAGCCCTGTGCGACCTTCGTCTTTGGCTACTTTTGTATAGGGATTGCCTAGTTCCTTAAGGAACCCTGTCGCGTTACCAACTTGATCTTTATAATTAATACCGTGAATTACCAGCCCCTCATCAGCCAAGGCTTGCAGGGTTGGGTGTTCTACGCGGCATGGCCCGCACCAACTGGCCCAAAAATTTACCAGTTTAATTCCATCTTTCTTCAGGTCAGCTGCGGTTAATTCTGGCAGGTCGCCTAATGGTGTGGTGGTCAAAAGGGGTGCGTCGCGCCCGATCATAGTACTGGGCAGGTTATCCGCATCTTCACGGTTCAAACCGAAGGCAAACACTGCCGCTAAGGCGATAAAGATCAGCGGTGGGGCTGCTACCCAAGGTGAAATTCTAGAGCGTGAGGTTTTATTAGCCACGGTTTGCTTCCTCTGCATCTAAAAGTCGCTTTGCACGGCGGCTTTGCGCCCATGTAATAACCGCCAGACCAATCAGGAATGTGAAGGACATAATATAGGCCAGTATGACCGTATCCGCATATTTTCCCAAATCAGGCATTGGTATTCCTTGCTTGCAGGGCGGCGGCGCGGCGCAGCCGAATTTCAGTGCGGGTGCGAATTAAAACCAAAGTGACAAACAAAAGGAAAAAACCCGCAAAGCACAAAAACAGCGGATAAATATAGCTGCTGTCCACATGCTGCTTTTCAGTTACTGCAATAGAGGCGCTTTGGTGCAGGCCTTGGTTCCAAAAGTTGACCGCATAGCGTGACATAAACGCAAAAACAGAGCCAACCATACATAGGATTGATGTCAAATCAGCAGCGGTATCACTGTCTTCGATGGCATTCCATAACGCGATGTACCCTAGGTAAAACACGAACAGGATTAAAAAACTGGTCAAACGCGGGTCCCATGCCCAATACGTTCCCCACATAGGCTTGCCCCAAATGGCCCCAGTTCCAAGAGCGATCAAGGTCATTGTCATTCCAATGGGGGCGGCGGCTTTGGCGGCTAAGGCAGAAACATGATGGCGTCGGATCAACCAGACTAGGCTGGTGACAAGCATCATAAACCATGCGCTGACGGCCACAGTTGCCGCTGGTACGTGGATAAAGATAATCTTGACGGTAGAGCCTTGTTTATAATCGTCAGGGGTGCCAAAAAAACCCCATAAAATACCTGCGCCCAAACATAGGCCAGTTAGACCTAACAGAAACGGCAACAGCCGGCCCGAAAGCCGCATAAATTTAACCGGATTTGCGTATTCCCATAAAGACATGCCCGCTTTTTATATGTTTTTCAGGGCAGGGCAATGGGTCTGTTGTCACAGGTTTGTTAAATCACGTTTCTGTCACAGCAAGCAGGGCTTTCAGGGCATTTTCCAAATTATCTGATGTGCAGGCGATGTTCAGGCGGGTAAAGCCTTCGCCCTCAACGCCAAAGCTTTGTCCGCGTGTTGTTGCCCAGCCTGCTTTTTGGCGCAGGAATGTAGTTAGCGCGTCAGGTGTAAGGCCGAGTTCGCGAAAGTCTAACCAGACCAAAAATGTACCCTCTGGTTCGATTAATTTAACGTCTGGTATCTTTGCAATATAGGTGCGTACCAGTGATAAGTTGGTTTCCAGATAGGTCAGAACATCATGCAACCACGGCTCACCTTCGCTATAGGCGGCTTGCATTGCGGCGCTGGCAAATGCGTTGTTTTTGTTTACGGTTAGGCGGCTATTTTCGGTTTGGAAAGCCTTGCGCAAATCTGGGTTGGAAATAACGGTGAAAGATGTGCAACAAGATGCAATGTTAAAGCTTTTTGCGGGTGACAAACAGGTGATGCTGTTGTTGGCATAGTTAGCCCCAAGGGACGCAAATGGTGTGTATTTATAATCCCTAAAGGTGATGTCGCCGTGTATTTCATCCGCTACAACCAGTACGTTATGTTTTACACATATGCCACCCAGTTTGCGCAATTCATCCGCGCCCCACACCCGCCCGACAGGATTATGCGGGTTGCACAGGTAGATCATTTTGGTTTGCGGATCAGAGGCAAGCTGTTCCAGACCGTCGAAATCCATTGTGTAGCGGCCATCTGTTAGAATAAGCGGGTTGGGGATGATGCGGCGGTTATTTTCACGCAGAATATCAAAGAAATCAAAGAACACAGGGGGTTGCACGATGATGCCGTCACCTGCATCGGTGAACATGGATGCCGCGATTGCAAGGCTGTTTAATATGTTGGGTGCACGCAGAATATCGGCTTGCTCGATATGCCAGTTGTGACGGGTTGCAAGCCAGTTGATTAACGCAGGGTATAGAGTGTCTGGCACAGCCTCATACCCGAAAACCCCATGGTTTAGGCGGGTTTGCATGGCGGCGAATATCGCAGGGGCAACTTTGAAATCCATGTCTGCCACGCCTGCGGCAAATAGGTTTTGGCCATCATCCCCCAACACCATCTTATGGGTTTTCAGGGCGGGAACCTGCCGTCGGTCTATATCTTCATCAAACGGGCTTTGGCTCATTCTTCTAATAACCATTTAAAGGTGTAGTTTGCTACTATTGCTGCCAACAGTTGCATGATGATAAAACCGAATACATGTGCGGGATCAATGCCTGCAAAAGTATCGGAAAACCCACGTGCGATTGTTACGGCAGGGTTGGCAAATGATGTAGAAGATGTGAACCAGTATGCGGCGGTGATGTATAGACCGACCGCATAAGGTATTGTATCTGGGCGCGATTTTAAACAGCCAAGGATGGTGGCGACCAACCCAAAGGTGGCAACAAATTCACTAATCCACTGGCTTACGCCTGTGCGGGCATGGGTGGATGGGTCTATCAAAGGGTTGTCAAACATCAGATGGGCAATGAACACACCGATGATGCCGCCGATGATTTGTGCGCCTACATAAAATACGGCCTCATGCTTATTCATCTCTTTGCGTAAAAGAAAAACCAGTGTTACGGCTGGATTGAAATGCCCCCCTGAAATTGGACCAAAGATCAAGATTAACACAACCAGTATTGCCCCAGTTGGAATGGTGTTACCCAATAGGGCGATGGCGACGTTTCCGCCTGCTAATCGTTCGGCCATTATGCCCGACCCTACAACTGTGGCCAATAAAAACAATGTTCCCAGCCATTCGGCAAATAATCTACGTTGCATTGCGTTTCCCCTATGTTTTAATATTTTAGGCAGCTTTTAAGGCCGTGCAATATGTGGTGGTATCTACATTGCCGCCTGTAATGATTACGGCAATGGTTTTGCCCTTGATGTCAATCTGGCTACTTAGAACGGCGGCAAGACCTACAGCGGCACCTGGCTCTACAATGGATTTGTAATCGTCAAATGCGCATTTCATCGCCATGCGCACCTGATCGTCTGTAACTGATAGGCCACCTGCCAAATGGGTCTTGTTGATGGAAAACGTGGTTTTACCTGGTGTCGGTGTCATGATTGCATCGCAAATTGTTTTGCGCCCTGCGGGGTTGATCAACCGTTTGCCTGCCTTCAATGATCGGCAGGTATCATCGAACAATTCGGGTTCAGCTGCATAAACTTTAGTTGCAGGGCTAAGGCTTGCCATTACAATGGCTGTAACAGCGGTTAAGCCGCCGCCGCCGCATGGCACAAGGACTGCGTCAAGGGTTGCGTCACATGCAACGGCTTGGTCGTATAATTCAAGTGGCACGGTTCCTGCACCCGCCATCACGCGCTTATCTTCGCTGGGTGGTACCATGATGCGGTTCGTGGCATCACGTATGCGCCGGGCTGCGTCATCACCCAATTCAGCATCGCGGTCATAGGTGATAATTTCGCCGCCCAACCCACGAATGCGTTCCATTTTCAGGGCAGAGGCATCACTGGGCATCACGATCAGGGCATTGGTGCCGACAAGGTTGGCTGCAAGTGCTACGGCTTGCCCGTGATTGCCCGACGAATAGGCGATAACACCGCGCTTTTTTTCATCTGCATCCATCTGGCGGATACGGTTGTACGCACCGCGAATTTTAAACGCACCTGTGCGCTGGGCATTTTCGGCTTTGATTAATAAGCGTCCACCAAGGCGTGCATTTACTTCCGAATTTTCCATCAGCGGTGTGTGGATGGTGACCCCTGATAAGGCAGATTTTGCATCTTGAATGTCGGCAAGTGTCGGGGCGCTAAGCTGTTGGTCAGGGGCGGTCATTGGGGTTAACTTGCCTTTGTATTAACGCGGTTGATTAGATCAATGCCGCTTTCATTGCGTTCACTATAACGTTCTACCAGATAATCCATTTTGCCGCGTGTCAGTAGGGTGAATTTCATCAGCTCTTCCATCACATCTACCATACGGTTGTAATTACCTGACGGCATCATCCGGTCATTGTCATCAAATTCTAGAAAGGCTTTGGGTGTGGAAGATTGGTTTGGGATGGTCAAAAGCCGCATCCAGCGGCCCAAAATACGCAACTGGTTCACTGCGTTGAAGCTTTGTGAGCCCCCATTGACCTGCATCACTGCCAATGTTTTGCCTTGGGTGGGACGAACGGCACCCAATGACAGGGGTATCCAATCTATTTGGGCTTTCATAATCCCCGTCATGGCACCGTGGCGTTCGGGCGAACACCAAACCATGCCATCACACCACGTTACCAGATCACGTAATTCCTGCACCTTGGGATGGGTTTCGTCCTGATCGTCGGGTAATGGCAAGCCAGAGGGGTTGTATATGCGGGTTTGCGCCCCGAATTTATCCAAAACACGTGCGGCCTCTTGCGACATTAATCGGCTGAACGAGCGTTCTCGTAATGAGCCATAAAGTAATAATATCTTTGGCGGGTTTGCCGTACTTGGTGATAGGCCCAATCGGGTTGTATTAATTGGGTGAAAGTGTTCGTCGGTAATATTTGGGGTGTTTGTCACAGGGTTTTTCCATTTTTGTCTATAATCACAGTGCCGTCTTCCTTTACAATCGGGAAGTCGGGTAAATCTTCAAGCATTCCTAAAATGGTTTCGGAAGGGCGGCAAAGTTTCACACCTTTGGTGGAACATACGATAGGGCGGTTGACTAAAACAGGATGTGCAATCATCGCATCCAGCAGTTTTTCATCACTCACTTGGGCATCAAGCAAACCAAGCTCGTCGGCAGGCGATTTGGTAGTACGCAATGCTTGTCTTGGGGTTATGTTAGCAGCGGCAAAAAGACCTAGTAACTGTGGTTTTGTCCAACCTGTGACCAGATATTCAATGACCACATGGGGCTCATTGCTAGCTTCGATAATCGCAAGTACATTGCGTGACGTACCGCAAGCGGGGTTATGATGAATAACAAGCATCATTGTCTTCCTTGTGTGTATTCGGGTTGCAGGTTAATTGGGTAATCAGAGGCTCACAAAGTGCGGGGTTTCCACCACAACAATCTTCCATCAGGAAGGCCAGCAGGCCGTGTATGCCGTTAAAATCCGCAAAATAACGAATGGTTCGCCCATTGCGCGCGTTTCGGATCAAACCTGATTGAAGCAGGATCGCAAGATTGGCGGACATAGTATTTTGACGAATACCCAAAGCTTGCCCCAATTCCCCTGACAACATACCAATGTTGCCTGCCTTAACAAGCAAACGAAAAACATTTAGTCGGGTCGGCTGACTTAGGGCGGAAAAGGCTGTGGGTGCGGTTGTTATATCCATATATCATGAATTATTGATATATTTAAATACTGTCAAGCCACAGTTTACCCTTAGCTTTTCAGATTGGATTTTAATGCCAATGCGCTGGTAAATGGCATTATTACCAAGCTGAACAAGGTTAGACCTGCCAATAGAACTAGGCTGGGCAGCGGGTTTGTTCCTTCAATAGATTTAGTGACTGTGACTGCACCAAAGATCAGGGTTGGGATGTAAAGTGGTAAGACAAGCAAAGATAAAAGCAGCCCACCTCGTTTGATGCCCACAGTTATTGCAGCCCCGAATGCGCCGATGAATGATAGGGCAGGTGTGCCGATGGCAAGGCTTGTAAGCAGCCAAATGTAGGCAGGCGCAGGCATGTTTAAAAGATAACCCAAAGGTATGGCGGCAAGTGTTAAAGGCAGACCTGTTGTTACCCAGTGCGCCGTAGCCTTTGCAGCGGCAATGCCTGAAAGCGGTAGGGGGGATGTGGCCAGAACGTCTAAAGTACCATCCTCATAGTCCAGTTGAAAAATACGGTCGAGCGATAAAAGGCAGGCCAGCAATGCGCCGATCCATAAAATTCCAGGTGCGATGCGGGCTAGAAGGTTGAGATCAGAACCGACACCAAAGGGGACAAACATCACTACGATCAGGAAAAACGCCAATGCCAACCCAAAGCCACCGCCAGAGCGGAACGCCAATTTCAAATCTCGGGTGAACAGGGCCAACATTTAGAATGACCCTTCCAAAAAGACTGATGTATCGGTCGTGCGGTTCGGTGCAAATTGTGCCAGATTAAGGATTTTGGCACATGCAATATCCAGATCAAGATGCGTAGATAAAATGGCAATGCCACCCGATGCGCAATGTGCCGATATGGATTGGGCAATTAGGGTAGTGTGTTGCGCATCAAGTGACGTTGTAGGTTCATCCATCAGCCATATTTTTCGGCCCGAAAGGGTCATCCGCGCTAACCCTAGGCGACGTTTTTGGCCTGCGGATAGATTGGCGGCAAGGCGGTTTTTTAGCGGCTTCAGGCCGAAATTTTTAATGACCTCATCCGTCATGTTTGTGCCGTAAACACCGGCCCAGAATGACAGGTTTTCTGCAACGGTTAGCTGAAATTTCACCGCATCCAAATGGCCCGAATAGGCGACATCATCTGGGTCTAAATCCAACTTACCTGTTGTAGCCTGGCTAAGGCCCGCTAGCACACGCAACAAGGTGGATTTGCCCACGCCGTTGGGGCCGCGCAGGATTAGGCAGTCGCCCGATGCAAGGTTAAAACTGACATCTTGCAGGACTTGGCGCACACCACGGGTGCAGCAGATTTTTGAGGCTTTTACCGTCATGAAGAATGGATAGCGCAAAGCGTGTTGGATGGGAAGATACTAGCAGGTTTTACCCTTGTGATTTTAGGGATAAACACACTGTGATCCTTCATCGTATTGTGAATGATCCTTTAACTATAATATATTAAGGCCATTCCTATAGCCGCAGGGACTGTTTGCACATATAAAATCCGCTTTGATGCGGTGGCAGCGCCATAAAGCCCTGCGACGGCTACAAAAAGCAGAAAACAGGTTGCGATATGTGGTTGCCAAATTGGGTCTTGGATGAAGAGTGACCAGATCAATCCCGCCGCAAGAAACCCGTTATATAACCCTTGATTGGCTGCCAACGTTTTTGTGGGTTCAAACAGGTCTTAGGGGAAATCTTTAAACACTTTTGGCCCGCGACTAACCCACGCGAACATTTCAAACCATGCGATATAGAGGAGAAGTATGGCGATGAGGGCGACGACGATCCGGGCCAGTGTAGACATTGGGTGGGTTCCTTTTTTATATTTTAAGGTCGCATCCAGGGTCTGTAAATAATTTGGATGTCCCAGTTGGGACAGGAGGTTAAGGTGTTGATAAATAATGGTATTGTTAATTTTTATGTGTGTGAATGAGTTGTGTTCAGTGAACGCGTAGGGTGGGCTTTAGCCCACCTTTACCATCAGACAAGTCAGACACATCGTTCCAATCTACACACCATAAAACACACTTGCGTTTGATTGATCCTTGCAACGCGTGGGCTATAGCCCACCCTACGGATTACTTACCGTTTCCGCCTTGTTTTCCGAACATTGGTTTCAATTTTTCTGAAATACTGTCTTCAAGGATTTGTAAAGCCGTTGGACTTATCCCGCTATATTCCCGACCATAAAGGTGAGCATGACCAGTAAACCAATCGAATAACTTCAATGCGTAGGTTGCGTCAGGACATTGACCTAAATGTTGTTTAATGCGCCCCAGAATGTTGCGCCTTGATGATCCAACATATAAAAACTGTGACGACTTTTTATTAACCTTAGGGCATTTTCTATGTTTTGTGTGGTTGCATGTTTTTTGCTTACACAAGGCTTTTTTCACTTCGTCTGTGTTGTTGCCAACCATCTTAAATATATAAACAAAACTGTTCGCATTTTTATCCTTAAGACGGCCTAGATCAGTTTCATTTGTTATATTTTCAAAACAATATTCCCAATCAGGTACCGCACTTCCAGCCTCGTCGCAGAAGTTGATAAGGTTGGTTACTTCGTCGAAATAATCTGGCCAAACCATAACTACTGATCCAAGAAACTCCGCAACTTTCGCGAACGGCTCGGATGTTTCAACTTCCGCAAAGCCTTCGCCTCAATCTGACGAATACGTTCGCGTGTCACGCTGAACTGTTGGCCAACCTCTTCCAACGTGTGGTCGGTATTCATGCCGATGCCAAAGCGCATGCGTAGTACGCGTTCTTCGCGTGGGGTGAGCGACGCCAGAACCCGTGTTGTGGTTTCTTTCAGGTTGCCCTGAATGGCGCTGTCTAGGGGTAGGATGGCGTTTTTATCTTCGATGAAATCACCTAGTTGGCTGTCTTCTTCGTCACCAATAGGGGTTTCAAGTGAAATAGGTTCTTTGGCGATTTTCATCACCTTGCGGACTTTTTCCAGTGGCATTTGCAGCTTCGCTGACAATTCTTCTGGTGTTGGTTCGCGGCCTATTTCATGTAACATCTGGCGCCCTGTGCGCACAAGCTTGTTAATGGTTTCAATCATATGCACCGGAATACGGATGGTGCGGGCCTGATCTGCAATGGAACGCGTGATGGCTTGGCGAATCCACCATGTTGCGTATGTGCTGAATTTATAGCCACGGCGATATTCGAATTTATCAACCGCTTTCATCAGGCCGATGTTACCTTCTTGGATCAAATCCAAGAATTGCAGGCCACGGTTGGTGTATTTTTTGGCAATGGAAATCACCAAACGCAGGTTGGCTTCGACCATTTCTTTTTTCGCTGCACGGGCTTCTTTTTCGCCCTTTTGCACTTGGCTAACAACGCGGCGGTATTCGGGAATGTCGACGCCAACATACTGGCCGACTTGTGCCATTTCAGCGCGAATTGCTTCGGCTTTATCGCTGTATTTTTCAATAAATGTCATCCAACCACGGCCAGATCGTGCTGCAATATCTTCCATCCACATCGGATCAAGCTCACGCCCGCGATAGGCTTCGATAAATTCACGACGGTTAATGCGTGATTGGTCAGCAAGTTTCACCATGCCACTATCAAGCGACATGATCTTGCGGTTGATACCGTATAGCTGGTCAATCAAGGCCTCAATACGGTTGTTATGGAAATGCAGCGCATTAACTTGTTCAACCAAATGAGTGCGCAGTTTCTGATATGCTTTTTCTTCTTTTCCAGAAAAAGATGCGTCTTCATTCAGTGTGGCGGATATACGTACATCCTGCATTCCAGCCAGTTTATTATAGCTTTTGGCTATTTTAGCCAGTGTTTCTAAAACCTGTGGTTTTAGGGCTTCTTCCATTGCTGCCAATGAAAGGTTTGCTGCTTCGTCTTCATCCTCATCGTCGTCGTCAGAGCGTATTGGATTACCGTCTGCATCAACTTCTTGAACGGGTTCTGGTTCTTTTTTGACAGGGGCAACTTTCATATTTGCAGGTGTTGAGCCTAATGTGCTGGCCACAGGTACGACATCGCCGTCTTCCATGGTTTCACCAAAGGTGGTTTCCAGATCGATCACATCGCGCAACAAAATTTCTTCGTCCAACAGCTCTTCGCGCCAGATGGTAATCGCTTGGAAGGTTAGCGGGCTTTCGCAAAGCCCTGCAATCATTGTGTTGCGGCCTGCCTCTATGCGTTTGGCAATCGCAATTTCGCCTTCGCGTGACAGCAGTTCAACCGAACCCATTTCGCGCAGGTACATACGAACAGGATCATCCGTGCGGTCAAGTTTGGCTTCGCCAGTATTTGCAAGGGCCAGTTCTTTTTTGTCAGCTTCAACAACCGTCAGATCACGTGGGCCATCGTCCTCGGCATCATCGCTTTCGATGATGTTAATACCCATTTCAGACAGCATCGACATCACATCTTCGATTTGTTCTGATGAAACCTGATCGGGTGGCAGTACCTCATTCAGTTCGTCATAAGTGATATAGCCGCGCGCGCGCGCAACCGAAATCATCTTTTTGATATTGGCCTGGCTGTTATCCGAAATTGAAGAGGCACCGTCTGCCTGTTCATTCTTACCTTGCCCAGTATCTTTAGCTGCCATTTCTTGCTCCCTTTAGGGGTTAAACGAATCACCCGTAACAGGGGCGAATCAACACTGCGAACCAATGATTCGCAATGACATTATGGTTTTTTCTTTACCCAAATCTGATCATCGAGCATTTTTTGCAACTCTTGTGATAGGTTTTCACTGTCATCACCGCTATTATCTTCATTTCCGTAGGTCGTTCTGGTGGCCTTTTCACGTGCTTGGGTCGCTTGTTGAATGCGCCAAGTGGTTGATTCATCAGCTAATCCTGATAATTCTTCTTCGGCTTCTTGCATTTCCTTTAAGGCGCCCAAAATTGCCGCATGTTTTGTTAACTCTTCTTCTAAGGTGCGTTTAATCTGCGTTATATCCGCACCAATCCGTAAATATGGATGGGTTCGGATGGCTTTTAGCTCTGCCAAACGGTCAACAGGGTTGTAGCCCAAAGCACTGGTCATTTTATCTGCCAGATCAAATGCGGTGTTATCGTTAGATAGGTCTTCATGCAGGTTTGCCAAGAGTGCGTTATGAATTTCCTTAAAATGAGCTGTGCTAATATGGCATTTTTCTAGGGCGGTTTCTTTTTCAAGGGCCGCTTGGGGGTGTAAAATCGCGGACATTAAAATCACTGCTTCGCGCACCAACACATCGGCCTGTACCCCTTGTGCCAGCAGGGATGATTTTAAACCTTCCGAGGCTTTTTCGGGTGCTTTTTTACGCCAATCTTTGTTGCCCCAAGATTGTTCAGGGCGTTTTTGGCGAAATAGGTCAAACCGGAAATCTTTTATAATCTGGCCGTAATGCGACTTTATAGAGCGGTCTTGGATGGTGTTCAAAGTGGTGCGCAGGCTGGCATCTAGGGCGGCACGGCGTTCGGGGCTGTCAAAATCTTTACCTTCCGTTTCACGTTGCCATAGCAGTTTGACCATTGGTTGTGCTGTGTCCAACAAGGCTTGCATCGCTTTGGCGCCAGATGCTTTTATCAAATCATCAGGGTCTTGTCCTTCTGGCAGGATGCAAAACCGCAAAGATTTACCAGCTTCCAATAATGGCAGGGCGACATCGATCAAGCGCATTGCGGCCCGCAGGCCTGCTTTGTCGCCATCAAGGGCGATAATCGGCTCAGGGGTTATGCGCCACATTAGTTGTAGCTGATCGGCGGTAATTGCGGTGCCTAACGGGGCTACAGAATGCTTAAAGCCAGCTTGTGACAGGGCGATTACATCCATATAACCTTCGGCTACGATCAAGCTTTGCACCTTACCTGCGGCTTCGCGTGCGGGTTGGTGATTGTATAGCGATCGCCCCTTGTCAAACAACGGGGTTTCAGGTGAATTCAAATACTTAGCGGGTTGATTTGCATCCATTGCACGGCCACCAAATGCCGTGCATCGACCACGGGCATCGCGTATCGGGAACATGATGCGGTTGCGAAACCGGTCAAACGGGTTGCCGCCATCATCGGGCTTGATGGCAAGGCCAGCTTCAACTATATCATCGGGGGAAACACCTTTTCCAGTTAGGTGCTGAAACAACCCATTGCGGTTATTGTCTGCATAGCCAATTTGAAACTGTTCCAAAATTGCTTCGGGTAGCCCGCGTTTTACCAGATAATCGCGTGCGTTTGATGCGTTATTCGTGCGCAGTTGTAGGCGGTAAAACTGCACGGCTTGTTCCATCACATCTACAAGTACTGTGCGCTGATCCGCCTTTTGTTGTGCGGCGGGGTCACGGGCAGGCATCGGCATGCCAGCTTCACGGGCCAAAATTTCTACTGCTTCCATGAAATTCACGTTTTCGGTTTCTTGGATGAAACTGTAAACATTGCCTTTGGCGTGGCAACCAAAGCAGTAATAAAACCCTTTTTGATCGTCCACATGAAAAGACGCGGTTTTTTCTGCATGAAACGGGCAGGGTGACCAATAATCGCCCTTGCCGGGGTTAGATTTACGCGCATCCCACGACACTTTGCGCCCTGCGACCTGTGCGATCGAGGAACGGTCACGCAATTCATCAATAAAACCAGGTGGCAGACTCATAAGGTGAATATCAAGGGTATGGCGAGGGGATGCAAGGGGCGGTTAGGGCAAAAACCTATCCTTACACCCGTAATTCATCGGCTTGCGCTACGCGGTGTTCGCGTAAGAACATATATAACCCTGTTCCAATGATAATGGATGCCCCAATTAAGGTCGGCGCATCAGGGCGTTCATTGAAAACTACCATGCCTACGATAAGCGAAAATAACAGGCGGGTATAGCGAAACGGGGTGATCGCTGATGCGTCACCAATACGCATGGCGGCTACGATTGCGTAATACCCAGCAACACCAAAAACAACCGCACCTGCAAGGTAAGATGCTTCCAGTTTTGTGACAGAAACTAAACTGTCTTCCCTTATTAGCAACAGTGTGCTCCCTGCAAAGAATACAGATGCAAAGCCTTGAAATGACACGATAGTAGAGGGCACATTATCAGCAATTAGGCGGGTAATAAGATCGCGGGCTGCAACACCTATGACTGCGATTAGTACAAAGATTATCGCAGGATCAAATCCGCTGTAACCTGGCCTGATAATTAGAAGTACGCCCATAAAACCCACTATAATAGCACTCCAACGGCGCCAGCCGACGGTTTCGCCCAAAAACAGTGCTGCACCCATTGTTATGGCCAGTGGCGTGGCCTGAAATACGGCGGCAACGGTTGAAATAGGGACAAGTGAAAGTGACGTAAGAAACGCAATCGCGGCCACGGCTTCTGTTGCCGCGCGCGCAACGGTTGCGCGTGTCCAGACGTGGGGCGCAAACACGCTATGGCCTTTTAGGTGTGCCATAGTGGCAAAAATCAACGCGCCGCACGCACCAAGTGTTATTAAAATCTGGCCTATAGTTATGGTAGTTGAAAGTTGCTTGATGAACATGTCTTCAAGCGTGAACCCCGCCATAGAGGCGATCACCAGCAAAATGCCATTACGATTATTCATGTCAGTCTTTCAAAAGGGGTGGGGCGCATATCTTGGCAAAAAGCCAGATCGCATGAGAAGCCGAAATCGTTCTGTTGTGCAAGTGGAAAGTTTGGCGGGTCTAAGCCCTCCTGCTTACGACTTTATAAATACGGTGCAGGATCAACGCTTTCGGTGCCACGACGGATTTCAAAATGAACAAATGCTGGGTCACCTTGTGCGACTTTGGCAATGGTCTGCCCGCGCTTGACCTTTTGACCTTTTTTCACAGCAACATTCGAAACATTAGAATACACCGTATAAAGGTTATCTGGGTGGCGAATTAAGACAATGGTATTTTGGCTGCTGGATTTTGAGATTAATGCGACCTCACCACTTTCAGCGGCTTTTACGGATGTGCCAGCACTTGCGGCAATATCCAAACCCTCATTCCCGCCTTTTTTGCGCGAATACCCCCGTATGACTTTGCCGTTTACGGGGCGCAGCAATTTACCAGATGCCCCCGCAGGGGTGCGGTCAGACGAAAGATTCGGGCTTTCGGGCAGCTTGGCGGTTTCAACCGATGCAGGCAGCGGTGTTTTGGCACTTGGTGGCACAGGTGTTTGGCCGTTAGTCTCAAGTGGCGCAGTTTGTATGCTGCCATCCTCTGCTACAGGGATCAAAAGTTGTTGCCCTGTTCGCACAGACAGATTGCGATCAAGCCCGTTCCACGATGCAAGGGCTGTGACTGAAACATCGTATAATCGTGCGATTGAGTAGGCAGTTTCACCTTGTTCAACGACATGGCGAATTGGTTCTGGCCCCGCGATGGTGCCTTTTTGAATGGGGGTCGGGCCTGCGCGGTCAATCGCGGCCGTTGCAATGGCTTCGATAGAGCTGCCATCTTGGGGATCTTCTGTGGGAATGATGATGCTGGCAGGCAAGGCCAAAACCTCGTCTTTTCGGGCAATATATGTTTCCGGCAGGCCGTTATGGCTGGCAAGTTCGGCTGCACTCATGCCAACGCGACCAGCAATATCGGCCATGGTATCATTACGTTTTGCAACAATTACCTGATAATTTGGGTACGTGATAACACCACGACTGTCAGGTTTAGGTCTGGGTGTTTGGGCGCTGGTGTTTTGGTTGGGTGTAGGATTAATACGCGTGTTCAGATCACTGATCGAAAAATCATTACACGCCGTCAATGCGATTGCACTGCTCATTAGCACGAGCGATTTTAGGGTATACCGTATTGTTTTTAATGCCATTATACTGTTCCTGCGTTGCGGGATTAACCCCCGTCATTTTTTGCTATTCCTGCGACAAGCGGTACAAACCGCACCTCGCCCAGTTCTGTGTAATTAAGCCCTTTTTCAGTTTTTTCAATCTTTATCAGGCTTTGGACGGCATCTGATTGCCCAACCGGTAACACCATAATACCCCCCATTCGTAATTGTTCCAAGAGGTTTGCTGGCGGGTCTTCTGCGGCCGCAGTCAAAAGGATGCGATCAAAGGGGGATTGATCGGGCATGCCCAAGCTGCCATCACCCGTTGTGATGATAACATTACGCAGGTTCAACGCGTCAATTCTGGCGCGGGCTTTGATTGAAAGTTTGCGGTGACGTTCCAGTGAATATACCCGTCTGGCAAGATGCGATAAAATCGCTGCCTGATAGCCAGAACCAGTGCCAATTTCCAAAACCTTGTGTCTTGAGCCTACTTCAAGCGCCTCGGTCATTTTAGCGACCACACTTGGTTGGCTAATGGTTTGGCCCGCATCAATCGGTAAGGCCATATCGTCAAGCGCATGGGTTTGGAAGTGGCCCTCAACAAACATGTTTCTGGGCACTTTTTCCATTGCTTGTAGTACATGATCTGGAACGCCCCTGTTGCGAAGCATCAGCAAAAACTGCATTTGTGCTTCGGGGCTGAGCATTATTTAAATGCCCCTTCTAATGCGGCCAAGCTTTCGTGGCAGGTGAAATCGGCGTGCATGGGTGTAACCGAAATATAGCCGTCTAAGTTGGCATGTACATCTGTGCCTGGCAAAGTGGAAATATGTTGTGGCCCAGTTGATACCCATAAGTACGGCCGTCCGCTGGGGCTGGTTTCAGCAACGGTGTGAAAGTTGGTATTTGCCCGAAAACCTTGTGCCACTGCCTTAATGTTTTTGCATTGTGATGTGGGAACGGGTGGGAAATTTACATTATAAAACAGGCCGTATGGGGCTTTACCCCATGCATCTGCATCAAGAATAGCCTGAACAACCTCTACCCCTTTTGCACGTGCAACTTCAAACGGGTCGTCTAAATCACGGTTATCAGGGCCAAAAAATTGCGACAAAGCAATGGATTTAATGCCGTGTAACGCGCCCTCTATTGCAGCACCGATTGTGCCTGAGTAAAGCGTGTTTTGTGCAGCATTATTACCTCGGTTAATGCCAGATAATATAAGATCGGGTTTTTCACCCATAATTTCACTTATACCTGCCATCACACAATCCGCAGGCGTGCCATCAACCGCTACCACACGTTCAGAATTGCGAAATACCCGCATTGGACTAACGAATGAAATTGCATGGCCAACACCTGATTGCTCCATTTCGGGGGCAACCGTCCAAACTTCACCGTCTTGCCCAGCGATTTGCATCGCTATCTCCAGCATAACTTCAAGGCCAGGGGCCCGAATTCCGTCGTCGTTTGTAATAAGTATGCGCATATCTGTTTTACCTGATTTTAGTTTACAGATTGGCTACACTATCAGGGGATAAGTGGAAAGGGGGATGGCTGGAATTTGGTTTAGTTTGTAGCAGTCATTTATCAGCAGTAGCTGGTGCCGCCAACTAAGGGTGGGCTGTCTTTTCCACATACTGATGCATAGGCTGTGGATGGTGCGGCATAGGTTTGGGATGCCTGCGTTCCACTGCGACCATCAAAATCAGCATGAACTGGGTTTGGTGCGTGGCTTTTAAGTGCCCCAGTGCCAATATCTACACCTAGCCCAATGATGCCGCCCAAGACGGCATTAGCCACAACAGCACCCGCAGCTACTGGAACAGTGGTTTTTGCATCAACATTTACGGTTCTTGCTTCACCGTTTAGGATAAATTTAGCGTCAAAATCGTGTTTGCGTCTGACTTTTGCATCACAAGGTGTTGTGCATCGAACACCCGTAGATGTTGAAACGGCTGCCCCTTGTGGGCTGGAAGTAAAGCTAACAGTTTCATTATTTCCACGTATGACAGTAGCGCATGCTGATAAGGATATAGTTGCCAATATAGCGATGCAAAGCGTGTATTTCATACAATTATTCCCAAATAATGCGCGTTTGTTTAAACCTACGATTCCATATGGCTAGGCTAGCACTTCAGGCTTCAAAAGCAAGTAATAGACCTTAGGCTAACACACCATCGGCTGTGATCTGTGTGTTGCCACCCAGATATGCATGTAAAACCTCTGGCAGTTGCACTGAACCATCTGATTGCTGGCCATTTTCCAATACCGCGATCAGGCAACGCCCAACTGCTAAGCCTGAACCGTTTAAAGTATGCACAAATTCTGGTTTCTTTTCGCCAGCACGGCGGAAACGTGCATTCATGCGGCGTGCTTGAAAATCACCACAAACAGAACAACTGGAAATCTCACGGTAGGTATCTTGGCCCGGTAACCAAACTTCAATGTCATGGGTGCGTCGCGCACCAAAACCCATATCACCCGTACACAACACCACGGTGCGGTAAGGCAGGTTCAGGCGTTCCAGAATGCCTTGCGCACATTTGGTCATGCGATCCAATTCATCGCGGCTGTCTTCGGGACGGGTTATGCTGACCATTTCAACTTTTTCAAATTGATGTTGGCGCAGCATGCCAGATGTATCACGCCCAGCAGAACCTGCTTCAGACCGAAAACATAATGAATGTGATACAAAGCGGCGCGGTAGATCACTGTCATTACTGATATCGTCGGCTACAATATTGGTTAGTGTCACTTCCGAAGTTGGCACCAACCACCAGCCGTTAGTTGTCTGGTAACTGTCTTCGGCAAATTTTGGTAACTGGCCAGTTCCCAGCATGGCTTCATCACGTACTAGAACAGGGCCATTAACTTCCGTTAGGTTGTTTTCGTTAACGTGTGTATCGAGCATAAACTGTGCAAGTGCGCGGTGAACGCGGGCAATGGCCCCTGACAGGATTACAAATCGTGAGCCGCTGATTTTTGCAGCGGTTTCAAAATCCATGTTGGCCTGAACCGCAGGTATTTCAAAATGCTCTTTCGGGCTGAAATGTAAGGACAAAGGCATGCCCCAGCGGTGTATTTCCACGTTATCTGCTTCGTCTTTGCCCAAAGGAATATTGTCATAAGGGCTGTTTGGCAGCGTTAGTAACAGGTTTTGCAACTTGTCATTTTCCGCTTTTGCCTCTGCGTCCAAAGTGGCAATTTCTGCCTTTTTATCAGCAACCAGCAGACGCAGGCGTTCAAATTCATCGTCTAATCCTTGGGCTTTGGCACGACCGATTTCTTTTGATGCGGCATTGCGTTCTGCAAGGGCTTGTTCGGCCTTGGTAATTTTTGCGCGACGACCTTCATCCAAAGCAAGAATTTCGGCCGACATCGGGGCCGCATTGCGCATGGCGAGCGCTGCATCAAAGGCTTCGGGGTTTTCGCGGATGGTGCGTATATCGTGCATGGGGTTACCTGAACAAGTTTAGATTCGGAGTTATTATTGGGGTTATAGCCAAATTCTGGTCAGATTAAACCAGCTTGTTCTTGGTTGACTGCCAGAAGCTTAGGAAGGCTTCCGATGACAGTTCTTTTTTTGACCAGTTATCTACAGATGGGTGTGGCATTCCTGCGGGCAAGATCGTGGAACCATCCCCGATCATCACATCCAACTGCCCTTTAGACAGATGGGTAACACCCGTGAAATCGGCAGCCTTCACGCCTGCATAAAGCATTTCGGTGGCTGAAAAATTGGCTTCTTGGAACCGCGCCATAACCATGCGGGCACCCTGAAAGTTAGCCCAATCCAGCCAACTGCGCTGCATTTGGGCGCCATTCAATGACGCGTCACTTAAGTTAACTTTAAACAAATCCGCTTCTTGCAGATTAACATGGTTCAGGCTTGCACCTTTTAGTTTTGCCACAGAAAGTGAGGCACCTTGCAGGTTTGCATCATCCAGTAATACAGCCCCGAAATTTGCATTGTTCAGATCGGCATGTGCAAGATTGCTGCCACGCAGATCAAGAACGAAATTATTGGCGGTTTCAAAATCTAATCGGCCTGGCGCACGTTCGTCGCGTCTGCCAAGAATTGTTAAAGCTGCCTGAATGTCAGCGCGCGGTGGCAGTAAAGCTGCAACCGACGCGCGTTCATCTTTGGTTAAATCCCAGATTTCCTTCTTTTCTTTCTTGGCAATCTTAGCCCAAGCCTCTTTGCTGGCATCTTCGTCAAAGCGCGGTACACGGGTATTTTCCCGAATATAGGCGCAGATTGTTTCCATGATCGCAATATGATCGCGCTTAGACTCGATAGCGACCCGTTCAAGCGTGTAAATAGCCCCTAAGCGCACTTCTAAATTGGGTTGGGTGTTTTGCAGCCCGTCTTCCCAAACGGTGCGTTCCATTCCTAGCTGTGTGACCGCATCCGATATGCGCCCAGTGATATAGCTTTCTTCCGTAGCGCGGGTGCGCCGTTCGGCCATGAAGATAGAGAAAATGATAAAAGGGGCGGCAAGTAAGGCAATGAATGTAGCCGTAAGCCCCAACAAAAGCATAACATGTTGGCGCAATTCGCCTAGTGCCGCCGCATCTGAAAATGAGGTGGAAAGTAGCCATAGGCTATACAGTACAAGGACGATAATACCTGCCCAAAGTGGCGCTAATAACAACGACAGCCACGCAAGCCATTTTAATGCGGGTTGATGGATCGCGTTTAGCATCGCAAACTGGCGCTTTATGCTTTGCCAAAGGCGCGAACGTAAAAACGAAAACAAAAATAAAACGGTCACAAGCAGCAACCAAGGTACCATATTTGCAGGTAACCATTTTGGAAGCTGGAACGCGCTTTCCACTACATCAAACATACTTCCCTCACAGGATTAAACTGTACTATATTAACCTTAAGATAGGCTTTTCTGCTTTTTGGCGTCTACCCACATTTCAAAACTTTCCATGTATGTGCTTTGTTGGCGGGGCCAAAGGGGGCGGGTATAGCCCTTTGGGACCTTTGTGGTTGCATCGCCAAATGCGCTATCTAATTGATCTTGTTCTAAATTATTAAAACCCGCACAGTCCACACCACGTAACCAGACAAGTTGCATATTTGCATCTGAAACATCGGTATCATCCAGTTTAGCACTGTCCAATTCCGCACCTTGTAGGTTTGCGTTGCGCATTTTAGCTTTGTGCAGCTCAGCTCCAACCAATGCGGCACCATTTAAATTTGCGCCAACCATCCAAGCCCCGTTCAGAATGGTTTCGTCGAAACGTGCCTTAATTAGAACCGCTTCTTCTAACCAGCACTCGGTCATATTTGCTGATGAAAAATCCGCACCTTTAAAGGATGTATTATCCAGCCATGCCCCTTGCAAATTCGCCCTTTCAAACAATACAGGCCCAAACTTTCCGCCTGAAAAATCTACGACAGCCAAGTCTGATCCGCGCAAATCAAGCCGATATGCTGGTTCGCGCTGGGCTTCTAATTCAATGCGCTCTTGGCCACGTCTGCCCAAGATTTTTACCGCCATTTGTATGTCAGCACGCGGGCTAGAATATTGTGCTGGCATATCGTGTGTCGCATCAGCCTCTAGCCGTGATTTGGCGTTCTCGCGAATATAGGCGCAAAGTGTTTCCATCACTGCCACATGTTCGCGGTCGCTTATTTGACTAATGCGTTCCAGTGCAAACAAACCGCCAAAGCGGATTTCTAAATTTGGCTCGGTTTCCGTCCAACTATCCCATTTGGCAACGGTTTTGCCTTCTGGGTCGGGTATGTAATTTCCATCTTGATCTATTTGATACTGCGGCTGCGACGCTCGTTTATGAACGGTTCTTTGCGCCCCCAACTGATTTACCGCATTGGTAAAGCGATCGGTGATATGCCTGTACTCTTCTGATATGCGGTGGGTCTCGGCATTTGCTGTTTGGCGTTCATTGATAAAGGATTTAACCAACAATAGCGGGGCGGCGGTTAGGGCACCCAAGGTGATGATTAAAGCGGATAATGCACCGTAATGTGTTAGCAAAAGACTGCTTTCTTGGGGTGGGGTGCTGCTTAGGATAATGCCGAATGTCGCCTGTAGTGTGTAAACAAAAAGCAACAGCCAGAACGGGCTTAGGATAACAGTGATCAAAATAAGGGCGTTCAGATACAGTCGATCTGATGACATTCCGAACTGTTGCAAGATTCGCTTTAATATCGGGCGCAATGCCCAAACTAATGCAATACTGACCACAGCGATTAAAATCGCCCAAAACAGACCGTGGTCGAAAGGTATAATCTGTAGTATCACGCGTAGCCCCTGCAATATATAGTATGTATTGCTCAAAAATTTGATATTTCCAAGTGCTAAGGCGGCTTGTCATCCCCAAATGTAAAAGATAGTGTCTGCTCGATTGAAATAGGCAGGCCATTCTGCCGAAATGACAAAAGGACAGTTTTATGTTTGCAACACCAGCTTATGCCCAAGCCGCAGGCGGTGCCGCCGGTATCACAAGTTTTATCCCATTGATCCTGATCTTTGCGATCATGTACTTCTTGATGATCCGTCCACAACAAAAGAAAATGAAAGAACACCGCGCTATGGTTGATGCTTTGCGTAAAGGCGACCATGTTGTTACTGCTGGTGGATTGATGGGTAAAGTTACCAAAGTTGGCACTGAAAACGAAGTTGAAGTAGAAATTGCAACTGGCGTAAAAGTGAAAGTAATTCAGAATACAATTCAAACAGTTTTGAATAAGACTGAACCAGCAAAAAAATAGTATTTTAAAAGGCGCTCTGATGCTCCAGTTTTCTTTCTTTAAGACGTTCATGATATGGGCGGTTTGTATCCTTGGTGTTTTGATGGCTGTGCCAAACGGGTTTTACAACCGTGTGGAACAGTCAAATGATGCAAAGGCGATTTTGGCGTCAGGGGTGCCAACAACACCTGAATTAACCGCACAAGCAGAACAATGGCCACTGTGGATGCCGTCTGCGATCGTGAACCTTGGGCTGGATTTGCGTGGTGGTGCGCATCTTTTGGCCGAAGTTCAGGTTGAAGATGTTTATGCCGAACGTATTGCCAGTTACTGGCCAGAAGTGAAAACCGCGCTGCGTGCAGAACGTGAAGTTATCGGGACGATTCGCCGTAATTTTGATAATGACACTGAATTGCGTGTGCGCATTTCAAAACCAGAGGCAATGGCACATGCGGTTACGACTGTAAGTACATTAGCCCGTCCCGTACAAACCTTGTCTGGGGCAGGGGCGACAGACATTGATGTGAGCTTTGAAGGTGCGGATGTTGTTATTCGTCTGTCAGAAGCGGAACGCCTAGCAACTGACCAGCGCACAATGGCGCAATCACTAGAAGTAATCCGCCGCCGTGTGGATGAGGCAGGCACACGCGAGCCAACAATTCAACGGCAAGGTGATCGGCGTATTTTGATACAAGTCCCCGGCATCGGTTCTGCAGAAGAATTAAAAGAGCTGATCGGTAAGACCGCAAAGCTAACGTTTCATCCAGTTTTAGGCCGTACGGCAGATGTTGACGCGCGTATAACCAGCCGACAAATATTGTTGCCTGATGCCGAACAGCAAGAGTTGTATTATATATTGGAAAAACAAGCCACGATTACAGGCGACCATTTGGTTGATGCACAACCTTCCTTTGACCAAAACAACCGCCCCGCTATTTCGTTTCGGCTAAACCCGACAGGCGGGCGTATTTTTGGGGAATATACTGCCAGCAATATCGGACAGGCTTTTGCCATTGTACTAGATGCCGAAGTGCTTTCGGCCCCTACAATTCAAAGTCATATTCCAGGCGGATCTGGTATTATCACGGGTCAGTTTGATGTTGAAGGTACAACAAAACTGGCAATCCAACTACGTGCAGGTGCTTTGCCTGCGAAAGTGGTTTATCTAGAAGAACGCACCATCGGCCCTGAATTGGGTCAAGACAGTATTGATGCAGGTGCTTTGGCCTGTATCGTGGCCTTTATCACTGTGCTGGTCTTTATGATGCTTACTTATGGTTTGTTTGGGGTGTTTGCTAATGTCGCTTTAATTATCAACGTTGGCCTGATTTTCGGACTGTTGTCGATGATCGGGGCAACACTGACATTGCCAGGTATTGCGGGCATCGTTTTGACCATCGGGATGGCTGTTGATGCCAATGTGTTGGTGTTTGAACGTATCCGCGAAGAACTTAAAGGCGGCAAAAACCCAGTTCGGGCGATTGAGCTGGGATATGAGCGCGCGTTTAGTGCCATTATTGATGCGAATATCACCACATTGATTGCAGCCGTTATTCTGTTTGTGATGGGGTCGGGGCCTGTGCGTGGTTTTGCTATCACGCTGGGTATTGGCATTATCACATCTGTTTTCACCGCTATCTGGGTGACACGGATATTGATTTCCATCTATATGGGGCGTCGCCGTCCCAAAGAAATTGAAGTGTAGGAGCGCATCATGAGACTGAAACTGGTTCCCTCTGAGACAACATTAGATTTTTTCCGGCTTGATAAACTATCACTGAGCGCATCCGCTTTGGCGATGATCGCCTCTATTGTATTTTTCTTAATGATTGGCCTTAATTACGGCATCGATTTTCGCGGTGGTACAACCATTAGAACTGACGCACAAAACCCTGTTGATATTGTGGCTTACCGTGCAGCCCTTGCCCCATTGGGGCTGGGGGATATTTCGATCACCGAGGTGATTGACCCCGCAGATCAACTGTCTGGTACCAAATCGAAAGTCTCGCAAATTCGTATTGAAGCACAAGAAGGTGCTGAAGCGGCAACCATTGCGACGATTAAAGCGGTTAAAAGCGCACTGGTAGATGTTGACCCGACTATGAGCTTTCCGCAAGTTGATAGCGTTGGCCCCAAAGTGTCAGGTGAGTTGATACAAACCGCTGTTATCGCAGTGATTTTAGCGATTTCTGCAGTTTTATTCTACATCTGGTTGCGGTTTGAATGGCAATTCTCTGTCGGGGCTGTGGCAGCACTTGTACATGATGTGGTGCTGACAATCGGGATTTTTAGCATATTGCAGATTAAGTTCGATCTGGCAATTATTGCAGCCTTACTGACCATTGTCGGTTACTCACTGAATGATACGGTCGTTGTGTTTGACCGTGTGCGCGAAAACCTGCGCAAGTATAAGAAAAAACCTATGAACGAAGTTTTGAACCTGTCGATAAATGAGACTTTATCGCGCACAGTGATGACGTCTGTTACAACCCTGATCGCGTTGATTTCCCTTTTTGTATTGGGTGGCGACGTTATTCGCGGTTTTGTTTTTGCAATGATCTGGGGCGTTATCGTCGGCACATATTCGTCTGTCTTTATCGCGTCAAACATATTGCTGCGTCTGGGAGTAAAGCGTGATTGGGATAAGGTTGATGACGGGCGTGCAGGCACGCAGTTTGCAAATATCGACGCTTAATGGATGCGCTTTGGCAAGCCTTATCGTTTGAAGGTCTGCCGCTTCTTATAGCTGCCACCTTTGTTGCAGGTATCGTGCGCGGTTTTGCGGGCTTTGGCACAGCTATGGTTTTCATTCCAATCGCTGCATTAGCGGTAGAGCCGATCAACGCAATTTTAATCATGATGACATTTGATTTATTCGGCCCGTTGTTGTTGTTGCCACGTGCCTGGCGCGATGGTGAGCCCAAAGATGTGGGCCTTCTGGGTATCGGTGCGATTATTGGCCTGCCTTTCGGGGTCTATTTGCTAACGCAACTTGACCCGGTTGTGTTTCGCTGGATGGTTTCCATTCTTGCCTTAATCTTGTTGGTTTTACTTATGAGCGGCTGGCGGTATCGCAATCCTTTAGGGGCGCTGATGACCAGCTTTGTCGGTGTAATTAGCGGGTTTATGTGCGGTGTTGCAGCCTTACCTGGCCCTGCCGTTATCATGTCTTATATGTCTAGCCCACGGCCACCACAGGTTATTCGCGGTAATATGATGATGTATTTGTTACTGGTCGATGCAATGACTTTTATTGTTTTTGCAATCAAAGGATTGTTGGTTATTTTTCCATTGATAATCGGGGTGGTTCTTACTGTACCTTATGCGATCGCAGGGGTGATCGGGCAGTGGATATTTAACCCTGAAAAAGAATATATTTACCGCCGTGTAGCCTATGCAATGATCGCGTTTAGTGCGCTTGCGGGAATGCCTGTTTGGGATTAATAAAGTCATATGGAACTTAATGAAATTACATATGCAGGTCAGCCGCCAATAGATGCCTATGGGCCCGGATTTTTTCGGGTGAACGAAGTGCTGCACGATGGGCCAATAGCCATTTTACCCAAGGGGATAACACCGTGGAAAGGTTTGTCTGATTGGGCCGTCGTTATTGCTGCGGTTGCAGATTATGATGTGATTTTTGTCGGTGTCGGCGCACAGATCGCACTGTTGCCAGCGGCGGTAAAAGAACAGCTGGAAAAGGCTAATGTCCCTTATGAGGTGATGGCAACGCCTGCTGCATGTCGCACCTATAATGTGCTATTGTCCGAAGGCAGGCGGGTTGCGATTGTAGCTGTACCCGTTTAGAAAAATCCCGCTTTCCTTGGCGTGACTTTCAGCTATATTAAACTCAGAACAAATATTCCAACAGATAAGGATACATAAGATGGCTTTCGAACTTCCCGACCTACCCTATGCCCATGACGCACTTGCCACGGGCGGCATGTCTGCTGAAACTATGGAGTTTCACCATGATATGCACCACAACGCCTATGTCACCAACGGCAACGCTTTGATTGAGGGCACTGAATGGGCCGGTAAGTCATTGGAAGAGATCATCACCGGGACATATGACGCGTCAGCGGTTGCCCAAAATGGTATCTTTAACAACATCAGCCAACTTTGGAACCACAACCAGTTTTGGGAAATGATGGGCCCATCAGGCAGGGCTATGCCGTCTGAATTGGAAGCAGCAATAGTTGACAGCTTTGGTTCTGTCGATAAATTCAAAGCTGACTTTGGTGCAGCGGGTGCAGGCCAGTTTGGGTCAGGTTGGTGCTGGTTGGTAAAGAATGCCGATGGCGGCCTTGCTGTGACAAAAACAGAAAACGGTGTGAACCCGCTTTGCTTTGGCCAGACGGCGCTATTGGGTTGTGATGTTTGGGAACATTCTTATTACATTGATTTCCGCAACAAACGCCCTGTTTATATCGCTAATTTCCTAGATAACTTGGTGAACTGGGATAACGTAGCCTCACGACTTTAAGGCATTTAATGCTTAACAGACGACGCTTTTTAAAAGGCCTGCTGGCGACAACGCTGGCAGGCCTTTTTGTGTCGGTTTATGGTTTAGTGATCGAACCGATGTTACGTTTACGGGTCACAACTTGGAAAATTTCACCAGCAACTTGGCGCAAAGGGCATAAGCTGCGTATTGCGATTGTCACGGATTTGCATATGGGCGAGCCTTATATGGGGCTTGCACGGTTACGTAAAATTGTGAAACGCACCAACGGGTTGGGGGCGGATATAATCGTTCTTTTGGGCGATCATAATGCCAGTCATAAGTTTGTGCTAACTCCTGTAGACATTACCAAAACTGCTAAAGAGTTAAAGAAACTGGACGCACCTTTGGGGGTATTTTCTGTGTTGGGCAATCATGATTGGTGGCAAGATACCGTTGCGCAAAAATCAGGTAAAGGGCCAATTATTGCGCAACGTGCCTTAGAAGCTGAAGGCATTGCCGTATTAGAAAACACAGCGTTGAAAGTCGGAACAGGCGATAGTGCATTTTGGCTATTGGGCCTTGGCGATCAAATGGCGATACGCAGCCGACCGTTACGGCACAGCGGCGTTGATGATTTACCCGCAACATTGGCGCAAGTAACCGATGATGCCCCCGCTATTTTATTGGCCCACGAGCCAGATATTTTCCCGCAAGTGCCAAACCGCATTGCGTTAACTTTATCAGGCCATACCCATGGCGGGCAAATTCGCCTATTTGGCTGGGCACCGATTGTACCTTCTAGGTATGGCAACCGATTTGTTTATGGCCATATCATTGAGCAAGGGCGCGATTTGGTTGTTTCAGGTGGTTTGGGGTGTTCAATTTTACCAGTGCGTATGGGCTCTGTCCCAGAAATAACCATTGTTGAATTATCTTGATATATGTCGGTAAAATTTTAAGGTAAATAAGTTTAAAATATAATACTATCAATAACTTAATGTGGAACTCTAACCAGAGAATAAATATTATATGTGGCCTTACATAAGAAACATTCTAAATATAACCTGTAAATTGCCACTGCTAATTGATTGAAGTTGTTGACTTTGGATGAAATTTGCGCAATCTACCCCAACAGTTTCACGCTGCCGCACTGGGAGGCCTTAAGTTCGCTTAAGGATGTGCCAAGCGTTTCAAAACCCCGTCGGTTTACCGGCGGGGTTTTCATTTGGCCAATTTGGTCTTGGATAAGATTAGGGCCGTTACATGTCAGAACCCATTAAAGGTATTTTAGCACTGGTCTGTGCTTGCATGATCTGGGGCTTTGCTGCGATCTACTACAAACAAATAGCGCATATTCCGCCTTTGGAAGTGCTTAGTCACCGTACAATCTGGTCATTGGTTTTTTTGTTTGGGCTGTTGTCCTATATGGGGCGATTGGCTGAGATTAAAGCGATGCTTTATCATAAACGCTCTATTATAATTGTCATCCTTGCCGCCCTGTTAATAAGCATTAACTGGTTTACATATATCTTATCGGTGCAAATCGGGCGGGTGGTGGAAAGCTCTTTAGGTTATTATATTTTCCCGCTTGTAGCCGTTGTTTTGGGCTATCTGTTTTTAGGTGAACGTATTGCGCGTGTTCAATGGTATGCGGTCGGTTTGGCCTGTTTTGCGGTGGCCTTATTAACAATCGGTCTTGGCGTTGCCCCTTGGGTATCGCTTATTCTTGCATTTTCCATGGGGCTTTACGGCGTGTGCAAAAAATCCTTACCTGCTGGCCCTGTCGTATCTGTCATGGGCGAAGTGATTGTGCTGGCCCCCTTAGCATTGATCTGGTTGCTTGGTGTGCATCATCTGGGCTGGACAGGCTTTGTTGGACGGGCAGGAGGTTATTTTGGTTCGGGATGGGACACCGCTTTATTAATGTTCGCAGGCCCAATAACTGCAGGCCCGTTGGTATTAATGTCGTATGGAATGAAGCGTTTAACACTGGCAAGTGCTGGGTTGGTGCAATACCTTAACCCAACATTACAATTTGCAGTTGGCACGGTAATTTTTATGGAACCCGTTACAAATTGGCATTTTTTAACGTTTGGTTTGATCTGGATCGCACTTGGGCTTTATTCTTATGCGTCGTGGCGCGGCGAAAGATCGTGAAGCAGTTTTTCCATCAGACTATCTACAGAATTGAAATCTTGTAATAAGGCGCGAAAAGACGGATCGGCAAACCCTTGTTCAATTTGATGGTCGATCAGGCTAAGCAGGGGGTTCCAATACCCGTCCGTGTTTAAAAGAAACATGGGTTTTTCGTGCTGCCCCAGTTGGCCCCATGTTAAAACCTCAAACAATTCATCCAGTGATCCTGGCCCACCTGGCAATGTGATAATCGCATCGGAATTCATGAACATCAGTTTTTTACGTTCGTGCATATTTTCAGTGATGATAAATTGTGTGAGATCGGTTTTACCTACCTCACGCGCTAAAAGATGTGTTGGGATAACACCGAATACTGCGCCATTATGTTTTTGCACCGCATTCGCGACCGCCCCCATAAGCCCTACGTCACCTGCACCATATACAAGGCGCAGGTTGTTATGTGCTAAAGATGCCCCTATTTCTTGGGCACTTTTGATATAAGCAGGGGATTTCCCTGGGCGTGAGCCGCAAAAGACGCATACAGAGTGTTGTGGTTTGTGTGACATATTTAGCCTATGACGAAATTCTGTTTTTGATTTGATATTCGTTTGATATAACATGCTACACAAGGTGGGTGAAGGGGAAGAATGTGTCTAAATCTGTAGGATCAGGGTTGGCTATTGGCGGTGCCGCTGCAACGGTTGTTGTGGTTGGGGTCACAAGTTATTTTATTGCCGGCAATCCACCTGAAGAAATACCATCTGTTCAGCAGGTACAATCTGAAACAGAAATTGTAGAACAACCTAAAATCGCATTGATCCAACCAGAGCCAACACCTGAACCAACTAAGGTGATAGAGCCTGAAGTTGAGCCACAAGCAGCCCCAGAACCTGCAAAAACTGTTGAACCAGCCGTGATGTCTGAACCCGCAAAGATTGCAGAGCCAGTTGTGACGCCGGAACCTGTTAAGGTCGAAGAGCCAGTGGTTGTACCTGAGCCTGTTAAAATTGCAGAGCCTGAGATCATACCAGAACCAAAAAAGGTGGCAGAACCAGAGCCAACACCAGAATCAGAGCCTGCTAAAGTAGCGGAACCAGAACCAGAGGTTATTGCACCCGTACCAGAAATAGAGGTTGTTGATATTGCACCACAACCAAACCCGCCAAGTTTTGATTTGGTACGTGTAGACAAAAACGGTTCCGCCGTGGTTGCGGGTAAAGCTGCCCCTAAAACCACCGTCATTATATTGCTGGATGGCATAGCCATTCATGAAGCTACGGTTGACGCCAGCGGTTCCTTTGTCGCCTTGATTGATTTCGATCCGTCTGATGTGCCACGTGAACTTACTTTGGCGCAAAAGCAAAACGATCTGGATGATCTGGCATCTGTTGGCAAAGTCTTGGTTATGCCGTTCAAACCAAAAGCGGTTGTAGCGCCCAAACTGGTTATCGCACAGCCCGACAGCATAGAGGTTATTACCCCACCAAAGGTAAAACCTGTGGCATCTGACACCACCACCCCGACACAGACCGCCAGTGCTGAAGATTTATCCCTAGATACGATTATTTACGATGATCTGGGCGATGTGGTTATTTCAGGTCGCGGCAACAGCAGTGATTTTATCAGGGTATATCTGGATAACAAACCTGCTGATGCACAAAAAGTACAAGATAATGGCCAGTGGAAAATCACCTTAACCGATGTCCCCGACGGCCTGTACGACTTGCGCGTTGACAGCGTGGATGCAACAGGTGTGGTAACAGAGCGGGTAAAAAGCCCGTTCAAGCGCGCAGCGGTCACTGATATAGCTGCCGTTGCAAATTCTGATGTGTCATCCGTTACAATCCAACCTGGCTATACTTTGTGGGCCTTGGCGCAAACCCGCTACGGAAATGGCACGCGTTATGTGCAAATATATGACGCCAACCGCGACCACATCAAAAACCCAGATCTGATTTACCCAGGGCAGATTTTTGATCTTCCGAAATAGGGAAACGGCCAGAACTACAAGGCCAACCAGCTTAAACTTGATAAATCGAATGAACATGTTAAGATTTTAGTAATTATAAATGTATTTTACTGATTATTTTCTGGAAATTGATTTCATGAATATTAAAAAGGGCCACACTCCACACTCCACACTCCACACTCCACACTCCACACAGATATAGGGTGTGAAATAGTGGGGTTTATCAAGGATATATGGCACTCATTTCTTGCCAATACCAAAGGTTCTGTTGGGTTTGAAGCTATTTGGGCTGGTCTGGTAGTAAGCTTTTTCATCGCCCCTACGGCTTATTTATACCAACATAGCAACACGCACCTAGATGCCTCATGGGCTGGGCGTTCGGCCGCGATGAACCAAGCCATTAACGGTAATTGCAACGGTGAGATATTTTTACCTATACCCGGCGGCCTGAATACAGGTGTGCATTCTATCACTGCAATAGATTGTACATCGCAAGATGGCGAAAAGGATATGCCTACAAATGATAAGTTTTGGAAAAAACTGGATAGTGTAACCAACGCAGAGTTTTCAAATTTCACCCGTGACATGAAAGACAAGGGCGAAATAAAAGCGCATCAGGGCCGCACCACTGTGATTTACAGTAGGGGTCTTGAACTGGGGGATGGCCAATCTGATGGCCTTTTTGACGCGATACAACGTGCCGTCACCACATCCACCCCCAAATAATCCGCCCTGCTGGCACCCAGCACGGATTACTATACTTTCGACAAACCCCACTGGAAAGAAGGCCACGACAAACGCGTCTGGGAAGAGTTTTCATCCGACGCTAAAAAACTGTTTCCCAACGTATATCCTTCATCTGGTGCAGGTGGTGCAGCGGGTAGCAATAGCCAATCGCAGCCTAGTGCAAGTTCGCAGCAGGCCAGCCCTGCGCAAACGAGTGAAGTGACCCCTCCTGCTGATAATACGCAAGTGGATGTGGCAGATGCAGGTGCTAATAAACCAGATAATCCATTGGATAACTTTCGGGAAGACGGTGAGCAAGTGGCTGGTTTGATAGATACAGGTACTGGCCAACCGCCATCTGGCGCAGGCAACCGAACACTAGTACGATCCAATCCTCCTGAAATTACGCGGCGCATCATGCCCTGGGAACCGACTGAAGTTGCCCCTCCTACTGGCAATACGCAAGTGGTTGGCGGCACTGGCCAACCATCAAGTGGGCCATTGGAAAGATTTCGGGGTAGCGGTGGGCAAGGTGCGTCTAATAGGGTTGCAATTGTGGATCAATCGACGAATGGGCCCGTAAATACCTTTAACCCACAAGCGCCAACACCGCGTGTTTTGGGCATAGCTACAGACCAGCCGTTAGTAAATGGTTCGACAATTACACCTGTTTGCCCCCCTGTTGTCAGCAGTTTTCAAACTGCTAATTCGACGGCCCCTTATAAAGCTATACCTAATAAGAATGCAGCCATTTCTATAACCGATGATGATATACGTGCAGAAGGAAGGAAATTAATCGAGCAACGTGTAGTCCCCCATGTAAATACTGATTTTGGCAGTGGACTGGTCGGTGATAAAAATGAACTTAATTCACTTTACCTTCAAGCTGCATCATTTGACAGCAAGTTTCACCAAGGTGAGAATAACCAACAACTATTCGAGTTCCGTGGGAGAATATTAACTGGATCAGAGCTAAATTATTATTATCAAGGATTGTTTTTTGCCACTTATGGATCAGACTTGTTGGGCAAAGCACAAATGAAAACATCCATATATGCATGGAAAGCTGCTAACTATAAGGAATTACCAAGCAAGAATACAATTTGGGCTGCAAATCAAGGATTTGAGGATGGTGTTGATTTCCAATTCACGACATCCCCTAAACCGTCAATACAAGATACGATTGATAAGTTTCAACAAGTTGAGGCAGGTCAATGCGATTATTCGGGTGCTGCGGGAATTTCAACGGAGGAAACGTCAACATCACTAAACTCTAATGTTACATCTGCTTTTGTTAATCAACAAGCATCTGCTATTTCGAGTACCGCTTCGTCAGATGGATTCCCTTTGGTTGAACATATGGTTGGTATAGGTCAAATGATATTAGATATTGGTGTAACGTGGTCTCACGGACTGCTAAAAGGAATACCTCTTAATGCAAAAGTCACGCCATCACCAGGTGGTGCTGTTACTGGCTTGATCCCGAAGGTTGGTGAAGTTGCAGGGGAATTGGCTGTAACTGATTACATAGTATCGGACAAACAACGAGAATTGATTAAACTTTACGGACCGTGGGTAAAAGATGGAACTTACACTGTAGATGAAGCTGTGAGCTATGTAGTGGGCACTAATTATGCCCGAGGTGCTGGGCGCGAGAATGTTGAAAAGGCTCTACGTGCATACTTGAATTAATTGGGCGTGATGGAGCGAAATAACACATTAGAAAAAATTGTACCGATTAAATTTTCCCCCAACGCATGGCTCTCTGGCAAATACTACTACATCCGCACCCTGCAAGCCTTGAAATAACATTCCCTCTGGTCATCCCCCCTTGTCCGCCCTACATAGATCGGACAGGAGTTACACTTGGCGTCTATAATTACCCAAACTGATGTGAATAAAGAACAGGCTGCGCATGTCATTCGTAAGGTCGTGCCTTATTTGTGGCCTGCGGATAAGCCGTGGGTGAAATACCGTGTTGTCCTATCTATGCTTGCCCTGATTATTGGCAAAGTTATCAGTGTGATGACGCCGTTTTTCTACAAAGGGGCGGTTGATGCGATGGCCCCTGATGCGGGGGCACCCGATACGATCTTTATGCTAACGGCGGGGGCGGTTGGGCTGACTGTCGCATACGGTGTAGCGCGTCTGTTAAGTGTTGGCTTTAACCAGTTGCGCGATGTGATCTTTGCCAAGGTTGCCCAAAGGGCTTTGCGCCAATTAGCACTGGAAACTTTTCGCCATATTCACCGGATGTCTTTGCGCTATCACATTGAACGTAAAACAGGGGGTCTAAGCCGGATTATTGAACGTGGTGTGAAAGGTGTTGAATTCCTTTTACGCTTTATGCTGTTTTCCATCGGCCCGCTGGTACTTGAACTTATGTTCGTTGGCGGCATTTTGTTCTATCTGTTTGATGTCTGGTATCTGGCAGTGGTGGTAATCACCATCGGAATTTATATCTGGTTTACCTTCAAGGTTACCGAATGGCGTGTGCGCATTCGTAAAGAAATGAATGACCTTGATACGGATGCAAACCAAAAAGCCATCGACAGCCTGCTGAACTTTGAGACGGTCAAATATTTTGGTGCCGAAGAGCGCGAAGCGATGCGGTACGACGAAAGTATGCGCGGATATGAGGCTGCCGCCCTGAAAACCAATTACACACTTGGTTTTTTGAACTTTGGCCAGTCGTTCTTTATTACACTGGGTTTGATTTTAGTCATGGTTATGGCCGCGCTTGGGGTGCAACGCGGTGATCTGACTGTTGGTGATTTTGTTATGGTCAACGCTTATATGATCCAGATCACCATGCCGTTGAACTTTCTGGGTACGGTCTATCGCGAAATCCGTCAGGCCTTGGTTGATATGGGCGAGATGTTTGAATTGTTGGAACAACCTGCCGAGGTTAAAGACAAGCCAGATGCCAAGGATTTGGTTATATCTAAGGGTGAGGTCGTGTTTGAAAACGTCGATTTTGCCTATAACGAAAACCGCCCGATCTTAAAAGATTTCAATATGATCCTGAAGCCCGGGCAAACGGTGGCTATTGTTGGCCCGTCAGGGTCTGGTAAATCAACAATCGGTCGTCTGTTGTTCAGGTTTTACGATGTGGGAACGGGTGCGTTGAGGATTGACGGGCAAGACGTGCGCGACATAACCCAAAGCAGTTTGCACGGGCAAATCGGTATCGTACCCCAAGACACCGTGCTGTTTAATGACACCATCGGTTATAATGTAGCTTACGGTCGTGACGGGGCCTCGCAAGCTGATATTGTTGAAGCGGCAAGAGCGGCAAAAATTCATGATTTTGTGATGGGCTTACCAGATGGCTATCAAACCACCGTGGGTGAACGTGGTTTGAAACTGTCAGGTGGTGAAAAACAACGGGTGGGCATTGCGCGGACTTTGTTGAAAAATCCCCCGATCTTGTTGTTGGATGAAGCGACCTCAGCACTAGATACTGAAACCGAACGCGACATTCAAGAAAGCCTGCGCATGATGGGGCAGGGGCGTTCAGTGATTACCATTGCGCACCGTCTGTCTACTGTGGTGGATGCGGATGTTATATTGGTGCTGGAAGACGGTCATGTGACCGAACAGGGCACCCACGATGATCTGCTGGTCCGTGATGGGCGTTATGCGGCTATGTGGCAACGCCAACTTGCCGATGAAGATGTAGCTTAAGCTGCATTAATCTTGCGCTACCTGCATACCCCGTCCCAACATCATTGGAACTAAAAAAGTCAGCAATAATAAACGCCCGACATGACAGGCCGCTACAAAACCGGGACTAGCCCCCAGAAAAGAGCCCATCGCAATCATGGTTTCCAATCCACCCGGTGCAAAGGCGACGATCACATGTGCTGAAGGTATGTATAAAATCACTGCAATCGGGATAGCTGCAATAGCGGCAAAAGATACAGATACCAATGTTGTGCAAAGCCCTGCTAACAACGCTGAACGTAACTGGGCCAATGTGATGCCTGAAAACCGTGTGCCGATTAAAGTTCCCATGATTAAAAAACAAGGTAAGACGATTTTAGGGGTTAACACACCCGGCGTTATATCTGTCAAATGCGCTAGGGATGAGGTTATAAGCCCCCCGATTAACAGTGCCGCAGGGACATTGATTTTTTTCAACACCAGCCCAACAACTAGTGCACAGGCAATCAGGGCCATCATATGACTGGTTTGCATTTCATCACCGGGCGGTAGAATATTGGTGCCCACATCAATCCCAAACGCAATCGCGACAAAAGGAACCGCAAGGGTTAAGGCCAACAGCCTGACAGATTGCACAACGGCTATGTTAACCGTGTCCAGATTAAGGCTGATGCCGGTACTGATAACAAAGCTAAGGTGCCCAGGACTTGCCGCTAGTATGGCACTGCGTCGATCAAAGCCAAAGAATTTCACAAGCATATAGCGACAAACCAAAAGGATTGCGAAAAGCATTATGGCCAAGGCCAAAAAAGCAAAAGGCCAGCGTAGGAATGCAGCAGATGCATCGGCATTAACACCAGCCCCAATGCCTATGCCGATCAACAGAAACGCTACATCGCGTAATGGGATGGCAATGGCCAATTTAAGGCCTAACAAACCCATTACGCTGATAAGAATGGCAGGGCCGATTAGGATATAAACCGGAAAAGACAGATAATAGGCTACCACCGCCCCTAATGCACCAATCGCAAGGGTATAAAGCGTTGTAAAGATCGCTTTGGGATCAGGGCGAAAGGACATGTTTAAGCGTTATCATTATCGCGTAGGGAATGCCAAACAGAATTACGCTCTGAATTATTTTGCAATATCCGCATAGGCTTGATCGTGTAGTGATGGTATTTTCACACCTGTGCCGCCAAGTTTATAATGCTTGTAAGCTTTGATACACATAGCCGTAATCCAAACCCGTAACGCCAGCAATGCAGGGGTTAGGACAAGGGTTAGCACTGTGGCAATGCCTAGCCCGAATACCACCGCCGTTGCCAGTTGTTTCCACCATAGTGCGGTTGGTGCGTCTACGCTGTATCCACCCACACCAAAGTCGATAGACAGACCCAACATCATCGGTGTCAAACCAGCCATTGTTGTGATCGTTGTTAACAACACAGGGCGTATGCGCGCCTCGGCGGTTTCCACAATCGCTTGCAGTTTAGGCATTTGCAGGGATTTTTCCTGATAGGTATCAATCAGAACAATGTTGTTGTTCACCACAATTCCCGCAAGGGCCACAATTCCTGTACCTGTCATAATAACCGAAAACGGCTGGCCCATAACCATCATACCGATCAACACGCCTGCGGTGGATAATACAACGGCCAATAGAACCAGAAATGAATTGTAGATACTGTTGAACTGGGCCAGCAAAATAATGAACATCAAACCCAAGGCACCGCCAAATGCGGATTGCAAAAACGCAAGGCTTTCTTCTTGATCTTCTTGGCTACCCGACCATTCCCATTCTATGCCTTTGGGTAGTTCTACATCGGTTTCCAGCCATTTGGTTAATTTGGCGATTTCTTCATTTGAATTCACACCAGAAAATACATCCGCTTTCACATCAAAATATCTGGCACTGTCGATGCGGTTAATTTGGCCTAGCTTACGCACAGGTTTACGGCTGATGAAGTTTGATAAAGGAATAAGACCCGTAGTTGTGCGGACTTTTAACGTATCTAATGTGGACAATAGGCGGTCTTTTTCGGGAACGCGGACGCGAATATCAATTTCTTCCTCAGAGCTGTCGACCCGCATGGTATCCAGCAACAAACCGCGCGTGATAAGCTGCACCATGGCACCCACGGTGGCTACATCGGCGCCATAACGCCCCGCTTCTTCTACATCCACATCAATTTGCCAGTCGATGCCAGGTAGGGGGCGGGTGTCTTCTATATCTTTTAAACCATCCCATCCGTCGAATTTTGCGCGAACAATCCTAGCGGATTCCATCAGGTTTTCCCAATTATCGCCTTTAACGCGCAAGTTTAGCGGTTTGCCGCTGGCAGGGCCAGTTTCTTCAACAAATATTTCAGGCTGAATGCCAGGGATGGTTTTTAAGGCAATGCTGACATTATCCATGATGCCATCGCCAGTTCCAGTACCACGTAGTTTCCAGTCATCCAGCTCAAACTGGATTTGCCCTATTGTATCTATAGGTGCTGTAGCCCCGCCAGTGTTTTGATTAAGCCCGCCTTCACCTGCGAATGCAAAAACCGATTCGACACCATCGATTACCAACATTTTTTGCTCAACAAGGCGTACGAGTTCATCTTTTTCTGCCAGTGAAAGGTTGCCGCGTGCGCGCACATATACAATGCCGTTTTCTGGCTCTGTATCGACAAAAAACTCAACGCCAAGACTGTTTTCGCCAAATGTAATGAATGTCATGACAACAAATGCGAATGTAGAAAATATAGCTAGAACAGAGGAAAACGGTGACCGTACAATGCCGTAAATAAAGCTGCCAAATAAGGTGCGTTTTGTGCGGTCGCGGGGGACATTAACGCGTTTCTTGAAAATTGCGCCGCCAACTGCTGACAAGGCAAAAGATGCTATGATCGCACCTGCCGCACCAATAACCACACCATCTATTACCAGTTTTATCGATGCAGCCAGAGCTGCAGCCACACCAATAAACAATAGCAATCGTAAAGTTATGTGCCAATCTGCACGCAGATTATCCGAGATGTTTTCTAATACACGCGTTATCCGCCCTGCAACACCGCCCACAACGGGCAGGTAAACCAAAGCTACTAATAAGGATGCTGACAAAACATAGATCAATGTAATGGGCAGGTTACGCATAAATTCACCCGGAATGCCCGGCCAGAACAACATTGGTAAAAATGCGCAAAGCGTAGTTGCAGTAGATGAAATGATTGGCCAGAACATTCTGCTGGCAGCCGCGACATAGGCCTGCATCGGCCCAACACCTTGTTTGATGCGTTTATCGGCATATTCAACCACCACAATGGCCCCATCTACCAACATGCCAACAGCCAAAATTAGCCCAAACATCACCATGTTGGAAATGGCCAATTCCGCGATTGCCATAAAAGCGAATGCCAGCAGGAAAGACGTGGGAATGGCAAAACCCACCAGCAAAGCTGACCGTATGCCCAAGGCCGCTAAAACAACGATCATCACAAGAATGATAGCGGTCAAAACAGAACCTTCCAACTGGCTAACCATACCTGCCACCTGTTTGGATTGGTCTAATGTGAAATCCACACGAATGGCCTGTTTCAGTTCAATGGGCCAATCTTCCATCTTTTTGGCTACAACTTCACGCACAAGCTTTGCAGTTTCAATGTGATTAGCCCCTTTGCGTTTAACGATCTGCAACGCAACGGTCGCATCACCATTATAGCGTGCGGTGCCTAAACGGTCTTCGAATGTCAGACGAATTTCAGCCAGATCACCCAAAGTGATGACGCTGTCACCGTTTACTTTTACAGGTAGATTGTACACGTCTTGCGGTTCATCAAACGACGATGGTATTTTTATTGCAAATGCGCCGCTTTCAGTTTCAATTTCACCTGCCGCGATTAATTGGTTGTTGTTGCGTACCACAGCCAATAATTCACCAGCGGTGACGTTATAAGCTTCCAGTTTTAACGGATCTATCAGCACTTCAAGCATTTCATCTCGGTGGCCTGCAAGACCTGCTTCCAAAACCGGGGAAAGCCCTTCAAGTTCAGTTTGCAAGTCTTTGGCCGTGCGCAACAATGTACGTTCTGGTAACGCCCCTGAAAGAGATACAACAATGATCGGGAATTGCGAAAAATTCACCTCACTGATGGTGTATTGTTCTGCACCTTCAGGAAAGTCCGCTTCTGCTTGGCTGACTTTATCGCGCACTTCGGCAATGACCGCTTCTTTATCCCAACCGAATTCAAATTCCAAACCGATGCCGCCATAGTTTTCACTTGCAGTCGCGGACATGGATTTTAAACCTTCCAGTTCCTTTAATTCAGTTTCAAGTGGCTTGATTAAAAGCTTTTCAGAATCGGCTGCTGAAATGCCCGGAAACGGCACAGAAACAAACAGGAAAGGTACATCAATATCTGGCTCGCCCTCTTTGGGCAGGCCAGTATAGGCCAGCGTACCTGCGGCCAAGGATAGCAAAATAAATGCGATAATCATTCGGGCGTGTGCAGAGGCCCAGCCAACTATGCCAACCATGTTATTGACCCTCTTTATAGGTCACAGATATTTCACGCCCATCAATGACGTATTCGTGGCCCACAACAATGATGTCTAACTGTTCGGGTAATCCTGAAACCCAAACGCCCTCTACACTGTCGCGGATGATTGAAATCGGTATGAATTTGGCTTTACCATCCTTGGCAGCACGAATGCCCAAAATACCGTCATTGTTAAGTGTGAGTGCTGATTGTGGTAATAAATGACCTTTTTCACCCGAAAGGGCGATGAAAATATCCGCAGTCGATCCATCACTTAAGCGGTCATCATTATTGGGTACAGTAATTTCAACGCGGAATGTTTTGGTAATGCTGTCGGCACGGCGTGAAACGAATGTAACTTCGCCTTGAACTTCTTGGCCTGATAGCAAACGCGCGCCTGCGATTGCACCCAATGTGATACGTGCAACCTGTTGTTCGGTGGCAAAACCAACCAGCTTCATTGGATCTAGTTCAAGCACGGTACCACAAGCACTGCCTTGGCTCATAAATGAGCCAAACTCGGCGGTATCAGACTCTAACAACCCAGAAAACGGGGCTGTGATTTTCAGGTTGTCTAATTCACGCATGGCGCGATCAACATTAACCCGTGCAGACTCTAATGATGCTTCGCGTGAAAACGCGGCTGTTTCGGAAATAATCCCTTTTTCAACAAGGCTTTGCGACCCTTTATTATTTGCCTTGGCTTCTTCAAAACGGGCTTTAGCTTCGGCAAGCGCTGCAGACTTAGTGCCGACTTCCAGCTCGCATAATAATTGGTCTTTAGTGACCAGCGCACCTTTGCGCAAAGGTTGTGAAATTACTTTACCTGAAGTTTCTGCAAGCACTTTAATTTGGCGAAAGGCCTCGGTTTGGCCGCGCAACACGATGCCGCTTGTTACTGCCTGTGCCGTTGATTTTTGCAACAATACAGAAACAGGTGGAAAATCATCTGCAGCAATAGACACACCAGCGGCATTTTCTGTAGGTTTAACGGTATTGCCGCCCTTTAAGATAAAATACGAGATTGCCGCACATACCATTAAAGCCAGAAGAATAGGAATAGGGCGCATTGATATCTCCAGTGGGCACAAGGAATTTGATTTTTAATGTTTGGCGAAAATACGCCGTATAAATATTAGCTGCAAGATAGGTATTATGCGATTATTTTAAATACTGTATTTGAAAACAATACAAGAGTTACCCTAAGAAAAAACTCAAGCAGAATTCAGGGCTATAATATCTAGAAATCATTAGCTAAGATTAACATACCCAAGAAACACAATAAAGGTTCTAAATATGTCTACAACCAGCACCTTATCAAAAAAATCAGCCGTGTCTGACCCAGAGCAAGTATCAGAAAACTATGCGAAAAAGAAAATAATGACTGTGCCTGCGTTTCGGGCGCGCAAAGCTGGCGCACCTTTGGTCTGTCTGACTGCCTATACCGCACATGTGGCCCATCTGGTAGATGAGCAGGCCGATATGATCCTTGTCGGTGACAGTTTGGGCATGGTGATCCACGGAATGCCCAATACGTTGGGGGTTACGATGGAACATATGATTATGCACGGGCAGGCCGTGATGCGCGGGGCGCAAAAAGCACTTGTGGTGGTGGATATGCCCTTTGGTAGTTTTGAAGAAAGCCCCGAAGTGGCGTTTCGCAACGCATCGCGCATTATCAAAGAAACGGGCTGTACGGCGGTGAAACTGGAAGGTGGGCGTGAAATGGCTGCGACCATTTCCTATCTGTCAACGCGTGGCATCCCTGTTATGGCACACATCGGGCTGATGCCGCAGCAAATGAATACGGCCGGCGGGTTTAAAGCTGTGCGTGGGCAAGATCAGTTTGATGCTGTGATTGAAGATGCAAAAGCGGTGGAAGCTGCAGGGGCTTTTTCGGTTGTTGTTGAAGGCGTGGCAGTGCATCTGGCAAATAAAATCACCAAAGCTATTGAAATTCCTACCATAGGCATTGGTGCATCTGCTGAATGTGACGGGCAAATTTTGGTGTTTGAAGACATGATAGGGCTGTTTCCACGGGTGCCAACATTCGTAAAACGTTACGGAAATATGGAAGATATGATGCGCGATGCAATCACGCGATATGCGGATGAAGTCCGTGATCGGTCTTTCCCTGCGGACGAACATACCTATAAAGCCAAAGAAAGCGATTAATACGCTTTAATCTGGCTTGGCATTTCCCTGCATTGTCTTGTAGTGTTCGCCAAAATATTATGAGGCACGCCGATGAGCGATACAGATGGTTTTATCGAAGAAGTCACCGAAGCGGTTCGCAAGGATCAACTTTATGGCAATTTAAAAAAGTATGGTTGGATAGCTGGCCTTATTGTGGTGATTGCTGTGGGCGGCGCAGCTTACTCTGAATGGTCAAAAAGCACGGCAACGACAGAGGCCCGTGCGCGGGGTGATGCAATTTCAGCAGCTTTGCGCCAAGAAACTGTTGACGCACAAGTGGCAGCACTGGATGCGTTAAGTACATCTTCAAGCGATACTTCGGCTATTATGGTTTTCCAAAAAGCGGCAATTTTAGTAGGCGATGGCCAGAATGATGCAGCCTTTGCAGCTTTGATGGCTATTTCAAAAGATGAAAACACATCGCATGTCTATCGCGAAATGGCTTTGTTAAAGGCATTGATAATTGGCGGCAGTACTATGGATCAAGTAGAACGCATGGCGTCTTTGAATGAACTTGCCGTGGCTGGCGGTGCATTTCGTCAAGTTGCCATGGAACAGATCGCGGTGGCATTGCTGGATGCAGGTGACACATCTGGTGCACTGGCCCAGTTGAACCAGCTTTTGGTTGAACCAGGAATTACCGCAGAGCTACGTCAACGCGCCTTACAGTTACTGGTTTCGCTGGGTGGTGAAATACCCGCACAGACGCAGTTGCTTTCTGGCAATTAAACTGCACAATATATAAAAACAAACGAGCAATAAGAGAGTTTTTCGATATGGCAAAAATAGGGGTGCACCAGAGGGTTCTGGTTTTGATGCTAACCGCTGGTCTTGCGATCAGTGCGTGTGCGAAGAAAGAACCGATTTTGCCAGGTACTCGTTTGGATATACGGGACGCAAATGCGCAAGATGTAGTTGAACCCACAGAACAACTGGCCCCTGTTAAAGTCACACAGATTTCAACACCACCTGCACAAAATTATAGCCAGTGGACACATAAAAACGGCTCGACAGCACATATTGTGTCACATCCTGCTTTAACGGCAAACTTAGTTAAGTCTTGGTCGCAAAACATTGGGGCAGGCAACAGTAAGAAAAACCGTCTTACATCTGATCCGATTGTCGCGGCTGGGCGTGTTTATACACTGGATGCCAATGCAGGCGTGCGAGCCTTCAGCCTACAAGGTGCAACACTTTGGTCACGTGATCTAACACCCGCTTGGGACAAGGGCAGTGATACATCAGGCGGCGGTTTGGCCTTTGGTGGTGGTGTTTTAGTTGCAACGACAGGTTTTGGCGAAGTCATTTCCATTGATCCCGCAACAGGTAACATTTTATGGCGTCATCGCACAAATGCTGCAATTTCATCTGCACCTTTGGTTTCAGATGGTTTGGCGATAGCGGTTTCACTTAATAATAAAGCCGTTGCACTGGAATTGGCCAATGGCCGTATTCGCTGGCAAATTCAAAGCGGTGGCACATCATCAGGCCTGTCAGGTGCAGGCACACCCGCCGCTGTTGGCGATTTTGTGGTTATTCCGTTCACATCAGGTGAATTGGTTGGGGCAAATATTAGTACTGGTGCACGGGTTTGGAGCGCGGCTGTAACAGGTGGACGCAAAGGAATTGCACGCGGCTTTGTCGGGGCTATTTCAGGTGATCCGGTAATTGCAGGTGATACAGTTTATGCCGCAAACCAAGCTGGACGCTTAATTTCTATTGATCGTAAAACAGGTGGGCGCAACTGGACAGTGAACGATGGCGCTTATGGCCCTGTGTGGGCTGTCGGCGGCTCTGTCTTTATGGTTACAGACGGGTTTGAACTAAAGCGTCTTGATGCAGCTACAGGTGGTGAGGTTTGGGCAGTTTCATTGCCGGGCTATCTGAAATCTGGAAAACGTCGCCGCGAAGCGCATGTGCATTATGGCCCTGTCTTGGCTGGTAACCGTTTACTTGTTGCCAGCAGTGATGGCGCTGTTCGCAGCTTTAACGCATCTACGGGTGCGGAACTGGGATCGGTTAAAATTGCAGGTGGTGCGGCATCACAACCCGCTATTGTGAACGGCATTCTATACATTCTATCTGGGAATGGCCAAATCCAAGCTTTCAAATAGGTAAATTGCCCTGTAAAGGCCTTTATAAATGATAAGGCTAAAGTTATGAGTTTCACACTCGCTATTGTAGGGCGCCCGAATGTGGGCAAATCAACCCTGTTCAACCGTTTGGTTGGCAGGCGTTTGGCACTGGTTGACGACCAACCAGGCGTTACCCGTGATCTGCGCGAAGGTGATGCCCGTATTGCGGATGTGCGCTTTACAGTGATTGATACCGCTGGTCTTGAAGAAGCCACGGATGAAAGTCTTCAGGGCCGTATGCGCGCACTTACTGAACGCGCCGTTGATATGGCCGATGTATGTCTGTTTATGATAGATGCGCGTGACGGGGTATTGCCAGCTGATCGCGTATTTGCCGAAATCCTGCGTAAAAAATCTGCCCGTGTTATTCTAGCGGCAAATAAGGCCGAAGGCAAAGCGGGTGATGTAGGTTATTATGATGCCTTTTCGCTTGGTTTAGGTGAACCGGTACAGCTATCAGCCGAACACGGCGAAGGTATAGATGAGTTGGGTTATGTGCTGCGCCCGATTGCGCAGGAATTCAAAGATCGTATGATTGAGGCCGAAACCAGTGTAGACATTGATGAAGAAGGTGGTGGGGCTGAGCGGGTAATCTCAAAAGAGAAACCATTGCAAATAGCTGTCATCGGACGGCCCAATGCGGGTAAATCCACATTGATTAACCAAATTCTGCAAGAAGAACGCTTACTGACGGGGCCAGAGGCAGGCATCACGCGTGATGCGATCTCGGTTAATTTCAACTGGGAAGGCACGCCTATTCGTATTTGGGATACGGCGGGAATTCGTAAGAAAGCCAAGGTGCAGGAAAAACTGGAAAAACTGTCTGTGTCAGATGGTTTGCGTGCGGTGAAATTCTCTGAAGTTGTCGTGGTATTGCTGGACGCTGAAATTCCGTTTGAACAACAAGATTTACGCATTGCCGATCTAACCGAGCGTGAAGGCCGTGCAGTGGTTATTGCCGTTAATAAATGGGATATTGAAAACGATAAGCAAGAAAAACTGAAAGACATCCGTGAGAAGTTCTCACGTTTGTTGCCACAACTGCGTGGCGCACCCTTGGTAACAGTTTCTGCAAAAACGGGCAGGGGGCTAGACCGCTTGCACAAAGCGATCATTAACGCGCATGAAATATGGAACCGTCGCGTAAGTACCTCAAAGCTTAATCGCTGGCTGGAAGGTATGCTGGAAATGCATCCACCACCCGCACCCGGTGGTCGTCGCATTCGCATCCGTTATATGACGCAAGTCAAAACCCGCCCGCCTACATTTGTCGCGATGTGTTCGCATCCTGATCTATTGCCGACAAGTTATGAACGTTATCTGGTCAACGGATTACGCGAAGGTTTTGATATGCCGGGAACGCCCATTCGCTTATTCATACGCTCGCAGTCGGATAAAAACCCGTACCGCGATAAGAAAGAAAAGAAAGTGACCAAGCTGAACAAGCACCAAGAAGGCCGCTTTCGCAAGGATTTAAAGAAACCAATGCTGAATAAGAACGACACCTGATTATTCTGTTATCTGTTTCTATGAACCAGTAGCGTATGTGGCTGTCTTGGTCACTGTTCGTTTGCAACACGCAGGATGATGCCAGTTGTTACCCAATAATTAGGGCCGATTTGAATTAATCTTTACTCACGTGGCTAAGAGTAATCCGCCCATTATTGCATTGTTTCTTTAAAATGAAGGGGTTGAAAATGATCGCTTTGTTTTTTGTAAACTAGCCCAAAATACAGGCAAAATTTATCTTATATCTGCATAATTGCCGCCTAGCTATATTAGGCTTCCCTTAATCATGCTGCACAATATTCCTGATACGACCAAATAAGGAGAGCGCGCGATTAAGGTATTTTGTTTAGTGAGTTGCGTTCTTCTATCTGGTTGCGCCACATCAAACCAAACTGTCAGCCGTGGCGGGCATTTTGTTGATGTGGGAGCCACAACATTTGTAGTCTTCGCCCAAGAAGATAATGCAACTGCAATTCGTCTAACAGACAGGCCTGTTGATTTTACTGTGTTTGCACAAATGGCAGTAAAAGCAATATCATATGCCACAAAATGCGGAATAGAAGCGGGGTCTTTGCAAACCGATGGAAAGTCTTTTCATGCGGCACTGGATTGTGTCAGGCAAAAAATGACCTACATAAAAGTCGCACAAACCAGCCGCAAATTAAGCATGTACAGGTTGCCAGATTTGTCAGAACTTGATCTAGCGTACCTGCGCACATCCGAGGGGGATGTGTTAGAACTGGGACACCCATAATGTAGTTTTCTGATACGGCTTGTAGTTTGCGCTAAGGGCGATACATAGTTTGCACGCTTGGGGAATGACTATGGTGCAGCTATCTATTGAATCGGTGCAAGCCGAAATCGGCCAAGCTATTGGCAAAAAATTTGGGTTTAAAGACCAAGATTTGAAATCTATGATTGCAAAAGCACGCAGGAAATTGCCGCGCGGATTTGAAAAAAATCTGGAATATCTGTTTGAAGCGGAAAACCGCACTAAACACCCTAAACGTCGTTGGCAGGTCGATTTGCATAAACTAGAGGCAATTCGCCGTTCTAGCCTGTTACAACTTGGTGAGGTGGATATAAAACGCACCCGTACCCGGGCACGTTATTTGTGGGTGGCAGAATTTGCTGCGCGTATTTTGATGTTTACAGCCGCACTGGTTGGCGGGCTGTATTGGTTTAATCTGATTTAATGGGCTTATCGCTCTAATGCGCAGGTTTGATAAAAGTCCCATTTTGCAACTCTTCAAACGCTTGTTGCAATTCTTTGCGGGTATTCATCACAATCGGCCCGTGCCATGCAACGGGTTCTTCAATCGGTTTTCCAGAGATCAATAAAAACCTCACACCTTTTTCACCTGCCTGAACCGTTACACTGTCGCCCGTATCAAAGTTAACCAAACTACGGTTACCAGACATATCGCGTATATTCACCTCTTCGCCTGCAACTTCTTTTTCGGTTAAAACACCGCGCGGGGCAGAGGCATAATCAAATACGCCTTCCCCATCAAAAACATACGCAAATGCTTTGCGATATGTATCGACTGGGAAGGTTTTTCTGACACCGGGGGGCACATAAATATCCAAATATTGTGGATCAGCCGCAATGCCGTCTATGGGGCTTGATTTACCCCAAAATGAGCCGATTATAACTTTTACGCGAGTTCCATCATCTTCAACTATTTCTGGCAATTCAGCGGCAGATACATCTTGATAACGTGGGGCCGTCATTTTTAGGTCACGCGGCAGATTTGCCCATAATTGAAACCCATGCATTTGCCCTTTGGCGTTTCCTTTGGGCATTTCTTGATGCAAAATCCCCGACCCGGAAGTCATTAATTGAATGTCACCAGATTTTAATTCACCTGAATTACCCAAGCTGTCATCATGCGTGACAGAGCCTGCTAAAACATATGTGATTGTTTCAATGCCCCTATGTGGATGCCAAGGAAAGCCCTTTTGAAAGGCCGCAGGATTATCGTTGCGAAAATCATCGAATAACAAAAACGGATCTAGCGCTGAAGGGTTACTAAAGCCAAAAGCGCGGTATAATTCCACACCTGCCCCTTCTATTGTGGGCTGGCCTAGGTTTGTAGATTTTACGGGGCGTACTGACATGATTAAGATACTCCTTTGTAAGTCACAATAATCCAAGGGGGGATAATTCGAAAGATATGAGTGTGGAACGCTCTGTTGCTAAATAGTGAAAGGCGTCATTTATGTGCGCTTAATGTCGGAAGCTGACAATCCTAGCGCAAACACTATTACATAGTGGATGAAAACAATCTGTAAAAAGGCGCTATCATGAAAATTGGTTTTATTGGTTTGGGGAATGTTGGGGGCAAGCTTTCTGGCAGCCTGTTGCGTAATAGCATAGATTTAACTGTTCATGATCTGGATGGGGCCTTAGTGGATAAAATGGTCGCTCTTGGTGCTACTAAGGGGCAAAACCCTGCACAAATGATGCGCGATTGTGATGCTGTGATTACTTGCCTACCATCCCCCGCAGCTTCCGCACTTGTGATGGAAGGCGAGGGCGGGTTGCTGGAAAGCATGACTGACGGTAAAATTTGGATGGAAATGTCCACCACGGATGAAGCCGAGGTTAAACGCTTGGGTGCCAAAGTAGCAGCCAAAGGTGGGGCAGCCGTTGATTGCCCAGTTTCTGGTGGGTGCCACCGTGCTGACACTGGCAATATTTCGATCTTTGCTGGCTGTGACCGCGCAACATTTGAACGCATATTACCTTTGCTGACAACCATGGGCAGGCGGGTGTTGCACACAGGCGATCTTGGCTCTGCCAGTGTGTTAAAAGTGCTAACAAACTTTCTGGCAACTGCCAACCTTATCACCTGCTGTGAGGCTTTGGTGGTGGCAAAAGCAGCTGGAATGGATTTGAATACGGCGTATGAAGCGATGAAAATTAGCTCTGGTACATCCTTTGTACATGAAACTGAAAGTCAGGTTATATTGAACGGATCGCGTGACATCAGTTTTACAATGGATTTGGTTTTAAAAGATATTGGCCTGTTTCAAGATGTTGCAGATCGCGCGAATGTGCCGTTGGAAATTAATCCTTTGATGATTAAGATATTCAAAGACGGCATCGCGCGTTACGGCGCACGCGAATTTTCACCCAATATAATACGGCGGCTGGAAGATGCCACAGGTCTGGATATACGGGCCGCTGGTTTTCCCGCTGAAATGACAGATGATGAACCTGAAGAGCCGGGTTATGAGATTGTTCCTAAAGGGGTTGCTTAAAAAAGCTTGTTATAGCTTGTGTTATACTTCTGCTAAAGGCTAGCTATGGCAATGTATCATTGAGCTGGGTCTGTAATAATGACAAATTATATCGTGAAAATTCAACCATCGGCTAGCCGTCGTTTTTTCAGTATATTTATTTTATGCCTTTCAGCGGGGGTGATGATCTATTTTGCTATCACTGATCCTGCACAGTCTATCGTGTTGAAACTTATCTTGTTGTCGTTAGCAGGTATTTTTCTTTGGCAGGTACAGGCTAATTTACGGTTTCCCAATGCTGCTTTGCTATTAAAACGCGATGGTTTGTATGACGATCAATGTGAAATTATATGCAGCTTGTCAAATATTGCACTTGTTGATCGGGGGTGGTTTTCAATAAAACCCTCTAATGGTTTTTTGTTAAGACTACATGAAAAGGCCAGCATAAAGTGGTTGCCAGGCGTGTATTGGCGAATAGGAAAACGTATGGGTGTAGGTGGGGCGATCAATCCGACACAAACCAAAGAGTTTTCTGACAAGCTATTACTTTTACAACAAGAAATCGTAACAGGGGTTGAATTGTTGTAACCACAATATCACTGCGAAACTACTTGGTAACCAATTTAGAGGTTACGGGTTTATGTATGTGTTCAGCAATAAGAAACAATGTCTTTAGTATAGGGTTAATTGTTACTTGTTTTGGTGACGAAACTATGTGGATTGCGCCATGTTGTTTTTGATGTAAGTGATTAAAAATAAATTAACACTTTAATAACAATGTATTAACCGCGCCACATTTGAACGGAAAATGAACCTGTTCTAATGATATATTACCATAATTTGTCCACATAAAATACGATTATTGTCTAAGTATGGTCCAATTTAAGCCCAGACACTCATCCATATTAAGCAGGTTACGAATCCGAAGAACGTATATTGGAACGCATTATGGTACAGTACCTAAGCCATCTATTTAAGACATTTAAGCGTGATGAACGTGGGTCTTTTTCTGTGTTCATTGTGATGACTTTCACCACAATGCTTCTTGTGTCAGGTGCAGCGATTGATTTCATTCGATTTGAAGCAGTGCGCAGCAGTATTCAATATAATCTGGACCGCGCAGTAATTGCAGCGGCCTCTATGCGCCAAACGCAAGACCCAGCCGATGTTGTTGAAGATTACATGAACAAGGTTGAAACCCTTGCGACATTCAGCGTGTCAATGGATGAAGATAATACCAGCGTAACCTTGACGGGGCGCAGGGTTTCTGCGGTGGCGACTGCGACGATTGATACCTATTTCTTACGTCTTACGGGTATCAACACGTTGGATGTCACTGCTAGCAGTCGTGCATCAGAAGAAATTCCAAACTTGGAAATTTCTATGGTATTAGATGTATCTGGCTCTATGTCAGGTTCAAAAATTGCCAGTCTGCAAACCTCTGCGAATACATTTATTGATACTGTTATTATTGATGATGATGAAAGTCTGACCTCAATCAGTATTGTGCCTTACTCAACCAATGTATCTGTACCGCAAAGCATGTGGGATTTATATGCAACCGAAGGACTTACCACCAATACACGGTGTATGATTTTTGATGATGCGGATTATAGCTTGCCAGGCATTGATATGTCAGCAACACAGCGTCAGTTGCCCTATTATTCTTATGACGGTGGCTTTCAAACTGGTCATAATTTTGGCGATTGTAAAACCGCAACCTATGCGGAAATCATGCCATTTTCGACATCTATAACAGATTTACAAACCAAGATTAACTCTTTGGTGGCAACAGGTTCTACCGCGTCACATATAGGCGCAAAATGGGGTGTTGCACTATTGGATCCATCTTCAAATGGCGTTGGCGCTGATATTGGTGGTGAGGTGGCCTCTATCCCTACTGAATATTCAGAGTCCGGGGTTTTAAAAGTGTTAATCCTTATGACAGATGGTCAGAACATGAGCCATTATGACCTGAAAGATGATTTTCGTTCCGGCGCGTCTAGGATGTACTATGTAAACGATGTATCTGAACAAGAAGTAACGGAATATGAAGCTGTTTGTACAGACAGCTGGATGGAATGGTATTTTATCAATCGGGGTTGGTACAGTTACTATTGTCACTACGAAACTACGACAACCACCGAAACCGTCGATAACAGCGGGTATTATATATATAAGCCTGAGAACAGTAAATATTACAAAGTCAATAATGGCTATTCTCAGGGTACATATTCGTCAACATTGCCAGGTGACCCGACTGCAGTTTCTGGCGAAAACGGCTATCAATTAAACTATACTTGGCCTGAAGTTTGGGAAATGATGTCGACATATGGGTACGGTCGAACCATCGGCGAAAGCTGGTCTTATGCCGAAACTACATATTCTTCATCCTCAGAGGCTGATGCGCAAATGTTAGATGCATGTTTTGCTGCGAAATCTAATGGTATCGTGGTTTACACAATCGCATTTAGTGCGCCATCTTCGGCGGAAACCCTTTTGAAAAACTGTGCAACATCACTTAGCAATTATTACGATGTTGACACAACTGACATTGCAACCGCTTTTGCTTCAATCGCTGTTTCTGTGCAAAAACTTAAGCTTACACAGTGAGATTGGTATGAAAGCGATGTTCAAATTAATACGGTTTTTTGCTGGTAATGAACGTGGAACGGCAACGATAGAATTTGTCATAGCCTTTCCTTTTATGATGACGTTGATTTTTGCCACATTCGATTCGGGACTGATGATGTCCAAATATGTGGTGCTGGAAAATGCGTTGGATAGGGTCGTGCGTGACGTGCGCTTGAACGGTGTTGCGGATGGTGAAAGTGGGCATACGTATTTCAAAAATGAGGTATGCGCGATCGCAACTTTAATCAAGGATTGTGAGACTAACTTATTTGTTGAAATGAGTCCGATTAACACATCTGGCAGCTTTGCCCCATCTGGCAGTGCGACATGCATAGACAGAAGCAGCGAAGGCACACCGGCAGTTTCATTTGCCGCAGGGGCGCAAAATGATATTGTTTATATTCGTGCCTGCCTTGTTGTGGATCGTTATTTTCCCACTGCATTAAGTGGTATTTTTGCGGTTGATGACAGCGGCGGTGTTTTATTAGTCGCCGACTCTGCCTATGTTGTGGAGCCTTTATAATGCGGTTTATCTATAAATGCTTACGTAACTTCAAAGAAAATACGCGTGGTGCCATCACATTGGAACTGGTCACATTAACACCATTGCTCGTTTTATGGATTGTTGGCAGTAATTCATTTTTTGATGGCTTCAAAACTTATCTACGTGCATCCAAAGCCACTTATACGGCGATTGATCTGGTTTCACGGCAAACTGTTGTTAATGACGCCTATATTGCTGTTGTTGGTAGTGTTTTTGATGCCATCGTTGATGCGGATGGAGCACTGCCGTCTATTGTTGTCTCTAGCATAGAAATGTCAAACGATGACATGTCTATCGGTTGGTCAGTTGCCACGAATAATGCAACGCCGCTTACAAGTGTTAACAATATTCCTGATAGTTTTATCCCCGTTTTGATGGACGGCGAAACCGTTATTTTGATCCAAAGTGCGGTTCCATTTGTGCCAAAATTTTCTTGGGGCGGCCTAACAGCTAAGACCTTTTCCAATACTGTGGCTGTAACACCTAGATTTGGTGCAAAAATTTCTAATACAAACCAACCATAAGCGTTGGCCGAGCTTACGTAAATTTGAAACGTTGTTTTAGGGCATAGAAAAACCAAGGGCTGCAACTAATGTCGCAGCCCTTTGATTTTATTTGGAGCGGGCGAAGAGATTCGAACTCTCGACCCTAACCTTGGCAAGGTTATGCT